>JAVEDE010000099.1 GCA_030841105.1 Pyrinomonadaceae bacterium
TCCGCTCGGCGGCAGGCGGGACGCTCTTCCTCGATGAGATCGGAGATTTGCCGCTGGACGTGCAGCCGAAGCTGTTGCGTTTTCTACAAGAGGGCGAGATACAACCACTCGGCGAGCAACGTCCGGCGAAGGTGGACGTGAGAATCATCGCCGCCACCAACAGCGACCTAGAAAAGATGGTCGCCGAAGGTCGCTTCCGCGAAGACTTGTACTACCGTCTCAACGTCATCCGCCTGCGCGTCCCCCCGCTGTGCGAACGCCGCTCCGAAATTCCGACCATCGTCAACTACTACATCAACCACTACTCTGCGAAGTTCAACCGCCGCGACATACAGATCACGCCTCAGACGATAGACCTCCTGATGGTCTGCGACTGGCCGGGCAACGTCCGCCAGTTGTGCAACGAGATTCAGCGCATCGTCGCGCGCGCCGAAGACGGCACTTTGATCACGCCCGACCATCTCTCGCCCGAACTCAAACGCACCTCCGCGCCCGTCTCAACGACGAACACGAACCTCGCCGCGTTCGGTTCGCCAACTCAGCACGCGGAGGAAAATCTCTCGCTCCCCGAAGCCGTGGAAGACCTCGAACGCCGCATGATCGCCGACGCCCTGCGCCGTCACAAAGGCAACATCTCACGCGCCGCGCGCGAACTCGGCATCACGCGGCGCGGCCTTCAACTCAAACTCGGCCGCTACGCCATGAGCGCGACTTCCTGAGTTGAAACCTTTCGCCGGATCGTCGCGTAATTGTCATTGACCCGCCTCGCCCTTTGTAATAGAACTACGTGCCTTTCCCCGGCCTCGCTTTGACTAAATAAGGAGACCCCAGCATGAAACAGCAAGAGAAAACCAACCCCGACACCTCGCACGACGACACACCTAAGGCCAGCGAAACCCCATTCTTCGCGCGCTTCCTCGAAGGCCAGCACGCCGAAGCCACACCGGGCGCGGCGAACGACGAGGCCACGTTCATGACTCTGAAATACCCCTCCGACCGTGACGAAGATGGGAAGCCCTTGTCTCATGTCTGAAGGGCGCGTGCGGCGTGCGCCGCTCTCGTAACTCCGAAGTTCAGAGCGGCCGAGTTGCGCGCTCGCCGCACACGACTTGACGTGAGTCGAAACTCTAAACACTAAACACGACGCTCTCTCGCAAGAGCGCAACAGGCGAGAAGGGCATCCCGCGCGGGATGCCCTTCTCGCCTGATTTGAAAAACTTCCCGGACATCTCCCGCAACTTCTTCTTCGTATGACGACCGAGCCGGAGCGCGACACAGTCTTGCTGCTCACGCACAGCGGCGACTACTACACGGTGGATCGCGTCGCCGACGCACTCGCGCGGCGCGGCGCGAAAACTTTTCGCTTCGACACGGATCGTTTCCCGCGCGAGGTGCGACTCGCCGCGCGTCTCGACGGCGCGGGGGCGTTCCGCCACACCATCGAAGACGGCGCGGCGTCGTGCGACGCCGGGCAGGTGCGCGCCGTCTGGGCGCGTAAAGTTTGGCTGCCGGAGTTGGACGAAAACCTCGACCCGAAGTTTCGACAGATGTGCCTGCGCGAGAGTGTCGCCGCGCTGCGGGCGTTTCTCGACGGGCTGCACGGCGCGCGCTGGCTGAACGACCGCGAACGCGAAGACGAGGCCGAGAACAAACTCCTGCAACTGCGCCTCGCCTCGGATGCGGGCTTGCCGATCCCGCGCACGCTCCTGACGAACGACGCGGCGCGCGCGCGTGAGTTCTTTCGAGAGAGCGGCGGCGCGCTCGTTGCGAAACTGCTTGCGCCGATCTCTTACGGCATGGGCGCGGATTCTGCTTTCGTCTACACGAACGAGATCGGCGCGGGCGATCTGGAAGACGCGGGCGGGCTTCGTCACAGTCCGATGGTGTTTCAGGAGCGCATCCCGAAGTCGCTCGAACTGCGCGTCGTCTACGTCGCCGGGAAATTCTTCGTCGGCGCGCTCGACGCGAGCCGCACCAACGGCGGGCGAGTTGATTGGCGACGCGCCGCGCCCGGAGAATGCGAGTGGCGGCGCGACGACATCCCGCCGCAACTCAAGGCGCAACTCACCGCGTTGATGCGCAGGCTGCAACTCCTTTACGGCGCGATAGACATCATCCGCACGCCCGACGGCCGACACGTCTTTCTCGAAATCAATCCCGGCGGCGAGTGGGGCATGCTCGAACGCGATCTTCAACTCCCCATCTCGGAAGCCATCGCCGACGCGTTGCTCGATTAAACTCTATGACCGTCCTCATCATCACGCACAGCGGCGACAACGAAAGCGTCGAACTCGTCGCCGAGTCCATCGCGCAACGCGGCGGCAGTTCGTTTCGCTTCGACACGGACAGATTCCCGACCGAAGTTCAACTCGTCGCACGTTACGGCGAAACTCCCGAACAACTTTCGCTCGCCGCCGACGGCCACACGCTCGACCTGCGCGACGTGTCGGCCGTCTGGCACAGGCGTTTGAACGTCGGCGGCCAACTGCCCGCCGGGATGGACGCGCAGTTTCGCCATGCTGCGCTCGGCGAGTCGCGCGCGACCGTCATGGGGATGATCGCCAGCCTCGACGCGTTCCGCATGGATGCAGAGCATTTAATCCGTCGCGCCGAAAACAAGCAGTTGCAAATTCAGATCGCGCGCGCCGCGGGGCTGGACACGCCGCGCACGCTCATCACCAACGACCCCGCGGCCGTGCGCGCCTTAGCCGCCACCTGCAAGGGCGGGATGATCACGAAGATGCTCTCGTCCTTCGCCATCTACGAAGAGGGCGCGGAGAAAGTCGTCTTCACGAACGCGGTGACAAAGGAAGATTTGAGCGATCTGGAAGGGCTGCGTCTGTGCCCGATGACTTTTCAGGAACAGGTGTCGAAGCGTCTGGAACTGCGCGTCACCATCGTCGGCGAGCGCGTGCTGGCCGCGGCGATTGACTCGCAGACGTCCGCGCGCGCCGCGCACGATTGGCGACGCGACGGCGCGCGGCTGGCGGTCGCGTGGCAGCCTTACACGCTGCCGCCGGAGGTAGAGGAAAAACTGCTGCGCTTGATGGACTACTTCGAGTTGAACTACGGCGCGGCCGATCTTATCGTGACGCCCGAAGGTCGCCACGTCTTTCTCGAAGTCAACCCCGTCGGCGAATTCTTCTGGCTCGAACGCCATCCGGGGCTGCCCATCTCGGCCGCCATCGCCGACGTGTTGCTCGGCCACGCGAAACGCAGGGGGAAGGCGAGAGGGTAAAGGGGAAAGGGTAAGGGGAAAAGGGAAGACAGGGCGCACTCAGGCTTTCCGTCTTCACCTTTCCCCCTTACCCCTTACCCTTTCCCCTTATTTAGTGTTCTCCGCCAGTATGTTGCAGAAGAGCGCGCCCTGTTCGATGGCGTCTTCGAGGGCTTTGTGCGTGTGCGGGAGGTCGTCGAACCAGTGCCGTGGCATGTTCGATTTGACCGTGTGGCGAAAGTCTTTTTTGAGGATCGCCATCGCGTAGGATTTGATGTCGAGGCCGATGAAGGAGAACGGACTCTCGCCCGCGAACTTGTGCAGATACCACTGCACGAACATGTAATCGAAGACGACCGGGTAGGCCACGAAGACGGGTCGGCCGGGCAGAGACTTGAGCCACACGACGTAGTTTTTCATCGCCTCGGCGGGCGACTGTAAATCTACGCGGCAGGCCGCCCAAGCCTCCGGCTGCGTCTTCCACCACTCCATCGTCTCAGGGTAGCCGCTCGCGCCGGGGAGCGTTTCGAGGTTGGCGGTGAAAGTGCCGATCAGGGTCTTGTCGGCGAGGTAAGCGGCGGAGCCGAAACTGAGCATGGAGTGAGGGCCGGGGATCGGCCCGTCGGTTTCCACGTCGGTGCTCACGTAAATTTCCTTCATGTTTTTAACCTGGATGCAAAAGTAGCTAACTGAAGTGACGCGCGTTCGCGCGCCCTTATGCCGGATGAGGACAAACTAAGAGACGGTCGCATTACGGTGCGACCGTCTCTCATTTTCGAGTCCATTCAAAGCTGTCCGTGGAAGTGCGCGAGTTAAACTTCGGGCGTCGGCTTCTTCGTGCGCGGCGACGCGGATTTCGACGCGGCCTTGCGCGGCGTCTTGGCGGACTTCGGCGTCGTGGCGGAAGTCGCGCTCGAATTATTGATGGGCGAGTCGCCCGTTGAAGCTGCGTCGCCGCTCTTGCCGAGAAGGTTAGAGACGGCGTTGGCCGCGCCCTCGACCAAGTCTGTGACGCCCGCCGCGATGTCGGAGGCGATCTCGCGCCCCGATTCCGGGATGATCGCCGAGACCGACTGTTGCGCGGCCGAGGCTGCGGCCGACAAAGCCTGCGTCGCCGACGACTCGATGGGGCGCGGGTTCAGCATCGCGTCCCAGCGGTAATGAACTTCGGTCTGCGGCTCGGCGAGACGTTTGAAGACGAGGTTGACGACGTTGTCCGTCACCCAGTTGTGATAGAACTCGCCGACGGACGCGAGTTCGGCGTCGGGCGCGGGGTTCATGAAGTCAATCGCGTAGGGGATGCCGTCTTTGATGGCGAACTCGACCGTGTTGATGTCGTAACCGAGCGCGCGGCAGAGCGTGCGCACGTCGTTCGTCACGCGCTCGGCCAGTTCGGCCGACAGGTAGTTCGGGTTTTGGATGTACTGCTCGCCGGAGAGATAAGCCTTGGTCGGATCGTAGGGCATGATCATCACTTCTTCCTGCCCGATGCAGTAGCAGCGCACGAACTGGTCGAAGGCGACGAACTCTTGCAGCGTCATGCAGAGCGTGCCGGTCGTGTCGTAGACCTCCCAGAGTTCCTCAATCGAGTTGACGCGCGAGACGTTCTTCCAGCCGCCGCCGTCGAAGGGCTTGATGATGGCGGGCATGCCGACGTGATCCACGATGCCCTGCCAGTCGAGCGGGAATTCGAGGTTGCGCAAAGACTCGCCCGTGATGCCTTCGATGTAATCCTTCTGCGGCAGGAGCATGGTCTTCGGGATGGCGACGCCGAGTTTCGTGGCGAGCGAGAAGTTGAAAAATTTATCGTCGGCCGACCACCAGAACGGGTTGTTGATGATCTGCGTGCCTTCGAGCGCGGCGCGCTTGAGGAACGCACGATAGAAGGGGACTTCGTGCGAGATGCGGTCAATGATGATGTCGTAGCGGCGCGGCTCGTCGAGGCTGACGCCGCCGACTTTGACGTACTCGGCGACCACCTCGCCCCCGCCGCGCTCGTTAATCCGGTCAATCAACGCCTGCGGAAACGTCTTCTCGCGGCCGACTAAAATACCTACAGTCTTCTTCACTTTTTTAATATCCTTTCAAAAATTTCGGGGGTGACGTGCGGGGACTCAAGTGTCTTTAACGTTGCTGACGCCTGCGGCCGATCACGCGCTCATGAAAACCGTGCACTCTACATGCCCCGTCGCCGTGTTGTCAATCACCGGCGGCGGGCATCCGTCCGGCACGTTTCCGGCATCAATACGTGTGTTTGATCCGGACGCGGCGCGCGGCGACGCCTTACGGCCGACGGCTTCTATGTTACAATTCGCCGCTTGATTTTCCGTCCTTCACTCCCGAAGGTTTTTTAGTTAAAAGTTTTTAAGGAGATGTTACCGGTGTTGCGACGCTTTAATTTATTCGCGCTGGCAATCGTGCTCGTCGGCGCGGCCGGCCTCTCGCGCCCCCTGTTCGCCCAAACTCCCACCACCCCGCAAGCCCCGCAGACCACGCAACCCGCCGTGCCTACCCCGACGCCGGAGTTGAAGGTGGATAAAAAACTCCAACCCGTCACGGGCAAGGATGCCAAGATGCCGACGGCCGAGCAGGTGGCCGAGACGGTCATCATCGTCTACGGCGGCGGCGGCGGGCGGGCGACGCTCACGCAGATTCGCCGCAACGGCGTCGAGCGCGGGAAGGTGACTCGCACGGCCGACGACGGGCGCGTCGAAGAGGCGAGCTACGAGCAGCGTTTCGTGCGCGGCGAGACGGCGGGCAAGGACAAAGTTCGACTCGATCAGAAGATGCCCACGATGGAGTATGCGCTCGTCTTCAACGAGGGGCGCGTCTGGGGCATCATCAACGGCACGGCCTTCACGCCGAAGCAGGACGCGACCGCCGAGTTTCTCTCGCAGACGCAGCACGGCATTGACGCGCTGCTTCGTTACAAAGAGAACAACTCGACCATCACCTTCGTCGGCAAAGAGAAGTTGAAGGGACTCGACCTCTGGGTGCTTGACCTGACCGACAAGGACAAGAGCCGCACGCGTTACTACATCAGCGCGAACACAGACGTTCGCAAGACCGCGCGCGTCCTCTGGCTCGAATACGAGGAGACGCCGCCCGAAGGCGGCGCGCCGAGCAAGTATCGCCGCACGTACCACGACTACCGCTATTCGCAGAACACGCTCGTCCCGTTCCGCTCCGTCCTCTACAAAGACGACCGGCAAGTGCAGGAGGCGCGCGTGCAAACCGTCACCTACGGCATCAAGATGGACGAGAGTTTCTTCCAGAACCCGGAAGCAGCGGCCAACTGAACGGCAGTCGTCTGCGCAAACTCGAAGTCTTAAATTTTAACGCGAGAGGCCGGAACTGAATGTTCCGGCCTCTCGCGTTTTTGCCGCCCGCCGGAAAAGTTGACGCTATAGATTTAGACTTGCCGCTGTGCTAGTATCCCGCCGCTTCGCCCGACTCCGGCAACTTAAAACCACTCCGACGCATGAGGAGCAGCATCTTGCCCGGCCTTCATCAATTCGAGGATTCAACTCTCCTCCACGCGCTTTCGCAGAACTACCCGACGGCCGACGCCGCGCTGGCCGAAGCCGCCGCCCTGCGCGCCGCTTTGTCTCTGCCGAAAGGCGTCGTCCACGTCGTCAGCGATGTCCACGGCGAGTACAAGAAACTGCGTCACATCATCAACAACGCTTCCGGCAGTTTGCGTTCGCTCGTCGCCAAACTCTTCGACGGCAGGCTGGACAGCACCGAGCAGCAGGAGTTGCTGGCCGTCCTCTATTACCCGCGCGAGTTGATGGAGCACCTGCACGGGGAGATGAACGACCGCGCGGCGCGGCGCGAGTGGGTGCGCCGCATGCTCCGACGCCAGTTCGAGATCGTACGCGAACTGGCGCGCGGGTGTCGCCACCGGCAGGTGAACGCGCTGATGCCCGCAGAGTACGCCGAACTGTTCGAGGAACTGCGCGACGAGCCGCTGAGCGGGCGCGAGCACGTCTACGTGGATGCGATGATTGACGCGCTCGCCGCCCACAACAAAGATTTGCAGGCCGTGCGCGCCGCCTCGCGTCTGGTGCGTAATTTGTCTGTGTCGGAGATCATCGTGGCGGGCGACCTCGGCGACCGGGGGCCGCGGATAGACAAGGTGATTGATTACCTGTCGGAGCAGCCGAACGTCTCGTTCACGTGGGGCAACCATGACGTGCTGTGGATGGGCGCGTGCTTGGGGCAGGAAGCCCTGATCGCTACGGTGCTCCGCGTCTCGTTGCGCTACCGTCGGCTGTCGCAACTCGAAGAAGGCTACGGGCTGATCATCGCGCCGCTCGAACGCCTCGCCCGCACCGTCTACGCAGACGACCCGTGCGAACGTTTCAAGGCGAAGGGGACGGGCTTGCGCGACGACCTGCTGATGGCGCGGATGCAGAAGGCGATTGCCGTCATCCAGTTCAAACTCGAAGGGCAGACGATCCGCCGCCATCCCGAATGGGACATGGAGCAGCGCAACCTGCTGCACCGGATTGACGCGAAGAGTGGCACGGTCGAAATTGACGGCCGCACGCACACGCTGCTCGACACGCACCTGCCCACACTCGACCCCGCAGACCCCTACACGCTCTCGGCGGAAGAGCGAGCGTGCATGGATCGGCTGCGGCAGTCGTTCGTGGCGAGTTCGCGTCTGTGGGAGCAGATGTCTTACGTCACGCGGCGCGGCGCGACGTGGCTCAGGCGCGATCAGGCTCTCATCTTTCACGGCTGCGTGCCGGTGGACGAGCGCGGCGAGTTTCTGTCGCTTGCGGTGGACGGGCGCGAGTGCGCGGGGCGCGAGTTGTTCGACGCGCTCGATACGGTGGTGCGCCGGGCGATGAGCGCGGGCGCGGAGACGGCGGGCGACGAGGCCGACTGGCTCTGGTATCTCTGGACGGGCGCGCGTTCGCCGCTCTTCGGCAAAGATCGCATGGCAACCTTCGAGAGCTATTTCGTCGAGGACAAAGAGGCGCGCAAGGAACACAAGAACACTTACTTCAAGTTGATCCACGAGGCGGAGTTCTGCCGTCGTGTGGCCGCGGATTTCGGCATCGCGGAGGACGCGCTGATCGTCAACGGCCACGTGCCCGTCAAGGTGGAGAAGGGTGAAGCGCCGGTCAAGGACGGCGGGAACGCCGTCACGATTGACGGCGCGTTCTCCGAAGCCTACGGGGATCGCGGCTACACTTTGATCATCGCGCCCGAGCGCGTCGCGCTGGCCGAGCACCATCACTTCGAGTCAATCTTCGACGCCATCACGGCCGGGGCGGACATCGTGCCGAAGGTCTCCACCATCCGCGCGCACGAACGCCCGCGCCTCGTCGCCGACACGGAGGAGGGCGAAATTATCCGTCGCCGCGCGGACGCGCTCGAACGTCTCATCCTCGCTTACGAGCGCGGCGAGTTGCTGGAAAAGCAGAGGTGAGGGCTGAACCGGGGTTGGATTCGGGGGCGTTTGAAGAAGTTCGTAGACGTTTATACGAGAACGTGTTAGTATCCCGCCGCTTCATCGGACGACACCAAGTCTTTTTCGCGTCCTGCTCTTTCATCCTGATTTCGGGTCGGGCTTTCAGCCCGCACTGACCCCGCGGTTTCCAATTTCGATCTCTGATAACAATCTTCGTTCAAGCGTTTTTCGCTCTCATGGTCACGCACGAGTAAACGTTCTTTCCGCTTACAACTGCTACAACTTTGTACGTTTGCGCCTCTTCCCTCGCAAGGACAGACGGTAGAACAAATCTGCAAGGAGTCAGCAACAAATGGAAGCAACCTCCGGGGTTAAGACGACCGCCGAACAGCAACTCGACACCCTTAGCATCAACACCATTCGCACGCTCTCGATGGACGCCGTGCAGGCGGCCAACTCAGGCCACCCCGGCACGCCGATGGCGATGGCTCCCGTCGCCTACCTCCTCTGGAACGAGATCATGCGCTTCGACCCGGCCGACCCCATCTGGCCGAACCGCGACCGTTTCGTGCTCTCGATGGGTCACGCCTCGATGCTGCTCTACTCGATGCTCCACCTGACGGGCGTCAAGGCCGTCAACGCGAAGTACGAGACGACGGGCAAGCCCTCGGTCGAACTCGACGACATCAAGAGCTTTCGCCAACTCGACAGCCGCTGCCCCGGCCACCCCGAATACCGCTGGACGTCCGGCATCGAAACGACCACCGGGCCTCTGGGGCAGGGCATCGCGACGAGCGTCGGCATGGCGATCGCCTCGAAGTGGCAGGCGGCATATTTTAACCGCCCCGGCTTCGAGATGTTCGACTACAACGTCTACGCCCTGTGCGGCGACGGCTGCATGATGGAAGGCATCTCGCACGAGGCCGCGTCCCTCGCCGCCCATCTCAAACTCGACAACCTCTGCTGGATTTACGACAACAACAAGATCACGATTGAGGGCAACACCTCCTGGGCGTTCTCCGAAGACGTGGCGACGCGCTTCATCGGCTACGGCTGGAACGTCACGCGCGTCGGCGACGCCAACGACCTCGAAACCCTCAAACGCGCCTTCGCCGTCGCACGCAAAGAGCAGGATCGCCCGACGCTCATCATCGTTGACAGCCACATCGCGTGGGGCGCGCCCAACAAGCAGGACACGCACGCCGCCCACGGCGAGCCGCTCGGCGAAGAAGAGATCAAACTGACGAAGCGCAACTACGGCTGGCCGGAAGACGAGAAATTCTTAGTGCCCGACGAAGTGCGCCAGCATTTCAAAGAGGGCATCGGCGCGCGCGGCAAACAGGCGCGCGACGAGTGGTTCGCCAAAGTCGAAGCCTACCGCGCGGAGTTTCCGGAGTTGGCCGAGCAACTCGTCAGGATGCAGAAGCGCGAACTGCCCGAAGGTTGGGACAAAGACATCCCCGTCTTCCCGGCCGACGCTAAAGGCATGGCCGGGCGCGACGCTTCGGGCAAAGTGTTGAACGCGATTGCGAAGAACGTGCCGTGGTTCATCGGCGGCGCGGCCGACCTCGCGCCCTCGACGAAGACGCGCCTGACGTTTGAAGGCGCGGGCGATTTCACCGCCGAAGACGACCCGGAGAAAGGGCGTTGGTACGGCGGCAAAAACTTCCACTTCGGCATCCGCGAGCACGGCATGTCGGCCATCCTGAACGGTCTCTCGCTCTCGAAGATTCGCCCCTACGGTTCGGGCTTCATGATCTTCTCGGATTACTCGCGCCCCGCGATCCGTCTGTCTGCGATCATGGAAATCCCGACCATCCACATCTTCACGCACGACTCCATCGGCGTCGGCGAAGACGGCCCGACGCACCAGCCCATCGAACAACTCGCGAGCATGCGCGCCATCCCCGGCCTCATCGTCCTGCGCCCCGGCGACGCCAACGAAGTGGCGGAGGCGTGGCGCGTTGTCATGCAACTCAGACACGAACCTGCCGTGATGGTGATGAGCCGCCAACCGATGGCGACGCTCGACCGCACGAAGTACGCGGCGGCGGAAGGCGTCAAACGCGGCGGCTACACGCTGGCCGACAGTTCAGGCGAAGGCGGGCAGCCCGACGTGATCCTGATCGGCACGGGCACGGAAGTCTCGCTCTGCGTCGAGGCTTACGAGAAACTCGTCGCCGAAGGCGTCAAGGCGCGCGTCGTCAGCATGCCTTCGTGGGAAATCTTCGAGCATCAGGACGAGGCGTACAAGGAGAGCGTGCTGCCGCCCGCGGTCAAGGCGCGCGTGGCCGTCGAACAGGCGGGCACGTTCGGCTGGCGTCGCTACGTCAACAGCAACGAGGCCATCGTCGGCATGAAGACCTTCGGCGCGAGCGCGCCGCTCAAAGAGTTGACCAAGAAGTTCGGCTTCACGGTCGAGAACGTCGTGGACACGGCGAAACGCGAAATCGAAAAGTTTAAAAGCTAGACGTTAGATGCCGGATGTGCGGGCTGGCAGGCACGGCCTGCCGCGACTGACGCCCGGCATCTCCCCCGAAGGAGCGAAGCGATGAGTAATACTCTGGTTGAAATCATGAAGACCGGCCAGTCCATCTGGTACGACAACATCCGGCGGGCGATGCTCGCCAGCGGCGACCTCCAGAAGAAGATCGAGGAGGACGACCTCCGGGGCGTCACCTCCAACCCGACCATTTTCGAGAAGGCCATCACCGGCTCAGGCGACTACGACGAGCAACTGCGCGCGCTCGTGCAGGCGGGCAAGGGCGTCTCCGAGATTTACGAAGACCTCGTGGTCGAGGACATCGGCCGCGCGGCCGACATCCTGAAACCCGTCTACGACAAGACCGACGGCGTTGACGGCTACATCAGTCTCGAAGTCAACCCCGGCTTCGCCTACAAGACGCAGGAGACGATTGACGAGGCCGACCGTCTTTTCAAACGGCTCGGCCGCAAGAACGTGATGATCAAGATTCCGGCGGCGCAAGAGGGCTTGCCTGCCATCGAGGAAGCCATCTATCGCGGCATCAACGTCAACGTCACGATGATCTTCTCGGTCGAGAACTACGAGCAGGTCGCGGAGGCTTTCATCCGCGGGCTCGAACGACGCGACGCCGAAGGCAAGCCGGTTGATCACATCGCCTCGGTCGCCAGTTTCTTCGTCTCGCGCGTTGACTCGGCGATTGACCCCGAACTCGATTACAAAGCGCGGCACGCCGAGTCGCCCGAAGAAAAAGCGCGGCTCGAAGCGATGCTCGGGCGCGCGGCGGTGGCGAACGCGAAGATCGCTTACGCCAAATATAAAGAGATATTTCACGGCGAGCGTTTTGCGAAGCTCAAGGCCAAGGGCGCAC
>JAVEDE010000116.1 GCA_030841105.1 Pyrinomonadaceae bacterium
TCGTTGTTGCCAGAGCGGTTCAAAGAGCAGGCAGAAGTCGTCTATGTCACAGAACAGGGGTAGAATGTCCATGAGAGAATCCCTTTCGGCTCGATGTTTAGTTTTGGCGAACTTCATCTTTACCGAAGTGGGTTCTCTTTTCAATTCTTACGTCGAACTCACGTTATATTAGTGTAGATTCTGGCTCTGAGTTCCATACCACTTAAATCAACAGCCAGAGTTCTTCCATCGTCAAGCTTTATTTTCATCCCCTTATCATTGATTTCAATAACCGTGTATCCTTGCTTGCGGTCACGATAATACCCACCCTCAATGAAAGGGGTTTTAATTGGCGGCATCATTTATCTCCTTATAGCTACTTAGACTATGGGATATTTTCGTAAGGATACCTAATAATATACAGGATGTTTCAGTCATAATACATAATATACATATACTGCGTAGGAATGATTAAAGGCTGTCAGAGACAAAGGAGGCTTTGTATGAGCAATGAAAATTTCTGGAAAGACCAGTATCAACAAAGTTGGGAGAAAGCAAATTTACGTGAGCGACGAATTATAGAAAGAATCAAGGAGGAAACAGGGCGAGACACTTTAACCGTTGGCCTTGGTGCGGGGTCTACGGAGTATTTGGCGGGAAGTGCCGCAAGCCGTGGTTTAGAAAGAGGCGGAGCAGATTTACATGTATCAGGCTCAAACATTTTTTTAGAAGTAACTGGGCCGCAAACTAAAGCCGTAAAGTTCGACGCACCGCTTTGGATACGTCCTGATAAGATTCAAAACGCGAGAAGACATTATCCTGAGCATGATACGTGGGTTATTCATTGGTTAGAGAAAGACGGTACTTTGCGTGTCATACAGTTGAATCAGGAGTTTTTTTCAGCTTTAGATAATGGCGAGTTTCCTATTGTCCATCCACGCATAAGAGGCAATATAGAAACTTACCACGAAATATCACATGTACACTGGTGTGTAAAAGAATGGCAATATCTCATAGACCATATCAAGCAGCTTTAATCATATAAGTCACACTTATTCAGGACACAGGATAAGCAGTTCAATATACCGTCACGACCGTCACCATCGCCACACCCAGCCATTCCCGCTATATTCCCGGTGTCAGTCTGTGACGGTGCTGCTCGCAGCTGTGGATATATCTTCAGAAAAGTGGTGCTGGCAGCACGGGTAACACCAGTAACAGCGGTAACAGCACGCCCATAGCGTGTTCTAGCCTGTTACCGCTGTTACTGGTGTTACCGGTTATTAATTTCTGTCAATGCCGAAGGTTCAAACGGGATTATTAATTAACCACTTCAGTTGGTTATGCCGCCTTCCCTGATTCAGCATTGTAAACGTCTAATGCCGCTGCCGCTCGGAAGACCGTATCGTTGTCTAAGTTGGCATAACGGTACAAACAGCTTAAGGTGCTGTGTCCGCTGACACGCATCACCTCGACGGGCGGCAGTCCTGCACGAATCATTCGTGTAATCGCCGTGTGGCGGCAATCGTGAAAATGAAAGTCTTGAATGTTTGCCGCCCTACACGCCTTACCGAACGACGCTCTGATTGACACCCTGATGCCGAAGACAAGCGTTCCTAGCTCCTGCTTAGAATCAAGCCATCGCCCTTGTAAATCTTCATAGACGCGATTCGTCATTGCTACAGTTCTACTGCGGGCAGTTTTACAGTTGAAAGCTCTAACTGTGATTGTCCGGCGTTCAAGGTCAACGTCAGACCAGCAAAGCGTGAAGATTTCGCCGCGCCGCAAAGCACAGTCCAACGCGATAAGCAGGATGCCGCGTAGGTGTTCGCGCCGGGGTTCGGCATCAATGGCGGCAAACAACCTAATTTCTTCTTCGCGGCTCAGTATCCGCTCCCTTTTATTCTCGTCGGCGGCAGATATTAACGAATCGCCAGAATTGAAAGGTGACTTGATTAAGTAGCCTTCACGCACTGCGATATTTAAGATTCGGCGTAACACGACCAACTCCCGATTTACGCTGGCGATGGTTCGCGGATGTGTATATTGCGTCGGCGTAGCTAATCGCCTTTGTTTAAATGCGTACAAGTCGCCGTAGGTTATGCTTCGCAACTTCCGCCCGCCGAAATACTGCCGGAATATAACTACGGCATGTTGCGCTCTGTCTAAAGACCGTAAGCCGCTGGTCTTACGCTCGTCGCGATATTCCGCAGGCTTTAGATAACGTTTAGCATAGTAGTCGGCAAGTTGGTCAAATGTTACTTGGTCGGCGGTGATTACTTTCTCGCCTTCGTCATCCAGCTGGCGCGTAAGTTTCCTTAAAATTTGCTTCGCTTCGGTCTTGTCTTTAGCGCGCCGTTTTAGATTGCGCCTTTTGCCGCTTTCGTCTTTTATCGTAATCCGCGCCCACCACGCGCCCTTTTCGTCTTGATAAGTGTATCCGCCTTTATGGTTTGCCATCTCGGTATGTCTCCATTTTCAGGGACACCGCGAAGGACACCGAAAGCACAATCTGGTGCGGTTTTGAAAGTCTCTGCGCTTGTGATATGCTGATTTTGCTAGGTTTTTTATGGGGTGTTGGTGGAATTGGTTACCACGCCGCCCTCTCAAGGCGGAGGCTACGGGTTCGATCCCCGTACACCCTATTTCACTTCTTGAGTAAAAAATTTTTACTCAAGAAGTGAACTTACTGTCGAAGTTAAAAAGAGGCCACCCGTCGCGGTGGCCTCTTTACTTTTAGCTGCCGTTGCAGTCACTTGCCCGACGCCGTCTTGCCCTCCCCCTTCAAATGGTTGTCGAGAAAATCGAGGATGGATTTGTAGGCGCGAATCTCGTTGGCCTTCTTGGTGAAGCCGTGGCCTTCGTCGTCGAAGACGATGTATTCGACCGTGCCCCCGTTGCGCTTGATCGCCTCGACGATCTCGTCGGATTCGGGCTTGATGACGCGCGGGTCGTTCTTGCCTTGCAGGACGATGAGCGGGCGGCGAATCTTGTCTGTGTGGAAGAGCGGCGAGATGGCGCGCAGGTTCTCAAGGTCGGTCGCCGGGTCGCCCATCTCTTTGTAGAGGGCTTTGCGGAACGACTCCCAGTAGGGCGGGATGGATTGAAGCGTCCGCACCCAGTTCGAGACGCCGAAGATGTCCACGCCGACGGCGAACTCTTCGGGCTTGAAGGCGAGCGCGGCCAAGACCATGTAGCCGCCGTAAGAGCCGCCGATGATGCCGATCTTCGTCTCGTCAACGTAGCCGAGCGAGGCGAGGTACTTCTTCGCCTCGACGCAATCCCACAAGGGTTCGCGCCCGTGCTTGCCGTCGTCGGACGCGTAGAAGGTTTTGCCGTAGCCGCTCGAACCGCGGTTGTTGACTCCGAGAATGGCGTAGCCGTGGTTGGCGAGATACTGCATGAACGCGCTGTAGCCGGTGCGCGTCTGCCCGCCGGGGCCGCCGTGCACCCAGACGAGCGCGGGCACTTTGTTCTGCGCGCTCGCCCCGTGCGGCTTGTAAAGAATCGAGGGCACTTCCACGCCGTCGAATGATTTGTAGCGAATCACTTCCGAGTTGACGAGATCGCCGGGGTTGATCTGCGGGTTGAGACTCGAAGTGAGTTTCGTCACCTTGCGCGTCGAGAAGTCGTAGACGTGCAGGTCGCTCGGGCTGCGGTCGCCGTTCAGGTAGAAGGCCATCTTCCGTTCGCTGCGCGAAATTTGGACGCCGGTGATGTCGCCGTTCGGCAGTTGCGGGAGCGCGACGGGCTTGCCCGTGGCCTGATCGTAAATCTTGATCAAGGTGCGCGCGTCCTGATTGACGGCGACGACGCGATACTTGCCGTTGCGCGAAAAGTAGGTGTACATCACGTCCCAGGGGGCGCGCTCGACGACTTCTGTTTTGCCGCTCGCCAGATCGTAGCGCGCGACGTGCGCGAACTCACTGTTCTCGTCCGTCAGGTAATAGAGGTAACGCGAGGCGGGGTCGAACGACTGCGGGCTGTAATTAATCTCGCCCTTGTGCGGCGTGAGATGTTTCATCTCCTTCGACACGGTGTTGTAGAGATACATGTCCGTGTCGGTGGTGGTGTTGGATTTGACGAAGGCGAGATGTTTTTCGTCGTTGGAGATGTCGCCGAGGTCGTAGCCGACTTCGTTCTTGAAGAGCAGGGCGGGCTTGAAGTCGGCGATGCTCATCTTGAACACGTCGAAGTAACGCGGGTCGCGTTCGTTCGTCGAGTAGTAAAAGGATTTGAGATCGAAACTCCAGCCGAGGAAGTTGGCTTTCACTTTTTCGCCGGGCGTGAGGTCTTGCTCTTTACCGTCGGCCGTCAGTACGTAGAGGTGGCTGTTTTCGTTGCCGCCGCGGTCGTAGGTGTAGAGGATGCGCGAGTCGTTGGGAAAGTAGGAGACGGCGTAGGTGCTCTCCTTGGTCGAGCGCGTGAGTTGCTGCGGCGTGCCGCCCTCTGCGGCGACGGTGTAGACGTTGAAGATGCCCGTCTTGTTGCTGGCGAAAAGAACCTGTTTCTCGTCGGGCGAGAAGGACGCGCCCGTGATGCGGGTCGTGTCCATAAACTGCTCGATGGTGTATTGCTTGACCGTCGGCGCGGCCTTCTGCTTCTGCGCCGCCTGCGCGAAGGCGGCGGGCGCGGCGCACGCCGTCAAAAGGAGGATGAGCGCAAAGGCGCGCGGCGCGCAACTCTTGAGTCGTGAGAACGTCCGGGGGTTAACAGTTTTCATAAATCCTTCCTTTAGCGGGGGTGTCATGTCGGTTGAGTATACGACGCGGACGTGATGCGAGTTTTACGCCGGTTGACGCGCACCGGGCGAGTACGGCGGGCGCGAGATTGATTTATTCGACGGCCATCCGCAAGCTCTCACCGCAGCGGCCGTTCGATTCGCCGTCCGGTTAAAAATTTTAACCGGCGAGTTAGAAATGTTCGGAAGCCGGTTAGAAACTTTAACTGCGCTTCCTAAATATAACGCGGGGCGGTGGGAATGTTTAAGTAACTTGCTGAATATGAGTGCGGGGAAAAAGGAAACGGTCGCCCGTCGTGGGCGACCGTTTCCAGTTTAGAGTGACGTGCGCCGGGCGGCGCGGGTTAGTTGATGACTTCGCCGTAGGGCGTCAGTTGGCCTGTGACCTGCGCCTTGTCGCCGACGACGACAATCGCCATCTGCTCGCTCTTGAGGTACTGGCGCGCCATGCGCTGCACGTCCTGCGGCGTGACGGCCAGCACGTTCTGCACGTAGTTGGTCAGGTACGTGTCGGGCAGTTTGTGCAGGTCGAGGAAGGCGAGTTGGCCGATGATCCCTGCACGCGAGGAGTTCTGGATGGTGAAGACGCCCGCGCGGTAGTTCTTGATGCCCTGCAACTCGGCCTCTGTGGGCGGCTCTTTTTGCAGCCGCTCGATCTCGTAGAAAATCTCCTTGAGCGAAGGGCCGGTGACGGCCGTCGTCACGTCGGCGACCTGCACCCAGTAGGCGTCGCGGTAGTGCGTCGAGATCGAACTGTTGGGTGAGTAGGTGTAGCCCTTCTGCTCGCGGATGTTCGAGGTGATGCGCGAGGCGAACGAGCCGCCCAAGAGCGAGTTGGTGACCGAGAGCGCGACGAAGTCCTTGTGGCTCGGATCGACGACGGGCAGGCCGAGGTAGAGCGTGGACTGCGGCGCACCGGGGCGGTCAATCAAATGAATCTTGCGCACCGCGACGGCCTTCGGGATGTTCTCCACGGGGTCTGTGCCGCGCGCCCACGCGCCGAAGGCTTGCGTGATCGAGCGTCGCATGGCGACGGCGTCGAAGCGTCCGGCGACGTAGACGTGCGTGCGCGCCGCGCCGAAGTTCTCTTTGTAGAACTTCTGCACGTCGGCGATCCCGAAGTTTTTGATCATCGCCTCGGTCGGGAAGATGCGGCCGTAGGGGTGATCGGCGTAGAGCAGTTTGCTGAAACGCTCCTGCGCGAGCGAGCCGGGCTGCGAACGCTGGATGCTCAGGTTGCGGACGAAATTCGCCTTGAGGCGTTCCAACTCCGAGGCGGGCAGCGCGGGACGCTGCAACACGTCGGCGATGAGCGCGACGAGTGCGGGGCCGGACTCGGAGAGCACGTCGGCGCTGACCGAAGTTTGATCCGGCGTGACGTTGATCGAGAGGCTGCCGCCCATGCGCGCCGCCTCTTGCGCCACGGCTTCGCCGGAGCGCGTCGTCGTCCCCTCCTCCATCAGTTCGCCGAGGAGGTCGGCCAGCCACACCTGCTCGGCCGTCTCGTTGATGTTGCCCGCCAGCACGACCGCGCTGACCGTGACCTTCGGGATCGAGCCGTAGGGGACGAGCGTCACCTGCGTGCCGTTCTTCAAGGTGAAAGTTTCTTTGCGCGGCAGCGTGAAAGGCTTCGGCGTGCCGCCGGCGGGCGGCTGCTGCTTCTGCGCCGCAGCGCGTGGCGCGAAGGCCGCGAGCGTCGCCGAGAGTGCGACCGCATTGACGAGGGCGAAAAACTTTTTCGAGTTCATGTCAAAATCTCCATTCGAGTCTACTTGGACAGGCGGCCTTAGCCCGCGGGCTTCGGAACGATCTTCAACACGGTGCGGTTGCCGGGGCGCAGGTATTCGCGCGCCGTGCGCTGGATGACCTGCGGCGTCACCTTGCGAAACTCCGCTTCGAGCGTGTTGATGCGCGCCGGGTTGTCGTCGAAGAGCGCGAAGCTGGCGAGCAGGTCGGCGCGGCCGAAGCCGTTCAACTGGCCGAGCACGTCGTAGAAGTTCGAGCGCACTTTAGTGAGAGCGCGGTCGAGCGTCGGCCGGTCAATCGGCTTGTCCTGCACGCTTTTGATCACGGTGTCCACGGCCGACATGATCTCTTCGGGCTTCGTCTTCGCGTCGTGAAAGAGATAGCCGAGCCAGATCATCGGGCCTTGATAGTTGTACATGTTGCCGAGCAGGTTCGTGCCGCCCGCAACGGTATCGGTGTAAGCCTTGCGCTGGACGAGTTCCTGATTCAAGAGGCTGTCCTGCCCCTGCATGAGCAATTGGTCGAGCAAGCCCATGGCGTAATATTCGGGCGTGTTGCGCGGCGGCATGTGGTAGGCGAACGAGAGCGCGGGCTGCTTGGCGAGCGCGTCCTGTTTGACGGCGTTGCGCTCGGTCTCTTGCCGCGGCTCGGCGAGGTCGGGCTGCGCGGGCAGTTTCGACGAAGGGATCGCGGCGAAGTACTTGTCAATCATCTGCCGCGCTTCCGGCTCGTTGAAGTCGCCGACGATGACGAGCGCGGCGTTGTTCGGCGCGTAGTAAGTTTTGAAGAACTGCTGCACCTCTTCGATTTTGGCGGCTTCGATGTCTTCGAGGTCGCCGTAGAAGTTGTGCGCGTTGTACCAGTTGGTGTTGGCGTACTGCGGCATGTCAAGCCAAGGGAAGCCGCCGTAGGGCGCGTTCAGGACGTTGACCTTGACCTCGTTGCCGACGACGCCCTGCTGGTTCTTCAAGTTCTCTTCCGTGATGCTCAGGCCGCGCATGCGGTCGGCCTCAGCCCACAAGCCCGTCTCCAGTTTGTGCGCGGGCATGATCTCGAAGTAGTTGGTGAAGTCGAAGCGCGTCGAGCCGTTCATGATGCCGCCGTTCTGCTGGACGAGGCGGATGAACTCCATCTTGCCGAGGTTCTGCGAGCCTTGAAACATCATGTGCTCGAAGAGGTGGGCGAAGCCCGTGCGCTCGCGCGGCTCGATGCGGAAACCGATCTGGTAATAGACGGCGATGGCGACCGTGGGCGAACTCGTGTCCTGCGAGAGCACGACCTTCAAGCCGTTCGGCAGTTTGTAATAAGTGACGGGCACGTTAAAGCTGTTCTTCGGCGCGGCGGCGGCGCGCGGCTGCGGGGCTGCCTTTTTTTGCGCCTCGGCGGGCGCGGGCTGTAGCAGCGCCGAGAGCGAGAGCGCAAGGCCGAGAGCCGCGACGTTTAAGCGGCGGACGCGATTTCTCATAGAACCTCCAAACTTGAAACAAACAGGATGCAAAATTCGAGCACGCACGACCCGGCAGGTCGGGCGTCGCTCTAAAATCTCTTGAATACTTTTGCGGAGCGTTAAGACTTCAACCGCACAACATGCGCGCGGGAGACACAGCGGGCGACGGCTTCCTCAAGCGTTCGGGGGCGCGCGTCTCCGGCGAAAATTTCGCGCGAAAATCTCGCGGTCGAGCGGTTGAATAGTTGCGCGCCCATTTTACAGAAGCTTGTGTGCTAACGGAAAGCGGCGGCGTAAAGTTTCAGGCGCGCGGGTTGTCGTTAAGTCGCCCCGCGCCCAAGCGGCCGAGAGGTCGCCGCGGAAATATCGCGCCGGCCATGAAACGTTTCACGCGGATTCCTCATTGTCAGATGAAGATTATGTCAGCGGCAGAGCCGGTGAGTTCGGTCAGGCTCCTCGATGAGACGGTTGAATGCGCGAGGAGTTCCCGACACTAAGCCGTCTGTCTGTCCGTCTGACTCCCACTGCAAGACGAGACGGAATTTCCCCGAAAGTGAGTGACATCTACAATGCGACTAACATTACGACCGCAGGCGGATACGTTCCCCCGCGATCTCTTCCAGTTATCCACCCTCGCCTCGCCGGTATCGCCCGCCTGTCGGGTCGCCCTCCGCTGTGCGGCGTTGCTTCTACTGCTCGCCGTCGTCGCCCCGGCGCAGGTGCGGCTGCACGATCAGGCGAACGAGGAACTGGCGAAGAAGACGCGTGACGCGTTCGCCGAATTTTCCAAAGCCGACGACAACGTGTTCGAGACGATGATCAGCAACACGCTAGCCATCAAGGCCGCCACACTGGAACACATGTACGAACTGAACCGCCAGAGAAGGCAGGCCGCCATCAACGTCATCCCGGTCAAGACGTGGACGCAATTTCTGAGCGACGTGGATCGGACTCAGAAGGATTTTCTGGACACTTACAACGCGGCGCGGACGATTTTAGAGGCAAACGAGGGCAAGCTGCCGTCCCCGATTTTGACGGAAATGAAAAGCGCGCTCGCCGACGCCAAGAAACGGGCGGATGAGTTGACGGCGGAGAAGGCTAAGAAAGAGGCCGGGTTCAAGACAGAAGAGAAGAGCCTCAAAGACCTTAAGGAATCGCTGGAAGGTGTGCGGGACGCGGTGGCGGCTTCGGCCAAGCCGGTCAAAAAGTTGTCGGACTTGGCCGCCTTCCAAAACCTGAAAACCGCTTGGGCGGGCGTGCAGGAGGTGCGGGCTTGGCTGGATGAGGCAGAGAAGGCCGCCAACGCGCCGGGGCTACAACTGCTCATCCTCGATCTGGGCGTGCGCCAACAGCAGTTCAAAGTGGAGCGCCTGAGGCTTGACATCGAAGAGGCCGAGGCGAACCAGAAAATAGCCGAACGCATTGAAGGAAGGCTGAAAATCGTCTGGCAAGACGCCTCGGTTGATGAGAATAACCGCTTGAAGAAAGGACTCTTCGGACAGATTTACGGGAATCTCCGGCCGTGTCCCGCGGGGGCGGCGTGCCCCTTCACCGAGCAATGCTACGCCGATGCGCTGTGCTCGCAACCTTTGCTGACGGATCAAATGATGTCGCAGCAGGTGCTGGAAACCGTCGGGATACTCGCCACGGCCGCTGAAGGCGAGGTGGGCAAGCCGCTGCGGGCGACCCAACACCTGCGCAACCTGCTCGACGTGCTCGGCCGCTACGTGTCGCTGGTCGGGTATCACCAGTATCTGCTGCTGGCCGACACGATAGAGGCCGGAACGAACAAGCACCTGTTCGCGATCCGCCACTCCGCACTCAACACCAGAAACCGCGAGATGCTCGTGGGTCACGGATTGGAGGGGCTGGCCGCTTATCACGCGGGCGGGCTGAAGCCGGAGGAGATCGCAAACTTCTTCCGCGCCGCTCAGTCCATTGCCATCGGCGTGCTCGCCGGGAGGGAAAGATGAGAACCAGAAGAAAATATGTTCTGACGTTGCTCGCCGGGCTGCTGTGCCTGTGCGTCTCCGGCTGCGAGCACGACGAGGTAGTTCGGCAGGCGGCGTTGCAACTGCGCGCCGCCGTCATGGAAGACGAAACCCTGATCGACGAGAACATCGCGGCGCAGAGGAAGTACTACAAGGATCAGCTCGCGACCATCGAGACCTCGCGCGCGCGAAACAGCGAGATCAGCGGCGACGCCTTTCGGCGCTCGCGCACGGCGCGGGCGGCCACGAGCATGAGCCTCAACCCGAACACGGAAGCGCGCCTCTCGAACTTAATGGATTACCTGCACGAAACGCACGACGAAGAATACAAGCTGTGGCAGGAACTCTACGGTAGCGATCAGAAGGCGCGCGAGGAACTCAAGTCGAGAATCGCCAAACTCGAACGGCAGAAGAAGCTGCTCGAAGACGTGAAGAAAAACCTCGGCCAACTCGCACTCGCGCCGCACAGCAAGAAGCAAGCGCAGTTATTACTCAAGTATTCGCAGGAGACCTACAAGGCCTTCAAGGATACGAGCAAGTAGCCGACAGAGGAGGAACATTTTAAATGGCAAACGAAGAGGCGATCAGATTCCTGACGAATAAGATCATCGGGTTGGAGGTGATCCAGCGGGAGTTGAGTCACATTTACACCGGCTTGACGAATTTGGACTTTTCCGACGACGTGCGTCAGCGCCTTACGAGCGTGAACCAGATGTTATTAGCGCTGGAATCGGCGCGCAACAGTCTGGAGGCGGCCGAGTCCGTCCCGCCGCCGCCGGCAAGCAGGGTCAAGTCACTGGAAGTAGCCCTGCAACGGTTGGACGCTTACGTGCGTAACGATCAGAACATACACATGGCGCTCGCTTATTTGGATCAGGTTGCCAACCTGATCAACGCGACTTAGCCGGACTAATCAACGCGACAGGCGGCGAGACAACTGCGGGACGAGTTCTGCCGTGACCCTTTAACCGCTCAAGCGCAGGTTTGAGACGCGAAGCCCCG
>JAVEDE010000006.1 GCA_030841105.1 Pyrinomonadaceae bacterium
GGCGGCGGCGGCGGCGCGCTCTCGACGACGGGCGGCGCGGGCGGCGCGAGCACGGGCACGGCCACGGCGAAGGAAGGTCTCGCGGGCACGGCGCAGGAGTACGGCCAGAAGCTGACCGAAGCGGCGACCACGGCCAAAGACTACGTGAGCGACAAAATCTCCGTGGCGGGCGACAAGCTCAAGGACTTGCAGAACGTGGACTACAAACAGGTGGCGGAAGACGCGAAGAACTACGCGCGCGAGAAGCCGGGGCAGGCTCTCTTGATCTCGGCGGCGGCGGGCTTCCTGATCGGGCTGCTCCTCAAGAGTTCAAACCGCCGTTAAGTCGGTTTCGGGGTTTCGAGTTTCAGGTTACAGATTAAAAGCACATTTCAGCCACACACCTGAAACTCGAAACCCTCACAGTGCTACTTCGGCAACGAGGAGGGGTTAAGAGATGGCTGAATTAGAGAGACGTGCGACGGCCGCCGCGCCCGCCCAGTCGGCGCAGAACGCGCAAGCATTGGACATCGAAGGGCTGCCCGCCATGCTCGGCCGGCTCGGCGACAACGTGATGACACTCGTTGACGCCAAGATCGGGCTGGCGAAGGTTGAACTCAAGGAAGAGGCCGCGGCCTACGGCAGCAAGATCGCGATGATCGCGGTGGGCGGCGCGCTGGCCGCCATCGGCTTCGCGCTCTTGAACGTGGCCGTCGCGTTCTTCATGGCGCGACTCTTCTTCTACTCTTTCACCCCGCCGATCAGTTACGCGCTCGGCTTCGTCGTGACGGGCGTGTTGTACCTCGTCATCGGCGCTGTCCTCGTCGTCGTTATGAAGAATCGTCTGGCCGCGATCAACCCCGCGCCGGAGAGAACCATCGAGGAACTTAGAAAGGATAAACAATGGCTGAAGAAAGAACTTTAGGCACCGCGCGCGCGCCTGAGACAGAGACCGCCGACGACGATCTGACCAAGGCAGACCTTCAGCGTCGCATGGACGAGGCGCGCGAATCAATCACGCAAACCGTCTCGGAGATCAAGGACACGGTGACCACTCAATACCAGAACGTCAGGGAAACCATCTCGCAATCGCTCGACTGGCGCGAGCAGTATCGTCGCCGCCCCGTCGAGTTCTCGGTGGCTGCGCTCGGCGTCGGCCTTCTCGTCGGCTACAGCGTCGGCGGCGCGTTCGGCGGCGGCGACTCGGAACTGAACGAACGTTACTACGAGTCCGAGGGCAGCGATTTCGACTTGGACGAGAGCCACGTCCGCACCCCGACCGAGCGCGGCTTTGCCCCGCAGGCCATCCTCGGCGGCGCGTACGGCTCGACGGCCTACACGCAACCGGCTGCTCCGGCTGCCGCCGGTCGCAGCGGCTACGAAGAACAGTCTTCCGTCGCCGCAGAGCCACGCCCGTCTTACAGCAGCGGCTACGAGGTGACCGCGGCCGCCGGGTCGAGCGAGCCGGACAAGCCCGGCCTCTTCGACCGTTTCAAAGAGACACCGGCCTACGACCGCTTGCAGGCAGAGGCGGCGACGCTCGGCAACCGCTTTGTCGAGGAGCTTTCCAAGACGGCGCAGGCCGTCGTGCTGCCCGCGCTGCTCGGCAAGCTCAAAGACCTGATCGGCATTGACCTCTCGACGCAACGCGAAGTCGCGCAGCGGAGCAAGCTGGAACATCAGGCGGCCTCCGCCAACGCGGGGACTGGCGAAGAGACAAAACCCGCAGGCTCGGTCTAACGAGTCGTGTGTGGGAAGCATGAGGACGAGTCTCAGATGCTTCACTCTCGATTGCTCGTCAGGGTTCGGCGTGGAGTTGAAAGACGCGTCGGGCGAGCAGGTTAAGTTAAGGACGGGCGAGCGGCGCGAGTGGCTCGCCCGTCCTTTTATTCAACCGGCGGTTCTCTTCCGTTGAGACGAAAGAAACGACGAAGCGGGAAAGATGAGCTAACTAAAAGCAGTTTGCTTTGCGTTCATCGTTCCCACTTCGTCGTTCGAGAAAACGATGACGCTTGAACCGGCAGCACAACTGACCGTCAGCCCGAACGCCGCACCGGAGACGGCGACGCTCTCAGCGTCGGCGATCACGACCGCCACGCCCGCGCGCGTCGAGATCATCTTGAACGCGTCGGCCGGGAGCGGCGATCAGGAAGCCGCGCGCGCAACACTGAAAGAGATTTTTGCGGCCGACGGGCGAATGGACGCGCACGTCTCGCTGGCAAAGAGCGGCGAGGAGATCGTGGAACTCGCGCGCCGCGCCGCCGCAGATGACGGCGTGCAAATCGTCGTCGCGGGCGGCGGCGACGGGACGGTCAACGCGGTCGCCTCCGAACTCGTCGGCACGGAGAAAACGCTCGGCGTGCTCCCGCTCGGCACGCTCAACCACTTCGCCAAAGATTTGAACATCCCGCTCGACCTCGAAGGCGCGGCGCGCAACCTGCTCGAAGGCGAGGCCGCGCGCGTTGACGTGGGCGAAGTCAACGGGCGCGTCTTCATCAACAATTCGAGTCTCGGTCTTTACCCGTCAATCGTCCGCCACCGCGAGCGGCAGCAGGAGCGGCTTGGTCGCGGCAAGTGGTTCGCCGCCATGTGGGCGACGCTCGAAGTCTTCCGCCGCTACCCGCTCTTCGGCGTGCGCCTCAGCACGGACGGGCAGGAGTTTCGCCGCCGCACGCCCTTCGTCTTCATCGGCAACAACGAATACCAGATGGACACTTTCAACCTCGGCGCGCGCTCGTGCCTCGACGCGGGTCATCTGAGTTTGCACCTGACGCGCGACATCGGCCGTTGGGGTCTCGTGCGCCTCGCCGCGAGCGCGCTCTTCGGGCGACTGCGCGAGTCGAAAGACTTCGACGCGCTCTGCACCAAAGAGGTCTGGATCGAGACGCGACGGACGCGCCTGCGCGTCGCCACGGACGGCGAAGTCACAGTCATGCGCTCACCGCTCCACTACGCCGTCCGACCCGGCGCGCTGCGAGTCATTGTTCCGAAGCCAGTGACGAGTGACGAGTGACAAGTGACAAGTTAAATCAAAGAACTTGTCTTCAGCCTGTCACTTCACTCGTCGCCGGTCACCGGCATGAAACTCATGAACGACGGCAACACTTGTGAATTATTCTTGCTCGTCACTTGTCACTCGTCACTGTCTTATGAAAACCATCGTACATCTCTCCGATTTGCATTTCGGGCGCATTGATCAGGCTATCGTCGAGCCGCTCTCGGCGACGGTGGCGGAGATCGCGCCGGACGTGGTGGTCGTGTCGGGCGATCTGACGCAGCGCGCACGAACGGAACAGTTTCAAGAGGCGCGCGAGTTTTTGGACGAGTTGCCGCACCCGCAGATCATCGTGCCCGGCAATCACGACGTGCCGCTCTACAACATCTTCCAGCGTTTCCTCGAACCGCTCGACAAGTATCGCCGCTACATCACGGACGACCTCGAACCGTTCTACGCCGACGCAGAGATCGCCGTGCTCGGCATCAACACGGCGCGCTCGCTGACCATCAAGGACGGGCGCGTCAACGAGCAGCAAGTCGCGCGCATCCGCGAGCGGCTCTGCCCCTACGCCGACGACGTGACGAAGTTCATCGTGACGCACCACCCCTTCGACATTCCGGAAGGCCACGAGCGCGAGGCCGACCTCGTGGGGCGCGCCGAGCAAGCGATGGAGACGCTGGCGACGTGCGGCGCGGACGTTTTGCTCTCCGGCCATCTCCACGTCAGCCACACGGGACACACGGCCAAGCGTTACAAGATCAGCGGCTACTCCGCGCTCGTCGTGCAGGCGGGCACGGCCACCTCGACGCGCGTGCGCGGCGAAGTCAACTCGTTCAACGTCATCCGCGTCGAGCACCCGTACATTGAGATCAAACGTCTCGCGTGGCAACCCGACCCCGCCGCCTTTGCGACGGCCTCCACCGAAAACTTCGTCCATACGCCCGAAGGCTGGGCGCGTCTGGCCGACGGCGCAACCGCGGGGATCAACTGAAGACGCGGAGTCGCGTCTGCCTTCCAAGACGCGACTCCGCGCACGCCTTCTTTTGACACCCGGCAACGACTGATCTTAGACTTCGTGCACACTCCCCCGTCGTCTCCACCAACTGAATATTAGTCTCGACGAAGGAACGATCCACTCATGAATGCTGCCCGAAGCGTCGCCCGCGCCCGTCCATTTCTCTCGCGCCTCGCCGTGTGTTGCGGCAGTCTCTTCTGCCTGCTGTTGCTCTGCCAGCCCGCGCGTCTGTCCGCGCAGTCGAAGCCCGACGGCGGCGCGGCAACCGCCGCACGCACCCGCGCGCTCCAACTCTACAGCGAAGGCAAACACCTCGAAGCGTTGCCTCTGCTGGAACAGGCGGCGGAGGCGAACCCGGCCGACGGGGCGGTGCTGCAACATCTGGCCTTCGCGCTCATCACGCAGTCGCACACGCTCGCCGATCCGGCCGCGCGCAAGGCCGCGCGCTTCCGCGCCCGCGCGATCTTTTTGCGGCAGGTGGAACTCGGCTACAACGTCGAAGTGGCGCAGTCGCTCGTGGACAAGATGCCGCCCGACGGCGGCAACGACGACACGTTCTCGACCCGCGACGAAGTCAACAAGGTGATGCAGGAGGGCGAGTCGTTTTTCGCCAGTCGCCAGTTGGACAAGGCCATCGCCGCCTACGAACACGCGTTGGAACTCGAACCCAAACTCTACGAGGCCGCGCTCTACATCGCCGACGTCTATTTCCTACAGCAGAACTGGACGAAGGCGGCCGAGTGGTACGCGCGCACCATCTCGATTGATCCCGAACGCGAGACGGCGCATCGTTATTGGAGCGACGCACTCTTGAAGCAGGGTAAGATGGCCGAGGCGCGCGCGAAGGCCATCGAGGCGATCATCGGCGAGCCGTATAACCGGAGCGCGTGGGTGGGGCTGATCCAGTGGGGGCAGGCCAACGGGGTGGAACTCGGCCACCCGCTCATCGAGTCGCCGAACGAGGCGAAGGGCAACAAGACCAACCTCGGCGGCGTCGGTGATCCGCTCGCGGGAAACGGCGGCGCACTCAACTGGCAACTTTACGAAGCGACCCGCACGGCTTGGAGCAAGGGACGCTTCGCCAAAGAGTTTCCCGCGGAGGCGACTTACCGACACAGCCTGCGCGAAGAGACCGAAGCCCTGCGCGCCGTGGCCGAGTCGGCCGCCAAAGAGTTGCAGTCGGGCAAGGTGAAGACGCTCGAAGAGTCGCTCGCCAACCTCGTCAAACTCAACAACGCAGGGTTGCTCGAAGCCTACATCCTCTTCGCACGCGCCGACGAAGGCATCGCGCGCGACTATGCCGAATACCGCAAAACGAACCGCGACAAGTTGCGCCGCTATCTGACGGAGTTCGTCACGGTGAAGAAGTAAGAACGGGTAAAGGGTAAGGGGTAAGGGGAAAGGGAAGAAAAAAGCGGGGCGCAGCGATTAGTTGCTGCGCCCCGCTTCCGGTTTTTACCTTTACCCCTTCCCCCTTACCCTTTGCCCCTTCTCTCTTACCTCGGCGGCGCGGGTTTGCGCGGGAGTTTCTCGTCGCGCATGGCGGCTTGATAGACGAAGGCGGCCATGATGGTGGCGGCCTGTTTCATGTCGTCGGCCTGAATGCGGTCGAAGACATCTTGGTTCGAGTGGTGCGTGCGTGTGTCGTACTCCACCTCGTCTTGAATGAACTGGAAGCCGGGCAGGCCGATGGCGTCGAAGGCGAGGTGGTCTGTGCCGCCCGTGTTGGAGATGGAGAGCGTCTGCGCGCCCATCTCGCGGAAGGGCATGAGCCACGTGCGGAAGAGCGGGCGGATGGCCTCGTTGCCTTGCAGGTAGACGCCGCGAATTTTGCCCGTCCCGTTGTCGAGGTTGAAGTAACCTGCGAACTTGTCATAGTCCGGTTTGGTGACGAGGCGACCGCGCGCAGCGGGCGTGGCGGGCGCGCCCCCGGCGGCGGCGGGCGTCGGCTGGACGATCTCGCCGAAGTGTTCTTTGACGTAGGCGCGCGAGCCGAGTAGCCCTTGCTCCTCGCCGCTCCACAGGGCGACGCGGATGGTGCGACGCGGCTTGAAGTTCAAGGCCGTCAGGATGCGCGCGGCCTCCATCGCGACGGCGCACCCGGCGGCGTTGTCGGTCGCGCCCGTGCCGCCGTGCCAGGAGTCGAGGTGGCCGCCGAGCATCACCACTTCGTCTTTCAGATCGCTGCCCGGAATCTCCGCGATGGTGTTGTAGCCCATCATGTCCTGATCCTGAAACTGCACTTCGAGGTTGGCGTTCACGCGCACTTTCTCGCCCGCCTGAATCATGCGGAGCATGCGATTGTAGTGCTCGCCGGAGACGACGACCTGCGGCGGGAACGCGGGCGCGGCTTTGTCGTAGGGCGCGACGCCGCGACGGAAAAACGACTGCAAGGCGTTCGGGTCAACCGTTTCGGGGATGGACGCCGGGGGCACGGTCGCGCTCTGCACGAAGAGCGTGCCGCCGTCGCCGCGTCCCGGCTCTAAGATCATGGCCGCGCCCTCGTCGGCGATGAACTTCGTCTTCCGCAAGTTCAGGATGAACTGCGCGATGAACTCCGGCGTCGGTTGAAACTGCGGGCGCGCCGGGGCTGAAGCCGGGTCGGGCGCGTTGGCGAGCGTGAGCAAATCCTTCTCGGTCAGGCGCGTGCCGAGCGCGTCGAAGTGCGCGTCAATTTTGCGGATGGGAGCCATCATCACGATCGCCCCTTTGAGTTTCCCTCGATACTTCTCCAAGCCCGCCGCGTCGTTCGCGTCCAGGTAGACGACCTCGGCGTTGAGTGCGCCGTTCGTGCCGGGCGACCAAGCCTTCGGGTAGGCGATGAGCGGGATGGTCAGCGGCTCTGTGACCTCGGCCGAGAAACGCTTCAACGTCCAGCCGCGGCCGAACGGCCCCCACGCTTCGAGCTTCGCGTTCTGCATGCCCCACTTCGCCATCTGGTCGCGCGACCACTCGTTGGCGCGCTTCATGCCGGGCGAGTTGGTGAGGCGCGGCCCGATCACGTCGGAGAGGTAGCTCAGGGTTTGCATCACCTGCGAGCGGTTCATGCCCTCGTCCTTGATGCGCGCGATGGGATCGTTCGGGTCGGGCGTCTGAGCGGCGGCGGCGGGCGGCGCGGCCGCCGGTTGCTGCGCCACTGCGGCGGGCAGGCTGTTCGCCAGCAGCGAACAGGCCAGCAGCAAGGCGACTGCGATCTTGCGTCGTAACATAAAATGGACTCCTCAAGTTGTTGACTGAAATTTTAAACCTGCGAGCAGGCGAGCGGCACTATCCTTCAAAGGAAGTGATTATACTCCAACGCGCGCGGGAAAGTTTCAGCGCGGCTGGCGGCCGTCGCAAATAAAAAGCCGCCAGCCGCAAATAAAAAGGAGGACGAGCCTTTCGACCCGTCCTCCACCTGCGAGACTCAGAACACGCGTCCTAGGCTCTTAACGCGCGAGGCGCGAACCACCCGTCGCCGGTTCGGTCGCGGGCGGCACGGCCGGGAGCGGTTCGGTCTTGTAGCCGCAATCCTCGTTGGCGCACGAGCGCGTCGTGCCCTTCTTCGTCGTCTTCTCCAACAGGAACGGCGCGCGGCACTCCGGGCACGGCTCGCTGACGGGCTTGTCCCAGTAGACCGCGTCGCACTTCGGATACTCCGAGCAGCCGTAGAAGACTTTCCCGCGCTTCGACTTCTTCACCACGATCTCGCCCTTGCACCCCGCGCGCGGGCACGCGATGCCCGTCGTCTCGCGCTTGATGAACTTGCACGTCGGGTAGTTCGAGCAGGACACGAACTCGCCGAAGCGACCCTGACGCCGGACGAGGTGCGCGCCGTCCACCGGGCACGTCTCGTCGAGCGGCACGGGCGCGGCGGCCACCACGCCCTTCCGATCAATCTTGCGGATGTTGCGGCAATCGGGGTAACCCGTGCAGCCGAGGAACTGCCCGAAGCGTCCGCGCTTCAAGGCCATCGGCTTACCGCACAACTCGCAAACCTCTGCCTCTTCGCCTTCGGCCGCGCCTTCGCCGCTCGCTTTAGCAGTCGCGCCCGTCGCGGCGTCGCCCCCATCGCTCGCCGGTTTCGCGATCTCGCGCGTCGTGCGACATTCGGGGTAGTTCGAGCAGGCGAGGAACTGGCCGAAGCGTCCGAACTTGATGACCATGCCTGCGCCGCAGTTCTCGCAAATCTCGTCGGTCGGGATGGCCTTGACCTTCTCCTCCTTGAACATGATCTTCGCAGACTCTACGTCGCGCGCGAACTTCCCGTAAAATTCATGAAGGGCGTCCGTCCACTTCATCTTCCCTTCCTCGATCTCGTCGAGTTCCTCTTCCATGCGCGCCGTGTACGACTCGTTGAAGAGATCGCCGAAGCCTTTGACGAGCAGGTCGTTGACGGTCGTGCCTAAGCCCGTCGGGTGAAAACGCCCCTCGTGTTTTTCGACGTACTCGCGGTCGAGGATGGTCGTCATGATGGCGGCGTAGGTCGAAGGCCGCCCGATGCCCTTCTCTTCGAGCGCCTTGACGAGCGTCGCCTCCGAGTAGCGTGGCGGCGGTTCGGTGAAATGCTGTTCGGGCAGGACGGAGTTTAACGTGAGCGCCTCGCCCTGCTCGACGCGCGGCAGTTTGCGCGCCGCCTCTTCGTCCTCTTCCGATTTCTCGTCGCGCCCTTCCTCGTAGACGCGCAGGAAGCCGTCGAACTTCAAGACCGACCCGCTCGCGCGGAACATGAAGCGACCCGCTTCGATGTCAATCGTCGTCTGGTCGAAGACGGCGGGCATCATCTGCGACGCCACGAACCGCTGCCAGATCAAGCGGTACAGTTTCAAGTCTTCGCTGCTCAAATATTTCGCCAGCGAGTCGGGCGTGCGCGACACGTCGGACGGGCGGATGGCCTCGTGCGCGTCCTGCGCGTCCTTCTTCGAGCGGTAGTGAATCGCCT
>JAVEDE010000029.1 GCA_030841105.1 Pyrinomonadaceae bacterium
TCTATGTCACAGAACAGGGGTAGAATGTCCATGAGAGAATCCCTTTCGGCTCGATGTTTAGTTTTGGCGAACTTCATCTTTACCGAATTGGGTTCTCTTTTCAATTCTTACGTCGAACTCACGTTAGTTACGCTCTCACTCGGACATTATTGCGGCGAATTACTATGTAAAGCGCGTTCAATGCGTCGCCTTTATTTCTATCTAGGCACGAAATCTTAATAGGAGTGTAGAGGGAATGCTATTGAGGTGGGTTGTATCAGACGTTGCACTTCACGAGCGCAGGAATGGGGGGAAACATTTTATGTTCAACTTTCTAGCTCGCTAGCTATTTTTGCGCTATTACCTAGTTAGCCCACGATAAAAGCCCGATCTCTGCGCATTATCACTGATGTTAGCGTTTTGAATCATCTGCCTTTTTCTTGACATTCTAAGTTCTAGCCATGACTCAAATATATGAGTAAATATCCAATCAGCAATAAATCCTAAAAGGTAAAGCCCTCCAAATAAGAAAAAAAGTACTAAAAGAATTGGAGCGGATATAGCTATAACAAGATTAAACCAGTTCTTATCCTTACCTGTTATTTCACCAATCAACCAGTAAACAATCAACACCCCACCTAGCCAGCAAATTATTAGTAGAACTTCAGCTAGTGTCTTAGCAAAGTCTGGGTCAGTAGTGAATGTCACAAGTCGAATTACAAATATGGCTCCGATCAAAATACCGCCAACAACCCAGCTATAACTGCTTTTGAGGAATTGTTTAAATTTATCGCTCTCCCAAAAAATATGAAGTATTAGGGCAGAAATGATAGTTATGAATAGGCCGTAAATCCAATCATACTCAATAGAAATTCCTTTGATTACAAATTTCTCGCCAGAAGTGACTCCAAAAGACTTGAAAATTTGGCGAGCAATAATTGTGTCAAATAGCAGAATGAAGGCTATTACAATCAACAACAGAATACTTTTACCTGTATCTTCATTAAATCGTTCCTTTGTTTTATCAAGAACTTGTTTTACAAATCCGTTATCCACACTATTTCTTCTTTCCACAAAGCCTTGTTCGATTCGTTCTTTTTTATTTTGCAATCTATCTATCTGTGCCTTTAGTAGTTCCGTTTGCCTATTCACGCCCTCCATCAAAATTTTAAATTCATTTTCTATTATTCTTTTAACTTCAGCATCTAACGCTGTTTGATCTCGATTAGGAACAGTTTGTGTTTCTGTTGTCGGTGAGTAAATAACCTGTAGTTCACTCCTTCGGCGACGGCCAAGTGAATATCCCCAAAGGCTCATGATAATCCTAAGAAAAGGAGAGAAAACAAAAGGAATTAAGTACAATGCGATTAGAATCGCTATCACGGCGAGTACATACCAAAACATCGAAGAATCTATAATATTAGACACTATAATTCTCCTTCAGCTTGTTATAAGCGTCACAAGGTTAGGGTCTTGCTGGTCAAAGAACCAACGTATAAGTTCGCTTTGTTTTTGGCGAAACCTCTCGTCAAATTTATAGTAAAGTCCAAATACAATTACAGACGTGTTTGGGTCAGGTTTATCAAATGGTCTGAGCTTTAATTCTTCAACCGTTTTCTTAATCTTAATTATTGTATGCTCAGAATAATCTCTGGGAGAGAAATAAAGGTCTTCGAAATCAATGTGTCCATCTGTAATAAAAATAAGAAGCCGCTTAACTTTTTTCGAGTCGGTATTTCTTTTGACGTTGGCTATATGGTGGAAGAGTGGAGACTTCGTATATATATCATTACTTATTTGCTGAAGACACCAGCTTTGTATTTTCGAAACCGTTTCGTTTTCGTCATCGGAATAATTTGATACGATTTTGACTACCTTTAAGTGACGGTCTTTGTATCTACTAGTGTAAATGGTTGATGCGATCTCAATTTGGGAAGGCAGATTAACAATATCCAATGATTGGTCTTGGCTGATTTCCTGCTTGTTAGGTTTAGAACCAAAAATCCTCAAGGTAATTTTATCACCGGGTAACAGAACATGTCCCTTAATAAGATATTCAGCAAATTTACGCACATTATATTCAGCCCAAGAAATCTCCTTCCCTTGATAGAGAATTTTGCTGTCTAAACTGGATTGCGTGGCATCAATTGAAATATCAACGTAACGCTGTAACTCTTCTGGCGGCCAAGATATGATTTTACTTGTTTCATCCTGATAAAAGGTCTTTAGAAGGTATTCTTTCTCTTCCTTTGTTTCCTTATACCAAGAGCTAGCTCCCTCAATCTCAATGTTAGGTTCTCTTGATTTATTATTGCCGACCTTACACGAAGAGATGCTAGCTATGACTGCTAATGAACCCAACAATGGTATTAGAAGCATGGAGAGTCTAAAGAAATGAATTAGTTTGTGTGAGGTAATGTTTTTCATACTCTCAGCTTTAGCCTTTGGTGAGCTGCTAACTAGCTGTTGCTGATCTAACTGAAATTATTCGCTGTGAGGCTTATGAAAAGCTTGTCAGAGGTAAAGCGGAAGCAAGATATAGCGATAGAGAGTAGGTGTCAATAGTCAGGCATTAATTACTATGGCTTTCAAATCAAGAAGTAATCTATCAAATGCTTTGTAATATTGATTATGGTCTTTCCACATTCACATCACGGGCGACATTCAAAGCGATGATTATGAATCACTGGACGCGATGAACCGCATGATCCGCGACATGGATGCTCAACTGTTTGAACTAGAATTGTCGTTGCAGCCCGCGACTGAAGATGAATTGATCGCGGCATAGAAGTTAAGAGTTTAAGAGTGCCCATATTCCTACGCTATTACGCTACCAATATCTAATTGGCTCGCCTGCCTTCACACTTATCTTGTAGTTACATCGCTCAGAATTTCCTTGCAGAGCCACACAATTGTTGTATATTCGCGCCGGACACACAAAGACTGCGCCGCCTGTGAGCCTCACGGCAGCATACAATTAGCTTGAACTGTCCCGCAGACTTAAAGCAGCGGGATCAGAGTTTGCAGTAGGGTGAGCGCGATCTCCGTTAGGCCATCTTCTTCCGGCGCGGGAGGGGCTTTCTCCATCCAAATTATGCCGGTTGATTGAACCGGCGGCGGTGGCGGCGGAGTCTTCTCCATCCAAATTATGCCCTCGGCGAAGGTGGACGTGGAGAACACAAACGCCAACAACACGGCGGCGAGAGCATTCCGATAGCTTTTCATTTCTTCTTCTCCTTTTGAGGTAGTTAGTGAAACCAGACCCGACTGGTTTTAATTTGCGGCCTATCCCACTCATAGGACGCGGCTTAAGCCTGCCTGAACAATTTTTGCCAAGCACAAAGAAAGCGAGTCCTCACATGACTTTAGCTGAAACCTTATTAAAGCAGTTGGAAAACAGTGCATTGAGCCGCGACGAGCGGGCGCAGATTCAATGCCGAATAGCGGCGGACTTAGAGCATAAAGGCGAGTATGAGTCGGCGCGCGAAGTGCTCGCCGAGTTATGGCAGGGCGTCGGTGAACGTCCTACACTAGAAGGACTGTCTGAGTTGACGGCCGCAGAGGTACTTTTGCGTGTAGGGTCGCTCTCGGGATTGCTCTTAGGAGCGGGCGACGATGAGCCGCTATTTTCCGTTGGGGATGGTGGCTAATTTGACGGTCTTGGGGTCAACCGTGATCTCCTGCAAACGTTTGGCTACTTCGGGCGTGAGGGATTCCTGGTAACGTCCGCCGAGGTATTTAGCCAGGAACTTCTCGGTCTGTGCCAGCATCGCCATGCGGTTGACGGGACGCGCGAAGCCGTGCCCCTCGTCGGGTGCGACGATGTACTCGACGGGGAATCCCCTGTCGCGCAGGGCGATCACGATCTGGTCGGCTTCGCGTTTGTTCACACGGGGGTCGTTAGCTCCCTGCACGACGAGCAGCGGGGTCTTGATCTTATCGGCGTGCGTCAGCGGCGACTGCCGCACGAGCTGCGCTTTCCCTTCCGCGGTGGTGGGGTCACCCATCCGCTGGTGGAAGCGGATGCGCTCGGACTCCCAATATGCCGGGATGGCTTCGAGCAGCGTGATCAGGTTGGACGGGGCGACAATCGCCACCGCCGCCGCGTAGAGGTCTGGCGTGGAGGTGACGCCGGAGAGCGTCGCGTAGCCGCCGTAAGATGCCCCCATGATGCCGACGCGCTTGGGATCGCTGATGCCCTGACTGATTAGATACTTCGCGCCCCACGTCAGGTCGTCCTGCATCTTGTCGCCCCACTGCTTGTTGCCCGCGTCCAGAAACTTCTTGCCGTAGCCGGTCGAGCCACGAAAGCTCGGACTGAGAACGGCGTAGCCGCGGTTCGTTAAGAGCTGCGACATGGCGTCGTAGCCCCAACGGTCGCGCGCCCAAGGCCCTCCGTGCGGGAGGATGATGGTCGGCAGGTTCTTCGGCGCAAGACCTCTCGGCAGGGACAGGTAGGCGGGAATCTCCAGCCCGTCCGACGACTTGTAGCGAATTGGCTTTACTTCGGCGAGAGATGCACGCGGCAACTTTTCGCGGATGCGGTATTGCAACTCCAACTTCTTCGACTTGCGATCAAAGAGATACTTCTCGCCAGGCTCCGTGTCGCTGAAAGCCGAAATGAGCCAGGTCATCTCGTCGCCGGTGGACGAGTCGAAGCTGAGTTCCATCTTCGGCAGCTTCTTCTGCAACAACTTGTAATCTTCCGCGAGCGTCTTGTCCTTGAAATAGAACCGCTGGCGGTCGTCAACGTAGAGCGTGTAGACCAGTTCGTCAGTCACGTCCGAGAAGGACGCGTTCTCCAAGTCCACACGGCTCTTGGGATCGGATTCGACGGCTTCCTCTTTGCCGGTTTCGGGATCGAACAAGACGAGCCTCACCAAGTCCACGCCCACGCCCTTGTTCGAGATCATGTAGACGCGGCGATTGTCTTTGTTGAAGTGAACGGGGCTGCAAGTCTCGAAGACGCTGCACGAATAAACTTTCGTGAACTTGCCGTCGGCGTCCACCCTGAGGACTTCCGTGTCGCCGCTCTTGGTCGAGCGCGTGGCGAGGCGCAACTGGTCTTTATTGTCGAAGAGCCAGTTCGTCAGACGTTCCGTGTTCTGGCGAATCAGGGTGCGCTCGCCGGTCGAGATTTTGACTTTATACAGATCGTGCCACGCCGGGTCGCGTTCATTCAGGCCGACATAGACCGCGTCCGGCTCGGTGCGCGGCACGTTGAAACCGATGGTTCTGACCTTCTCCGAATTGGTGAGATTGCGCGCGACGGGGACTTCCGCTCCGCTCGACGGTGGCTCGTTAGGGTTGACGGCGTAGAGGTTGAAATTCTCGTCGCCCCCCTTGTCGTTAACGAACAAGATAAACTTGCCGTCACGACTCCAAAAGTAATTTCTGATCGGGCGTCTCGCCTCACTGGTCAGCAGGCGCGCGTTGGCGAACGGCTCGTCCGCGCGTTTGACCCAAAGGTTCAAAGTGCCCTTGTGTGGCTTGAGGAAGGCGATGAACTTGCCGTCCAGGGAAATCTGCGCTCTGGCGATGTCCGGGTTGCCTAACAATATTTCACGGTCAATCAACGGCGGCAGATTGTTTTGTGCCAGCGCGGTCGCGCCGGTCAGAAAAGTTAACGATAGCGCGCAAAGTAAAAGTCTGGCCGCCAAAGATGTGCGAGGGGTCTTAATCATGTCTCAATAAACTCCTGTTAGATGTCTGTAGTCAGTACTGGCTGACCCTGCGATATATGCAGTTCCACAGACATAAACGTGCGCGAGGGTGAAAGCATTAACATCTGGCGTCAATACTTTTCATCAGGAGGGACTGAGACGAACTGCGCGTTCCGATTTGCTATATTGGTGCGAATGAAAACGAACACTTACATCGCGTTTTTGCGGGGCATCAATATCGGCGGGCAGCGCGTCAAGATGGAGCGTTTGCGGGAACTGTTCTCTGGGTTGGGACTGACGGGTGTGCGTAGTTACATTCAGACGGGCAACATCTTCTTCGAATCAGCCGACGCGAGCCGCGACGCGCTGACACAGAGGATCGAGCGACACCTCGCCGCCGCTCTAGGCTACGAAGTGCCCACGTTCCTGCGAACCATCGCGGAGGTGGAACGTGCACTCCGGCTCGATCCATTCAAGCGCCTCGAACCGACGCCCGACACGCGCTTCCTCATCACCTTCATCTCGCGCCCGCTGCCCGACGATCTCAAGTTGCCGCTCGTCTCGCCCAAAGCCGACTACGAGATACTGCGAGCCACGCCGGGCGAAGTGTTCAGCCTGATGCGCCTCGTCAACGGACGGCCGGGCAACCCTGCGACGTTGATCGAAAAAATCTGCAAGGCGAAAACAACGTCGCGCTTCTTCGCCACGACCGTCAAGATCCTCGAAGCCGCGAAAAGCGCGTCAGTTAAATGAACACGGTTCGCGCGCAACCGTCGCGCACAAACGCGCGCGTTCGCCTCGCTTTTCCGCGGGCGGTCAAAATGAATATTGACACGCCCGCCGGGAAGAGTATTATCAAGCTCCCCTTGAGCAGTTAGAACATCGAGATGACTCACCTCATCTCAGCAAATTCATTCGACTCGACGTTGAAGGCTTACGCTGACACAATCCCTCCATTGATGTCGCCGGCAATCTAACAGGCGTTCGTTGCGTCGAGTAAGTCGTTCATGCCCCACATGCAGAGGTCACAGGCGTTTCACTGTTAGGGTGAAATCCGGCGCGCTCGAACCACACCAGAGAGACGCGTCGGCCGCTTCCGCCGGGACATCCCCCAGTGTCCGCGAAGTTTCATTGAACACTTTAGGATTCCGTCGTTCGGTCGCGCGTTCTCGCGCGGCACGCCCGAAGTGTGTGTCGGGTTATCCACGGAAAGTTTTCTTGTCATGCAACGATGATTTTTCTTTGCCCATTTAACGGAGCCGAACGTTTCGCGTCCTCTGCGAAAGGTCAGGCTCTAATGCGCCTCACGCGCTTCGCATCTCTAAGGGAGACAGTATGAAAAACAGATGGTCGAATGTGTTGAAGCTTTGCGCGATAGCTCTCGCCCTATCGCTGTTCGCCGGGAGTATCTTCTTTACCGGCGTGAATAGTTCCAGAACAACTGCGGCCGCCGCGACGACGACGAACGCCGCTACCCCGGCGGTACAGGAGGCCGAACCGAGCAGCGACAACTTGCCGCAAGTCGAATCAATGTCGGCGACGCCTTTGAAGGAAGCCACGGCCGATGGCAGCAACGCGATCTTGTTCGTTCAGTTCGCGCCGGATCAAAAACTCGGCGATCAAGTGAAGACCGTCATTGACGACCGCGACGTGCTGCTTCGAGACGATGGCATGGAGGGTGACGAGAAGGCCGGCGACGGCACTTACTCCACGCTGATCTTTCTCGACTTCGAGGAGTTGGCTAAGAATCAGGACGAGATTCAGGCCGTCAACGCGCTGCCCGAACCGACGCCCGACAAAGAAGAAGCTCCCACCGATACGAGCATCTCGGCGGCTAATAGGGAGACGGCCGCCGCCTCGACGCAACAGGCCGCAGTCGTGACGGAGGAAGAACGCGAGGACACGAATCTGGCCTCCGACACGTCGGTCGTGATGCCCGACTTCGACGAGACGCGCGATTTCGTCGGCAACAAGTCCGTCCCGCTGGTTGATTTCCGCAACGTGCAGCCGGGTCAGATCGTGCCGCTGCGCCGCATCGGGACGTGGCGTCGCGTCATCCCCGAAAAGTCGCTGGTGATTACGAATCTGAACGTGGTGGAGAATCCCGGTCGCACGTTCAACCCCTGCACGGGCGCGGGCACGCCGATGGGGCGTTGGACGTTCGGCTATCTCATGACGCAGATGGCGAACCAGCCCGTGACGGGCATCCATCCCTCGACGTTCGTGCGCAACTGGCTGAACAAATGGATGAGCAATCAGACGGTCAACGGTTGGACGGTCGCGCAACGGCAGAAGATTCAGACGCTCGTGATTGACCCGTGGGTGGCGGCGAGCGGCGGGCCGAACCGGCCGCTCAATCTAGCCATCGCCCCGTTCAAATTGCTGGCGATCGTCAACCGCGTTGACCTGCGCAGCGCGGGCAGAGGCTACGGCGGCGGCAGCGCGGGCGAGGGGCGTTTCGTCTTCGGCGTCATTGACCGGACGGGCGCGGGCGGCATTGATCCGTATCCCGGCGGAGGCAGCCGCAACTGCCGCGAGACGCAGTTCACGGTGATCGCCGAGTACGGCATTGACCGGCGCGGCTGCGCCATCCGCGACTGGGGCAGGCAGTGGTACAACCTGAAGTTCCACGCGCTCGGCTCGCCGTCCTACAACGCCGCGCTGCAAGCCATCACCGATCAGTTCACGGCCGCCAACGGCGCGCCGCACAAACCGAACGGCAGCGCGCTCAACCAACTCCGCACCAACGAGGTCGAACTCCAACTGGGGGTGGCTAATCCACCTATTTGGGAGTTGCGCGAATTCAAGATCGGTGGCGAGTCGCCGCCGGTCAATCCGGGTCAACTCGAAGAGGTGACGGTCAAGCTCACGCCCGACCTGACCCGCAACCGCACCACCCTGCTGACCGACTACGTGAACCTGAACACGCCGAGCATTCTCACGCAGACCCACATCGTTCCGGCGACGTTCCAGTTTCAACTGTTCCTCGGCGGCTCGTCGCTCGCGCCGCGCAACCCGACGGCGGCAGTGGACGTGAACACGCACTGGAACAATCCCTCGCGAGGGCCGTTCATCACGAACCGTCAAGCCCGACACCTGTTCTCGGTCAACACCTGCAACGGTTGTCACACGGGCGAAACCAACACCGTCTTCACACACATCAAGCCCGTCCCGTTCGGCACGGAGGCCGGACTGTCAGGCTTCATGAACGGCATCACGCCGGTGACGGGCGTCGTGCCCTTCAAGGTGGTTGACCCGGCGGACGGCGCGCCGACCAGAAAGTTCAACGAGTTCAGGCGACGTCGGATTGACCTCGACATCCTGATCCATTCGCCCTGTTTCTTCGACCTCGGACAACACTTCACCCCGCCCGTCCACTAAACGACGCCGTAGGGGACATCAACGCCGGGAGGTTGCATAAAGACCGCCCGGCACAACTCAAAACTAAGGCATAGCCTACACAAACTAAGGCCGGGTAACGCAGCTAAGCGTTACCCGGCCTTACTCATTGCGGCTAACGACGCGGAGCGAAACGGCGGAGCCGTTTGTGCCCAGCGGCGCGTGCTTGGGCATTAGCGCGCGGGTGTGAGGCGCGTGAGGCCGGTCGAGTCGCGTATGTAGAGGTCTGCGCCGAGGAGGACGGGCATCGCGTAGGTCTCCGCGTCGGCCACGTCGTAACGCTCGACGGCCTCGAAGGCCGCCGTCGCGCGGCGTGCGACGATGAGGTCTGCGCCGTTGGTGAGATAGATCAGGTTGGACGGCGTGAGCAGCACAGAGGCGTGTTCGCCCTCGCGCCCTTCGGTCATCCAACGCACCGCGCCGGTCTTCGCGTCGAGCGCGACGAACTGGCCTTTGCGCTTGACCGAGTGGGCGTACAAAAGTCCGTCGCCGTACACGGGCGAACTCATGTACATCGTCACGTCGGCGTTCTTCCAAGCCTCTGTTGCCTGCCACTTCTTCGCCGCGTCCTGCTTGAGCGTGTAGGCGTGTGTGCCCTGCCGCGTGCCGGAGACGACGAGGTGCGTGCCCGTCCAGACAGGCGTCGTGATGTTCTCGTGCCAGTCGTCGGGGAACGGCATCGTCCACAGTTCCCTGCCCGTCTTCGCGTCGAGCGAGACGACGGAACTGTTGGTCATCGTCGCGATCTGCTCCGTGCCCGCGACGTTGAAGACGACCGGCGACGCGTAACCCGGCCCCGCGCCGCGCCACTCCCATTTCGACTCGCCCGTCGCCGGGTCGAGCGCCAAGACCTGACCGCCGTGGACGTCGCTGCCGACCTGTATGACCACGAGGCCGCCCACGATGAGCGGCGAGGCGGCCGTCCCGCAAAAGAGTTTCGATGTGTCCACGGTCTTCGAGAAATCTTTTGCCCACAGGCGGCGACCCGTCGCCGTGTCCCAAGCCGTGACGACTCCGGTCGTGCCGATGGTGAACAAACGCGCGCCCGCGACGAGCGGCGTCGCGTTCGGCCCTTTCGCCATCTTCACCGCGTACTGGTTCTTCTGAAACGGCGCGGCGTATTTCTGCTGCCAGAGAATTTTCCCGTCCGCGAGATTAACCGCCGTGACAATCTCTTCGGGGTCGCGGCGGCTGTGGACGAACGCGCTCTTGCCCGCGACGACCGGCGACGCATAGCCCTCGCCCACCTCGACGCGCCACACACGCTGCCACGCCTTCGGCCAACTGCCGGGCGTGTTCTTCGCTGGCACGACGCCGTCGCGCGCAGGGCCGCGCCACTGCGTCCAATCCTGCGCGCGTGCGTGCGACGCGAACCCGAGCGCGAAGAGCGTCAACGCGAGCACTGCGGCGGGCGTGCCCGGGCGACGCCCGCGCGAGTTGTTAGCGTTAGCTTGTGTGTCCATCGTATTTCCCCTCACCGTTCACGACCTGTTTGAGCCGCCTGCAATCGTCGCCTAGTTTCCGCCTTTGAACACCTTGCCGTTCTTCATCACGAAGCTCACTTTCTTGAGCGTCGAGATTTGGTCGAGCGGGTTCTCCGGCGTGGCGATGATGTCTGCGAACTGACCCGCGCTGATCGCGCCGCGCGCGCGTTCGACGCCGAGCAGGCGCGCCGCGTTCGGGATCAAAGCGCGCAGGATGTCTGCGGGCGGGATGCCTGCGGCGACGAACACGTCAACGAGCGACATCGTCCAAGTGCCGCGCGTCTCATCGGGCGCGGAGAAGATGAGGTCGCTGCCGAAGGCGAGCGTGACGCCGAGTTTGTGCGCGCGGCGCAGGCGATCCACGCTGCGGTCGTAGAAACGTTTCGCAATCTCCGGCGGGATGTCGTAGGCCAGCCACGCCTTCTCGTTGAAGTCGGTGCTGACGAGCACGACGTTGTTCTTTTTCGCCAGCGCGAGCGCCTCGTCCGACATCTCGAAGCCGTGCTCGATGGAGGCGACGCCCGCCTCGGCCGCGTTGCGCGCGCCCTGTTCCGTGACGCAATGCGCGGCCAACTTCAACCCGGCCGTCGCCGCTTCCGCGACCATGTACTTGATGTCTTCGACCGAATAGATGTAAGGCTGATCGTCCACGACGATCTTGATGACGCGCGCGCCGAAGTGCGCGTTCTCGCGGATGGCCTTGCGCATCTCGTCGCGCGTGTCGGCGTAGAAGTATTCCGGCTCGCCGAGGTGTCGGCGTTCGGGTTGGAGTTGATACTGCCCGCCGAAGGGCGCGATGATGCGGCCGGAGTTGATGATCGTGGGGCCGGGGATGAGTCCCTGATCAATAGCGCGGCGCAAGTCGGTCGAGACGTAGTTGGCGTCGTTGCCGACGTCGCGGATGGTGGTGAAACCGGAGGCGAGCATATCGCGAGAGTTGACGACGCCATGGATGGCGCGCTCGGCGTTGGTGTGCGTCAGGTCGTAGAAGAACAGCGAGCCGCGTTCGCGTGTGCGACGGCCGCCGATGAGAAACGCCATGTGCGTGTGGCAGTCGAAGAGACCGGGCAGCACTGTCTGGCGCGAGAGGTCAACGACGGTCGCGCCCGCAGGTATCTGCACGTCCGCGCCGACCGCCTTGATGCGCGCGCCCTCGACGAGAATGATCTGGTTCGTGAGCGTCGTGCCCGTCTCCGGCACGACGAGTTTACCGGCCTTGATGGCCGTCACCTGCTGCGCGGAGATGGTGGCAACGCTGAGGACAAAGACGAAAACGGCGAGACAGAGAAATCTTTTCATCAATTCCCTTTCCATAATTGCTGCGTGTTGTGTTGATGTCTGACAGACTGGCAGAAACTCGCGCCCGCTTGATACAAGCCTCTACGACGCGGCGGGTGGAGGAGTTCGACAAAAGGACGCGTCAGTCGTCGCCAACGCGCGGCGGGCGTTTGTTCGCGCGCGGCAGTTGTGACGGCGCGCGCCACTTTCACTGTCGGCGGCACTGTTGGCGGCGCGCCGTCGCTTTAGCGTTTGACGACGAAACGCCCGTTAGTCCAGTTCAGATCGTAAACTTTCGCGCCCGCGCGGTTCGTGACCGAGATGGTCGTGCCGACGCGCGGCAGTTCGTAGTTGAGATTCGGGTCGAAAGGCACGGGCAATATCTCGTCCGTCACGTCGCTCCACTTCTCAAAATCGTAGCGAAGAAAGAAGAGTCTGGACGTTGCCCGCGCGGAAGCGGAACCGGGGAGCGTGTGACTGAGCGCGACGAGGTAACCGGTAGGAGTGTTACCGTCGGCTGTCGCCCTGTCGCGGAACACGGTCAGCACGTATTGACCGGACGCGCCTTTTTTGAGCGAGATGTAGCCGTTCGCTTCATCCACCAACGCGTTGCCACTTCGCAGCAGGGCGGCGCGGTCGCCTGTGGGGATGTCGAGGTAACGCTCCGGCAGCGTGTAGAAATAGTCGCGCACGCCGCGCATCATTCGTCCTGTCCCGGCTGCCGGACGCTTCTTGGACGTGTTCGGCGTGCGCGACGGCGAGTCGTCCGCGTCCGTGTTGGACGTTGCGGCATTGCCGGTTGGGGCGTTGCCCGCGGGCGCTGTGCCCGAAGGGGCTTTGCCCGTCGGTGGAGATGATTTGGTGGCGGCGCGGCGGCGCGCGAGGGCGGCGAAGACACCGTTCGGATACTTGTCGAGATACGCCTTGAAGTCTTCCGGGTCGGAACTGTTCTTGATTGACTCCCAGAAGCTCAACTCGACGGCGGCCGGGTCAACCGTTCGCCCCGTGGTGGGTGCGGGCGCGCTCGCCGTAGCCGCAGTCTCCGGCCTCCACGCGCCGTTGCGTGTGAAGATGAAGTCGCCGCTTTCGTGGCCGGAGTTGCGCAGAGGGTTGTATTCGGGCGTCTGGTTGGCGCGCCCCGCCACGCTCTCGGCGACGTAATCGCTGAACAGTTCGCCGGCCGTGAACTGCTCGCGCTCCATCTGCTTGAGGCCGCGCAGCAGAGCGCCCGCGAAGACGGAGTGTTTGCCGCTGCCGCCGTCGGCCACGGGTTCGTTGCCGCCCGAAGCCATCAACGTGCGCGACTTGCCCGCCCACATCTTCTGCAAATATCGCTGCCGCTCCGAAGGCGCGGGCAGACTCGCTTCCAGCCCGCGCGTCAGCGTGCCCGAATAACAACTGTCCGAGACGATGAGGACGTGCTTGGCCGGGATGCCGCGAATGTTGCTGGTGATGTCGTCCGCGCTGATCCAGTTTGAGTTGTCGTCGAGCCGCGCGTCCACGGGCAGCCAGTAGGCTTTGTCAATCTCCTTGTCGTTGACGCCGTGCCCCGCGTAATAGATGAGCAGGTTGGAGTCGGCCGTAAGTTCCCTGCGGTAAGAGTTGATGGCGGAGATGATCTGTTGCCGCGTGCCGTTCAAGAGCAGCTTGGTCTGGAAGCCGTAGTTGTCGCGCAGGAGCGCGTCAATCTCGCGGGCGTCGTCTTCGGCGGTCTTCAAATGCTGGACGTGCTGGTAGGCGTTGTTGCCGATGACGAGCGCGAAGTAGCGACCCGCGTCGGCCTGCTGCGCGCCGAGGCCGACGCCGCGCGCCTCTTGCGCCGCGCGTGCGGCAAGCGTCAAACAACCGAACGAGACGAAGACGAGGGCGGCGGCGAAGATGCGTCGCAGGAGGGGAACGGTTAATTTCATAAGACTGCCTGCGGGCTTGCGGGTCAACTGAAAAAGTCCTGACTTGAGGGGCGGCAACTTTGTTGAAAGACGTGACGCCAAAGAGTAGTTTAAACCCCGGAAGGCGTCAACATTACGAGTTGTCCCAACAGTCCGCGCGGATGTGTTATAAGAAGCGCGTCCGTCCTACAATTCACCTATGCAGAGGAGCAATCAGATCGTGAGAAAGATCGCCGCACTTCTCCTGTTCGCGTCCCTATCCTTCAATTCGTTCGCCGTCGCCTTCGCGCAGACGCCCGCCGCTGCCGCGTCGCCGGAGCGCATTGACGCGGAAGCCTACTGGAAGATTCGCAAGGAGGGGACGGAGCGTTCGCAGGCCATGCGCACGCTGCACTACCTCGCCGACGTGTACGGGCCGCGCCTGACCGGCTCGCCCAACTTCAAGGCCGCCGCCGACTGGACGGTGAAGCAGATGGACGCGTGGGGCTTCCAGAACACGCACCTCGAACCGTGGGACTTCGGCCATCCCGGCTGGCTCAACGAACGTCTCTCGGCGCACATCGTCTCGCCGGTCAAAGACGCGCTCGTCTGCGAGGCGCTCGCGTGGACGCCGGGGACGAACGGCGCGGTCACGGGTCGCGCCTACCAACTCGTCCTGCCCGAACGACAGACGAAGGAACAGTTGACCGCTTTCCTCGAAGGCATCAGGGGGCAGGTCAGGGGCAAGATCGTGCTCGTCGGCAGACACCAGATTGTGCCCGTCACCTTCAACCCGCAGAACAAGCGGCGCGAAGACCAAGAGGTGCGCAACCAGTACGACCCGAACAGCCCGACGCCCGCGCCGCCCTTCGCCGCGCCCGCGCCGTCGCCTTCGCCCGCGCCGAACGCCGCCGCTCAGCCGACGCCGCCCGCGATTCTGACCCCGGCACAGGCGGGCGAGCAACTCGATCAATTCCTTTTAGCGAGCGGCGTGCTCGTCCGCATTAACGATGCGGGGCGCGAGCACGGGCAGATTCGCGCCTTCAACAACCGCACCTTCGACGTGTCGAAAGTCGTGCCCACGGTCGTCATGCGTAACGAGGACTACGGCCGCATCAGTCGCATCCTTGCCGACGGTACGCCGGTCGAGTTGGAGTTCAACATCGTCAACCGCAACTACCCGGAGGGGCGCACGTCCTACAACGTCGTCGGCGAGATACCGGGCAGCGATCTGAAAGACGAGGTGGTGATGCTCGGCGGTCACCTCGATTCGTGGCACGCGGCGACGGGCGCGACCGACAACGCCGTCGGCTGCACGATCATGCTTGAGGCCGCGCGCATCCTGCGCACGCTTGGGCTTAAGCCGCGCCGCACGATCCGCGTCGCGCTGTGGAGCGGCGAGGAGCAAGGGCTTCTAGGCTCGAAGGCTTACGTCAAGGAACACTTCGGCACGTTCGAGCAGCCGAAGCCGGAGTATGCCAAGTTCAATGGCTACTTCAACGTTGATTCGGGGACGGGGCGCATCCGCGGCGCAAACGTCTTCGGGCCGCCGGAGACGGCGACCGTGCTGCGGCAGGCGCTCGCGCCGTTCGAGGACTTGGGCGTCTTCGGGGCGATTGCCACGACGAGCCGCCGCACGGGCGGGACAGACAGCACCTCTTTCAACGAGGCGGGGCTGCCCGGCATCGGCCTCGGCCAAGACCCCATCGAATACGGCACGCACACTTGGCACACGAACCTCGACACCTACGAGCGCATCGTCGAGTCGGATGTGCGGAGCGCGGCCATCGTGGTGGCGGCGGCCGTCTATCACCTCGCCACGCGCGACGCGATGCTGCCGCGCTTCACAAAGGACAAGATGCCCGCCCCTCCGCCGACGCCTACGCCGACACCGACGCCTGCGCCGAGTCCGGCAGCGACGCCGCGTTGATTTGGCTGACGCGTCGCCGCCGTTGACACGCGAGAAGCCCCGCCAACGGCGACAGAGAATGTCGCCATTGGCGGGGCTTAAAATTTGCGCGTCGCGCGTGTGTCGCTGAATGAAGCGCACGCGCGGTCGCGGGTTCGTTGCGCGGTAGCGCGCGTTTCGGAAGCGCGCGTTATTCGGCCGTCGAGGTCGCCGGGTCAACGAAGAGATTAGCGAAGGCGCGACGCGGGTCGGGCGTGTGACGCTGCTGCAATTCCTTGATCCAAGTGGTGACGTGGCCGGCGATGTCGCGCGTCGCTTGGCGCGCGCTGTTGGTTTCGGGGACGCGGCTCTCGGCCGTCTTTTTGCCCGTTGCGTGTCTCTCAGACCGCTTGATGATTCTAATGTTCGTGTTCATGGGGGTATCTCCGTCGTCAGTCAATCCTCTTAAAACTTCGTTAGCGGGTCTCCAATTTACGTCCCATCTACTAACGCGAGATTCAGACTGAAAACGGATCATGCAAAAAAATTTCGGGCGGGCGATGAAAAGCCCGTTGGGTGGGAGTCGCGACGACTGTGCGACTCCGCGAGGTGTGTAGCTTGGGTCAGTTAGTGGCCGACGGGTATCCTCTGAAAGCGAGATTTCCCTTCGGGGTCTTCCCAAGAAATATCCAGCACGTAAGGCCGTATCGCGCCCGCGATCACTTTGAGACGTTCCAACTGGTCGTCCGTGGGGTCGGCCAATTTCCCGTCAATCAACGTTTTGTGCGGCATGACGGCCTTCTCGCGCGCCTGTATATACTTGACGGCCTCGAACCTGATGTGCGCCCGCGAAGGCGCGCCTGAGGTCTCTTCGTCCTTCAAAAAGACGGTGAGAATCTCGACACACCGGAGCGGCTGGTCGCTCGCGTTCATCAACTCCAGACGCGTCTGCGCGCCGTCGCCGGTGAAGGCAAGAACAAAGGGAGACGCTATAACTTCGCTGCTCATAATCTTTTCTGTGGGCGAAAAACACGCCCCGCGCCTTATTTGTAGCGATACGTGATGCGGCCTCTGGTCAGGTCATACGGCGACAATTCGACGCTCACGCGGTCGCCCGCCAATATGCGGATGTGATTTTTACGCATCTTGCCGCCGATTTGAGCCAGCACCAAATGATCGCCGCCGTCGAGTTTCACTTTGAAAAACGCGTTCGGCAGTTTATCAATGACCACGCCTTCGGCCGGAACTAAGTCTTCTTTAGCCAATATGTTTCTCCTTCGAGTGTTAGATGCAATTTAACCGCAACGCGACCGGCGAGAGCGATATTCAACGCTCTCGCCGGTCGCTTGTCTGCGTTTCGTTAGTAGCGGTTGCCGCCGCCGCCGCCGCCGTAACCGCCGCGACCACCGCCGCCGCCGTTACCGCCGTAGCCGCCACGACCACCACCGCCACCGCCGCCGCCGCGACCGCCGCGATCTTCGCGGGGTTTCGCTTCGTTGACGTTCAGGCTGCGGCCATTGACTTCCTTACCGTTGAACTGCTCGATGGCCTTCTGGCCTTCTTCCGTGCTGGACATTTCGACGAAGCCGAAGCCGCGTGAACGTCCTGTCTCGCGATCCTCGACCACCGAAGCCGACTCAACCGTGCCCGCCTGCGCGAACAATTCCTGCAAATCGTCGCTCGAAGTTTGAAAAGCAAGGTTGCCGACGTAAAGTTTCATAGACATAAAATAGTATCCCTCTTCCCTGTGGAAGTGTTAGGAGAAGCGTCGAATCGAAGGTGGCTTAGGAGTAACGGTAGGTAGGCGAAAGCTCTCAGTTCGTGTGCCCTGCTTGCGGCGGCTTCTAATGTTGAGATCGACCTTCCCCCTGATTATCCGAAACGCACCGCCGCTGTTACTGCGGCACGGACGCGCATCACCGTTAATACATAAGAGAAGGATTAACTGGCAGCCAGTATGCGCTATCCGCCGCCCGAACGCAAGACGCCGCCGTCAAACGAAGGCGCAGGCGGCATGCAATGTTCAGGCGCGCGGCGATTCGGCCACACTTCCGCAGGTGCTAGAATGGCGCGATTATCTCGGACGCGCGGGTGCAATTCGTTGACTTCTGAGTTGGAACTAAAGTCTGAAGGACGAAAAATCGGGCGGGTGCTGAGCCTCGACGCGATGCGGGGCGTGGCCGCGTTCGTCGTCGTCGTCTATCACGCGCTGGGGGTCGCGCCGCAGACGGCCTTCACGGGCTGGCAATGGTGGCTGCCGGAGTTGACCGCGTGGCTCGTCCATTTCGGCTACGCCGGAATCTACCTGTTCTTCGTCATCTCCGGCTTCTGCATCCACCTCCACTGGGCGCGCTCCCGCGCCGCCGGGGTGGCGCACCCGACGATCAACTTCTACGCCTTCTGGAAGCGACGCGTCCGACGCCTCTACCCGCCCTACCTCGCCGCGCTCGCGCTCTACGTCGGCTACAACGCCTACCAGACGCCGCCCGACCTCTCCGCCTTCTACCTGTGGGACGTGGGGCTGCACCTCTTGATGCTCCACAACCTCGACCTCCGCACGACCTACAGCATCAACGGCGCGTTCTGGACGCTCGCGATCGAAGAACAACTCTATCTCGCCTACTTCCTCCTGCTCTACCTGCGCATCCGCTACGGCTGGGCGCGCACGCTTGCGTTGTGCGCGGCGGCGCGCGTCGGCTGGCTGGTGTTGGGGCGCGCCGTCGTCTACTTCTACGGCCTCCAGATTCCCGTCACGGAGGCGGCGGCGACCAACTGGTTCATCTGGGCTTTGGGCGCGCTCAGCGTGGAGGCGGCGTTGGGCGTCGTGCGTTTGCCCGAATGGTGTTACAAGTGGTGGGCGGGCGCGGGCGCGCTGCTCGTGGCGATGGGTCTCGCGCTCGGACTTCCTTACGTCAATCACCTCGTCTGGATTCACGATCCGGGCTGGCTCTTGATGCACCCGGCATGGGGCGTCGGCTTCTTCGTGCTGGTGAACGGCGCGGTGCGCGCAGAGCAGCGGCGGCGCGCATTGTCGCGTCGCGCCTCGCGCGTCGTCGTCGGGCTGGCGGCTCTCGGCCTGATCTCCTACTCGCTCTACCTGACGCACCTCTTCGTCTTGATGCAGTGGTACTGGTTCGGCTTCACGCAGTTTCACATCCGCACCATCGCGCTCGTCATCATGACGCCGCTCTCGGTCTTGTTCGCGTGGCTGTTCTTCCGTCTCTTCGAGCGGCCGTTCATGGCGACTTCCGTCGGCATGGGGGCGCACCCGCGCACGATTAGTAGCAGCGGCAGCGGCGGTCACCTCTCCCAACCGCCGCCCGAACGCGTCAGCGACCCGGCCGCCATCTGAAAACTCAAACTCACTCGACCGGCGCAAGAAAACTTTTGCTTACTTCGCGAGAATCAACTGTGACGATGCAGTGGACAACAAAGAGCGGCGGGCGCGACGGACACAACAGTCGCGACGGGCGCAACAAACGCGATGGACATTACAGTCGAAGTGCGTGCAACAGTCGCAGCGGACACAAGGGTCGCGGCGTCCGGCGTGCGCTTGCGGCGTTGTGTCTGGTGCTCGTCGTCACGTCCGCGACAAAGGCGATGGCGAGAGACGGTTGGGTCGGCGTGCGCTCGCCGCATTACCTGCTGGTGGGCGACACGACCGAGAGCGAGTTGCGCGAGGTGGCGATCAGGTTCGAGCAGTTTCGCAACGCCTTCTCGCAACTCTTCCCCGCCTCCGGCCTGAGTTCCTCCGTGCCGACGACCGTCGTCGTCTTCAAAGACTTCGAGTCGTACAAAGACTTCCGCCCGCTCTATCAAGGCAGGCCAACCGAGTTCATCAGCTACTTTCAATCGGGACTCGACAGCAACTACATCGCGCTGCCGCTCGACCGTGATCGCGAGAGCCTCTACGTCAAACTCTTTCACGAGTCCGTCCACCTCTTGATTGACAGCCAGTCGCGCCGCGTCCCCGACTGGCTCAACGAAGGGCTGGCGCAGTATTACAGCACGTTCGAGTTTGACATCGCCGCGAACAAGAACATCCTCGGCAAGCCCGTCGCCGGAAACCTCGCGCTCCTGCGTAAAAACAAACTGCTCCCGCTCGCCGCCCTCTTCGCCGTGGATCGCGCCTCCGCCGATTACAACGAGCGCGAGCGCAACGGCATCTTCAACGCGCAGTCGTGGGCGCTCGTGCATTACCTGATGACCGCCGACGGCGGGCGGCGGCAACTTCAACTCCTGCGCTTCATTGAGATGACGGCGGCGGGCGCGCCCTTCGAGCGGAGTTTCCGGCAGTCGTTCAAAGCCGATTACAAGACGGTGGAAGACGAGTTGAAGGAATACGTGCGGCGCGAAAACTTCCCTGTGCGGCAGACGCGTCTGGAAGATAATTTGAGCGTCGTGGCCGAACTTGAGTCGCTGCCGCTAACGAGCGCGGACGCGCACTATTTTCTCGGCGACCTGCTCCTGCACATCAACCGCTACGAGGACGCGGCGCGTCAACTGCAAAAGGCCACGGGTCTCAATCCCAGATCGGCTCTGGCCTTCGCCGCGCTCGGCATGGTGCGCGTGCGACAGCGGCAGGGCGCGGAGGCGCGGCGTCTGCTCCAACAGGCCACGAGCCTCGAACCGGACAACTACCTGACGCACTACTATTACGCCTACGCGCTCAGCCGCGAGGAGATGGACGAGGAACAGGAGATCAACGCCTACGAGGACGAAGCAGCCGACATCATGCGTCGCGAGTTGCGGCGCGCGATTGCGCTCAAACCCGACTTCGCAGAGTCCTACCGCCTCCTCGCCTTCATCAATCTCGTCACGGGCGAACACCTCCCCGAAGCGGTCGAACTACTCAGGCAGGGCTTGAAACTCTCGCCCGGACGACCCGACCTGACCTTCATCCTCGCGCAAGTCTACGTCCGCATGAAGGAGACCGACGCCGCCCGCGCCACCCTCCAACAACTTCTCAACAGCGGCGCGAACGCACGCCTGCGCGCACGCGCCCAACTTCTCCTCGACCGGATGAAAACCAACGGCAACGCGCGATAGGGACGAGGAACAGAAGTCAGAAAACAGGAGTCAAGAGTCAGGAGTCAGAATAAAACGATCGTTGGTCTTCATTCTGTCTCCTGACTTCTGTCTCCTGCTTTGCTACGACCGGATGAACGCGATGCGCCGCGCCGGGTAGTTGAAGACGATGGTGAAGGGCGAGAGGAATTCGCGCCCGACCACGCCCGCGCCGCCTTCACGGCTCAGCCCCGCGACCCTGAACCCCACCTGCGGCTGCTTGAACTTCACCCCCGCGAGTTCAAACCATTCGATCGTGCCCGTCAACAGTTTGTACGAACCGCCAGACCCGGTGTCCGTGTCGTCTTTCGTCGCGCGCCCTTCGAGCAGTTTCTCGTCGCGGATGTACTTGTCGTAAAAAGTGACCGTGCCCGTGAAGCCCGTGTCGAGTTGGAACAGCCCCTCGCGGTTGCCCTCGAAGCGGCACATAACGGCGGGCGTCAGATCAATGTAAGAGAGGGGCTGCCACTTCCCACGCCGGAGTTTGTAACTAGCCGGATCGTATAAGGCGATCTGCTTACCGCCGCCCGTCACCTCCACCACGACGCGCGCCAGGAGCGGGTGGCCGACGAGTCCCGCGCGACGTGTGCCCGGCGGCGCGTTCCGCCCGGACAGATCCATCGCGAGGTAGAGCGGGTTCTTGAACGTGACGCGGCCGAGTTGCAAAGTCTTCCCCTGCCGGATCGTCACCTCCTGCGGCCGCCCGTCCGCGCCCATTGACATAGACTTGCCGAGCACGGGCATCTTGAGTTCGTCGGCCACCTTCGCATCAATGTGCATCCCGTCGCCGCCCGTGTCGAAGTGAAACCAGCCCACGTCGCGCCCGTCCACGAGCGGCCGCACGTAGTAATGCCCCGGCGCAGACGCAGAGAACGCGACGCCCTGCGCCACCTGCAACTGCGCGGGGAGCGTGTTGTCGAACACCGTGTCGGGCGGGAGCGCGGGCGTGGCGAAGAGCGCCGCATCCGCCGCCGACGCTTCCCTCAACGCCTTCACCTTGAACTCCGAATCCGAGCCGCGGTAGTTGACGACGATGGTGTGCGGGAAACGAAAGCCGTGCGTCTCTTGATAATCCTTGAAGGCGACCGTGTAGGGGCCGCGTTCGTATTCGACGACGAGCGTCTCCGGCAACCACGTCTCGCGGGCGATGAAAATTTTCGCGCCCACCAGACCGCCGCGCACGCGCATCAAGAGCGCGACGCGTTTCGCGTCCGTTTCAGCGGGCAGCATCGCGTAGACGAAAGGCGCGCGCGCGTCGAGCCACCAACTGCCCCTCACCCACGGCGGGATCAAGAGTTTCTCACGCAGGCGTTGCGGCATCGGCGCGGGCAGAGCCGTGCGGTCGAGTTGCCACGCGAAACTCCCGTCGTAACCGAGCGGCCTGTTGTTCGACGGCCGCGAGTCTTCCCGAAACTCACCCGCCGCCCCGAACGTCGAAATCCGCGACTCCCCGACCGCCGCCCCCTTCGCTACTTCCTCCACCACGAACCCGCGCTTCAAACGTTTCAACTTCCCGTACCCGATTGCCCCGCGCACCTTCTCCAACACCTGCGCCACGCTCAACTCGCCCGCCCCTTGCCCCGACGCGTCAACCTCCCCGCCCGGCGCACCCGCGAACCCCGACGCGAGCAACACCACACATACCAACACACACCAACCCCGCACACACCAGACAACGCGCGGTGCAACTCCGTCAAAGCGACTCCTCATGTTTCGCCTCCTGCGACGAGGGCATTATTCAACGGGGGAATTGTTTGTTGATGCATTCATTTTGCGCTTTTCCCTACGCCCGCGCAAATATATCGTTCAGGTCAATCACACTCCGTATAGGGGCTGGCGGGGACGGGTGATAGAATCGAACTCCTTGGCAGCTTGGCAACCCGCTACAGTCTTAACGCCTATCTCAGAAGTATGGAACGGTCAGCGGAAAACGGTATCGGTGAAGCGGTCGCGGCCTTTAACATGGCATTCACCTATAACACCGTCAGCATCGCCGGTTGTCTGCTCTTAATCAGCGGAGTAATTCTTGCCGCCTTAACGAGCAGGCAACGGCCTTGATGCGTGTCGAATTTGATCGGGGCGTTGGGCGCACGGAATAGGATCACCCCGCTCAAAATTTTGTTGCGTGGAGGCGGGCGACCGTCTCGATGATCTTCCCTACGTCTTCCGGCTTGCGTAAGAACTCATTGACGCCCGCCTGTCGCGCCTCCCTGCTACACTCACTCGCGGAGAACATAATGATCGGCATCGCTCTACGACGCGGGAGCGTGCGCGCATATCTCACTAACTCAAGCCCGCTCATGCTCGGCAACTGGTTATCGCACAGCAAGAGGCTATAACTCGCCTCGCTCGCCAACCTGAGCACGGCGACCGCGCCGTCGCCGCAGTGCGAGACGCGCCAGCCTTTCGCTTCCAGCGTCTCTTTAATCGCTTGAGCGATCACGGAATGATCTTCTACGAGAAGAATGTGAGGCATAAGGCTATGTGTCGCGGGGCGTGTGCTGTCCTTGCCGCACGCCCCGCGCGCCTCCGCCCTTGTCGTGAGTCAGGCAGAGGCGAGGTGAAGATATTCAACTCCGGCGCGGTCTGCTATGATGCCGCGCGTTCAGTTATTGAAAACCAGCGACGGTCATGCGTAGCTCAACCTCAACCTCAAAGCAGGAGTGATGAGCATCGCCGTTCGAGTTGAGAGGTTCTTACTCACGGCGACCACTTTACGCAGAGCCATTCCATGGAAGTTTCCAATAGAAGCAAATCTTGTGCGTTCTCTTTTCTGTTAGGGGGTGACTCCTAATGGCAAGGGGGGCGCGCGAAAAGCCTCTGCGTTTGGCCGAAAAGCTTCTACTTATTCGCACTATGCTTGCCCTGTCTCAGAGTGAAATGCTCAAGCGCATAGGGGCTGAGAACAAGATGGATTACTACAGGATTTCAGAATTTGAGACCGGGAAAGGAGAGCCATCCTTGCCCGTTCTCTTACAGTACGCGCGTGTCGCGGGTGTCTGTGTGGACGTACTGATTGACGACGAACTCGACCTGCCCGCGAAACTGCCGGGTAAGCCGAAACACTAAGTAATGCCTCGCACACAGTCATAAAAGGTGGCCTCGCCTTCTCTCACGACAGACGGTTTGAAGTTTCAACCGCGCTCCTTAAACTTTCAACGCGCGGTTTGAAGTTTCAACCGGCTTCCTTAAAGTTTCAACCGGGAGGTTGGAATCTTCAACCGGTTTCCTTAAAGTTCAGGAAGGTGGTTTGAACTTTCAACCGGCTTCCTTAAAGTTTCAGGAGTGCGGTTGAAAGTTTCAACCAGTCTCCTTAAGTTTTAAGGAAGCCGGTTGAAAGTTCAAACTAGTCTCCTTAAAACTTAAGGAGCACGGTTGAAAGTTCAAACCAGTCTCCTTAAAGTTTCAGGAAGCCGGTTGAAACTTTCAACCGGACACTCACACGTTCCGGCGGGGCGACGAATTAAGCAGACGCCCCGTTTGAATCTTTTCGCTAACCTGTTCAGCCCTCAAACCGCGTGCCTTACAACCTCGACTCGCGCGCTTGAGTTTGAACTTTCCTCTAACCCGTTCTTCATCAAAGAAGGAGCTAAACCTCATGGCGACCAAATACAAATTCGACACGGTACTGGCCGACGGCGAGCAGATCGCGCGCGTCTGGACGGAGAACCCGACCTTTTCGCTCGGCGACATCACGCTCGCCAAACTCCAGACCAAGATCAAAGACCTCCGCGCCAAGCGCGACGAGGCGGAAACCCTCCGCACCCAACTGACCGCCCTCTCCAACGACCTCAACGCCCAGACCGCCGAACTGTCCGGCATCGTCACGCGCGCACGCAGCGGCTTCCGCGCCGTCTACGGCCCCGACTCCACCCAGTACGAACAGGCCGGAGGCACACGCGCCAGCGAACGCAAACGCCCCTCGAAAAAGAAGACCCCGCCCACTCCCTGACGACACTACAGACGGAAGGAGCACGCCCCGTCCAAGTATTAAACTTGGACGGGGCGTGCTCCGTTTGCGTCTCTATCGTTGCGCCTTAGTCTGCGAACGGCCGCGCGGGTGGCTTGGGGCTTCCGAAAGTTTCGACACCTGTAAATTTTTGTCCGCCCCGCCTGATTAAATTCGGGCAATGCCGTTATCTGCGCGACGCGCGAAGTAGTCCTGTAAGATTTGGTGTCGAAAACGCCATTGCCCGCCGTCCTTTTCCAGAATACGCAGTTCCGTCGCGTAGCTCAAAAAATCCGCGTAGCGCAGCGGCGTTGCGCCTTCCAGAGTCAGGCAGACGCGCAACACCGCGTGTTTGAGAAGCGGCGTGTTAAATAATCCGGGCAGGCCGAAGAGTAAAAATACGGAAGCGTCGGGGACGGACAGAAAGGAATAATTCGACACTCTGGAAGCATTCCAGTCTACCAAGATACCGGCCGTGACGATCACGTAGTAGAAGAGAGTCCCGACGATAGCCAACTGGAGTACGTTATAGACGATTCCCGCCTTCAGCCGCTGGTATGGCGAATTGATTTTAGCGAATCGAGCCGTTTGCCGACACGCTCTGAACAAGCCGAGCAGTAAGCCGATTACTAGTCCGAAGGGAACACCGACAAAACCGAAGAAGAGGGGAGAGAAGATCAGCATAAGAATGCCCACGGCGAACTCAATGGCACTGCCGCGGAGGAATTTTGCCCCCTCTACTATGAATAGAAATATCGGCATCGTAATACTCACAATCGCGCCGACCGTAATGTACCCGGCCACGGCCGCACCCAAACCTGAGCGCAAAATGTCGCCCCATGTGCGCCAGCGTCGTAAGGGTTTCAACGTCCAGTGCGCGAAATCTTCGGTCACAATATTACTGAGGGGCGCTCTGCCCAGTATGCCGAACACCCCACGGATCATCAGACGGATGTTCATACTCAAGATGACGGCAAGCAGTCCGATGAGGAAGGCGAAGAGAAATCCCTTCACCGAGGCATCAACTGGCATCAACAATCCGTTTATCACGCCGTGCTGCCTGACCCTGACCACGAGCAGCAACAGAGTCGCCGACACGCAGGCGAGCAGCCCCAGCAAAAAAATAACGATCCACGTCCGCCACCGGCGCAGCGGTTTCAACGTCCATTGCGCGAACTCTTCGGTGATTATGTAAATGCCGACCAAACCAAACAGGATGCCGGAGGCTATACCGAACTTCGGTGTTCCCCTCACCAAGCTGACGATCAAGCCGCCGAAGAGGGCGCAGAACAGGCTGAACAGTAATCTATAACGCCATTGATGCTTGATGTCGGAGGGCTGCAAGTCCGACAGTTCAAACGTGACGCGCTCGCGCCGGTTCAAAAAGACGGCGAGCCACGTCAGCCAGACGAGCGTCCGGGCGTCGTTGAAGCGGCGCGCGTTCGGCGTGAACTTTAGTTTCTTCTCGACGAACGCCGTAATGAGGTTGGCTTCCAACGCCTCCTTGGCGGGCGCGTCGAGTTGCGGCGACTTGTTCGAGTCGAAGACCTGCAACGCCGTCGTGAAATAGAAGGGCGTGGACAGCACTTGCTCGTAGACGCCCGCGTCGTCGCGGCCGAGCGCGGCCAGCAAGTGCGGCGCGGCAAACTTGTCTCTGGGCGTCGCGCTGGCTCTGATCAGGGCACGATCAATCTGGCCGGGGGTTAAATCCTTAACTTCCACCACGGCCGCCACCGGCGGCTCTGCCCCCGTCCGCCGGAGCATCTCATCGAACTGTTCGCGGCGGCAGCAGATGACGACGTTGATGCTGCCGTTGTGGAGCGATTCTTCGAGCGAGGCGAGACACTGGGAGCGCAGTTCGGCGGCGCGTGCGGCATCTTCGTTGCGCGCCAGTTCGTCCAGCCCGTCCAGCAGAAAAACGATCCGCTGCTCCGTCAACAGTTGTCCGGCAAAGTCCGGCGAAAGCCCGTAGCCTTTCGTCAACATGGCCTTGATCCAATCGTTGAAATGCACGTAACCCGGCGACCAAGAGTCCAGATTGAAGACGACCGGCAACGGCTGCCCGGCGTCCTCTTGCGCCTTCCGCGCGAGGTGCTGCGCCAGCGTGAGCAGCACCACAGTCTTCCCGGAACCCGGACTGCCGACGATCAACAGGCGACCCTCCCGCTCGAACCGCTCGATGATATAGGGCACAGCCAGTCCCGCATGGCCTTCCGCCTCCAACTCCTCGTCAAAACGGCGCGTGTGCGTGCCCGCCAAATCGTCGCTTACTACCAGCGAAAGCTCGTACCGCCCGTCGAGTTTGTGTGCATTTCGTTTTTTATAGCGTTCGGCCAAATCGGCTAAAAACTCGCGCGAGCCTTTTACCGCTTCCGGCGTATTGCCCGCCGGCAGTGTATCTTCCTTCTCGCCCTTTTCGGCTCTGGCAACCCACGCTGCCATCAACAATCCGGTGAGCAGCAATCCCGCAGTGATCGGTATGCGGTGTTGATAAAGTCCCGCCCGGAGCAACATCGCCTTAACGTCATCGCTAACCACGTTGGTCAACATCGAGACCAAAAGATTGACGACGTTGACTACAACCACCGCCAGCAAAACCACGGATTTGCGCGAGAACGGTCTCTTCATAGACGAATGAGGTGTGTCCGTATAGAAATGCCCGACCGCTTGACTAAAAACCGCACCGAAGCTGTCTTACTTTTCAGAGGACAAAGGCGTGACGGGTGAGCCGTCCATATTTATGCCTTAACCGGCCACAGATATTCTACAATGCCCGCGAGTAAGTTGAGACACTTCGTTTGATTATTATCCCTGGCCGTTAAATTATGGGAAATCTGAATATTGATCGGTATCACGCGACGATGGGCGATGCGTCGTTCAAGGATGAGACGCGTTTGCATGATAAACGCTTGAGCGAGGCGGAGGCGACGTTTTATGTGACGCAGCGGAAGTTGCCGTTCGCGCCGTGTCTGGGGCACGGGCGGTTGGTGCGCCTGATGGCGGAGGGCGGGATTGACCGCCCGCGCCTGCGCTTTCTCGAACAGGATCGAGGGGGCTTGGAGCGGTTCGCGCGGGCTGTGGAGGACATGAGTTTCGTCGGGGCGGTGCGGGCGGTGCGCCCTGCGACGATCATGTTCGCGGGCGAGCCGTTCGCGGACATCACCGGGGCGTTCGGGTTGACGCAGGCGCAGGAGATCAAGTTTGAGCACGCGTTTGATCTGCCGATGACGACGGCCGCCATCGCGATGCAGTTGCGGATGGCGGCGGGCGAGACGCGCTGGCTCTCCGACTTCAGCTTGCGGCGCAACGGCGACATCGAGCGCGCCGTCGAAGTCGCCACCTACGCCTTTATCGGTGGGTTCAACGACACTTCGAACATGGAGGCGGCGCACCGTCTGGACATTCCGGCCGTCGGCACGTCGGCGCACTACTGGCAGCAGGCGTTCATAGAGTTTATGGACGAGCCGGAGATCGAGCCGCGCACGGGCAGGCCGAAACATTTCGAGCAGGTTGCCTTCGAGCGTTGGCTCGACGCCAACCCGCAGGGGACGACGCTCCTGCTCGACACGATCAACGTCTACACGGGCGCGGCGCACGCGGCGATGGCCGCGACTTCAAACGACGCGCGCCGCCGCGCCTTCAAGGGCTTTCGCGTGGATTCGGGCGACCTCGCGCAACTCGGCGCGTGGTGCCTGCGCTTCTTCGAGGCGAACGGACTCGAAGGATTGATGCCCGTCTTGACGGGCGATCTGGACGTGGAAGGCGTCAAGCGGATCGTGTCGGAGTTTCCGCAGGCCGCGGGGTTCGGCGTCGGCACAAAATTATCAGGCGAGGTGCGGCGCGTGGCGGGCGTCATCTTCAAGCAATGTTTGATTGACGGCCGCCCGACGCTCAAGGCTTCCAACACGCCGGAGAAGTCAACGCTGCCCGGCCGCCTGCAAGTGTTTCGCGGCGCGGACGCCGAGGGCAATTACGTCGGCGACGTGATCGGTCTCGACGGCGAAGAGATAGAGATTCCCGGCGCGGCCAGCGTCGAGCCGCTCCTCGCGCCGTTCTGGGAACGCGGCCGCTACGATTCCATCCCCTCCATCACCAAGCTGAAAGCCTTCGTCGAAGAACAGCGCACGCGCTTCCGCGACATCGAAAACTACCCGCACGTGTTGAGCGACAAGTTGCGAAAGTTGCGCGATGAACTGACGGCACGCATGCGCGCCGACGAGTCAAACTGGCGCGCGGTGCTCAGCGTGCCGGAAGAGTTTGCCGAAGCGACGACGCACGCGCCGTCGAAATAAAGTTGAGGCGTCGGCGCACGCGCCGTCGCAACAAAGTTATTGACTGCCCGACGCGGGTGTCATATCGTCCGGGCATCCACACGAACCGGGCATCAGTTGTTTCAGTCGTAGCTGACGTTGACGACCACACGCTCTGCCGATTCCCCGTCCCGAAGTTAAAGCATGCCGGAAACGACGCCTTCGCCGCCGCCGCTCAATCTGTCTCGCAGAAAACTGCGCCTGTTCAAGTTCGCCCTGCTGCTCTCGGCGATCGTCGTCGGGCTGCTCATCGCGGAGATCGCGCTGCGCGTGGCCGGTTACACCTACCCCGTCTTTTACACGACCGACACGACGCGCGGCTTCGCGCTCGAACCCGGCATGTCCGGCTGGTATCGCAAGGAGGGCGCGGCTTACATCCGCATCAACAGCGAAGGACTGCGCGACCGCGAGCACGCGAAGCAGAAGCCGCCCGGCACGCTGCGCGTCGCGCTGCTCGGCGATTCTTATGCGGAGGCGCTGCAAGTGCCGCTCGAAAACACCTTCTGGTTCATCTTGGAAGAAAGGCTGCAAGGCTGCCGCGCCTTCAACGAAGGCAAGCGCGTCGAAGTGATCAACTTCGGCGTCTCCGGCTACGGCACGGCGCAGGAACTCTTAACGCTGCGCGAGCGCGTCTGGGACTACGCACCCGACGTCGTGCTCCTCGCCATGACCACGAACAACGACATCACGGACAACCTGCGCGTCTTCAAGAAGTCCGAGGAGATTCCCTACTTCGTCTACCGCGACGGCCGACTCGCGCTCGACGATTCCTTCCGCGAGTCGCGCACGTTCCGTCTGCGCCAATCGAGCCTCAACCGCGCGGGTCGCTGGATCAGGTCGCGCCTGCGCGTCATACAGGCTTTTCATCAGGGACACTACGCGCTCAAAAACTACCTCGCCTCGCTTCGCGCGCCCGCTGCGCAGGCTAACAACGGCGCGAACGCGCAAGTTCACAACGGCGCGAACGCGCAGGCGACGAATGCGTCGAGCGGGCGTAACGACAACAACGCCGCGCCCACCGTCGCCATCTCCGACGAACTCGGCATAGACAATCTCATCTACCGCGAACCGGCCGACGCCGCGTGGCAGGAGGCTTGGCGCGTGACCGAAGGGTTGCTCCGCATCATGCGCGACGAGGTGCGCGGGCACGGCGCGCACTTCATGGTCGTGACGCTGAGCAACGGCGTGCAGGTTCACCCGCGCCCCGAAGCGCGCGCGGCCTTCCTCGAACGCGTCGGCGCGACCGACATCTTCTACCCGGACGCGCGCCTCAAGTCGCTCGGCGACCGCGAGGGCTTCCCCGTCCTGACGCTCGCGCCGTCGCTCCAACAGTACGCGGAGCAGAGACAAATCTTCCTCCACGGCTTCGGGCGCGACCTCGGCAACGGCCACTGGAACGCCGAAGGCCACCGCGTCGCGGGCGAACTCCTCGCGCAGAAAATTTGCGAACTCGCCGGTCGAAATTAACGACTCCGTGCGTCCCGCCCTGCGCGTGCGGAGTGGGAGTAGGTATTGCCTGTGTACATCAAAGGCTCGAACAACGGACAATGAACAACTGACTACGGACGACGAACAGTCTTCCGTTCATCGTTCCGCATTCCTCCTCCATCCTTTCCTTCCCCGTGGCTACTTTTCCCCCGGCGCACTTTGCGGTTATCCTCTTCCAAATTTCCCGTTTCAAGAAGGCACACATGAAAACATCTCTGACGACCGACAACACGCGCGACACCATCGCACGTCTGCAACAGGCCAACACGGAGTTTGCGCGCGTCTACCCCGGCGAGACCGGGCGACGCCAGCCCGTCCACACCGTCTACGGCGGCGCGCACCTCTTTAAGGCCGACACGCCCCGCCGCCTCGGCTCGCTCGCCCTGCGCTCACTCGAACAGTTCGCCCCCGACGCCGACGCCTTCGCGCGTGCCCTCGGCCTCTCGTTCGCGGCCGAAGGGTCTTCGGGCGGCGAGTCGTCGGGCGCACTCGCGCGCACCATCTACGAGCGCGTGCGCGAGAAACTCGGACGCGAGCCGGTCGAAGATTTCCGCATTGACTTCGAGGACGGTTACGGCAACCGCCCCGACGCCGAAGAGGACGCCCACGCCGAGGCCGCCGCGCGCGAGGTGGCGCGCGGCGTGGAGGCCGGCACGCTCTCGCCCTTCGTCGGCATCCGCATCAAGCCCTTCACCGAAGAACTGCGCGCGCGCAGCCTGCGCACGCTCGACATCTTCGTCTCCACGCTCGCCGCCGAAATGGGCGGACGGATGCCGCCGAACTTCGTCGTCACGCTGCCCAAGATCACCATCCCCGAACAGACCGCCGCGCTCGCAGACATCTTCGACTTGCTTGAACCGCAACTCTCGCTCCCCGCGGGCACGCTCAAGATGGAGATGATGGTCGAGACGACGCAATCAATCATCAACCGCGACGGGCAGGCCAATTTGCCGCTCCTGCTCGCCGCCGCGCGCGGCCGCTGCACCGCCGCGCACTTCGGCACTTACGACTACACCGCCAGTTGCAACATCACGGCCGCGCACCAGCACATGCTTCACCACTCCTGCACGTTCGCCAAGCTCATGATGCAGGTCGCCTTCGGGGGCACGGGCGTCTGGCTCTCCGACGGTGCGACCAACATCATGCCCGTCGCCCCGCATCGCGCCGCCGAAGGCGCGCCGCTCACACCCGAACAGGAAGCGGAGAACCAACGCACCGTCCACCGCGCTTGGCGCATCCACTACGAGCACGTCGAACACTCGCTCACCGGCGGCTTCTATCAGGGCTGGGATTTACACCCCGCCCAACTCCCCACCCGCTACGCCGCCGTCTACGCCTTCTTCCTACAGAGCCTCGACGCCGCGAGCGAGCGCCTCCGCAACTTCGTCGAGAAGGCCGCCAAGGCCACGCTCGTCGGCGACGTGTTCGACGACGCCGCCACCGGGCAAGGCTTGCTCAACTATTTCCTGCGCGCCATCAACTGCGGCGCGATCACAGAGGAGGAAGCCTTACAGCGTTCCAGCCTCACGCTGCCCGAACTGCGCTCCGGCTCGTTCGTCAAGATTCTCAACAACCGGCAGAACCTATCGAGCACTTAAGCGGCTTCGCCTCCGTCGAAGCGAAGCAGCTTTGAGTTGGCAGGGCGCAAGTCTGCTGGCCTTTTGCGCGTATGCACACGATACGGAACGGCTTGATACCTTATCGTGCGGTGCGGTGCGCGAGGGCGCGTAAAAGGCGGCGATTTTTAAGTGTTTTCGTGTCTCGTGCGTGTGGCACGGGGGTTGTTAGTCATTCCGGTGAGTGTTCGCGATGATGCGAATTTCAGTTGAAAGTAGAGGGGTGATAAAACGATGAGAAGCAATAGTGGTTTGAAGACGAAGGCGTTGATGTTTGCGATGGGAGCGTTCTTGCTCGTGCCGACGGCGACGTTCGCGCAGGATTGGCGCTATGGTCAGGACAGGCGCGACGAGCGTCGTGATCAGAGACGCGACCGACGCCAGGATCGGCGCGAAGACAGGCAGGAGCGACGCGAGGAACGCAGGGCGCGCCGCGGCAACAGCTACGACGGCTATCCGAACTACGGCGGTTCGTTCCAGCTTCGCCAGACGGCCTTGAACGCCGGTTACAACGAAGGCATCAAGGAAGGTCGCAAGGATCGTTCGCGCAACGAGCGCTATGACTTCAGCGACGAGAGCGTCTACCGCAGCGGCACGAAGGACTACAGCTCGCGTCTCGGCGATCGCTCGCTGTACCAGCAGTACCTCCGCATGGCCTTCGAGAACGGCTACAACGACGGCTACAGCGGCTACTAAAATTTAGCCGACAACATTACTAAAAACGAACGGGAGTGGGAGACGCGATTGTCTTCCCACTCCCGTTCGCTTTTTAGGTTTCACGTTTCAGGTGGCAAGATTCAAGTTAAAGAATGAAGAATCTCTGACTTGAAATTTGAAATCTGCAACTTGAAATCGTGTTCGCTCCTGAAATTTGAAATTTGAAACTCTTCACGCGCGCCGGATGAACTTGGCGGCCACCCAGCCGACGAGAATCAAGACGGAGAGAATGATCCAGTCGTAGCGGCTGCCGTAGGTGGCGGTCGGGAAGTGGTTGCTGATCATGGTGAAGACGACGGGGACGACCATGAACGTGTTCTGCTTGGAGCGGAGTTTGGCCTGCGCGCCGAGCCGCGCGTCGGGCGTCTCGCCCGCGCTCGTCGCGGCGATCATGCGGCGTTGCGCGGGGAGGATACGCATCCACACGTTGGCGACCATCAGCGTGCCCAACAGCGCGCCCATGTGGATGTAGGCCGCGCGCCCGCTCAGCGTGTGTGTCAACAGGTACGCGACGCCGACCAGCAGCGCGTAGGCGACGACGGCGAACGCCACCTCGTTGCGGCCGAGCGGCGAGAGCATCAACAGATCGTAGACGACCCAACCGATGACGAGCAGGCCGATGCTGAACCCGATGGCGGCGGGCACGCTGATGTCTCGCACGTCCGGATCAACGAGCGCGCCGCCGAGGTAGTAGACGACGATGAGCAAGACCATCCCGCTCAGCCACGTCAACCCGGCTTCCCAGCGGAACCAGTGGAGCGTCTGCGTCCCCGGCTGCTTCTGTTTTTCCACCACGTAGAAGCCGCCGCTATGCACCATCCAGACCTGCGGCTTCTCGCCCGCGCCGGTCGTCGCTGCTTCGGCTTCGGAGAGGCGCGCGTCGAGCCAGGTGAAATAGTAGGTCGTGCCGACCCAGAGGATGCCCGCGAAGACGTGAAACCAGCGCGCGAAGAGGTTGAGCCATTCGCTCGTGTTGGGGTCGAGTGTCATTCATTAACTCCCGCGATAGGTAGAGTAGCCGAAGGGGCTGACGAGCAGCGGCACGTGGTAATGCGCCGCCGCGTCCGAGACGACGAAGATGATCACGACTTCCGGGTAAAAACTCTCGCCCCCCTGCGCCACGAAATAATCGGCCGTGTGGAACGTGAGACGGTACGCGCCCTCACGCAAGTCGAACCCGGCGGGCAACAAATCTCTCAACCGCCCGTCGGCGTCCGTCGTGCCCTGCCCTAACATTTCCCAAGCCTCATACCCACGGACTTCGAGTGTGACGCGCACGCCCGCCGCCGGACGCCCGCGCGACGTGTCGAGAATGTGTGTGGTGATGGCGCTCATAAGGAGATAGTTTCGGGTTTCAAATTTCAGGCTTCAAATTCCAGATTTTAAGTTCAAGACAAAGGATCAGAACCACAGTCCCGAACTTCCAAGTTACATAACGAATACCTCAGTCCTGAAACTTGAATCCTGAAACTTGAAACTGTTCCGAGTCATGTCGTCAACAACTTTTCCAGCCGAAGTTTTGCGATCTTGCTTTGTTCTTCGGCGGCGGTGCGGAGTTCCGCGCCCGGCTCGTTGGGAAGGCGCGCATGCAGGAGCGCGAGCATCTCTGCGGCCGTCTTGCCCGTCGCGCAGACGATGAAGATGTGACCGAACTTCTCCTCATAGGTGCGGTTGGCTGCGACGAGTTCGTCGAGCGTTGCCTGCGCCGCGTCGCGCGCGCCCGCCTGTTCCTGCTCCGACCAACCTTCGGCCTGCGCGTGCTGCTCGCGCGCGGCCTTGCGCCCGCCGATCCGTGGGTGCGCGGCGAACGCTTCCAGCCAGTCGCGCTCGCTTAAACTCCACCAAACTTCGTCGGCCGCCGCGAACAACTCCGTCGCGTCGTCGAACGGACGTTGCGCCGCGAGCGCACGCGCCCACTCCGTCGAGCCGCAGCACTTGAGCAGTTCCGTCTCAGCCGCCGCCGCGTCCAAAGAGTTCAAGCGTTCGAGAGCTTCGGTCATCATGGTTTCAAGTTTCAGGTTTCAAGTTTCAAGTTAGAGAACCGAACACCTCAGTCCTGAAACCTGAAACTTGAAACTTGAAACTTATTCCTCTTCGACGCTCCCGTAGAGGCGCAGGCGACTGACGCCGCCGTCGGGGTAGATGTTGAAGCGCACGTGCGTGAGCGCGCCCGGCGCGTGCCGCAACTCGTCCGTGAAGTGGTGGCGCGTGTGCGCCTGCAATTTGGTGCGCGGCAGGATCTCCGTCCACGCGAGATTGGCGAGCGCGCCTGCGTCGCCAACAGTGGGCGCGTCCGCGCCTTCGAGCGAACAGCTTTCGGGAAAGTTGCCTTTGAAGTGCGACGTATCAACTTCGACTTGATGAATCCGACCGCGCGCGCCGAGTTTGATGACGACCCAATCGTGGCCGGGGCCGCGCCGCCGCTTCGTCTCCCAGCCGTCGCTCATGTTGGCGGCGCGGCCGGGCATGATCAGATTGTGGCGATGACCGAAGAACATGTCGCTGCACGCGAGCACGAGTCCGCCCGACTCGACCGCCGCCAGATCAATGCGACCGCCGCGCGCAGCAGCGGTGCGCGCCCGGTCGGGCACGACCTCGCCGTAGACGCGCAGCCGCGCGACGCCGCCGTCCGGGTAAATCTTGAAGCGCAGGTGCGTCGCGCGTTCTGTGTCTGCAATCGGAAACGGATTTTGCGAATCGCCGCGCAGGTCGGAGACGGGCAACACCTCGCGCCACTCGATTGCTTCATCCAGCAGTTGCTCGATTGTGGGCTGGCCGTCCACGGCGCAGGCTTCGAGCGAACACTGCTCCGGGTAGTTGCCTTTGAAGAACGCTGTGTCCACGACGACGCCGCGAAGACGGCCGGGCAAGCCGAGACGAATGATGCACCAGTCGAAGCCGGGCGTGCGACGACGGCGCGACTCCCAACCGTCCATCCACTTGCCGCGATCCGTGTACTTGCCTTCGAGGAAGACGGGCGCGCTCGCCTTCAACAGATTCTCCTTCGGCGCGAAGAAATCGTCGTTGGCGTAAAGCACCGCGCCGCCCACGCGCTCCGCGGCCAGATCAACTAGCTCGGTAAAATCCGTCATCGCCCTTCACCTCGCGCGAGCAGCGCGCCCGCCGGTTCGTTCATGAACGCGCCGCGATCGTAAATCTTCGCGCCGCGCAAATAGGTCGCCTCGACCACTCCGCTCAAAGTTCGCCCCGCATACGGCGTCAATTTGTGACGATGTTCGAGCAACTCAGGCTCGACGCGAAACTGTTCGTCGGGTCGGAAGACGACGAGGTCGGCGTCGCACCCGGCGCGAATCGCGCCCTTGCGCCCATCCAACTCGACGAGACGCGCGGGCGCGGAGGCCACCCACTCCGCCACGCGCTCGATTGAATGGCCGCGCGCGCGCGCCTCCGTCCACACGGCGGGCAGGCGCAGTTGGAGCGAGGCGATGCCGCCCCACGCCTTGAGGAAGTCGCCCTCTTCGCGTCGCTTCAACTCAGGCGGGCACGGCGAATGGTCGGAGACGATCATGTCGAGCGCGCCCGCGGCGAGCGCGTCCCAGAGTCGCTCGCGGTTCTCGCGCTCGCGCACGGGCGGGCAGCATTTAAATTCGGTCGCGCCGTCGGGCACGTCTTCCGCCGCGAACGTCAGGTAGTGCGGGCAGGTCTCGGCCGTGAACGGCAGCCCCTCGGCTTTCGCCGCGCGCAGGAGTTGGAGCGACGCGGACGACGAGTGATGAACGATGTGCGTGCGCGCGCCCGTCTCGCGGCACAGGCGCACCATCAAACGGACGGCCTCGTCCTCCGCCGCTTTGGGGCGCGAACGTAGAAACGTCTCGTAACGACGCGCGCTGTTGTCTTCGTCGTCGCTCGCGTGCTCGACGGCGGCGAGCGCGGCTTCGATCGGCGCGGGCGTCTCGGCGTGGACGATCAGGAGCGCGCCCATGCGTGCCAACTCCGGCATCGCCGCGCGCAAGTCTGCTTCGGTGACGTGCTCGAACTCGTCCACGCCCGACGGCACGAGAAAACACTTGAAGCCGAACACGCCGCCCGCGAACATGCGCGGCAACTCCGCAATGTTGCCCGGCACGACGCCGCCCCAGAAGCCCACGTCAACGTGGCACTTCCCTTCTGCTGCCGCGCGCTTCGTCTCCAAGCTCTCGCGCGTCGTCGTCGCCGGGATGCTGTTGAGCGGCATCTCGACGAGCGTCGTCACGCCCCCGGCCGCCGCCGCGCGTGTCGCCGTTGTGAAACCTTCCCAATCGGTGCGCCCCGGTTCGTTGATGTGGACGTGCGTGTCAACCAATCCCGGCAACAGGATCGCCGCGTCGTCAACTTCGACGAGCGGACGCCCGTGCGTCGTCCCGTCGAACTCCCCGACCATGACGATGCGACCCCCGCGGACGTGGACGGCCGCGGGCGCGCACCCGGCGGGAACGACGACGCGGCGGGCGCGGATGACGAACTCGGATTCGTTCTTATGCGCTGTCAGATTTGCCACCGTCAATCTTGAGAGTTGATAAAAAGTCGGCCAACAAATTCGCGGCCACGCGCGCGCGATATTCTGCCGTCGAGCGCATGTCGTCAATCGGCACGATCTCCTGCACGAGCGACGCGCAGGCGGCTTTGATCGTCGCCTCGTCGGGCGTCTGATCGCGCAGCACGTCCTCCGTCCGCGCGCAGCGCACGACCGTGGGCGCGACGCTCCCGAGTCCGATGCGCGCGTCTCTGATGCGCCCGTCGCTTGCGAGGCGCGCGCCCGCGGCGAAGCAAATTTTCGAGATAGCCTGCGCCTTGCGCGTGCCGACCTTGCGATAGTAAGTGTGCAAGTCGCCCGTCGTGCGCGGCAGCCGGATGCTACGCAAGAGTTCGTCCGGTCGCATGTCCATCTGCTTGTAGCCGGTGTGAAAGTCTCGATAGGCGACGCGGCGCGTGCCGCTCGCGGAGACGAGTTCGAGTTCGGCGTCGTAGACGAGCAGGGCGGGCGGCGAGTCGGCGGCGGGCGAGGCGTTGACGACGTTGCCGCCGAGCGTGCCGCGGTTCTGGATGGCGATGCCGCCCGTCTCGCGCGCCGCCGCGCAGAGGAGCGGAAACTCGCGCCGCACGTCCGCGTCGCGTTGAATCTCCGTGTAAGACGTGAGCGCGCCGAGCGTGACGTGTTCCGGCGTGACCTCGATGCCGCGCAACTCCGGCAGATGTCGGATGCTCAAAAAATTCTTGTGCTTGAGCGCGCCGAACTCAAGCAGCACCATCAAGTCCGTGCCGCCCGCAAACGCACGCCACATGCCCGGCTCGCGCGCCAGCAGTTCGAGCGCGTCGCTCAGAGTTTTCGGCGCGCGCAAGTGATAGTCGGGCAAGTAGGCTCTCACGCTTTGACTCCCGCACGTTCGCAGGCGCGCACCACGGCGTCGAAGATCTTCATGTAGCCCGTGCAGCGGCAGAGATTCCCGGCGAGGCCGTGGCGGATGTCTGCGTCGGTCGGCTGCGGAGTGTGTGCGAGCAGACTCACGGCGGCCAAGACCATCCCCGGCGTGCAGATGCCGCACTGCGCGCCGCCGCATTCGATGAACGCCTGCTGGACGGCGTGAAGCTCTGCGCCGCCTGCGGTGACGCCCTCGATGGTCTGAACTTGCGCGCCCTCGACTTGCAGCACGGGCACGAGACAACTGTTGACGAGTTCGCCGTCAATCAACACGGAGCACGCGCCGCACTCGCCCTCGCCGCAGCCCTCCTTCGTGCCCGTCAAATGTAAATCTTCGCGCAGCACGTCGAGCAAGCGCGCCATCGGCCTGACGCGCAAAGTGTGCGTTGTGCCGTTCACAGTGCAACGCACGTCTGCCTCGCGGCTCATCTCTTCGTCGCTCATCTGTTCTCGTTCAACCCCCGCATCAACGCTTCGGGCATCAGCGGGACGTGCGTGAAGCGGACGCCCGTCGCCTGTTCGATGGCGTTCAGGATGGCGGGCGCGCCGCCGTCCATCGGCAGTTCGCCGATCCCTTTCGCGCCGCCCGCCGGGCCGTACTGGTAAGGCTGCTCCTCGAAGTGGACGCGGATCGGCGGCAGGTCGGCCGAGGTCGGCATGACGTAGTTGGTCATCTGGTTATTGATCATGCGCCCGTCTTGCCACACCACGTTCTCGTAGAGCGTGAAGCCGATGGCCTGCGCCACGCCGCCCTCGATCTGCCCTGCGGCGAGGATGGGGTGGACGACTTTCCCCACCTCCTGCACCGCGACGAAATCGTCAACGCGCGTCTCATACGTCAGCGTGTCAACCGTCACTTCCGCCACGTAGACCGCCCACGCGTAAGCTCCGTAGGCGTCGCCCTGATACTTCTCGTCGTCCCAATGCACGCCCGGCGGCGGCTTGTACTGGCTGAACGACTTCAAAGCCCCGTAGCGTTCGACGTACTGGCGACACGCCTCGCGCCATCCGTCCTGCGTGTATTCTTCAGTTAACAGCCCCGCGCCCTGCAACGTCTGGCGCAGGCCGACGGCGGCCGACTCGACGAGTTTGCCTACGATCATGCAGGTGCGCGAAGCGACCGTCGGGCCGCTGTCGGGAACGTTGCCCGTGTCGGGCTGCGCCATCTCGACCAGATCATAATCGAGTCCGAGTGCGTTCGACGCGATCTGCGCGAAGATGGTGTTTGTGCCCTGCCCGATCTCCGTGCTCGCGGCGAGGACGCGCACGCGCCCCTCCGCGTCGGCTTCCGCGCCGACGATTGATTTCAGATAGTCTTCGCCCGACCCCGTAAAGCCCGCGCCGTGCATGAACGAGGCGAAGCCGATGCCGCGTTTCTGCGTGCTGTTGTTCTCCGCGTTCTCGCGCGCGAAGCGTTCGCGCTTGGCCTCGTAGTCAGTCAACTCGAAGGCGCGGTCGAGCAGGCCCGCCATGTCCACCGGCTCGCGGATCACTTGGCCGGTCGCCGTCGTCTCGCCCTCACGTATGAAGTTGCGGCGGCGAAACTCCGCGGGCGACAGACCGACCGCCCCGGCCACCTTGTCCAACTGCCGCTCCAAAGCGAAGATTGACTGCGGCGCGCCGAAGCCGCGAAACGCCCCGTGCGGCGGCACGTTCGTGGCGACGGCGCGACTACGCACGCGCACGTTCGGGCACGTGTAAGGCCCCGCCGCGTGGATCGTGCCGCGCGACAGCACCACGGCCGAGAGCGTCGCATAAGCCCCGCCGTCAACGACGAACTCGATGTCCATCGCGACCAACTTTCCTTCACGCGTGACGGCCGTGCGGTGGCGCGTCAACGACGGGTGTCGCTTCGTCGTGGCGACCATGTCCTCGGCGCGGTCGTAAATGATCTTTACCGGCCGTCCGCCCGCCTTCCAGGACAGCAGCGCGGCATGCCCGCCGATCATCGAAGGGTATTCTTCCTTGCCGCCGAAGCCGCCACCCGTCTCACACTGCACGACGCGCACGCGCTCCGGCGGCAGCGCGAACAACTTCAACAGAGCCTTGTGGACGTAATAGGGGCACTGCATCGAACCCCAGACGGTGACGCCCTCCGCGGCGTTTGCCACGGCGATGACGCCGTTCGTCTCGATGTACAACTGCTCCTGCGCGCCCGTCGAGTATTCGCCTTCGACGATCAAGAGGTCTGGTTGCGCCCACACCTCGTCCACGTCCCCCTTGTCCACGAGGTACGTCTTGAACACGTTGTCCTCGCCCCAGACGATCTCTTTCCCGGCGAGCGATTCTTCGAGCGTGAAGACGGCCGGGAGCGGTTCGATGTCAACCGTGACGGCGCGACGCGCGCGTTCGAGCAGGTGCTTGTCCTCGTGCGCGAGCAACAGCACCGGCTCCTCCGCGTGGTTGACGAACCCGTCGGCGAGGTAGGGTTGATCAAGGAGGATGAGCGCGACGGCGTTCTCGCCCGGAATGTCCTTCGCCGTCACGACGACGAACTCGTCCCAAGGGATGCCCTCGCCGAACGTCACGGCGCGGATGCGCCCGCGCGCGACGGGCGAGCGCACGGTCGCGCCGTAGAGCATGCCCGGCATGCTCAGGTCGTCAACATAGCGCGCCGCGCCTGTGACCTTGCTGCGCCCCTCTTTGCGCGGGACAGGTTTTCCGACGATCTCCGTTTGCATGTTTCGTATTTGCGGCATCTCTGACCGAAGAGTTGCGCTATTCTGCTTGCGCCGCTTGCCTATGTCAATCGCCGCGATCAACTCGCGATGCTGCGCGCGAGGCGGCTGACTCCCGGACGTTAGCGGCTTGGCCTTTTGTGATAGTATTTGCCAGAGGTGTCAGAGACTATGAGTTCACTGAAAATTATTATTGAAAAGCACCCTGACGGTTATGTCGCATACCCTTTAGGTCTGAAAGGCGTCGTCGTCGGCGAAGGTGATAGTTACGAGGAAGCGTTGGCCGATGTCGAATCGGCCATCCGGTTTCACGTGGAGACCTTCGGGAGCGATGTCTTGGAAAGCGAATCTCCTGTGTTGGAAGTCTTTGTGGCGGAATCGAGAGTAGCGGCTTAGTGAATAAGTTCCCCAGCGATGCGCCGAAAAACAGGGTAGTCAAGGCACTCGGCGTGCTCGGCTTCAGGGTGGTGCGAGAGCGAGAACACATTGCGATGGCGCGGGCTAATCCCGACGGCACACAGACGCCTTTGACCATGCCTAATCACGCGCGGCTTAAGAGTTCAACCTTGAGGACAATCTGCTCGCAGGCCGGGATCTCGCGTGAGGATTTCTTGAAGGCTTACGAGCAAAGTTGAATTGAAGTTCGTCGTCCGGTTTTCGCCGCGTCAAGTAACTCGTTCCGGGCAACTGCCCTCAGATCACCTTAACGTTCTGACTACAGATGAGCGAACCAATTTCCGACAACAACGAACCCGTCGCGCAGCGGAACACGCAGGCCAACCTCGAACGCCTGCTGAGCGACATCATCGAGCAGCCGGAGCGGCGCGGCGAGATCGCGACCCAGATCGAGACCATCTTCGCGCAGGACAAGGCCGTCCTCGTGCTCGACATGAGCGGCTTCTCGCGCACGACGCGCCACCACGGCATCGTCTCCTTCCTCTTGATGATTCACCAGATGAAGTTGCTCGCGCGCCCCGCCATCGAAACTAACCGCGGCATCCTCGTGAAGGCCGAGGCCGACAACCTCTTCTGCCTGTTCGACACGGCGACCGACGCCATCGGCGCGGCCAACGAGATCGTCCAACGCCTCAACACGGTCAACGTCCTGCTGCCCGAAGACCGACGCCTCTACGCCTCGGTCGGCATCGGCTACGGCCGCATCCTCAACGTGGGCGACGAGGATTTGTTCGGCGACGAAGTGAACCTCGCGAGCAAACTGGGCGAGGACGTGGCCGCGCGCGGCGTGGTGCTGTTGACGGCGAACGCGCAGGCGCAGGTGCAGGACACGGGCATCCGTACACGCGAGGAAGTGATCAGCGTCTCCGGCATCTCGCTGGCGTATCACGTAGTAGAGGGGATGAGTTGAGGTGTGTCTAAACATCGCGGCGGCGCGAAGTGTGTGCGCGGAGAGACGCGGAGACACCTTGATTTGAAGACGCGTACAGCCGGGCGGTGAGATACCGTCCGGCTGTACGCGTCTTGCGCGCTGTGTTGACGCCGTCAGGAAGCGGGCGCGTTCATGTTGAGGGTGCGGACGAGGAAGCCCCAGATGTCGGCGTATTCTTCGATGATCTTCGAGGTGGGTTTGCCCGCGCCGTGACCGGCCTTCGTCTCGATGCGGATGAGGACGGGCGCGCTCCCGGCCTGCGCCGCCTGCATGGCCGCCGCGAACTTGAAGCTGTGGCCGGGCCACACGCGGTCGTCGTGGTCGGCCGTCGTGATCATGGTCGGCGGGTAGTGCTTGGCCGCCTTCAGGTTGTGCAGCGGCGAGTAGGCGTAGAGGGCTTTGAACTCGTCGGGGTTGTCGGGCGAGCCGTAGTCGGAAGCCCACGCCGCGCCGATGGTGAACTTGTTGAAGCGGAGCATGTCCATGACGCCGACGGCCGGGATGGCCGCGCCGAAGAGGTCGGGTCGCTGGGTGATAACAGCGCCGATGAGCAGGCCGCCGTTCGAGCCGCCCTGCACGGCGAGCTTCGGCGTGGACGTGTACTTGTTCGCGATGAGCCACTCGGCGGCGGCGATGAAATCGTCGAAGACGTTCTGCTTCTTCAACTTCATCCCGGCCTCGTGCCAGTCCTTGCCGTACTCGCCGCCACCGCGCAAGTTAGCCATGGCGAAGACGCCGCCCATCTCCATCCAGACGAGCCGGCTGACGGAGAAGTAGGGCGTCTCGGAGACGTTGAAGCCGCCGTAGCCGTAGAGCAGCGTCGGGTTCGTGCCGTCGAGTTTCAACCCCTTCTTGTGCGTGATGAACATGGGGACGCGCGTCCCGTCTTTGCTGTTGAAGAAGACCTGCCGCGTCTCGTAGTCGTTCGGGTTGAAGTCAACTTTCGGCTGGCGGAAGATGGTGCTCTTACCCGTCACGAGGTCGTAGCGGTAGATGGGGAAGGGCGTGGTGAAACTGGAGTAGGCGTAGAACGTCTCCTTGTCCGTGCGCTTGCCGCTGAAGCCGGAAGTCGAGCCGAGGCCGGGCAGCGCGACCTCGCGGACGAACTTGCCGTCGAGTTGGTGAATCTTCACCTGCGAGTGCGCGTCTTTCAGGTAGGAGACGACGAACAGGTTGTTGACGACGTTCGCGCCCTCGATGGTCTCCGCCGCTTCGGGGATGACCGTCTTCCAGTTCGCGCGTTCGGGCTTGCGCGTGTCTATGGCGATCACTTTGTAGCGCGGCGCGTTCTGGTCGGTCGTGAACCAGAAGACCGCGCCGTCGTTGTCAATGAAGTTGTAGGCGGCGTCGAAGTCGTCGAGCAGTTTGACGACCGGCGCGTCGGCCGCTTGGAGGTCTTTGTAGTAGACGCGGTTCTTGGCGTCCGTGCCGACCCAGACGGTGATGACGAGGTAGCGGCCGTCTTCGGTCACGTCGCCGCTGAAGCCCCAGTCCTTCTGATCCTTGCGCTCGTAGATGAGCGGGTCGTCCGCCTGCGGCGTGCCGAGGCGGTGGTAGTAGAGTTTCTGAAATTCGTTGACGCCCGACATCTGGCTCGCGCCCGCCTTCGGCTCGTCGTAGCGGCTGTAGAAGAAGCCTCGTCCGTCGGCCGTCCAGGACGCGCCGGAAAACTTCACCCACTTGATCGTGTCGGGAAGATCTTGGCCGGTCTCGATGTCGCGCACCTTCCACTCCGACCAGTCCGACCCGGATGCCGACAGCCCGTAGGCCATCAACTTCCCGTCGCGCGAGACGGCCGTCCCGGCGAGGGCGACCGTGCCGTCCGTAGAGAGTTTGTTCGGGTCAAGGAGGACGCGCGGCGTGTCGGCGAGCGAGGCGACGGTGTAGAGCACGCTCTGGTTCTGGAGGCCGTCGTTCTTCGTGTAGAAGTAGCGGTTGCCTTCGCGGTAGGGGATGCCGTAGCGCTCGAAGTTCCAGAGTTTGGTCAGCCGCTCTTTGATCTTTTGGCGGGCGGGAATCTCCGCGAGATAGGCGTCGGTCAGGCGGTTCTGCGCCTCGACCCAAGCCTTCGTGTCGGCCGTGTCCAAATCTTCGAGCCAGCGGTAGGGGTCTGCGACCTTCGTCCCGTGGTAGTCGTCAACCTGCTCGACCTTCTTCGCCGCCGGATAGGCGACGGCTTTCGACGCGCTTGACGGCACGCCGTCGGCGGCGGACTTTTGCGCAAAAGAGGACAGCGAAATTTGAGTTAACAATATGGCGACCAGACAGAGCCGCCGCGCGAACGAACGCGAAATATCGAGAGCGGACATCGTTTTATTTCCTTTCCCAGAGCGTGTGTGCAAGGCGACCGACGGAGTTGGCAACGCTGCGGAATCTTCTAAGCGAAATTGGTGGTCAAGTCAACTTAGCGGAATGTCGAAGTAGAAACGAAAGCCTGTTCTTTGTCAGTTGTTCTTTGTCAGTGGTCAGTGGTCAGTGGTTCAAGATCGTCTTTAGCAACTCTCTTGCTCAACATAAACAACTGTCCACTGACTGCTTTCATTCATCGTTCATCATTCACCGTTTCTTTTCTATCCCCCGAAGCTGCGCCGGAACAGGTAGGCCATCTTGATGAAGAAGACGCGGCCGTTGCGGCGGAAGCCGGGTTCGAGTTGGCGGCCGAAGGGCGAGAAGGTGTTGACGTTGGCGTCGTCGTTGTAGCCGACGTAGAAGGCCGTGCCGGGGTTCGGCGTGTAGCCCAACAAAAACTGACCGCGTGCGCGCCGCGGCAACGACTCGTAATCAATGCGCGCACGCGCGAAGAGAAAGCGCGTGAACTGGTAGGTGGTGCGCCACGAGAAGAGGTTCACGTCGAAGGCGACGAGGTTCGTGTCGTAGCGACGCAGGCGATTCTTGGTGTAGTCGAGCGTCGAGCGCAGGGCGTTCGTCGGCTGGTAGGCAAACGTGCCGCGAAACTCGAAGAGGCCGCCGCGGCCGGGGTCGAGCGGCGGCGGGGGCGGCTGCCGCGCCGGGTTATCGGGGTCGGGGTGGTCGAGCAGGCGCAGGTACTCCTGATAAGCGGGGCTGGCGAGATAGGCGAGATAGACGGGGCTGACGCGCGGGAAGCGACGACCGCCGCCGAAGTCGAAATCGAAATGGCCGTCGCGGTAGACGGCGCGCCAACTGACCGAATACTTCTTGTTCGGGCGATAGCCGCCGTAGAAGAAATAGTGATTCTTGCGCGATGAGCGTTCGGAGTCTTCACCTGCGAACGCCCCCGCCAACTGCGCCGAGCGGCGCGCGCCGAACTCTTCTTCGATCAGACGCTCGTAGCCGTACTCGTAGGCCGCGCCGATGTTGAACTGCTTCTGGAAGAACCACTGGAAATTCGTCTCGCTCTCCCACGCCTGACTGCGACCCTGAAAGTCGTGGCTGATGAACGAGAAGTTGTGGACGTGCCACCTGATCAGTTTGGCCTTGGGCTTCGAGGTAGTGTCGTAGGAGGTGAAGAGGCTGTGGAAGTTCGTGTTCGTGCGCGAGGTGAAGCCCACATCAGTGCGGTAGTCGTTGGTTTGGCCCTCGCTGTAATACTCGTAGCCGAAGTTGCGTCCGAAGTGCGCGTAGTCGGCCGTGTAGCCGATGCCGCGCCCGGTGCGTAAGGGATCGTCGTCAATGTCCGGGTTGTAGAAGGCGCGGTGCGAGGTTGTGCCGACGAGCGAGAAGCTGACGGTGGTCTGCGGGTCGAGTTTGAAGCGACCGTCAACGCCGCCCGTCTGGTTGTGCAGTTCCTTGAACTGGTAGGTGGTGGCAACCGCGCCGATGGTGTTCTCCTGACCGACGTTGCGATTGAGACGAAAGACGCCGATGAAAGCGTTCTTGTCGAGGAAGCGGATCGCGCCCTGCGGCTGATCGGGGCGGCGACGTTCCTCCGCCTGAATCGCCAGCGTGCGGTCGTCCTGCGAGAAGTTGCCGGGGCCGTTGTCGGAGGCGACGAGAAGGCCGTAGGTGTTCGCGCCGCGCCTGCCCGTCAGTTTCAAAGCGACGTCGGGGTCAACGATGGCGCGCGTGTTGACGACGCCGAGTTGCGTCTGAAAAATTTCGATACCTTCGAGGAAGAACGGGCGGCGTTCGGGGTAGAAGATCGGGAAGCGCTGGTTGGTCGTCACCACTAACTGATCCGCTTCGACCTGCGCGAAGTCGGGGTTGAGTGCGAGGTCTAAAGTCATCGTCGGCGAGATGGCGAACTTGCCCGTGAAGCCGGGTTCGAGTTTGACGGGCGAGTTGACGAAGCGTCCCGGCTCGACGAAGCCGACGGGCGCGTTGCGCGGCGGAACGGTACGCACGCGCCGCCCTTCTTGCGAAACGGTCAGGCTCGGGATGAAATCAATGGTGCGCTCGGTCGAGATGCTTTCCAGCCCCGTGATGTGTCCGGCCTGATTCAAGAGGCCGTTGATGTCGCGCGAGATCGGCATCCACGAATCGGTCTCGTTGTTGAAGCGTTGAATCTGCCGGAAGATTTGAATGCCCCAATGCTTGTCGCGCCCCGACTCGTACTTGAGCGACTTGAACGGGATCGCCGCCTCGACCACGTAGCCGTCCGAGGTGAGCGCGCCCTTCGATTCCATCACGAGATCGAAACTGAAATCCACGCCCTGCCCCTCGGTGCGGATGCCATCCTGCTGGACGCCGAGCGGGTTGAAGACGAGCACGTAAGCCTTGCGCCGGTCGTTGAATGTGTCGAGGAGAACGCGCACGCTGTCCTCGTTCGTCAACACGTCGTCGCGCTTGGCGACCGTGGCGCGCACCTTGCCCGGCTCGTCGTGCGCGTGGAAGGCGATGTAGAGCATGCGCGAGTCGTAGGCCATGTAAACTTCCGTGGCCTGCGAGGGCGTGATGTTATCGCCGGGGCTGGTCTGGTAGAAGTCTTTGAACACGGCGGCCTGCCGCCAGATGTCGTCGTCCATCTTGCCGTCAATCAAGGGCGCGCGCTCGACGCGCGGGATACGCACGGGCGCGGCCTTCTCCGGCGGCAGCACGACCGACCCCCTCTTAGCGGCGGCGGCCATGAGCGGCACGGACGACTCGCTGACGGGCGTCGTGCCGCGTTCGGGCGTGACCGCCCCGGCCGACGTGCCGACGGTGGAGAGCGGCTGTGTGCCGGTCGGGTCGGCGGGCGCGGCCGCGTTTTTCTTCTCATCCACGGGCGCGCTCGTGGCGGGCGTGGGCATCGGCGACGGGGCGGCCTGCCCCGTTCCTTGTCCTTGCGCGTGCGCGGCGCACGTACACGACAACACGAACGCGATCACCAACAGAGCTTTAATTCTCATAACACCCTTCGAGATTGACAGACGGGATTAACGGATTCCGAGCGAAAAGTTCTTTGCGGTTTTTCACTCCACCCAAGCGCCTCAGCTTGGTAAGAGTGCGTGCCCGACGAAAAGTTTCAGGAAAGTGTTAAGAACAGTGACGAGTGACAAGTGACAAGTTAAAGACAAGCTCTTTGCTTTAACTTGTCACTTGTCACCTGTCACTTGTCACTGCTCTTAACACTGTTTCAAAAGCTGCGCCGGAACAGGTACGACGCTTTGATGAAGAAGGTGCGGCCGTTGCGCCGCAGGCCGGGTTCGAGTTGGGAGGTGAAGGGGTTGTAGCCGTTGCGTTGCAGGTCGTCGTTGTAGCCGACGTAGAAGGACGTGCCGGGGTTCGGCGTCCAGCCGAACAGGAACTGGCCGCGCGCCGTGGTCGAGAGCGTGCCGTAGTCTATGCGCGCACGCGCGAAGAGAAAGCGCGTGCACTGGTAGGTGGAGCGCAGCGCGAAGATGTTGTCGTCGAAGGCGACGAGTCCGTTGTCGCGGCGCGTGAGTCGCGCCTTGACGTAGCTGAACGTGGTGCGCAGCGCGCTCGTCGGCTGGAGCGTGACGCCGGTGTCTATGTCGAAGCCGTTGGCCGAGCCGGGATCGAGCGCGTTGAAGCAGACCGACGGCAGCGGAATCTCGTTGCCGTTCTCGTCCTTCTTCGGGATGCAGAGGCCGTCGGCTATCGCCTGCCTGCGGGCGACGGCGTAGGGGCTGACGCGCGGGAAGTCCGGCCCCGCGCCGAAGTCGAAGTCGAAGATGCCGCGCCGCGTGCCGGTGAAGAAGTAGGCGTAGAACTGTTTGTTGAACTGCCGCTCGGCGTAGACGAAGATCGTTTTCTGCCGCGTCTGCCGTTCGGAGTCGTCGCCCGCGAACGCGCCGCGCCGCGTGTTCGCGATGATCTTCCCGTTCGTGTCAAGGCGTGCGGGCGCGCGGCGCGAGCCGAACTCTTCCTCGACCAGACGCTCGTAGCCGAAGTTCGTGCCGATCTGCAAGAAGGTCTGGTGCGCGAAACTGAAGTTGTAGTTCGTGCCGTCAATCCAACTCTGGCTGCGCCCCTGCCAGTCATAATCAAAGCCTGTGAAGTTCTGGAAGCGGAACGAGGTGAGGATCGCTTTGGGGTTCGGCTCGGTGCTCAGGCGGAAGCCGAAGTTGAGGTTGTTGGTGTTGGTGCGGCGCGTGAAGCCCACGTCGGCGAGATAGTCGCGCGTGCGGCCGTTGGCGCTCAGGGCATAGCCGAAGTAGCGGCCGGTGTAGTCGAGCAGGTAGTTGTAGGCGAAGCCGTTGCGGTTGCGATAACTCGTCTCGTCGGTGGCGAGGTTGCGGAAGTAGTTCTTCGAGTTCGTGCCGACGACTTCAAAGGTGGTGAAGGTCTTCGGGTCGAGTTTGAAGCGACCGTCGAGGCCGAGCAGTTGGTTGTGCCGCTCGGTGAAATTGTAGGTCGTGGCGAACAGGCCGACGCTCGACTCGCGCCCCACGTCGCGCTTCAAACGCAGCACGCCGATGAGCGCGTTCTTGTCCACGAAGCGAGCGAAGTTCGACTCGATGAATTGCGCCCGGTTGAGGCGAGCGTTGTAACTATCTTCGTTCTCGTTCACGCCGCGCGGGCGGCGCAAGCTGAGCGCTTCGAGCGCAACGTCCTCGCGGTCGTCGTCGCTGAAATTGCCGGGGCCGTTGTCGGAGGCGAGTATGAGGCCGAAGGTGTTGCGGCCGCGCTTGCCCGTGAGTTTGACGGCCACGTCCGGGTCAACGATGGCGCGCGTGTGGACGACCTGCGTGGCCGTGTCGAAAATCTCTTTGCCTTCGAGGAAGAACGGCCGCTTCTCCTCGAAGAAGATCGGAAAGCGTTGGTTGGCCGTCACCACGGTCTGATCGGCTTCGACCTGCGCGAAGTCGGGGTTGTAGGCGAAGTCGAGCGTGACGGTCGGCGTCAGTCCGAACTTGCTCGTGACGCCGAAGTCGAACTCGACGGGCTTGTTCAGCATGCGGCCTGCGCCGAGCGGCGGCAACGGGTCGGGAGTGTTCGGGAAGGGCGACGGCAAAAACGTGCGGACGCGCCGCCCCGTCTCCGAGAGGGTGAAACTCGGAATGATTTCGAGCGTGCGCTCGGTGGAGATGTTTTCGAGGCCGGTCAGTTTCCCGGCCTGATTGAGATAGCCGCTGATGTCGCGCGAGGTCGGCATCCAAGAGTTGAATTCGTTGTTGAAGCGTTTGATGCGGCGGAAGAAATGCGCGCCCCACAGCTTGCCCTTGCCCGCCTCGTAACGCAGAGACTTGAACGGGATCGCCACCTCGACCGTGTAGCCGTCCGGGGTGATCACGCCCTTTGATTCCATCACGAGATCGAAGCTGAAATCCTCGCCGTTGTTTTCGGTGAAGATGGCGTCGGCCTGAATGCCGAGCGGGTTGAAATCCATCTCGAAGGCGCGCCGCTGGTCGTTGAAGGTGTCGAGGTAGAAGCCGACGTAATCGTCGTCGAAGATCGAATCGCGCTTGGCGACGTTGGCGCGAATCTTGTCCGGCTCGTCGTAGGCGTGGAAGGCGATGTAGAGAAACTTCGCGTCGTAGCCGATGAAGGCTTCGGTCGGCTTCGAGGGCGCGATGTTGTCGCCGGGCTGCGTCTGGTAGAAGTCTTTCAGCACGCGCGCCGTCTTCCACACGGCGTCGTCGAGTTTGCCGTCAATGACCGGCGGCGCGTCGAAGCGCGGAACGACGACGGGCGCAGCCTTCTCCGGCGGCAGCGTGATGGCGTTGCCCTTGCCCGCTGACACCTTCGCGCGGTCAACCGTCGCGGAGGTGGTGGAACTGTCGCTCGTGGTGGTGGAGGGCGCGGGGGCGGGCGCGTCGCTCGGCGTCGCAGTCGCGGGCGAGGCGGTGGGCGTCGGCGCGGGGGCGACCGCGTTGGACGCGCCGCCAGAGTTGGTCTTCTGCGGGTCTTGCGCGAAACGCACTTCGAGACGATTGAAACTCTGTCTGACCTCGGCCGTCGCGCCCGCCTCCAACTTGAAGGAGAGCAAGACGTCCGCGCCGCGCCGCTCGACCCGCGCGTCCTCGAACCCGCGACCGCTGAGGCTCTCTGCGAGCGATGCGGCCGCATCATTCGCTTCGGCCTGCGGGATGCGGACGAAGAAACGCCCGCCGCTCTCGTACGTCGTGTAGTTAGTCAACTCGGCGTCGGACGTGAGCGTGACGCGCGCGCCTTCCGTCGTCTCGCGGCTGCGAAGCGAAGCGATGCGGCGCGGTCGCGCTTCGGCTGACGCACTGCCCGCGGTCGTCCCGGCGACGACGGAGACTGTCTTAGTCTTCGACTTATCCGTGAGCGACGCGACCTGCTGCGCGCGCCCGACGGGCGGCAGCAGCGCGGCGAACATCAGACCGGCGAGACCGGCGGCGAGCGTGCGCTGCACGGCGTTGAAGGGCGACGCGCCGGAACGCGCAGAAGAGCGGTGGACGGCTCTTTCAGTCATTTTCGTTTGACCTCAAACTTGTCGAGAAGGGCTACGCGAATCGAACCGGCCAATGACTTCGTAAGTGCGGGAGTCGTCGCTTGAGCCGACGCGGCGGCGCGCAAGCGGAGCGAAGGTAGAGCGAACGAAGATAGCCTGTCAGTCATTACATCTCGTCTTTAACTTTTTGCGATTCGGACAACGGGGCGCTTGCTGCTTCGGCCGCCAGGTAGAACGCGGACACAGGCCGTTTGGCTATTAGACGTTCCATATTCGAAAAATGTTTCGTGTAACTTCAAAGAAAGAACTCTGCATTTCCGGTAATTTGGAAATCAGAGTGGCGTTAATTTGGAACTGTCGGCGGATGCCGAAACAGGGAGACTCAGCGGACGTTTGCCGGGGCGACTAAGGGTGCGCCGCCCCGGCGATCTTGAAGCGACTTGCTACTCGCGCTCGTCGCCCGCGCGACGTAAAAAGATTTGGCCGTCGCCCGTGCGCAGGTTGATCTGACCGCCCGCGCCCGACCCGATGCGCCAACGCCTGACACGTCGCTCGCCCGTCTCCGTCTCGCCACTGCCGCCGTCTTCGGCCACGGCCGAGATGTCGTTGATGACGCGCTCGGAGTCGGTTTCGATGCGCGCGTTCGAGTCGGCGGGCAGGCCGAGCGAGATCGCGCCGTCGCCCGTGCGCGCGGTGAGCTTGGTGAAACGCCCATCGAGCGAGATGCGCCCGTCGCCCGTCTGCACGGCGGCGTCGCCGTCAAAGCCCGCGACGCGCACGCGCCCGTCGCCCGTCTCCACGCGTAGACGCCCCTTGCTCTCCGTCACGTCAACCGAGCCGTCGCCCGTGTGCAACTCGATCTCGCCCTCGATGCCGCTCAGGCGCAGTCGCCCGTCGCCCGACCGGACGTTGACGTTCGCGCTGCGCGGAATCCACACGTCGAGCGCGACGGCCGCGCCCGTGCCGTAGTCGCCTCGCTCCCGCGTCTTGTCAAACTCCGCGATGATGTTGATGGTGTCGCCCGACTGTTCGGCGCGCAGGCGGATGCCGCGCATGGCCTGTTCGTCGCGGGCGCGTTTGACGGCCGCATAGCGCACCGTGCCGTCGTTGGATGACTGGATGTTGATCGAGCCGTCGAAGGTCTGGATGTTGACGCGCGGCATGCCGGAGACGTTGAAGGATTTCGCGTCGCGCTCGACGAGCTTGTAAGCATTCTCGTCGTGCTCGCCCGTCGCGCGCTCCATCTCGCCCATCACCTGTTCGATCTCGCGCGCCGCGCGTTCCACCTCGCGCTCGATCTGCGCCTGACTGCGTTCCACGTCGCGCGCCATGCGCTCGGCGTCGCGCCGCATGCGTTCACTCTCTTGAGTCACTTCGCGCGTCGAGCGTGTGGTGCGGGTGCGCTCGCGTTCCACGGTGCGCCGCTCGCGCTCCGTCTCGCGCATCGCCTGCTCGATCTCGCGCTCGACGCGCCTTTCGATCTGCTCGTGCGATTCGCTCTCGCCTGAGACGTGGCGCGCGTCGGTGATGAGGTTCGTGACGCTCGTCGCCGTGCGCCCGTCGGCGGCGCGTTGAATCTTGATCTGGCCGCTCACGTTGTTGAGTTTGATGCGCGCGCCGCCGCGACCGAGTTGACCCGACATGTCGTGGCCGATGTATTCGCCGCGACGGACGGGCAGGCCGAGGTCGTTCGTAATCTGGCCGGAGAGCGTGTTGGCCTTGATCGTGCCGTTGGTGTCGGACGGGATCGAGAGGACGATCTGGCCGCTGACGTTGCCGAGCGTGACGTTGCTCGCGTCGTCGAGCCGTTCGAAGGTCGCTTCGAGCACGCCGCTCACGTTGGACAACTTTGCCTCGCCCGACAGGTTGCGCGCCGTGAACCGCCCGCTGATGCACGAAGCCTGCACGCCCCCCGTCACGCCTTCGATGTCGAGCCGCCCGCTGATCACTTCGATTGATTCGAGGCGCGCGCCGCGCGGCACGCTCAAGGTGTAATCAACGCTCGCCGCGTTGCGCCGTCGGCGGTCGCCCGCTTCATACTTGAACGACTCTTCCGGGTAGCGCGTCTCGATGTAGATGCTGTCGGCGCTCGCGTCCACGTTGATCTTCGCTTCGTCCACGCGCTCGCGCGTCTCGCCGCGTTTGACGGCATCCACGTGCACCTCCGCGCGATCCCACGCCGTGATCCGCACCGCGCCGCTGATGTTCTTCAACGTCACGCGCCCGCGCGCCGACAGCGGGTAGCTCTGGTGAAACTCTTCGCGCACCGCGTCGCGCGCCTGATTGCCTTCGCCTTCCGCGAACCCCTGCGCGAACGCCCCCGCGCTCAGGAACAACAACACACTCAACGCCAACGCCGCGCGCTGCAAGATTCTTCCGTTCATTACCTTCACCTCTTTGTTAGTGACGAGTGACAAGTGACAAGTGACGAGCAAAGACAAGTTTCTTGCTTCAACTTGTCACCCGTCACTTGTCACTCGTCACTGTTTTTCTAGCTGCGCGGCGCGAGACGCACGCGACCGTTGACGCCGGAGACGTTGATGGGCGCGCCGCCTGAGCCGATGCGCGCGTTGAAGTTGTTGCGGCTGACCGTGCCCTGCACGACGACGTTCGGCATGTCGGCGTTGACCGAGCCGTTGATGCCGGTCACTTTGAGATCGGCGTTCAAGGCGTCGGAGAAGCGCAGTTCGACCGCGCCGTTGATGCCCGACACGCGGATGCCGCGCTCGCCGAGTTGCGAGATGGTGACGATGACCGCGCCGTTGATGCCCGACAGTTCGGAATAGCCGACCGCCTGCGCCACCTCGACCCGGCCGTTGATGCCGCTCAGCTTGACGGGGCCGTCAACTTCGCCCACGGTCGTTTTGCCGTTGATGCCGCTCGCCGTGAAATCAATCTGGCGCGGCAGGCGCAAGGTGACGCGCTGGCGCACCTGCGGGTACTCGCCGCGCGCGACGCGACGCTCCTGATCGTTCTCGCCGCGCACGACGAGGCTTGCGCCCGTGTGCTCGATGATGATCTTGCGGTGTTCGAGGTCGGCGCGGCTGCGCGCCGAGCGCACGATGTGGACTTCGGCCGTGCTGCCGCTCGTCGTCTCCACTTCGACCGCGCCGTTGATGCCCGACACACGCACGGTCGCGCCCGGCGTCAATTGGTACGTCTGGTTCACCTCGTCCTTTTCGGTGAACTCGCTGTCGTCGTAGTCGCGTTGGTCGCCGCTCTTGTGGCCGTCCTTGTGCTTGTCGTATTTATCCTTATCTTTATCTTTGTCCTGCGCGGAGGCGACGAAGGCGTCGGCCGCCGTCGCGTTCAGCGCGACGAGCCGGCTGCTGATCTGCGGCGCGGTCAAGACCGCCGCGACGACGAAAAGTAGTGTCCGAATCCATCCGAATTTCTTCATGTTTCTTCTCCTGTGAGCGGCAAAATTAGTTCCAATTTTTTCTGCCCGGCGGCGGGCACACACCTGTCCCACGGCGGAAACTCGTGCCTCCGCCCGCAAACGTTTGCTCCTGCTTGTACGGGAAACTTTTTAACCGTGCGCGCCCGACGCTATCGCGGCCGTGGTGCGCCTTGAGGTTTCAACTTCCGTCGCCGCGCGCACGCGGCCTACTTCTGTTCCGGCTCGGTGTCGCAATTGAGCGTCCAGGTGTTGCCCGGCGCGGCCGGTTGGAGACCCAACTCAATCAACGGTTCGGCCAACGTCTGCACGCTCGTCTTCGCCACGGGCGCAACCGCCGGGGCGGGAGCGACGGGCGCGACTTGCGGCGTGGCTCTCGTCTTCTCGCAACCGATGCTCGACATCTCCGGCAACGCCACACTGCGCGGCGTCACGAAGGGGATCATCACCTTGATCCGCTCGGGGCGTTCGGGGCGCGGGGCGGGGCGACGCACGACCCTCATTTCCATACGGCGTTGCAGGCTCTCCGCCTCGCCAATCGTCCTCGACCTCAGACGCTCGAACTGACCCTGCTCAGCCATCGCCACCAGTCGTTCGGCCTCCACGGCGATCTTCTCGGCGTCAAGTTCCTTGAGCTTCGTCACGTCGAGTTCGCGCACGAACACCTTCGCCAGCACGTCCGCGTCCTGCCTGAACTTGCGCGCCGCGTGCGGCTCGTTCTTCGCCACCTCTTCGTAGACGCGCGCCTTCTCCGCCTTCGGCGCGACGAAGTGCGAAGAGATCAAGTTCAGCGGCAACTTGTTCAGCGGCAACTTGTCCAGCGCCAACTCCGACTTCGCGGCGTCTTCAACTTCGCGCGTCGCGGCCAACAACACGTTCGCGTCCGGGTTCGCCGCCAAGGCTTCCTCGCCGTGGTTGTTCTCGGTGTCGGGCTGCGCGGTGGCGGCGGTCGCCTGTCGGCCGACGTTGTTGCTGTTGTCGGCCAGCAACGGCTGCTGCGCGGCAGGAGCGACGGGCTGCGGCTGTTGCGGCGTCGGCATCAGGTAATAAATTTGCGGCGTCGGCAGTTTGCCGTCGTTGACGGGCTGCGCGTACACGATGAGACCGCTCCACAAACTAGCGCGCGTGAAATCTTTCAGGGACGACTTCAAGCCGTTGAACTGCTGCGCGGCCTCCTGCGTCCCGGCCAAAACGGTGATCCCGATCAGAAATAAGATTCCAAATTTTCGTCTCATCACGCTAACCTCCTCAACCTCTGCATGCGCGGCGTCGCGCTCGTCATCCATCTTCTTCTCGTCCCACTTTCGGGAACTCCCCGTCGCGTCCCGGTCAACTCTCCAGCCGCGTCTCATGCAGGTAGACGTGACTTCCGACCGAAACGTTTCAAATCGCCGCTTTTTCAAACTCCCTCACCGCTTATACTGTGAAAACACCGCCGTCGTTTATTTTGTGGCAAGAAATTTTTCGGGGCGGCGAATTTGTTTACCGGGATTCGGTTCACAGTTTGCGCGGGCGGCGTTTGGCTCGGACTCTCAGACCGTCCGGCTCAATTGCAAATCCAAGGCCACACTAACTAAACGAACGCACCCTGACGATTGTTAACGAAAAATCGCCGGGTGAAGTTTTAGGACGAGGAATTTACTGCACCTGCCGCTGCAAGTGCAGCGTCCCGCTAAAAGACGACAGGATGAGCGTCGCGTCGCGTTTGTCGCCCTTGCCCGTGACGCCGGTCAGCCGCCCGTCGCTTAACAGCGCGCCGCCGACCGTGGCCGGGTTGTTCGGATCGTCGCTCATCTTCACAGGCACTTGCCGGATGGGAAAGTCCGTGATGATCTCGCCGGAGTGATACACCTTGGCGTTGAGTTGGAAAGAGGCGTCCGAAGGGAGCGAGAGGCGCACGCTGCCCGAATGGCTCTTGAAGGTGTAGAGGCCGCCCCCGGCGAGCGCGCCCGTGTAGTCAATCGAACTGTTCGTGGTAAACGCTTCGACGTGCGTGTGCGTGAGTTTGGCGAGCGTGATCTCGCCGCTCACGGACTTGGCGAAAAACTCGTCGCCCGCCTCGGTCGCCGTTAGATCGCTGGCGACGATCTCGCTGCTGATGGTTTCCAGACGCGCCCGCCCGCTCGCATTTCGCAACACGATCACCCCGTTCGCGCTCCACGCCTCGACGGACTTCGTGATGCCGCTCATGTCTATGTCGCCGCTCAAAGTCTTCATCCTCGCGTTGGCGACCCCCTGCACGCTGATGTCGCCGGTGTTGCCCTTGATCTGGACGGTGCTGCCGCGCGGCACGTCGAGTTCGAGATTGCCGGAGTTGCTGCACAGGCCGGGGCGCGCAGGCTCGGCCTGATCTTTGGCGACGAGCACCTCGATGCGCGTCGCTGGATTCGGGTCGGCGGTCGCGTCGGCGCGGCGCAGTTCGATGCGCGAGGCGTCGTTCGAGCGGGCGCGCACCTCTTTGCGATCCCAGCCGCGCACCACCACGTCGCCCGTCTCCACGCACGCCAGCAACGTCACCGTCGCCTCGGCGGGGAGCGTCTGCTCCGCCGTCACGACCCGGTTCGCGCCGCCGTCTCCCCTCGTGCTCGCGTCAATTCCACGCGGCGCGCGGGCGGCAGTTCCCGCAGCAGTTCCCGAAGCGCAGAGGCACGCGAGCAGCAGCAGGCACCCCGCGGCGACCACCGGCAGATAATAACAATTCCGTCTCATCCTGAAAAAAGTTCCTTTAATACCTTTAATAATCGCGCGGCGTTGGCGTCGGGCAACGTGCCCCTGTAGATAATCGGGTTAATCACGGCCGCTGGCGAACTGCGTCTGGTCGGCCACGGCGCTCAACAACTCGACCTTGTTTTGATAGGCGGCGCGCAAAAATTCCTTCGCGTCCGTGTCCTGCGGGTTGCGCCGCGCCGCGACGCGCGACGATACGATGGCTTGATTGACGACCGCCAGATTGCGCTCGTACTCGGCGCGCAGCGTCGGCGACATGCCCTCCGCGCCCTGTGTCTCGATGGCGGAGGTGAGCGAAGCGATGGAGCTTAAATAAGTCTTTTCGTCGGCCAGCACCGGCTCGCTCTTCGTCGCGGGCGGCGCGGTCGTGGTAGCGACTTCCGCCGCGTTGTCACGTCCCTCGCGCGCGGGCGTCGAGGCTTGCGCGCGGGCGTTGAGTCCGGCCTTCACGAATGCCGGACGACGGTCGTTGCCGCCCGTCGCTGGAGCATGAGTGTTCAATTCGGCAGCCGACGTTTGAGTTGCCGCCGACGCGTCGTTGCGCGCCGTGTTGCTTTGCACGACGGGCGACGCGGGCGTCTGGTTAACCTGCGCGATTTCTCGCGGCGCGTTCGGAGTGTTCGGGCGATCCGGCGTCTGCATCAACGCGAAGACAAGGAGAAGCGCGACGGCGACCAGAAAACTGGCGAAGGCGGTCGCCTGACGCGGCGTGAAGGTCGTGACGGAAGCGACCAGCGAGCCGAAGAAAGCGCGCAGGGGCGAGGCGGCGGGCGTCTTTGCAAACCCGCGTTGCGGCGCGTTCAATTCCGCAATCGCTTCGTCGAGCCGCGCGCGAAGTTTCTCCGTGGGCACACTGACGGCGGAGAGCGCGGGCGCGTAAGCCTCGGAGAAGAGTGCGAGTTCCTGTTCGGCCGCCTGTGCGGCCTCGGCGCACGCGGCGCACGCGGCGAGGTGCGCCGCCACGCCGTTCGACACGTCGGGTGAGAGTTCGCCGTCCAGATACGCTTGCAATGTTCCTTCGTCGAGACAGGTGTCCATCAACGGCGTCCTCCGATCTTTCCGTACACTCTCGCAAATTCCTTTCGCCCGCGCGCCACCAGACTGCCCACGTAAGTCTCGTTGACGGACAGTGTGGCCGCGATCTCGCGGTAAGACAAGCCCTGCTGTTTGAGTAAGAGACAACTGCGCATCGGCTCTTCGATCTTTTCCAGCGCGCGGCGCGCTTCTTCGATTTCGGTGCGGCGTTCGTAGTCGGCGTCGAGCGGCGCGGTCAACCCGTCCGTCCCGACCGTCTGTTTCGCAAACTCTTCCTCGCGCGCCACCGAGCGCGTGCGGCTGCGCATGGTGTTGTGCGAAAGATTGATTGCCACTCTGAGCAGCCACGGGCGCAAAAATTCGTCCTTCGGCGGCGCGGCGTCGAGTTGGTTATAGAGCCGCAGGAAAACTTCCTGCGTCACGTCTTCGGCCAACCCGGCGTCGCGCAAAAGCGCGTAGGACGTATTGTAGACGGCGCGGTGATGCAACATAAATGCCTCGTCGAAGCCGAGAGCGTCGGCGTCGGTCGCGGTCTGCTGGTGGGCGGGGGTAGCCACTTCTAAATTTCTCAGAGCCTCTGCGGCCGTCTCGCTCATCTTCGACGCTCTCACCCTCATAAACACCGCCCGCGCTTCGTTTGTGGCAACTAATTTCGCGTCCGGCGGCGACGCTTAACTCTCAACGCCGCGCGCTTCGGGCATGAAAGTGGTTCAAATCAGGTTAAAAGTCGCGCGGCGACTCGCGCTCGCGGGGCTTCGTATTGTAGTCTGCACTTGTCCGGGCGACCGGATTCGACAGGCAGGGCGTCGCGATCCAGCAATTTTGTACGCCCCGCCGCCGCCACAGGTTTCGCGGAAGTGTGGACAGACGAACTTGACGACGAACAGCCCGACTACTCAAGCCACCAACTTAACGAGCGACAACCCGACGACCGACGCGCTGCACAATAGCCCTTTCATGCGCGCGTGCCGCCGCGAGAGCGTGCCCTACACGCCCGTCTGGCTGATGCGGCAGGCCGGGCGTTACATGCGCGAATACCGCGAGGTGCGCGCCCGCACCACCTTTCTCGAACTCTGCAAGACGCCCGAACTCGCCTCGGAAGTGACGGTCTACGCCGCCGAACGCCTCGGCGTGGATGCCGCGATCATCTTCGCAGACATCCTGCTCATCCTCGAACCGCTCGGCCTCGAACTCGAATTCGCCAAAGGCGAAGGCCCCGTCATCCACAACCCCGTCCGCACCGCCGCGGACGTTGACCGCCTGCGCGAAATGGAGTCGGCCGACAGCCTCGACTACGTGATGCAGGCGATCCGCCAGACGCGTCGTGCGCTCAAGCCCGACCTCCCGCTCATCGGTTTCGCGGGCGCGCCCTTCACTCTGGCTTCTTATATGATCGAGGGCGGCGGGTCGAAAAACTACGTCCACACGAAACGCTTGATGCACGCCGACAGCGGCGCGTGGCACGCGTTGATGTCGCGCATCGCGCGCGCACTTCCCCTTTATCTCAACGCGCAGATCGAGGCGGGCGCGCAGGCCGTCCAACTTTTCGACTCGTGGGTCGGCTGTCTCAGCCCCGCGGATTACCGCGAGTTTGTCCTGCCGCACACATTGCAAGCAATTCGCAACATTCGGCCGGGCGTGCCCGTGATACACTTTGGGACGGGGACAGCCACCCTCCTCGAACTGTTGCGCGAGGCCGGGGGCGACGTGATCGGCCTCGACTGGCGCATCCCTTTGGACGAAGGTTGGCGGCGCATCGGTTATGACCGCGCCGTGATGGGCAACTTCGATCAAATCCTGCTGTTCACCTCTCCCGCGATCATCCGAGAGCACGTCGGGCGCATACTCCAACAAGCCGGAGGACGCCCCGGCCACATCTTCAACTTAGGGCACGGCATCCTGCCGGAGACGCCCGTCGAGAACGTCCTCGCGCTCGTCGAAGCGGTTCACGAGTTGAGCCGGAGATAGTCTGTTAAGTTGAAATTTCAAATTTGAGATTTCAAATCACGAGTTTGAAATTCCGTCCGAGAGTTACGTTAAAGATGACCGACAACATGCTCGACAAAATTCGCTTCTGGGGACGGCATCGCTGCCCGCGTTGCCGGATGCCCCTGCACGCGGAAGAACTCGCGTGTCCCGTCTGCCAACTGGAGATCGTGTTCCTCGGCGAGCGGGGCGAAGTGATGGTCGAGATGGTGGCGGTCGCAGACCCCAACGATTTCGAGAGCGCGGAGGTCAGCGAATACCACCTGACGCTCGCGCTCGAAGAGGCGGGCGACATGCATATGCCGCGCCTCCATCTCCCGACGCGTCCGCAGCGCGCCGACCTCGTGCCCCTCCCCGGCGGCACGTTCGGCATCCGCTTTCACAACCGCATCGCCCTCGAAGACATCAGTCGCGGTTGATGGCGCGTCCCGTTTAGTTCGACAGTTCGTTGAAAGTTTAAGCAGCGTTCGACGGGTGCTCCCTCGCCCGTTCGAGCCGGACATCAACCCCTAGACCCCTTGAGGATTCCCCCTGATGCTGACGCAAAAACGAAGCACCCCCTTCGGCCTACTCGTGTGTGCCGGACTCTTATTCATCTTCGCCGCCGACGCCCGCGCCCAGAAGACCTGCAAGCCGCGCGTTGACAAAGGCAACATCGCGGTCGAACTGACCATCCCGAACTTCAACGGCGGGCAGCGCGTCTTGCTGAGCATGCCCGCGAAGGCCAAAGAGATGCGCGCCTTCGGCGACGCCGTGCCGAACCAGTCGGCCGCGAACCACGCCTCGCCCGTCTCTTATTCCGTCGTCATCACCGAGAAGCGCAACGACGGCGTGACGCTCGACTTGAACGTCAGCACGCAGAACCGGAACGGCTCTTGGCAGCTCACCAGACGCACCATCGTCCTGCCCTACGAGACCATCGTCGAGCAGCGTTACATGACCGGCGTGCAGGTGAAAGCTTACTTCAAGCTGCGCCCCTTCAGTTGCAAAGCCCTCTGATGAGTCGGACGGCGGGCGAACAACCGAGGGAAACGCTCGAAGCCGAGATCAGAGAGATCGTCAACCGCGAGACGCGCGCGTGGGACACGCAGGACGTCGCGCTGCTGTTGACCGTCTTTCACCCGGACATGGTGTGGCCGTGGCCGCCCGACGCGCGCTCGCACGATCCCGCGACGTGGATTTTCTGGGCGGGTCGCTACGACTACGAGCGTTGGCGCGCGAACTGGCAACAGTTGTTCGACACGCACGAACTCGTCCACAACCGGCGCGAGATCGTGAAGATCGTGTTGACCGAGGAGGGCGACGGGGCGTTCGCCGTCGTTGACGTGGATACGCTCTGGCGCGACCGCCGCGACGGCCGCGACTTCCGCTGGCAAGGCCGCTCCTGTAAAATTTATTCAAAGGTCGAAGGCCACTGGAAGATGACGTTTCAGACGGGGCTGCTCGACTACGCGCAGTTGTAAACGCGCGTTGGGATAGATTCGTAGCGGCGACTATTCAAGGGGGAGATTTCCGTTGAACGATCCGCAACTGACAGAGCCTTACGACGCGCTCCTCGTCGTCTCCTTCGGTGGCCCCGAAGCACCCGACGAGGTGTTGCCGTTTCTCGAAAACGTGCTCCGCGGGCGCAACGTCCCGCGCGAGCGCATGCTTCAAGTCGCGCACCACTACGACTTGTTCGGCGGCGTCAGCCCGATCAACGGGCAGAACCGCGCGCTCATCGCCGCGCTCGAACGCGAACTGGCCGCGAGCGATCTCAACCTCCCCGTCTACTGGGGCAACCGCAACTGGCATCCGCTCCTCGCCGACACGCTCCGCGAGATGCGCGCCGACGGCCAACGCCGCGCGCTCGCCTTCGTCACCTCCGCCTACAGTTCCTACTCCGGCTGCCGCCAGTATCGCGAAGACATCGAACGCGCGCGCGAAGCCGCGGGCGAGGGCGCGCCGCAAGTTGATAAGCTGCGCGTCTTTTATAATCACCCCGGCTTCATCGCGCCTAACGTCGAAAACTTGCAGGCCGCGCTCGCAGAGATTCCGGCTGACAGACGCGACGGGGCGCACGTCGCTTTCACGGCGCACAGCATCCCGCTCTCGATGGCGACCAACTGCGACTATCAAGCGCAACTCTCGGAGACCTGTCGCCTCGTCGCGGAAGGCGCGCGTGCTCCGCGCTGGCAACTCGTCTTTCAAAGTCGCTCCGGCTCGCCCGCGCAGCCGTGGCTCGAACCGGACATCTGCGATCACCTGCGCGCGTTGAAAGCGTCCGGCGCGACGGACGTGGTGGTCGCACCCGTCGGCTTCATTTCCGATCACATGGAAGTCTTATACGACCTCGACACGGAGGCGCGGCAAGTCGCAAGCGAGATCGGAATCAACCTCGTCCGCGCGGCGACCGTCGGCACGCACCCGGCTTTCATCAAGATGATCCGCGACCTCATCGTCGAACGCATGACTAATGATCCCGTGCGACCCGCGCTCGGCATGCGCGGCGCGAAGGAAGATGTCTGCCCCGCCGACTGCTGCCTGATGGGCGCAGCCGCAGCGGGGCGACCCGCCGCCACGGCGCAAGCCCCCCACGCCGCGCGCCCCGCATCAACGAATGAACGCCCCGCTTGAAGAAGACAGGCCGCGACGGCGGCGCGTCGCCATCGTCGGCGGCGGCATCAGCGGGCTGGCTGCGGCGCATCAACTCACAGAACACGCGCGGTCTGACGGACACGCGCCCGAAGTCATCCTCATCGAAGCCTCCGCGCGACTCGGCGGCACGCTCCGCACCCACACGCGCGACGGCTTCCTGCTCGAAGGCGGCCCCGACGCGTTCATCTCCGAAAAGCCAGAAGCCCTCGAACTCGCGCGCAGACTCGAACTCGAATCGCGCCTCCTCGAAACGAACGCCGCGCACCGTCGCTCATTCATCGTGCGCGGCGGGCGGCTGCGCCCCGTGCCCGAAGGCTTTCACCTGCTCGCGCCCTCGCGCTTCTGGCCGTTCGTCACGACAGACATTTTCAGTTGGTCGGGTAAGGCGCGCATGTCGCTCGATCTCTTCCTCCCGCGTCGCGCGAACGCGCGCAGTGTTGACGGCGTTGACGACGAGAGCCTCGCAGAGTTTGTCCGGCGACGTTTCGGGCGCGAGGCTTTGGAGCGCATGGCGCAGCCGATGGTCGGCGGCATCTACACGGCCGACCCGGAACAGTTGAGCCTGCGCGCGACGATGCCGCGCTTCCTCGACATGGAGCGCACGCATCGCAGCATCATCCTCGCGATGTGGCGCGCGCGCCGCCGCGCCTCGAACGACACGCGCGGCACGAGCGGCGCGCGCTACAGTCTCTTCCTCTCCTTCGACGGCGGCATGCAGACGCTCACCGACGCCCTCGCCGCCGCGCTCCCGCCCGCGACGGCGCGACTCAACACCACGGTCGAAGCGATAGACTTCGACACGCACACGCGACAATGGAACTTGCGCCTCCGTGCGGGCGACGCGACGGGCAGCGGCGACGAATCTACTACTACGCGCAGCGTCGAACCCATCACACGCGACGAAGCTACAACTCGCGGCGACGAAGCTAGCGCGCGCGACGGGGAAACCATTACGGCCGACGCGCTCTGCCTCGCGCTGCCCGCTTACGCGTCGGCGCGTCTGCTCGGCGGCGTTGACGCGGAACTCGCCGTCGAACTCGCCGCCATCCCATACGCTTCGACCGCGACCGTCAACCTCGCCTTTCGTCGCCGCGACATCCCGCACCCGCTCGACGGCTTCGGCTTCGTCGTCCCCTACGTCGAACGTCGCAATGCGCTCGCCTGCACTTTCAGCAGCGTGAAGTTCGCCGGTCGCGCGCCCGCAGATCATGCACTGCTGCGCGCCTTCGTCGGCGGCGCGCTTCAACCGGAGATGTACGCGCTCGACGATGAGCGCATGATCGCCGCGGTGCAGGCAGACCTCCGCGCGCTCGTCGGAATCGAACGCGCGCCCCTGTTCGCGCACGTCGAGCGTTGGCCGCGCTCGATGGCGCAGTATCACTTCGGCCATCTCGCACGCGTCGCGCGCATCCGCCGACGCCTCCAACACTTCCCCACTCTCCAACTCGCCGGAAACGCCTACGGCGGCGCGGGCATCCCCGACTGCATCCGCAGCGGCCACGCGGCAGCGGCGGAACTGATGAACGCGGAATAACGAAGTGAGGACAGACTGTTGTCCGTGGTCAGTTGTACGTGGTCAGTTGTCCGTTGCGTGTGGCTGCTATCCAAGCTGGTAAAGATGAGTTTGAACAACTGACGACAGGCCACGCACAAAGAACCTTCCTACAGTTCATCGTTGCTGCGTTCCTACTTTATCGTTTCATAAATAGATGACGTGCGACATGCGCCAGACGTGGGCGGGGATCGAACCGGGCGCGGACGTGGTGAGCAGGATGACGTAGTGTGAGTCCGCGTTGTTGGACGCGGCGGCGAGCGACGACCAAAGTTCGGGTTCGTGGTTAGCTGCACCCGTCGCCATGCCCACGCCCGCGTCCTTTGTTTCGTGCGGGCGGACGAGGGCGAGGCGGCGCAGCGAGGCGTAGAGGTGTTCGCGCCCCGCGCCGTAGTGTCCCGCCTCTTCGCCGAGCGTGAGACGGACTTCGGCGCGCTCTTCGAGGAAGTGCGCGACGAGCGAGGCGGCGACCGTCACGCCGCGCTCGAAACGCGCCTCGAAAAATTTCTCCGCGCCGCCCCCGGCGTCCGTCGCGTTGTCGAGCGCGCGCGTGTCGAAAACGATGTGGACGCGCCGCTCGTCTTCTGACGTGAACTCGCGTACGACGAGGCGGCTGGCACGCGCCGTCGCCTTCCAATCAATGTGGCGCATGTCGTCCTGCGGTTGATAGTCGCGCAGGGAGTGCAGGTCGTGACCCGCGCCGCGACGTGCGGAGAGCATGCGCCCGGCGTTCATCGGCAGCAGGTGGAGTTCGTCGCTCGCGGCTTCGAGTTTGGGATAGATGACGAGTTCGACGTTGCGCGCGCGAAGTCTCCGGCGCAGGCGGAAGAAGCCGAAGGGAAAGCGCGTGGAGAGTTCAAAGCCGGTGACGAGGACGTGGCCGCGCCGGGGGAACAACTGCTCGACGCGTTGCTCGGCTTTCGCGCGTCGCGGCACGTGGACGAAATAGGCGAGCGCGCGTCGGACATAGCGCGGCCGTTCCCGCCGCCGTCGTCGCTTCTTCTTCGCCGGGCGGCGGCCGTCGTCATGCGCGGCCGTCACGTCGTCCGCGAAAATCTGGTTGCGCGATTCGATGAGGATCGAGAAGGACGGCAGCAGACGTTTCGTGTTGTGGAGGCTGACGAGGACGGGCGCGGGTTCGCCCGCGAAGATGTGATCGGGGAAACGCGCCGAGACGACGAGATCGCGCAGGCTGGCGCGCGCGGCCGTCCACGCGACGAAGAGCGTCGAGGCCAAGACCGAGAAGATCATGAAGAGCAGGTTGTTGCCCGTGTTGTAGGCGGCAAAGGCGACGGAGAGGAAGATGCCGATGAAGATGAGGCCGCCCGCCGTCAACTGAAACGGCGGGTCGAGCCGCCCGACCTCCGCGCGCGCCGAACGCAGCAGCGGCGGCACGACGAAGATCGTGATCAGCAGGACGAACACGAGCGACGTGATCGCCCCCGCGCGCGCCAACTCCCAATCACCCGTGCGCCGTGCCCACGAAGTGACGATCGCCACCGCCAGACCGCACCCGACCAGGAGCGTCCCGAAGATCGCGTTTCGCCACACGCGCAGATGTCTGAACCATGCCATATCGAAAGTGGTACGCGCCGTCCCTGCGGAGGCGGCGTTGCCCGACAGTTTGCCGCACGCACCGCGGCGGGCGGAGTCAGTGCGCGCCGTGCGTCGCGGGGGGATCGACCGCGCCGGGATAATTTCGCAGAAGCCTATAGCAACTGACAAGCGCGGCGAGGACTGAGAGCCAGCACGCCAACTCGACGGCGAGGTAGACGCTTCCGGGCAACAGTCCGGGCAGGTTGAGTGCGACGCGCGCCGCGCCGGAGAGCGTCAGGTAGACGAGAGTGATGTAGCAGGCGCTCGCGGCGTAGTAGAACCTTGTGACCCACGCCCCCGGCACGAACATCCAAGGGACGAGCCACGCCAGATACTGCGGGCCGAAGCCCGGCGTCAGGAAGATGAAGAGGAAGGCGAGAAAGCCGCACTGTAGGAAGAGCGGCGGCCTGCTGCGTCGCCGCAGGTTCATCCAGACGGACGCGGCGACGAGTGCGGCCAGCATCACGTACCTCCCCGCCGTCGCGGCGAGCGCGTGCGCGCCCGTCAACTCGTGGTTCGAGTTCAGCGGCCGGGGCAAGTGCGGGAAAGCCTTGACCGCCAGACGCGTCCATCCCCAACTGCCGTACCGGCTTTTGTAACCGAACACGGTCTTCCAGATGACGGCCGGGTCTTGTGCCAGATAGGGGAGCGAGCCGACGAGAAAGACGGCGGCCGCCGCCGCGAAATACTTGGCGCGCGTTCGCAGGTCTGGCAGGAAGAGAAAGATCGCGGGCGCGAAGACGAGCGGCACGATCTTGATGTTGACGGCCATCCCGAATGCCGCGCCCGCCAGCCACGTCGCCCCGCCCGACGGCGAGGCCAGCAGGTAAATAGACAGGAGGACGAAGAAGATCATGACCGGGTCTGTGTTGCCGTGGAAGCCGGAGATCAGTATCGAGCCGGGGTAGACGGCCAAGAGGAGCAGGGCGCGCGGCGACGGCCTGAGCGCGGGCAGGCGTTCGCCGATTTTCCAGACGAGGAAGAGGTTGCCGAGGTCTGCGAGGATGGCGGGAAAGCGGAGCCAGAAACGGAAGGGCAGGTGCGTCGCGTCGGCGAGCAGACCCATGCCGCGGATCGCGTGAAGCATGAACGGCGGGTGGTTCAAGGGATTGCCCGCCCGCCCCGTGCGATAGTACGCGCCGATGCCGCCCACCTCGCGTATGTTCGCCAGAAACTCCCCGAAGGCGTAAACGTCGAGCGTCCCGCCGCTGCGGAGCGCGAGAAAAATCTTGATGCCGGTCGAGGCCAGAGCGGCGCACAAAATCGCGCGACGCCAGTTTTTGCTCAACCTCATAGTCGCCCTGCCCCGGTCGCGGCCAAAGCCGGCCGCGCCGTGTGCGTCGGCCGTCACTAACTGTCGGTTCGGTGTTACAGCGGCACGCTGATCGTCTTCATGATCTCGCGCAGGACGGCCTCGGCCTCTTCGCTGCGCCGGAGCGTGGACGAGAAGCGCGAGTTGACGACGAGGCGGTGCGCGAAGACGGGGAGGACGAGTCGTTTGATGTCGTCGGGCACGCAGTAGGCGCGGTCTTCGGTGAGCGCGAGGGCTTGCGCGGCGCGGAAGAGCGCGAGCGTGCCGCGCGGGCTGACGCCGAGGTCGAGCATCTCCGAGTTGCGCGTGGCCGAAACGATCCGCATCAGGTAGTCCACGAGCGCGTCGTCCACCGAGACACCCGCCACCTCGCGTTGCAGCGAGGCGACGTCCGCGGCCGACAGCACGGCGCGCATCTCGTCGAGCGGATCGCTCGTCGCGCGGTCGCGCACGATCACCTTCTCCATCTCGGCGTCGGGGTAGCCGATGCGCAGGCGGAGCATGAAGCGGTCGAGTTGCGATTCGGGCAGAGGGTACGTGCCGTGATGCTCGATGGGGTTTTGCGTGGCGACGACGATGAAGGGCGCGGGCAGTTGATAGGTCGTGCCCTCGACGGTGACGTGGCCTTCGCCCATCGCTTCCAAGAGCGCGGACTGCGTCTTCGGCGTGGTGCGGTTGATCTCGTCGGCGAGCACGACGTTGGCGAAGATGGGGCCGGGCTTGAACTCGAACGCGCCCGTCGGCTCGTTGTAGACCGAGAGGCCGATCACGTCCGAGGGCAGCAAATCCGAGGTGAACTGTATGCGCTGGAAGGTGCAGTCGAGGGCGCGCGCGAGCGCCTGCGCGAGCGTGGTTTTGCCGACGCCGGGCACGTCTTCGACGAGCAGGTGACCGCCCGCAAGAAGCGCGACGAGGGTGAGACGCACCGCCTCGCTCTTGCCCTTGATGACGCCCTCGATGGCCGCGTGCAGTCGCGCGACGCCCTCGGCCGCCGCCGAAGACGATCCGGCCTCCGCTTCCCCCCCGCTCTCGTGCGCCGTCTGTAAACGTCTCATCAATCGCTCCCCCGGCTCTCCCGGCCTCGACATTGTACATGAAAGAGAGGTTAGAGGTCAGAGGTTAAAAGTCGGATGCCGGAGGCCGTTTAAAAGCTGTCTTCAAAGACCCCTGACTTCCGACCTTCGATCTCTCCTTTCGTGACTTGCCGCGCGGCGGTGTAGTAGAATCCGTCTCGCCGAATTGACTAAATGAGTCCGTGCGGGCGCGCGAAAAACGGAACTCGCGGGCGCGTCTTTCGTGTAAAGGTCGGCAGTATCAGATTCCCACCATTCGAGGAAGTGAAGATGTCTCAAGATTTAAAACGTCGCACCAATGAACGCGGGTTTTCGCTCATCGAGTTGATGATCGTGATCGCAATTATCGGCATTCTCGTCGGCGTCGGCATCCCGGCGTGGCAGTCGAGCGTGCGCTCGGCCAATCAGGCCGCCGCCATCCGCACGCTGCAAGCCATCGCCGTCGAGCAGCGCATTTATTACAACTCGCACAACCGCAGTTCCTACGGGACGTTCGATCAACTGATCGCCGACGGGCAGTTAGACCGCCGCTACGCGGGCGAAGACCCGCTCGTCGAGGGCTACTTCTTCCGCCTCAAGGCGACGCCGAAGACCGGCAACACGCCGCCGCTCTACACCGTCAACGCCGACCCGCAAAAGCCCGACGGCGTGACCGCCACCGGCAAAGAGTTCTACTACGTTGACGCCAACGCCAGCACCATTCACGTCAACGGCACGCAACCCGCCGGCCCGAACGATCCGCCGATGGGCGGGCAATAGCAACCGGCCGCGCGAGAACTCTCCAACGCGCACACCTTTCGGGGGAGCGTCCGGGCGCGCCTCGCTTGACGCTCCCCCGCCCGCTTTGTTAGCATGCCGCCTCTTCAAACATTCTCTTGTGCTCGCTTAGCTCAGTTGGTAGAGCACACGCTTCACACGCGTGGGGTCGCAGGTTCGAGTCCTGCAGCGAGCATTTTTTCCCGCCTCAATCAATCGTAAAGGACGAACATGACACTTGAGCATCTGACGAGGGATTCGCTCTCGGAGCAGTTGAACACGAAGTTCCGCATCGGCGTCGCGCCGGAGCAGGTGGTTGAGTTGGAACTGGTCGAGGTGCAGACGCACGGCGACGTGCCGGGGCAGACCGAACGCTTCTCGGCATACTTTCGCGGCCCCCTCGAACACTTCCTCCCGCAGAGCATCTACCGGATGGAGCACGAGCGTTTGAGCGACATGGAAATATTCATCGTCCCGATTCGTAAGGACGGCGAAGGCATTTATTACGAGGCGGTCTTTAACCGGATGAAGTAGTTCGGGCGGGCGGTGCGGACGCGGCGGGCTGTCGTTCCATGTGGATGTACGCGCCCACGTCGTCAATCTGCGAGAAGCCGAACCGCTCGTAGAAGCGCAGCGCGGCGGTGTTGAGTTTGAAGACCATGTGGCGCAACGGCAGGGCGCGCTGCTCGGATTCGGCCAGCAGACTGTTGAGCAAGGCCGCGCCGATCCCTCGATTTTGAAACTCCGGCAGGATGGCGATGTCGAGCAGTCGAATCTGTTCCGGCGTGCGGCCGATCCACAACCTCCCGGCCGGTTGCCCGCGGTAGAGGATGATGTCGTACTCGGCGTCGGGGAAACGCTCGTAGTACTGCGTGTGCTGCGCCTCGAATTGCGAACGCACGAACGCGCGCTTCTGCTCCTCGCCCCACGGCACGAGATTCATCTCGTCGGCGCGCGACGTGGCGTAGACGCGCAGCAGAAAATCCTCGTCCGCCGATTCGACCGGGCGCAGGCGAACATCGCCGTCTTCGTCAACTTGACGCTCCAAACTCTTACCTCGCCTCCGTCAACATTTCTTCGTCAGTAATACGACGAGACCGGCGCGCCTCAATCCTTCTTGTAGCCATCGGCCGGTCGCGTGTGGTTGATGACCGCCGAGTAGTGAACGTTCCCGTCCTTCTCGCCAGCCCCGACCAGAAACAGGGAGAACTTTCCGAGCGCACCGTGCTCCAACACGTAGGTCTGTTGGAGGTCGGACAATTCGCCGGAGGCTTGGAAGAGCAGCAAGAAGCACTCGCCCTCAGCGCGCGGCATGCCCTTGCGCACGCGCGGCCGCTGGTCTTCGACTTTGACGAGCGTCAAGTTCACAGTCCGGTACGGCCCCACCGTCACGCGGAAGTCGCTCTGCACATACGGCTCGAAGGTCGCCCGCGTGAAATGGAAGACGGGGTCGCCCGCCACCTGCGCAGGAATTTGGTAGTAGCCTTGCGAATCTTTGAGCCGGTTCTTTTGCGCGAAGGCGAAGCGGGCTGAACCGGAGACGAGTCCGGCGGCGGCGAGCGAGATGAGCGCGGATTTCAAAAAGTCACGACGGGGGGTAGTCATGGAAAGTGGACTCCTGATTGTGGACGACTGACAGATGGTTCTAACGAGAGTGGAAAGTTGGCGGAATGGCCTAAGTACCCTTCACCGTGGAGTGTAATAGTTTTACTAAGAATTGACAACGATAATTTCGGATATTTAACAGTGGCGTGTATTTCTCCTTGATATCGGCGGGGTCAAGTCTTACAATGCTGGCCTCGCGCGGGATCAAGCCTTTCCGAATCCTGTAGACACTCTGGCTCCAACTGATTTGAACCGGCCATGCAGGCCGCGCGCCAGTGTATTAAGAACCCAAGGTCAAGACGAACCATCCGGTAATCCAGCTTCGAGCACCTTTGTCGAAGTGCGCTCTTTAACTTCACTCCACACTGCTTCGGAGGACTATCCTCTGGAGGTGTGTCAACCCAAGTAAGGAGAAATGCATGTCCGAACCGTTTCTCAGTGAGATCAGAATCATGTCCTTCAACTTCGCGCCGAAGGGGTGGGCGATGTGCAACGGACAGTTGCTGCCCATCAACCAGAATCAGCCGCTCTTCTCGCTGCTCGGCACGACCTACGGCGGCGACGGGCGTGTCAACTTCGCGTTGCCCGACCTGCGCGCCCGCACCCCCATCCACGTCGGCAGCGGCCACACCCTCGGCGAGAGGGGCGGCGAGCAGGCTCACACGCTATCATTGAGCGAAATGCCGCTGCACACACATTTTGCGGTCGCGGCCAACGTGACGCCCACGGCCGGCGCGCCGAACAACACACGCGTGCTGTCGCAATCTGCGGGCGCGAACCTCTACGGCGCACCGTCGAACCTGCAACCGATGGCGCCGTCTATCGCCAACGTCGGAGGATCGCAACCGCACCAGAACATGCAGCCCTTCCTAACGCTGACCTTCTGCATCGCGTTACAGGGCATCTTCCCCAGCCCGAACTAAAGGAGAGAAAATGGCACAACCCTATGTCGGTGAAATAAGAATGTTTGCGGGCAACTTCGCTCCGGCGGGCTGGATGTTCTGTGAAGGACAATTGCTCCCCATCTCGGAGAACGAGACGCTCTTTCAACTGATCGGCACGACCTATGGTGGCGACGGCGAGTCAACTTTTGCACTCCCGGATTTGCGCGGGCGACTCCCGACTCATCAAGGCAACGGCTTCATTCTGGCCGAGTCGGGCGGGGTGGAAGAGGTCACGCTGACTATCAATCAGATACCCGCTCATACGCACCCGCTCTTGTGCACGACCAACTCGGCCTCGGCCACCTCGCCGACCAACAACGTGCCGGCGGTAACGCAGGCGGCCACGATCACGCCCTACGGGACTGACGCCCCGCCCACGACGCTGAACGCCGCTTCGGTCTCGCCAGTCGGGGGCAGCCAGCCGCACACCAACTTCCAGCCTTACCTATGCATTGACTTTATCATCTCTCTGTTCGGGATTTTCCCGACCCCTACTTAAGGAGACTCTACATGGCAGACCCATTTGTCGCCGAGATTCGTATCTTTCCCTTCAACTTCGCCCCGAAAGGATGGGCGTGGTGTGACGGCCAACTCTTGCCTCTCAGCCAGAACACCGCGCTCTTTTCGCTGCTTGGCACCACTTACGGCGGTGACGGCAAATCCACCTTCGCCCTGCCTGACCTGGAAGGCCGCGCGCCGATGCACCCGGGGCAAGGGCCGGGGCTTTCGCTGCATGATCTGGGCGAAACCGGCGGCAGCGAGACCGTCACGCTGCTTGAGTCGGAGATGCCCGCTCATTCACATGGTTGGAGCGCTTCGGGCAGCGACGGCATCGCGCAAAGCCCCGTCGCCAACAAGATGGCGATAGGTGTGGGCGGCATCACTATGTACGCCGCGCCTGGTACGACCACAACTCTCGCCCCCGAGGCGCTGGCCCCCGCAGGCGGCAGCTTACCGCACAACAACATGATGCCCTACCTGACCTTCTACTTCTGCATCGCCCTGCAAGGAGTTTTCCCGCCACGTACTTGATGAGGGCGGTGGGGTTGAAACGGGAGACGGCGTTTCGTTCAATTCCACAACGCGTCAGCGCGGGCCGCGGGCACCTCTCGGTGTCGAGAGTGGCCCGCGGCTCAAAACGCTCTGTTAAGGAGTAGCCACATCCGGCGAGACGTGGTATAAAGTTTCCCGTGGTAGTGGTCAACCACGTTTATCTTCTGCTGTTTCTGATGAAGTCGCCCTGAATCGAACGTTTCCTTACTGCGACCCTTGCAAGTACATTCTCATTTCTCGATGCACAACTCGAAGGTCAAACCTTGAATCGCCAACCGGTCCGCAAGTCGTCGTTTGAGCCTCAGCCATATCCCCGATTCGATCTATTTCTGCATAGCGCCCTCGCGAATGTCGAAATGAAATTCACTTAAGGAGATTTATGAAGAGTTTCACCCCCAAGCCCGGCGTTAGCACGTCCAGAGCCTTTCTCGCCAGCCTCCTCACCAGCCTCATGCTCGTGAGTCCTCTAACACCCATCGGGCTCGCTTCGACAAACAACACGCGGCTCGTGCAGACGAGATCGAAAAGCGCGGGTCAGCAACAGTCGCCCCCGCAGGCCGACACAAGCGCCGCTCAACAAAAAGAGCCGCCCGTCGTCGCCGCCATTGCAGCCACGGACATCACTGCGACGAAGACCGACACGGTCCTCAACGACACGCTCGGCGACGGCAAGGCGCAGGCCGGCGATACCATCCAGTACAGCATCACTATCAATAACAACAGTCTGACGGACACGGCCAACGCCATTGTCCTCAACGACACGATTGACCCGAACACGAGCATCGTCGCCGGGTCGCTCCACGCGCAGCCCGTGGCGCGCACCGATGCTTACACGACCGTGAGTAACACGTTGCTCGAAGTCGGCGTGACTGCCAGCGGCTTTCCCGCCGTCACCGCGTCCGGTTCCGTCTTCGACAACGACTCTCAGCCGAACGGCGCGGGCGGCACCGATGCTCTGCAATACGTTTCCAACAGCACCCCGGCGAACGGCACCCTCACCTTCAACAGCAACGGCACGTTCTCCTATCTACCCAACGTGGGCTACGTCGGCGCGGACTCCTTCACCTACACCGTGCGTAACAACGGCGACAACACTTTGTCCGATATGGGGACGGTCAACATCACCGTCGGAGCCGCCAACCCCGCAGTTGCGGGCAGCGACATCTGGTACGTGGACAACTCCTACGGGGGCGCGAACGGTGCATCCGATGGTCGCTCCACGCGCCCCTTCACATCGCTCTCGCCGGTCAACGGCGCGGGCGGCGCGGGCGACAGCGACGCTGCCGGAGACATCATTTATCTGGCGACGGGTAACGCCGCTTACACGACCGGCCTTGCCTTAGAGAATACCGAGCAGTTCATCGGCGGCGGCGTGGCACTCCTCGTCAACACCTTCACGCTGAAAGCAGCGGGCGGGCGCCCGACGCTCAACAACACGGGCGGCAATGTCATCACGCTCGCCAGCAACAACACCGTGAGCGGTCTAAACACGGGAACGACCTCCGCCTCCGGCGCGGCCATCTTGGGCAGCAGCTTCGGCACGGCTACCATCAATAACCTCGCCATCGGCAGCGGCGCAGTTCGCGCTCTCGACCTCTCGACCGGCGTGCTCGCCATCGCCATCGACAGTTCTACTTCGTCGGGCGCGGGCACGGGCATCAACCTCAGCAACACGAGCGGCACTTTGACCGTCTCCGGCGCGACCTCGATCAGCAATGCCGTCGGCATCAACGTCGCCGGCGCAGCCTTCCCCACGCTGAACTTCAATGGCGGCCTCGCTATCACGAGCACGGCGGGCGCGGGCATCATCGCGGCGGGCGGCAATATCAACATCGCCGGAACGACCAACACCATCGGCTCGACCGGCGGCCCGGCGCTCAACCTGACCAACGTGAACCTCGGATCGGGCGCCACTTTCTCCACCGTCACCTCCTCGGGCAGCGCGACCAACGGCATCAAGTTTGACAACGTCTCCGGCCCGTTCACCGCCAACGGCGGCTCGATTGCCACGGCGACGGGCACGGACGTTGACATCAACGCTGGCGCGGGCAACGTCACCTTCGCCGGTTCGATCACGAACACTGCCGGTCGCTCCGTCTCCATCACGAACCGCACGGGCGGCAACGTCACGCTCTCCGGCAACATCAGCGACACCGGCACCGGACTGCTCGCACAGAACAACACGAGCGGCACGCAGATACTCACCTTCAGCGGCACGACTAAAACTTTCAACACGGGCGCAAACGCCGCCATCACGCTCGACAACAACGACAACGCGACCATCACTTTCTCGAACGGCGGCCTCGCGATCACGACCACGACCGGCGCAGGCTTCAACGCCCTGAACGGCGCGACCGCTATCAACGTCACGGGAACCAACACCATCTCGTCAACCGGCGCGGTGGCGCTCAGCGTCGTCAATTCCACCATCGGCGCGTCCGGTCTCGCCTTCCAGAGCATCACGTCCGGCAACAACGACGCCACCGCAGACCCGGTCAACGGCATCGTGCTCAACAACACCGGGGCGAACGCCGGACTGACCGTCTCCGGAACCGGCTCGGCCAACAGCGGCGGCACGATCCAGCGCACGAACGGCGACGCCATCTCGCTCATCAACACCCGCAACATCTCGTTCGACCGCATGAACATTCAAAGCCCGCTCGGCAGCGGCGTCAGCGGGACGCAGGTGACCAACTTCACCTTCACCAACTCTACGGTGGACAACCCGGGCGACGCCAACGAAGAGTCGTGCCTCGCCTTCAACACCAGCAAGACGACGGCCAACAACATCGCCGGGACGCTGACCATCACGGGCAACACGCTGACCAACTGCTTCTACAGCGGCGTGGACGTGCAGAGCGGCGACGGCACGGTGACGAACGCCAATGTCTCGAACAACACCATCACCACTACCGATAACGGTCAGGGCATCAACTTCGTCGGCGTCGGCACGGCCACGACCGTCTTCAAATTAGAGAACGCCACGATCAATCAGAACAACATCTCGGGCACGCGCGCCGCAGGCATTCAGGTGCAGGTTGATAGCGGCAGCGGCGCGGGCATGACCGGCACGGCTGGCGTCCCCGGCGACGCGACGAAGCTCATCTCCATCACCAACAACTCCATCCGCATCGCGCCGAACAGCACGCAGGCCATCGCCGTCGTAACGGGGAGCGCCTTCTCCTCCGTGCGCACGAAGATGAACTTCAAGATCGAGTGCAACGGCAAAAACACGGGCGGCTGCACCGCGCCGACCGCGGTTGGTCTTGGATACTCCTCCGCGCCTGTCACCTCGGGCACTATCGTTCTCATCGGCAACAACGGCTACTCCGACATGGTCGGCGTGGTGAACAACAATGCCATCGCGGCCAACCACTCGGTAGACCTCGGCGGCGGCAACGGCATCGGCGGCGGCAACGGCGTCTCCGGTGCGGGCGCGGCCTGGACGCCCGACCTGACGCTGAGCGTCACGAACAACACCATCTCCGGCGTGGACGGCAACGGCATCCTGCTCGTTGACCGTGCCACCAATGGCTTCGCCGATCTCAAGATCACGGGCAACAACGTCGCCGCACCCATCGCCACGACCTTCCGCCCCGGCATCCGCGTGGACGCAGGGAACGGCACGGCTGGCGAAAACGCACATCTCTGCGCGACCATCAGCGGCAACACGAGCGGCGGCAGCGCCGGATCGCCCGGCATCGGCGTCCGCAAACAAGGCACCAACGCCGCCGTGAACGTCTTCGGCATCACGGGTCTCTCGCCCAACCCCGCGACGGGCCCGCAGGTCGAGGACTACCTCTCGACGCAGAACCCCGGCAGCGTGCTTGGCACGTCGAGCGACGGCTTCACGAACAAACGCGCCATCAACTTCTCCGGCGCTCCCTTCGCAAGCTGCGCCACCGCGCCTCCTGTGGCCGACGAAGACATCAACGTTGGCAGCGCGAAGGCGAACGGCGCGAACACGTCGAGGTCTGCGATGAGGACAGCGGCCAGCCTGGGCATGACCATCGAGCAATGGCAGTCGTTCATTGATTCCGATGCAACGCCGACCTTCGGTCTCATCAACGGCCAGATCATTCCGGTCGCCCCGAACGCGCCAGTGGCGAACCCCGCGCCGCCGAGTGACGTGACGCCTGCTTCCGAAAGCAGCGCCACCGAAACGGTGACCGAGGCGGTCTCGAGCGCAGTCGCTCCGGCCACCTTCTACCTCGGCGCGCCGCAAACGCTCGCACAGGCCACGAAGGTCGAAACGGCGGCGCAGCAGCCCGTTGTCAGCGCGAAGCAGACGACACCCGAACCGATCACGCAAGCGACGACGCCTGTGATTCAACCTCTGGCGGGCGGCAACAACTTCCCCGTCAGCATCGGCGCGCTCGCGCCGGGCGACTCCGTCACCATCACGTTCCAGGTGACGGTCAACTCGAACATCCCGAACAACGTGACGCAGGTGTCCAATCAGGGACAGATCACGAGCAGCAGCTTCGGAGGCACGGTCTTAACCAACGACCCGGCAACGGGGCCGGCGAATGACCCGACCGTGACGCCGATCCTGCCGCGTCCGACCTATACCATCAACAATGCTTCGATACCCGAACCCTCCACGGGTTCCGTGAACATGCCGTTCACCGTCTCGCTCAGCTACGCTTACGGCAGCCCCGTCTCGGTTGATTTCGCGACCGCCGACGGAACGGCGACCGCAGCGGGCGGCGACTACACGCCGACCAGCGGCACGCTCAACTTCGCCGTGGGGCAGACGTTGCAGACGATCTCCGTGCCCGTCCTCGCCAACGGCGACACCTCGGACGAGAACTTCACCGTGACGCTCTCCAACCCGGTCAACAGCGTGCTCGGCGCGACCGTCACGGCGACCGGCACGATCACCGAAGCCAGCCCGCCGGGACGCGTGCTCATCAGCGAAGTTCGCACTTCCGGCCCCGCTGGCGCAGGCGACGACTTCGTCGAGCTGTATAACAATCAGGATGTCGCGCAGAACATCAGCGGCTGGGCGCTCTACAAGACCGGCGCAAGCTGCCTTGCGACGCCCGTGCTCATCGCCGTCATTCCGGCGGCCACAACCATCCCGGCGCGCGGTCATTACCTCGTCGTCGGCCCGCAGTACAGTCTGACGACCAGCGCGGCAGGCAATGCCACCGTCGCAGCCGTCACCGACATTGAGGCCGACCGCAACATCGGTCTCTTCAACACGTCCAACGTGTTGAACCTGAGCACGACGACACGCGAAGACGCGGTCGCCTTCGACGTGAACGCGGGCGGCGGTAACAACTGCGACCTCCTCCGCGAGGGCGCGACTCTCCTGTCTGCGGGCGGCAGCGCATCGCAGCACAGCTTCGCGCGCAACCTGATCACGGGCTTGCCGAAGGAGACGAACGACAACGCGGCCGACTTCCTGCTCGTCACGACGACGCCTGCGGTCGCCGTCGGCAACAACCTGACGCCGGTGCTCGGTGCGCCGGGGCCTGAGAATCTGGCCTCGCCCATCCAGCGCAACGCCGTCGTCAAGTCGTCGCTGATTGACCCGATGGTCGCCGCGTCCGCGCCACCCAACCGCGTCCGCAGCTCGTTCGGCGCAAACCCGACGAACGCAGCCTTCGGCACGCTCTCCTTCCAACGCCGCTTCAAGAACACGCTCGGCGTGCCCGTGACGCGGCTCCGCTTCCGCATCGTTGACTTGACGACGATCAACAACCGCACGGCCGGACAGTCCGACCTGCGCGTCCTCTCTTCGACGGGTACGGTCACGAACTCGGCGGGCGGTACGGTGGTGGTGGTCAACGGGCTGACGCTCGAAACGCCGCCGCAACCGAACGGCGGCGGGTTGAACTCCACGCTCTCGGTGGTGCTGCCGGGCGGCGGTCTCGCGGCGGGCAACACCATTGACGTGCAGTTCCTCCTCGGCGTGCAGGAGCAGGGCGCATTCAGCTTCTTCATCAACGTGGAAGCGCTGCCCGGCTCCGGGCCTATCCCGGACGAGGCCACCGGCACGACGAAGGCTGGCACGACGGGCAAGCAGCGCAACGCCGACGCCACCCCTGCGGGGGTGGACGACGCGGGGCAGAAGCAACCGAAGGAGCAATAACCAACAACCCTTAAGGCTTTCGCTCGCGCCGCAAGGCAGCGGGCGAAAAGGAAGAGGCCGCCAGTGCAGCGAGGGCACGGGCGGCCTCTTCATTTAAAGTGAATCGTGAATCGTAAATCGTGAATAGAGAAAAACCGGGTTCTTTCTATTCACGATTTACGATTTACGATTCACTTGTCTTCGCTCCACACGCGCGTGAAAGCCTCGGCCAGTTGGTCGCGCCAACTCGTCCAGTTGTGCCCGGCGGCGGCCTCGTGGTAGGCGACCGGGTAGCCCTTGCCCGCGAGCAACACGCGCACGCGCCGGTTCACTTTCCAGATCGGTTCGAGCAGCCCCA
>JAVEDE010000055.1 GCA_030841105.1 Pyrinomonadaceae bacterium
GGCGTGAAGTCCACGCCGTAACGCTCGAACGTCCACCACATCGCGCCGTAGCCCGTCTGGCTGACGGGTTCGTCGGCGACGACGATGATGCGCGGCCGCTTCAAAGAGACGACCGCCTCCGAGCCGATGCTCGTGTCGCCCGTCTCGATGAACCCGGAGTTAACCGATGTTACTTCGACGCTCGCTTCACGCGCGAGCCGCGCGATTGCTTCGTGCAGCGTGTCGGGGTTGCGCGAGACGCGCACGACGATCGTGCCGCGCGGCCAGTCGCGCCCGCCCGCGTTGAGGGTGCGCGTGGCGACGGCGAGTTTGTAGTTCTCGCGCAGCAGACGGTAGGCGAGCGAGGCCGCGCCGTTCGTCTCGTAAGGGATGATGTAGGCGACCGAGGCGCGACCCGCGACGCCGAGGCGGCGCGAGAGCAGACGCTCGCCCGAAGCGCGCAGGGCGTCTGCCGTCGTCTCCCCCGCCGTGGGCGCAGCGCGCAAGGCGACGGATGCGACCGCCTGCGCGTCGCCCGTCGAGTAGGCTTCGACGCCGAAGACGAGCGGCAGCGACCACGCCGTCACGTCGTAAAAGCCGTAGTCCTCTTTCGACGCGTTCGCGCCGCGCCGCTGGTTGCGCGCGAAACGCGCGAGTTGATCGCGCACGAACGCGGGGTCGAGTTCCGTGTCGGGTTCGAGCAGGGCTTTGGCGAGACGCTTCTGCGGCTGCGCGAGTTCGACGACGTAAGAGCCAGCGGGGAACGTGCGCGCCTCCACGCGCGCCGCGCCGCCCGACGCGTGTGCGCGCGCGCTCGCCGAGCGGAACGATTCGCTCGCCACGCTCACTTCGATCCCCGAACGCAAGAGCACGTCGGCCAGATCGGCCGCGCGCGCCGGGTCGCGCCCCGGGACGATCACGATGCGCCGCATCCCCTCGCGCCGCCCCTCTTCAAGCGCGCTCTGTTTGAACTCGTAGAAGTCTTTCAGACGCGCCTCGCGGTTGCGCGCCGCCACTTCAAGCGTCGTCAAGGACGCGACGAAGTGCTTGGCGATGGCCGAACGCAGCGTGACGATGGTGTCGTCGTCGCGCCGCCACGCGTAGCCCTTCGTGCCGCCGCCGTCCGTCTCGTAAGTCATGCCGGTCGCGCCGTTCAGAGCAGGCCAAGAGTCCCAGAAGAACGGGCCGAAGAGATCGAACACGTCGCGCACGTAATAGTCCCAGTTGCGCGCGTCGAACTGCGCGGCGTTGGCGCGGCCGAACTCCGTGAGCCAACGCGAGGTCTGGGCGGGCGGCAGATTCGGGTTGACGGGGAGCGCGGCGGGCGGGAAGAAATACTGCGATGGCTGGCCGTGATGATCCACGAAGAGTTGTGGATTCCAGTCGAGGTAGGCGCGCTGTAGGTTGCGCGTCTCCACCTGCGTGGCGGCGAGGTTGTCGCGGTTGAGGTCGAAGCGGTAATGATTCGCGCGCCCCCAAATTGACCAAGGCTCTCGGTGTTCGCCCGCGAGCGGGTCGGAGTTGCCCGTGCCGAACGAGTTGTACCACGTCACGAAACGCTCGTGGCCGTCGGGGTTCGAGCAGACGTTGACGAGGACGACGGTGTTCTTCAGGATGTCGAGCGTCGCCGGTTCGTTCGACGCGGCGAGTTGATAGACGACCTGCATCATCGCCTCGAACGACGCCGACTCGTTGCCGTGAATCGTGTAGCTCATGAACGAGATGACGGGTGTCTCGGCGGCGATGCGCGCGGCCTCTTGCGCGTTCGTCGTGCGCGGGTCGGCGAGGCGCGCGACGTTCGCTTTGATCTGGTCGAGCCGCTGCAAATTCTCCGGCGCGGAGATGACGACAAGGTGCATCATGCGGTGCTCGTTCGTCTCGCCGATGTCGGTGACGCGCACGCGGTCGGGCGCGGCGGCGGCGATGCGCTCGACGACGCGCTCCATCGTCGCGTAGTTCGTGTGGAAGTCGCCCACGTCGAAGCGCGTCGTCGCTTGCGGGCGCGGCACGCTCTCGCGGTAAGGGCCGCGCGCGTAAAAGTCGAAGCGCGAATCATCGCGTTGCGCCTGTGCGGGTGAATTAAGTGAGAGGACGCAGGCAAAGGCGGCGAGCAGAAGGAGAGCGCGGGCGCGACCGTTCTGGATCATGTGTCAGGCAGCTTTCTGTTTTTCCGAGATTATGTTAAAGACGGCGACGATATTACCTTGTCTCAGTTGCGACACTCAAACCTAAAGTGAGAGATCGTTCGATCTTCTCGGAGCGACGAAACATGAACGGCGACGCGTTGAATGAAAACCGCAAGGACGGACGTTGCCCGCGCTGCGACGCCCCGCGACTGCGCCCGTGGGACGAACTCGACGCGGCCGAGCGAGAGGTCGTGCGCCGCCTGCCGTCTGCCGCCGACCTTCCCCTCGAAGAACGCGCCGCGCGCCACCTCTGGTGCGTGCGCTGCTGGCACGAAGAGACGGGCAGCGCGCCGCTTGAGGCATGACGCGGAAGCACGCATGAGTTTCACCAATCACAAAGACACCCCCGGAGCGTCCACATGAAAAACCTTTGCGCCCCTTTACTCGCCCTTCTCTTCTTCGCGTCAACTTCTACGCCCCTCGCACAGCAACAACAGCAACGCAACGCGCCGTCGCCGGCTCCGCAACGCGCCGTCGTCATCAAGGCCGCGCGCATCTTTGACGGACGGAACGAACGGCTGCTGACGCCCGGCGTGATCGTCGTCGTGGACGGGCGGATTCAGTCGCTCGCCGTGAACGCGCAGATTCCGGCGGGCGCGGAGGTGATCGATCTCGGCGACGCGACGCTCTTGCCCGGCTTCATGGACGCGCACACGCACATCACGAGCGAGGCCACCGACGACTGGAAGCAGGACGAACTCGACAACTTCAAAAAGTCCGTCCCCGAACAGGCGCTCGACGCCACCGTCCACGCGCGCAAGACACTCTTGATCGGCTTCACCACGATCCGCGATCTGGGGTCGAGCGATCTCATAGACATCGGTTTACGCAACGCCATCCGCAACGGCAAAGTGCCGGGGCCGCGCATCCTCGCGGCCGTGCGCGCCATCGGCGCGACGGGCGGCCACTGCGACCCGACGGGCGGCTACCGCCCCGGCATCTTCGACCGCTCGACCGGCATCGAGGATGCCGTCGCCAACGGCGCGGACGCCGTGCGCGCCGCCGTCCGTCTGAACATCAAGCGCGGCGCGGACGTGATCAAAGTCTGCGCCACGGGCGGCGTCCTCTCTCTGACGGGCGACGTTAACTCGCCGCAACTGACGCAAGCGGAACTCGACGCCCTCGTTGACGAGGCGCACGCGCTGCGGCGCAAGACCGCCGCCCACGCGCACGGCGCGGAGGGAGCTAAACGCGCCATCCGCGCAGGCATTGACTCCATCGAGCACGGCTCGTTTCTCGACGACGAGGCGCTCGACATGATGAAGGCGAAGGGCACTTTCCTCGTCCCCACGCTGATGGCTCCGTACAACCTGCGCGAGAAACTCGACCGCGGTCTCTACATGCCGCCGAACGTCGAAGCCAAAGCGCGCGCCGCCATCTCAAGCATCCAAGGCATGTTCCGCAAGGCCGTCTCGAAGGGCGTGCGGATCGCCTTCGGCACGGACGCCGCCGTCTACCCGCACGGGCGCAACGCAGAAGAGTTTCGCCTCATGGTCGAACTCGGCATGCGCCCCGTTGACGCGTTGCGCGCCGCTACGTCCGTCAACGCCGAACTCTTCGGCCTCTCCGATCAACTCGGCACCATTGCCCCCGGCAAACTCGCAGACATCATCGCCGTCCCCGGCGACCCCCTGCGCGACATACGCGAAACCGAAAAAGTCTTCTTCGTCATGAAAGAGGGCGTCGTCTACAAAAACGACCGGCAGAAGTAAACGACCGCCAAAAGTAGCGGCGCGCGTCCGTTCAAACGAAGCAGATAGCACGTCCGTTCAAACGAAGTGGGTGCGCACGCAACGAGAGGCGCGCTGCGTCGCGTGATGAGTTACTTTGCCGCGTGACGAGTTACTTTCAAACGAGGTCAAACGTGATGAGAAACAGAGCCGTCGCAATCCTGTTGCTGCTCGTCGTCCTCGCGGGCGGCGCGTCACCCGCACCGCGCGCCACGCAGAGACGCGGTCGGTCTCAAGAGCAACTGCGTGTGGCTGAACAGGCGCGTGTGGCCGAGCAGGTGCGCGCGGAGTTTCTGCACGCGTGGCGGGGTTATGAGCGTTACGCGTGGGGGCACGACGCGCTGCGGCCTCTGAGCAAAGCGCCGCACGACTGGTACAAAGAGTCGCTTCTGATGACGCCCGTGGATGCGCTCGACACGATGATCCTGATGGGTCTCAAAGAAGAGGCGGAGAAGACGAAGCAGTTGATCGTCGAACGGCTCTCTTTCGACAAGGACGTGAGCGTCAAGAATTTCGAGGTCACGATCCGGCTGCTCGGCGGGCTGCTGTCGGGCTACCAGTTGACCGGCGACCGGCGTCTGCTCGCGCTCGCGGAAGACCTCGGCACGCGCCTGCTCCCCGCCTTCGAGTCGCCGACGGGCATCCCCTACATGTACGTCAACCTGAAGACCGGCGCGGTGCGCCAGCCCGTGACCAACCCGGCCGAAGCCGGGACGCTCCTCATCGAGTTCGGCACGCTCAGCAAGTTGACCGGCAAGCCCGTCTTTTACCAAAAGGCCAAACGCTCGCTCGTCGAAGTCTACAAACGCCGCTCGGCCATCGGACTCGTCGGGCAGCGGATCAACGTTGAGACGGGCGAGTGGACGAACCGAAACAGCAGCATCAGCGCGGAGATTGATTCTTACTACGAGTACCTGTTGAAGTGCTGGCTGCTGTTCGGCGATGAAGACTGCCGCCGGATGTGGCGCACGCACATCCGCGCCATCAACCAGCATCTCGCAGACGACACGCCCGCCGCGCTCTGGTACGGCCACGCCGACATGGACACGGGTCGGCGCGCGGCCACCACCTACGGCGCGCTCGACGCCTTCTTCCCGGCCGTCCTCGCTCTCTCCGGTGACCTGCGTCGCGCGCGGCGTTTGCAAGACTCGTCTTTCAAGATGTGGCAACTGCACGGCGTCGAACCGGAGGAACTCGACTACCGGACGATGCAGGTCAAAGATGCCGGATACGCCCTGCGCCCCGAAATCGTCGAGTCGGCTTACTACCTGCACCGCCTGACGGGCGACCCGAAATACCTGCGCATGGGCGAGACGATGTTCGCAGACTTCGTGAAGGCGTGCCGGACGGAGGCGGGCTACGCGAGTTTGAAGAGCGTCGTGACGAAAGAGAAAGCGGACGTGATGGAGAGTTTCGTGCTGGCGGAAACGTTCAAGTATTTTTACCTGCTCCACGCGTCGCCGCGCGTGCTCAATTTCCGACAGGTCGTCTTCAACACCGAAGCCCATCCGATCAGGAAGACGTGGATGAACACGCCGCCGAAGCGGAAACGCCGTCAGGCATGAACGCGTTTGCCGCGCTCGTACTGACGCCCGACGCCCTTCGGCCTCAATCCACGCGGGTCGTAATGCGGTCGTAGGCCGCGCGGATAGCAGACATGCGTGCGCGCAGGGTGTCTGTGAGCGCGGCGGCCGAATCGTGCCCGACGGAGCGCGCGAGGTCGCGTAGGACGGCGTGGTCGGGCGCGGCGGGCAGGCGCGACGAACGCCCTGCGATGAGGCGCAGGTGATGATCGAGCGCGCGCAGGGTGTCGTAGCCTTCCGAGAGCGTCAGGTGCGTCTCGGCGTCGAGCGAACCGGCGTCGCGCAGTCGCGCGAGTGTCGTCCGCGTCGAACGATCCGCGCCCGCGTCGCGCACGTCGTCGCGCAGTTGCAGGTAGCGCGCGGCGAAGTACACGTCGAGCATGCCGCCCGCGCCGAACTTGATGTCAATCGCGCCGCGCCCCGCGCCGCCCGCGCCGCCGCGCTCGTGTTCGAGACGCTCGCGCACGCGGCGCGTCTCACGTCGCAACTCTTCCGCGTCGCACGCGCGCGCCGCCTCGTGGATCACGCGACGCGCCGCGGCTTCGGCCGCGCGCCCCAGTTCGAGGTCGCCGCCGACCGCGCGCAGTTTCACGTAAGCCAGCCACTCCCAGACGCCCGTGCGCGCGCGCAGGTATTCGATGAACGACGCGTCGCTGCGCACGAGCGCGCCGTTCTTCCCGTCGGGACGCAGGCGCAGGTCAACGCGGTAGACGTAGCCCGCGCGCGTCAGGCTAGACAAGGCCGAGACCATCAACTCGACGAGCCGCGTGTAAGCCTCGTCTTTCGTGAGCGCGCTGACGGGCGACGGGACGCGCGCGTCGTAGATGATGACGAGATCGAGATCAGAGCCGTAGTCCATGCCGCCGCTTGCGAGGCGGCCGAGGGCGAGGACGGCGAGGCGCGGCCCCGCCGCGAGGTTGCCGTAACGCCGCGCCAACTCGCGGCGCGCGATGAAGTAGGCGGCGTTGATGCTCGCCGCGGCGAGTTCGGTCTGCGAGCGGTTCGACTCGGCGTGTGAGAGTTCGCCGCGTGCGTCGCGCGCGCCCGTCTCGACGAGCAGTTGCGCCCACGCGCGGCGCAGCGCGATCAACTCCGCGCGAAAACTTGACTCGCGATCAATCTCGCGGCGCAGCAGCGCGCGGTAGTCGCGCTCGCCGGACGCTTCCCCGCCCGCTGCGACGAGCGCGGGGATCAACGCGGGGTTCGCCGCGATCATCTCGCCGAAGAACTCGGACGCGCCGCAGAGCCGGACGAGGGCACGCAGGCTCTCCTCGGACAGTTCGACATTCGCGCTCGACTTGTCGAGCGAGGCTGCGACGCGCGCGACGTAGGAGAGCGCGCGCCGGGAGTTGAGCGAGTCGTGCGCCGCGTCGTGGAGCAGACGCGCGACGCGCGACGCCGAGGCGTTGGTGTTCGCAGCGGCGGCCTGCGTCTCGCGCGGGTTGAGGTTGACAAGGCCGCTAACGGGAATGAGGCGGGGCGCAAAGACCTGCGCGGCGGCCAGCGTCGCGGCGGCGTCCGCGTGCGCGCCGGACGCGACTTCGAGGCGTGGCTCACGAAACGGCGCGGCGCGTTGGTGCGCGTCGCTGAGCGGCGCGGCGTTCGCATCGCCTGCGGCGTCCGTTTGCTCTGCGGCGAGAGACTCGTTTGCTGTTGAATCACTTGTTGCGTTGCCCGTCGCGGCGTCACCTGTCGCGTCGCGGGTCGTGGCTTCATCAGTCCCGGCGTCGCCAGTCGCGTTCTCGCCCGTCGCCGCTTTAACTGTCGCATCGCCCGTCGCCGCGTTGACTGTTGCGTCGCTTGTCGCGGCTGTAACTGTCGCGTGGCTTGTCGCGGCGTCTATGACAGTCGTCTGAGTCCGAGTTGTTGCGGCGTCGGCGTTCGTCGTCTGGTGCGCATTGGCGTGCGGCGTCGTGTGCGCGTCGGGCGCGGCCTCGTCGTGCGGTTCGCCGAAGACGCGTTCGTAGGCGGCGCGGACGCGCGCGGTGTGGAGTTCGAGCGCGCGGTTGAAGTCGGCGAGCGCGTCCTGCCCGGCGAAGTTCATCCGCCGCGCGACGAGTGCGCGCCGCGTGGCTTCGTCGGGGACGGAGTGGGTTTGCAGGCCGTGCTCCATTTGCAGGCGGTGTTCGAGCGTGCGCAGGAAGGCGTAGGCGTCGGAGAGTTCGGTGCGCTCGCGCTCGCCGACGAGGCCGCGGTCGGCGAGTCGGCCGAGACTGATGAGCGTGTGCGGCGCGTGCAGCCAACTGTCGTGCGCGCCGTGCGCGAGTTGGAGGGCTTGCGCGATGAACTCGATCTCGCGGATGCCGCCGCGGCCGAGTTTGACGTTGAAGCCGCGCGAGCGGTCGGCGTGCTGGCGGTCAATCTTCTGCTTGGCGAGACGGACGTTCCTGAGCGCCTCTTCGACGGACGCGGCGTGCGTGTAGACGCGCGCGCGCACCTCTTCGGCGAAGCGCGCGTAGAGCGCACTCGTCCCGGCGGCGGCGCGCGAACGGATGAGCGTTTGCAGTTCCCACGCCTGCGCCTTCGCGTGGTAGTAGCGCAGGGCTTCGTCGAGCGAGCAACTGAGCGCGCCGTCGCGGCCGTGCGGGCGCAGGCGCAAGTCCACGCGGTAGGCCGCGCCCTCGCCCGACTGTTGGCCGACAAGGCGCGTCGTCAGTTCGGCGAGGCGGTTAAAGTATTCGCGGTTCGTCGTCTGGCCGCGTTCGCCCGCGCCGGAAGTCTCGCCGTCGTCGGAATAGAGAAAGAGGAGGTCTATGTCGGAGGCGTAGTTGAGCTCGCGCGAGCCGAGTTTGCCGAGCGCGACGACACAGAAACTGGCGGTCGTCTTGCGCCCGCGCGCGTCCGTGCAGAGCGGCGCGCCGTGCCGGTTGTCCAACTCCTGACGCGCGAGGTTGAGCGCGTAGGCAAGCACGGCGTCGGCGAGGTTCGAGAGTTCCTCGGTCGTCTCGACGATGGAGTTGGTGCGGCGCAGGTCGTGCAGGTAGACGCGCAGCAACTCGCGCCGCCGGAAACGCGCGAGCAAGACTTGCGGCTCGATTCGCGAATGCGTCAGCCCGAAGCGCGCGAGCGACTCGCCCAATTCTTCGGACGTCCGCACGTGCGTGTCCGCGCGTTCGCGCGCGAGCCACTGCAAGTAGTCTGGGTTCTGCGCGAGCGTCGTGCCGAGCAGCGGACTCCACGCCGCCAGCGCGAGCGCGTCCGCGAGCAGCCCCTCGTCGCGCGCGAGTTTCTGCGCCGCGCGCGCGTCGTCCGCCGCGAGCCGTTCGTAGAACATGCGCGCCCCCTCCGCGTCCGGCAGGTCGCGCACGAGCGCTTCGATTTTTTCGTCAAACTTACGCAAGGCGACTCGATTGTAACGCGAACCGCGCCGCGTTGCGGAACGATGTAGGCGGTTCGACTACTGACGCGAAGACAAAGCGGGCGGGCTGGTTAATCCATGCGGTATAATCCGGCGCTCTAGTCACACGGGCGGAAACGGAGGCGCGTTGAAAATCATTCGGAGGATATTCGCGGCGGGGTATTCGGCGATCATCTTTTTGTTCCTGTGTTGCGCCGTGGCGCTCGTCGTGTTCGCGGGGATCGAGTTGTGGCAGGGGATCAATCCGGGCGCGGCGAAGCCTCTGCGGGAGCGTTTCAACGCGGTGCTGGAATGCGTGGGGCTGTTGACGATTGCGGTGGCCGCGCTCGAACTGGGACAGACCATCCTCGAAGAAGAGGTGCAGCGCGGGGCGCAGATGAGCGCGCCCACGCGCGTCAGGCGTTTCCTGTCGCGGTTCATGGTGGTCGTCATCGTGTCGCTCTCCATCGAATCGCTGGTGGCGGTCTTCCAGTTCCTCCACGACGACCCGGCGCACTTGCCGCAGGCGGCCGGGATCGCCGTCGCGGCCGCATTGCTCTTGGCCGCGTGGGGCGTCTTCATCAAGTTGAACAGGAGCGCGGAGGAGTTGGAGCCGGAGGCGATGGAAGATGCGAAGAGAGAGGATGAGGTGGTCGAAGAGAAATAGGGCGTGAGGTAGGACGGCGCGCGGGCGTGCGTCGGCTGTGCCGGACGAGGGGCGAAGTTCTGTTGCGGAAAGGCGGGCGTGCTGCGCCGTACATCGAAGCCGAAAATTTTAAACGCGCGGTCTTACGCCGAAGGCTTGCGCGAGTTGGCCGCGCGCGACCGAGACCTCGCGCGCATCCACGCGGAGTTAGGCACGCCGCCCGAATGGTTTCGCGCGCCGGGCTTCCAGACGCTCGTCCACATCATCCTTGAGCAACAGGTGTCGCTCGCTTCGGCGCAAGTCGCCTTCACGCGCCTCGTCGCGCTCGTCTCGCCGTCGCCGATCACGCCGGAGAGTTTCCTCGCGCTCGACGACGCCGAGTTGAAGGGCGCGGGCTTCAGTCGCCAGAAGATCGTCTACGGGAGGCATCTGGCCGAGGCCGTCGCGGGTGGGCGTCTGAACCTCGAAGCGTTCGGCCGGATGGACGACGAAGCGGTGAAGGCCGGTTTGACGAGCGTGAAGGGGATCGGCGCGTGGACGGCGGACATCTACCTGTTGATGTCGCTCCGCAGGCCGGACGCGTGGCCTGCCGGAGACCTCGCCCTCGCCGTGGCGATGCAGGAAGTCAAACGTCTCGCCGCGCGTCCCGCGCCCGTCGAACTCGAAGAGATGGCCGAGGCGTGGCGACCGTGGCGTGCGGTCGGCGCGCGGCTCTTGTGGCATCACTATCTGCAACGGCGTGCGGCCGCCGCCGTCGCCCGCACGCGTAACGAACTTTGATTAACGTCGTCCGTCCTTGAAACTAACTTTGACTAACCTCGTCTGCCCTCGCGGCGAACTTTGAACAACCCGCCCGAACTTGAGGAGAACCGGCCATGAAGTCGAGATTGAACACGAGTCTGTTCGCGCTGCTCCTGTGTGTGACGAGTTGCGCGACGAACCTCTCAGCCAAGACGCGAGACGGCGCACAGCAGCACTGGCCTTCCTTCCGCGGCCGCAACGCGTCCGGCGTCGCCGAGAGCCAGAATTTGCCTCAGAGTTGGAACGCGCCGAAAGGCGAGAACATCAAATGGAAGACGCGGATTCCGGGGCTGGCGCATTCGAGTCCAATCGTCTGGGGCGGGCGAGTGTTCGTCACGACCGCCGTCAGCAGCGCGCGCGGCGACGGCACTTTTCGCCACGGCCTCTACGGCGACGGCGACGCCTCGGACGACACTTCGAGCCAGCAGTGGAAGCTCTACGCGCTCAATGCGAAGGACGGCAAAGTTTTGTGGGAACGCATCGCCTACGAGGGCGTGCCGCGCGAGAAACGACACGTCAAGGCCACCTACGCCAACGCCACCCCGGCCACCGACGGCCGTTACGTCGTCGCCTTCTTCGGCTCGCAGGGCTTGTACGCCTTCGACATGCGCGGCCGTCAACTGTGGAAGAAAGACCTCGGCGTGCTGAACGCGGGCGCGTACGACATTCCGAGTTATGAATGGGGCACGGCCAGTTCGCCGATCATTTACAAGGACTCTGTTGTCGTGCAGTGCGACACGCAAGCAGGGTCTTTCCTGCTGGCGTCGGACATCAAGACCGGCAAGACGCTCTGGAAGACCGCGCGCGAAGAACTCCCCTCGTGGGGCACACCGACCGTCTACACGGGCGCGGGACGCACGGAGATCGTCACCAACGCTTCCAACTTCATACGCGGCTACGACCCGGAGACGGGGCGGGAGTTGTGGCGTCTGGGCGGCAGTTCAAAGATCACCGCGCCGACGCCGATCTTCTCCGGCGACTTGATCGTCGTCGCGAGCGGGCGTCGGCCGGAAGCGCCGATCTTCGTCATCCGCGCGGGCGCGTCGGGCGACATCACGCTGGCTAAGGATCAGTCTTCCAACAAGTCAATCGCGTGGAGCAAGCAGGGGCGCGGCTCTTACATGCCGACGCCGCTCATCTACCGCGACCACCTCTACGTGCTGTCGAATCAAGGCGTGTTCGACTGCTACGACCTCAAGACGGGCGCGGAGGTGTATCGCGAGCGACTGCCGCATCAGGGCGGGGGTTTCAGCGCGTCGCCGGTGGCGGCCGACGGGCGGATTTATTTGCCGAGCGAGGACGGCGAGATGTTCGTCGTCGCGGCGGGGGCGAAGTTCGAGTTGCTCGCGCGCAACCCGATGGGCGAACTTTTGATGGCGACCCCGGCGATCTCCGACGGACGGATGTTCGTGCGGACGCAACACCACCTGTTCGCAATCGGGAAGTAAGGGCGGGAGTGCGTGAAGGCGTCCGGCGCGGTAAGAGTGCGCGCGTGGGCGGACTGCGGAGATAGAGACACTTCAAACGTCGTACACGAGTCGTTGCGTCAAACGACTTCACGAGTCGCTGTGTCAAACGTTCGCTGGTTGTTGCGTCACACGTTCAAGAGTTTGCGATAGGCCGCGTACACGTCGGACAGTTTATCTGCGGCGGCCGGGTCGCTGCGCGCGAGCAGCGTGATGATCTCGTCGCGCCCGGCAAACAACGCCTGCGCGGACGTGCGTTGCGCGGGCGTGAGCGGCGAGTCGTCGCCCTTGTCAATGTCGGCCTGCAAGGAGGTGTAGAACTGGCTGGCCGCCTGTCGCGCCGGTTCGTAATCGCCGCGACGCGCGTCGAGTGCGGCCGAGGCGAGTTGGTTCTGCAAACGCGCGAGGCCGAGCGTGCGCTCCGCCGCCGCGAGTTGGTGGCCGCTCTCGCGCGCGCGCAGCCACATCGGGACGAAGCCGACGAGGAAGGCGACGAGCGCGAGCGCGGCGTAGATGCCGACGCGCTGCAACAAATTACTCGATCTGGCCGGTGTGGTGTCCCGAATATCTTCGCTCATCATCAACTCCTCGGACGGCGGCCGTCCCAATTCGCGGAATGTCTCACCCGGCACAATATCAGATGTCGCCCGCAAATGATGAACGCGGAATGACGGCGGAGAAATAAACGACGAACGCGGAACGCGGAACGATGAAGTAAAACAACAACTCGCGGGAGTGTTGCTTTCAGTTCATCGTTCCACATTCCGCGTTCGTCGTTCGCTCTAGATGTCGTAGTACATCGAGAACTCCAACGGGTGCGGGCGCATGCGCAGGCGCGCGATCTCGTTGTCGCGTTTGTAGCCGATCCAGCGATCAATGAGTTGCGGCGTAAACACGTCGCCTTTGAGCAGGAAGTCGTGGTCGGCTTCGAGCGCGTTGAGCGATTCGTCGAGCGACCCCGGCAAGCTCGGCACGTCTTTGAGTTGCTCCGGCGAGAGATCGTAGATGTCTTTGTCGAGCGGCTCGCCCGGATCAATGCGGTTCTGGATGCCGTCGAGACCTGCGAGCAGCATCGCCGAGAAGGCGAGGTACGGGTTGCACGAAGGGTCGGGCGGACGAAACTCCAGACGCTTCAACTTCGGGTTGGTCGAGAACATCGGAATGCGGATGGCCGCCGAGCGGTTGCGCGCCGAGTAGGCGAGGTTGACCGGGGCTTCAAAACCGGGGACGAGTCGCTTGTAGCTGTTCGTCGTCGGCGCGGCGAAGGCGACGACGGCCGCGGCGTGTTTCAACAGGCCGCCGATATAGAAGCGCGCCATCTCGGAGAGACCGGCGTAGCCGTCGCCCGCAAACAGTGGCTTCTCGCCTTTCCATAAGCTCTGGTGACAGTGCATCCCACTGCCGTTGTCGCCGTAGAGCGGCTTCGGCATGAAGGTCGCGGTCTTCCCGTACTGGTAGGCCGTGTTGCGCACGACATATTTGAAGAGTTGGAGGTTGTCGGCCGTGCCGAGCATCGTCGCGTAGCGAATGTCAATCTCGCACTGCCCGGCCGTGGCGACTTCGTGATGGTGACATTCGACCGTGATGCCGCAGCGTTCGAGAATAAGCGCGATCTCTGAGCGCAGGTCGCTGAGCGTGTCGGTCGGCGGGACGGGCACGTAGCCCTCTTTGGGGCGGATGCGGTAGCCCTGATTGGGGCCGTTCGCCTCATCGGCCGCGCGCCCCGAAGCCCAGTGGCCTTCGTCGGATTCGATGGTGTAACCGGCGGAGAACTGGTCGTTGTTGAAGCGCACGCCGTCGAAGACGAAGAACTCGGCTTCGGGGCCGAAGTAGACGGTGTCGGCCAAGCCCGTGAAACGCAGGTAGCTCTCGGCGCGCTGCGCGACGGAGCGCGGGTCTAGGCCGTAGCCCTCTTTCGTGATCGGGTCAACGGCGTTAGCGATGAGGCAGAGCGTCTGTTCCTCTGCGAAGGGATCCATCCACATCCGACCGGGGTCGGGCACGAGCAGCATGTCCGACTCGTGGATCGAAGCCCAGCCGCGCAAAGAAGAGGCGTCGAAACCGAAGCCGTCCTCGAACGATCCCTCGTCGAGTTCGTGGATCGGGTAAGTCAAGTGGTGCCATGCGCCCACGAGGTCTGTGAATCTGACGGAGAGAAATTTCGCTCCTTGCTCCTCGGCATACTTCAAGGCCGTTTTTGCGTTCATGTTATCTCCTGCTCGGTTGTGTAGGGAGTGTGGGTCTGACAGGCCGCCGTCGTGCTGCTGCGGAACGTGCGTGCGACTGTTGAGAAGTTTGGCAAATGCTTCAAAGCGGGCGTCGTTCGACTGCTGCGTGAGACGCTGTAAAAAAGTCCGCATTATAGAGCCGCCGCCGACCCTGTCAAGGTTTCACGCGAGAAACTTGGTGGCACGCTTTTCAACAACGCCCCGATGGGTCTCCTAAACCTTTCTGGGGCGACTGTTTAAGCCCGTCGCAGAGCGTCCGCGCGCCAAAAATAGTTATTGTTTGCCTCCGGTTTTTCTGTTACTCTGCGACCTTAAGTTTTCCAACCATGTATGTTCCCACTAAAGGCGGAGCGCGGAGACGGACAGGCGCGCACTTGATGCCCCAACACGAACACGAGGGAGGCAGGAGACCGGAAGTTGACCACGGCTATTGAACAGACGCTCGAAACCTACGGCATCGAAAATTGGGGAGCCGGCTACTTCGGCATCAACCGCAAAGGTAACTTGATCGTCCACCCCTCGGACACGGACACCAAATCTTCCGCCGATCTCAAAGAGATCATTGACGACCTCGAACGTCGCGGCATCTCCACGCCCGTCCTCCTGCGCTTCCCCCAACTCGTCACCGCGCAGGTGCGCAAACTCCAACGCGCCTTCCGCAATGCCATCCGCGAATTTGAATATCAGGGCACGCACATGTGCGTCTACCCGATGAAAGTCAACCAGCAGCGGGCGGTGGTCGAGGAGTACTTGCGCGAGGGCACGCGCTACGACTTCGGGCTAGAGGCCGGGTCGAAGGCCGAACTCTACGCGGCGGTCGCGCTCGAACAGGCGTCCGACAGCCTGCTCGTCTTGAACGGCTTCAAGGACGAGGAGTTCATCGAACTCGCTTTCGTCTCCGCGCGCGCCGGGAAGCGCGTCGTGATCGTCATCGAGAAGATGAGCGAACTCGACCACATCCTGCGCTTCGCCGATAGCTTCGAGGACGATCACGAGGGCGATCTGCCCCTCGTCGGCCTGCGCGTCAAACTCTACTCGAAGGGTTCGGGGCGTTGGGAGAAGTCGGGCGGCGAGGCGGCGAAGTTCGGGTTGACGACGACCGAGTTGCTGGAAGTGATCCGCCGCTTGCAGGAGGCGGGGCGCATCGAGATGTTGCGTCTCTTGCACTTCCACATCGGCTCGCAACTCACAGACATCAAGCGCATCAAGAACGCGATGAAAGAGGCGGCGCGCGTCTACGCCAAGATTTACCAGATGAAGATTCCCATCGAGTTGCTCGATGTCGGCGGCGGCATGGCCGTGGACTACGACGGCTCGAAGACCGCCTTCGACTCTTCCGCCAACTACAACTCGCAGGAGTTCGCCAACGACGTCATCTACACGATCAAGCAGGTCTGCGACGACGAGAACGTGCCGCACCCGACCGTCATACAGGAGTCCGGCCGCTACCTCTCCGCCTACCACGCGATCCTCGTCACCAACGTGCAGGAAGAGATCGAGACGGTGGTTGAAGACATTACGCCGATTGAGATTGACGCCGACGACCCGCAGGTCGTTACCGAACTCGGCGACCTGCGCCAGAACATCAGCATCAAGAACTACCGCGAGTATTACCACGACGCGCTCGAACACCGCGACACGATGTTCACACTGTTCAACCTCGGCCTCATCTCGCTCGAAGACCGCGCGAAGGGCGAGGTGCTCTTCTGGGACGTGTGCGAGCGCGCCGACAAGTACGCGCAGCAGGCCGAGTACGTCTCCGAGGAGTTCGACGAACTGCGTCGGCTGTCGCGCGCGAAGTATTTGACGAACTTCTCGGTCTTCCGTTCCGCGCCGGATCATTGGGCGCTCGACCAGTTGTTCCCCATCGTCCCGATTCATCGTCTCAACAAAACGCCGACCGCCTACGCCACGCTCTGCGACATCACCTGCGACTCGGACGGCGTGGTGGACAAGTTCGTTGATCTGCACGACGTGAAGCAGGTGCTCGAACTGCACCCGCTGATCGCGGGCGAGCCGTACTATCTGGCGTTCCTTTTGGTCGGGGCGTATCAGGAAGTGATGGGCAACAACCACAACCTCTTCGGCATACCGAACGAGGCGCACATCCACATTGACGAGGACGGCTATCTGATCAAGAAAGTCCTGCGCGGCACGACCGTGGGCGAAGCGGTCGAGAGCGCGCGCTACGAGCCGGGGCAACTGCACGACGGCTTTCGCCGCCAGGTCAGGCAGCGCATCAAGCAGGGCTTCCTGACCGAAGCCGAAGGCGCGGAACTCGTCGAGTTCTACGAATCCCGCGTCAGCGCCTACACCTATCTCGCAGTCAACGGGAAAGAGAGGAAGTGACAATAAAACAGTGACGAGTGACGAGTGACAAGTGACAAGTAAATCGCGAACCGTGAATCGTGAATAGAAAGGAACAGTCTTCATCTATTTACAATTTACGATTGACGATTTACCTGTCTTCAACTTGTCACTCATCACTCGTCACTCGTCACTCAAAAAACTATGGTAACTCAACGCAAACCCCGACCCTCGAAGTATCTGACCGTCCCGACGCGCCCGGTGCAGGTGGATCGCGACCGCTCGGTGGCCGGACTGCTGGAGAAGATGGAGGGCACTGGCTTTGGCGCGCGCCAGTTGGCCGAGGCGCACCGCATCTGGCTCGACATGCTCGGCGACAACACGACGATCTTCGTCGCCGCTTCCGGCGCGCTCATCCCGGCGGGGATGCGTCGCCTCCTGGCCTACGTCATCAAAAACCGCTTCGTGGACGTGCTCGTCTGCTCCGGCGCGCTGCTCTTCCACGACCTGCACGAGACGCTCGGCCGCCAGCACTTTCAGGCGCACCCGCAGATGACCGACGCCGAACTTGAAGCCTCGCAGATCAGCCGGATGCTCGACGTGATCGCGAGCGAAGAGGAGTACCGCGAGGCCGAAGAGTGGGTCGGCGGCTTCACCAACCAACTCGACCAGACGCGCCCCTACTCGACGCGCGAGTTCCTGCACCTGCTCGGCCGTGAACTCGCCGAGATCGCGACCGACGACGGCGTGCTCACGTCGGCCTACAAGGCGCGCGTGCCCATCTTCTGCCCGACCATCGCCGACTCTTCGATCAGCATCGGCATCGCCAACTCGCGCTTCGAGAAGAAGAACAATTTCCAGTTCGATCTCATTCAGGACGTGCTCGATCTCACGCAGGTGGCGGCGCGCGCGCGCGTCTCCGGCGTGATCAATATCGGCGGCGGCACGTCGCGCAGTTTCCTCCACCAGATGGAGGTCGCGACCAACATCGTCAAGACACCCGCGCGCGGACACAAGTACGCGATCCAGATTTCGAGCGACGCGCCGCACCCCGGCGGCCGCTCGGCCGGGACGGTCAACGACGAGTCGCTCATCTACGGCAAGCTCGCGCGCGGCGCGGTCTCGGCCTACGTCAACTGCGACGCCACCATCGCGCTCCCGATCCTCGTCACCTCTTTGTCGCAAACCGCCGCCAAGTACATGAAAGGCCGCAAGCGTCCCAACTTCATCTTCGCCCGCGAACTGACCATCGAAGTACCGTAAAGGAGAGGGATGAGGGATGAATCAGGAGAAGCACTCAATCGCTTGAATGCTTTCTTATTCATCCTTCATCCTTCCGCCCTCATCCCTTCGTTATTCCTCCGCCTTCATCCCTTTGCCTTCCCCCGCTCCCTGTGCTACTTTCGCCTCTCCCCCGACGCCCGAATTGACGCGCCCGGTTTCTAGTCGGCAGCCCTAACAGTCTGGCCGTTCCCAGTCAAAAAATTTCAAACACATTCGACGTAATTTCAGGAGGTTGTCAGCGATGCGTTTCCCCTTGCCATACTCTGTCGCCCGCGCCGCATTCGCGGTCGCTTTCGCATTGTGCCTGTTCTTCGCGGCGCAGCAGTCCGCCCCGGCGCAGACGGCGAACCAGTATCGCTTAACCTCCACCAACGGCGCGAGCATCGTGCCCGGCACGACGCAGGTGACGGGCTTCAGTTGCGTGGCGACGCCCGGCGACGATTGCATCGCGACCGTTCCGTTGCCCTTCACTTACAACTTCTACACGAACGCCTACACGTCGGCCGTCGTCAGTTCCAACGGCAACATCCAGTTCGCCAGCGCGAGCGCAGACTACGGGCAGAACGAAGTCTGCTTCCCGCTCGGCCTCTTCAGCTATTCCATCGTCCCGCACTTCTCCGATCTCTCCATCGGCGGCGCGGGCGAAGGCATCTTCACCTCCGTCTCAGGCGTTGCGCCCAACCGCATCTTCAACATCGAGTGGCGCGCGTCCAGCATCGGCAAAACCGCGGGCAGTCTCAACTTTGAAGTGCGCCTCTACGAAGGGCAGACGCGCTTCGACATCATCTATGGCACGGTTCCCAACAACGGCTTCGACGCGACCGTGGGCGTGCAGCGCGGCGGCGCGGCCGACGCGGCCGGTGCGTTTACGCAGTACGAGTGCCGCTCGGGCGGCCTGCGCCCCGGCCAGATGATCACGGGCACGGGCACGACCGCCTCCTCGCTCATCCTCGAAGGGCAGGCCATTGACATGGACGGCAACCCGCTCGCGGGCGTGACCATCAACCTGACCGGCGCGTTGACGGCCACCACGACGACCGACGCCAACGGCCAGTATCTCTTTGAAGGACTCACGGCGAACGCGACCTACACGGTCGCGGCCGAGCAGGGCGGCGCGTCGTTCCTCCCGGCCAGCCGCACGTTCGGCGCGTATCAGGGCAACCAGACCGTCACCTTCACGCGCACCATCCTGCCCGAAGCGGGGCAACTGCTGATCAGCGAGTTTCGCCTGCGCGGCCCGTTCCCCGCGGGCGGCGACCCGGCGACGGGCGGCTCGCGTGACGAGTTCATAGAGGTCTACAACAACACGGACGGCAGCTTCGTCGTCAACACGCCCGACGCCTCTTCCGGTTGGGTCGTCGTCTCGTCAACCTCAACGACGAGCGTGCCTCTGCGCGCCATCATCCCGCGCGGCACGATCATCCCGCCGCGCAGCTACTACCTCGTGGGCAACGGCAGCGGCTACGGCCTCACCTCTTTCGCCTCGCCCGACCTCTTCTACTTCGGCGACTTCCCCGACAACTCCGGCATCGCACTCGTCCGCACCTCGAACGCAGACAACTACCTCGTGACGGGCAACCGCGTTGATTCGGTCGGCTTCGACTCGGAGGCCAACGCCTTCTTCCGCGAAGGCGCGGGGCTGCCCGCCATCTTGACGAATGACGGCCAGTACAGTTTCGTCCGTCGCCTGACGACCGGCACGCCGCAGGACAGCGACGACAACGCCGCCGACTTCCTGTTGGTCTCGACGAACGCCGCCTCTTACGGCGCGATCCAGTCCGTGCTCGGCGCGCCGGGGCCGCAGAACGCGGGCAGCCATCTCCAACGCAACGCGACGATCAAGTCTTCGTTCGTTGACCCGCAGTGCGGCGGCTTCGGCGCGACGACGAGCGCGTGCGCCCGCGTGCGCACGGCCAACGGCGCGAACCCGACGAACGCCGCCTTCGGCACGCTGCTCATCCGTCGCAAGTTCACCAACACCACCGGGCAGAAGGTCAACCGCCTGCGCTTCCGCATCGTTGACCTCACGACGAAGGGCAACGTCGTGGGCGGTCAGGCCGACCTGCGCGCGCTCACCTCGGACGACATCGTCGTCAACGACACCAACGGGCAGCCGGTCGCCATCCGCGGCCTGACGCTCGCGCAGGCGGCCGCGCAACCGGAAGGCGGCGGCATCAACTCCACGCTCGCCCCGCCGTCCGTCTCGCTCTCGACTCCGCTCGCGCCCGGCGCGACCCTCAACGTCGAGTTCAAACTCGGCGTGATGACCAACGGCGGCTTCCGCTTCTTCGTCAACGTCGAAGCGGTCACGGCCAGCGCGACCGCCACGCCCGAAGAGAACGCCGCCGACCCGACCGGCAGCACCAAGCGCACCGCCACGGGCAAGCAAACAACCCGACGCCAACGCTAACATTCACACACGCGAACAAAAGGCGCGTGCGACGAGAATCAACCTTCTCGTCGCACGCGCCTTCCGCTTTCCAATTTCCTGTTACTCACTCACGAACCGGGGATAACTCCACTCAATCCCGACTCCGCTGATTCATCCCACATCCCTCCGCCCTCATCACTTCCACTCACACCAGCCACGGCAACACGTCTTCGCCCGCCGGGCGCGCGCCGCCGATCACGCGTATGAAATAATCTTCGAGCGACACGGGGTCGCCGCCGCCTGCGCCGTCGCCCTCCCCGACCGCGATCCCGCGCCGCAACTCTCCGAGCGCGCCCTCCACCACCAGCCTTCCCGCCGTGATGATCGCGATGTGCGTGCACAAACGCTCGACGATCTCCAACACGTGCGACGTGAGAAAGACCGTGATGCCGCGCGCCGTCAACTTCAACAACAAATCTTTCAGCGTCCGCGAGGCGAGCGCGTCCACGCCCTCGAACGGCTCGTCCAGAAACAGGATCTCCGGCCGGTGAATCAGCGCGCACGCCAGCGACAGCTTCTTCTTCATCCCGTGCGAATACTCCACCACCAACTTCTTCGGCTCGCCGTCCAACTCCATCAACGCCAGCAACTCGCGCCCGCGCTCACGCGTCTCCTCGCGCGTGAGGCCGTACATCCGTCCCGTAAACGTCAACATCTCCGCGCCCGTCAGACGCTCGAACAAATTCAAGTCTTCCGGCACGACCCCGATCCGCCGCTTCACTTCCAAAGACTCCGCCGCCAGATCGCGCCCCAGCACGCGCACCCTTCCCGCCGTCGGTGCAAGCAGCCCCGTCAACATCTTAATCGTCGTTGACTTCCCCGCCCCGTTCGGCCCCAGGAAGCCGAAAAACTGCCCACGCCCCACGCGCAAGTTCACCCCGTCAACCGCCGTAAAATCCCCGAACCGCCGCACCAGTTCAAACGTCTCCACGGCAGGCACGTCTCCCACTTCAACTGAATTATTCATTACTTGATTTTGTACGCGCTGGACGCGGCGACGGTCAAGTGTCGCCCTCACGCGCGGCCTGTCGCTTACACAGTCGCGGGCGACTGACTCTGCATGTCAACCGCCCGATTGACTCCACCTGTCAGCCGCCCGATCTTTTTCTCACCAACTTGAATCCCAACTAGCCACGTAAAAACGGTGTGGCTTCGCCCGCGCGGACGTGTGCGGGGAACTGGCGGTGGGTGCTCATGAGGAAGGCGGTGGAGGAGGCGCGCAGGGCGTTGCCGTGGGTGGCGGCGAGACGGACGAAGCGGCTGAAGAAGGACATGCCGTAGTAGTAGCCGTCGTGGCAACTGACGAGCACGTCGGCCGTGTGGCGCACGCGCGGGGCGTGGAGCGAGTTGTGCAGATTGGCGAGCGCGTCCGGGTAGGTGTGCGCGGCCGTGAGGGCGTACCACGCGGCGTCGGGGGCGTAGCCGCGCGCGTCGAGTTCGCCCGCCTCGCGGAGAGTTTGTTGCGCCTCGGCGAGTTGTAAGGGATCGCCCGTGAGTTGTTCGTAACTGTAACGCGCAGAGCCGTTCTCTTCGCGGGTGATGCGCGCCGCGCCGCGCGCGCCGCGCACGACGACCGCGGAGTCGCCTTCGCGGTGGAGGCTGAAGTCAACGCCTTCGAGCGTGGTGAGCGCGTCGGCGACTTCGGCCGGGTCGGTTTCGTCGGCGCAGTAGACGGCGGCGTAACCGCAGAGGCCGAAGGCGGGCGCGGCGACTTTGCGTTTACCGCGCCCGCGCTCGAAGCGATCTTTAACCTCGTAGCCGCCCGCGCGCAGGTGCGTCTGCAAGTGAATTTTACGGTTCTCTTCGAGGTTCATGCCGTGGTCGGAGAAGAGGACGATCTCCGTCTCCGCGCCGCAGAAGTCTTGTATCTCGTTCAGGATTCGGTCGAGCGATTCGAGGGCGACGTTCAACTTTTGCGGCCCGCGGATGTGCAACAGTCCGTCCGTGCCTTTGAGGAAGGCGAAGAAGTCGCGGTCGTGCGGCGCGGCGCGAAACTTGTCGCGGAAGCGGCGCATGTCTGCGCGCCACACGGCGTCGGGCGCGACGTAGACGAGAAACTCGAAGGGCAACGGCTCTTGATAATCGAGATCGTCCATGTAGGACGAGGGCACTTTGTCGGGCGTGCGGCGACCGATGTACTTGCGTATGCCGCCGCACAACTCCTGCGAGTCGGTGTTGAAGTAGAGGCTCTCGTAGCCGAGCGGCAGGCTTGCGCCGAGCATCTGCGCGAGCGCGACGTTGGTCATCGTCGGGAACGGCGAGAGCAGACCGGCCGGTTCGCCGAAGCGCGCGAACAGCCCGCGCGACTTCGCCGATTTGATCACCTCGTAGGGCACGCCGTCGAGACACAACAGCAGGCGGCGTGGACGCGTCTCACCCGCTCCGCCGGTCGAATACTTTTGCAACGCTTCACCTCAATCCTTGTTCGTCGTCAGTTGTTCGTCGTCAGTTGTTAATTGTTCGTTGCCCGTCGTCCGTGGCCGTCGTCGCTCGTTCAATGCGGACTGTGGTAGCAGGTGACACATGAACTGAAACAACTGACGAGCGGCCACGGACGGCGAACACTTTTAGTTATCTTCCGCAGGCTTCGGCGCGGGCTTGCGGTACGGTTCGCGCAGGCCGCGCCTCGCCTCTTCGAGCGAGTCGTAGACATTGGGGCGCGCGACGACGAGCTTGTACTGCGCGAGCGCGTCTTCGCGTTTGCCCGCAAGGTCGAGCGTCTGCGCCGCGCGCAGGCGCGCGAGCGTCGCTTGATTCGCCTCCGCCTGCGGGACTGACGCGGCGGCGAGAAACTCTTTTGCCGCGCGCTCGAACTGCCCCGCGACGAAGAGCGCTTCGCCGTACTGGAAATGGATCAAGTCGAGTTGGCGCGCGGCCGCGTCGCGCGCGGCGCGGTCGCGCAACAGCGAGTCGAAGATGGCGAAGGCTTCGCGCTCCGTCGTCGCCGCTGCCGCCGCGCTATTCTTCTCTCGCTCCGTCGCCGCCTGCGAGACGAGCGCGTCTGCGTACTCCAACTTGAACAGATAATTCTTCGGATACTTCGCGGCGAGTTCGCGCGCGAGGGCGGCGGCGTCCGCGTAACGCTTCTCGCGCTTGTAGAGCGGGATGAGCATCACGCGCGCGTCGTCTCGCGCCCACTGGCCTTCGCGCATGACGCGCTCCAAGGTGGCGAGGCCGCGCTTCTTCGAGCCGCGAGTGCCGGTCATGCCCGCGAGAATTTTGTAGGGCAGCGCGAGGCCGCCGACGATGTAGTCCTGCATGCCGATGGTCAACTCGGCATCGTGATAGTTCGGGTCGAGTTTGATCGTCTCGCGGTGGCGGTCAACGGCGTCCGAGCCGCTCCTGAGCGCGGAGACGAAACTGCGCTCGACCGCCCCGGCGAACGCGGCCTTCAAGCCTTGCGTCGCGCCGAGGAAGTAGAGGGCTTCCGTGTCCTTCGGGTTCTTCCGCAGGCGCGCTTCGGCCAATTGCTTCGCCGAGCGCGTCCACTCTTTGAACTGCGCGACGATCTTCGGGTCAACCTTGTCTTCCGTCTTCGCGTAGAAAGACTCGTTGTTGTACAGCCCCGACTGCAAACGCCGCGACGCATTCAAAGTCTCCAGCCACAAACTCGCCGCGAGGAATTGCGGCCCCGCCGGGTGATCCGGGTAGAGGCGCGCGAGTTCCTTGAAGCGCGCGCGCGCAGCCTCGTAGTCGAGGTTGTAGAGCGCCTCGAACCCTTCCGTGCGCGTCTTGTCGAAACGCGCGCGATCAACTTCGGCGGGCGCAGCGGTCGCCGCCGTCGAAGTCTTCGTCGCCGTGTCCGGCTGCAACTTTGTCGTCGCGCTCTGCGCGCGGGCGAGACTGTAAGAAGCCAACACGATTAAGAGCAACAGCACCGTCACGTGCAGCACGAACAGCACCGCGGGCAAACGCCGTTTCATCACAACTTCTCCGTTCATCTTCAACTTCTCCCCGTCTCACGCGTCCCTGCGCCGCACGCGACGCCGACTCTCCACACCGTTACCAAGTTGATCCCGAACCCGGTCGCGTACCAGACCGCGCGCGTCGCCCGTTCGTTCCATGCCAACACGTGCGCGCCCACAAAGACCGACGAGGCGAAAAATATCCCCGGCATCATCAAAGTGAAACCGAGCGAATCGAGCAGCGACGCCCACCCGCGCGACCAACCCGCGTAGCCCAACTCCGGCGTCGTCGCCGCCGCTGCTGCGGGCGTCTCCGGCGCGCGCGTCGCCGCGTTGAGACACAGGATGCCCGCCACGTTCAACGCGGCCGCCAACAACATCAAACGCGATAATGTCTGCCGTTGTTTGAGCATCATCCACACGAATAACTTTCCGGACAATTCACTTGCGCGCCGGAGAGCAAGGCACGCCTTGCCCTTACATAAAGTCCGCGCGCGTTGCGGGCTATGAACCGCTGCACGGCTCACTCGCGGCGCATAACAAGGCCACTGTGAAGAGCGCCGCCCCGATGGCGAGTCCCGCTACGAGAGCGGTTTTAAACGCGTTCGTCAGGCGATAGCTGTAGACCTTTTGGACTTGCGGATACTCTAGCGTCGTCCGCGCGCCCGTCTTCGTGTTCACCACGACGAAGTGTGTTTCGTCCGACTCGCCGATAAAGCCTTTGAGCTTTGTCTCGTCTCGCAGCCTGATCTCGACGCTTGCCTTCGGGCCGGTGCCGATTCTGGCGATCTGCCCCCTCACCTTGTTTATATGTTTCGTTTCATCCTCCTGCCCCTTGCCGTTAACGGAAGGCGCGACGAGGAACAGATTCAACACCAAGCCCGCGAGCGCGAGACGAGACAACTTCTTGAACATTCATTTTCTCCAAACTCGATTTATTTAACTGCTGTAACTCTCCAAGTACTTCACGCCCGCGCCCGTGTTGAAGAGCACGACGCGCTCCGTTGATTCGACCACACCCGCCGCCAGCAACTTTCTTAGAGCGGGCAGGCAAGCCGCGCCCTCCGGCGCACAGAACAACCCTTCGGCCGCGCCGATCTCGCGCGTCGCCGCGATCAACTCTTCGTCCGTCACGCTCAAGGCCGTGCCACCGGATGCCCTGATCGCGTCGAGGATCAAAAAGTCGCCGATGGCCTTCGGCACGCGCAGTCCCGATGCGGTCGTCGCGGCGTTTGGGAACTCGTCCGCGAAACGCTTGCCCTCGTCGAACGCGCGCACGATGGGGGCGCACCCGGCCGCCTGCACCGTCACCATCCGCGGACGCTTCCTGCCGATCCAGCCCATCGTTTCCATCTCCTCGAATGCCTTCCACATGCCTATGAGTCCCGTGCCGCCGCCCGTCGGGTAGACGATCACGTCGGGCAACTCCCAGTCGAACTGTTCGGCCAACTCGTAGCCGAGCGTCTTCTTGCCTTCCACGCGATACGGCTCTTTCAAAGTCGAAACGTCGAACCAGCCTTCCGCCTCTTTGCGCCGCCCGACTTCCGCGCCGCAGTCCGTAATCAACCCTTCCATCAACTGGACGTGCGCGCCCGTCTGCTCGCATTCGACGATGTTGGCGCGGGGCGTGTCGCGCGGCATGAAGATGTGCGCTTCAAGTCCTGCGCGGGCAGCGTAGGCGGCGAGCGCGCCCGCCGCGTTCCCGGCCGAGGGCACGGCGAGTTTACGCGCGCCCAACTCTTTCGCCATCGAGACGGCCGCCGTCATCCCGCGCGCCTTGAAACTCTGCGTCGGGTTCTGCGACTCGTCCTTGATGTAGAGTTCGCTCAAGCCCAACTGTTTGCCCAGCCGCGCGGCTCGCAAGAGCGGCGTCCAGCCTTCGCCGAGCGAGACGATGTTTTCTTCGTGCGCGACGGGCAGCACCTCTCGGTAACGCCATAAATCTGCCGACCTCTCCCGTAAACTTTCCTTCGTCAAAGTTGCGGCGGCGCGCTCCAGATCGTAACGAACCAGCAGCGGTTTGCCGCACTCGCGACAGAGATTCTGCAACTGCCGTGCCTCGTGCCTCAGGCCGCACGCCGCGCATTCCAGATGTGTCACATACATAAAAACCCGCACCTTTCAGCATTTTTCCCGTGTCGTGGAACGCCCGCATCATACGCCAGCCACCAAACATCCGTCAGGTGGAGCAAAGCTATTGCAGTGACGAGTGACAAGTGACAAGCCGTAAATCGTGAATCGTAAATCGTGAACAGAGAAGCCCCGTGTTGCTTTTCCTATTCACGATTTACGATTCACGATTTACGGCTTTTGACGATTTACGGCCTTTGACGATTTACGATTCACGATTTACTGTTTTATCTTGTCACTCGTCACTTATCACTCGTCACTAATTTTATGATTCGTTTGCTCGCACTCGATCTCGATGGGACGCTTTTGAACTCGCTCGGCGAGTTGTCGGCGCGCAACACGCGCGCGATTGCCGAGGCGCGCGCTGTCGGCGTGCGCGTCGTGCTCGTCACCGGGCGTCGTTTCCGCGACGCGCGCCCGCTCGCGCTCAAGCTCGGCCTCGACGTGCCCGTCGTCGCGCACAACGGCGCGCTCACCAAACACGCGCGCACGCTCGAAACCGTCTCGGCGAGTCTGTTGCCGTTAGAGACGGCGCGCGAAGTGTTGCGCCTCGCCCGCGCGCACCGCGCCGACCCACTCGTCAGCGACGACCCCGCGGGCGCGGGCGTGCTCGTCTACGATCACCTGCGCGATGCGGGCGGCCCCGTCGCGGAATACATCGCATGGTCGCGCCGCATCCACGGCGACGAGGCCGAGCGCGCCATCCTCCACGTCCCCTCGCTCGAAGACTATCTCGACCACGCGCCCGTCCACATCACCTTCTCCGGCAACTACGCCGGCATCGAACGCCTGAGCGTCGTCTTCGGCGAGGAACTCGGCGCGCGCGCCAAGTTGATGACGACGCTTTACCCCTCGATTGATTTCGGGCTGGTGGACGTGATCCACCCCGAAGTGTCGAAGGGCACGGGGCTGGCCGCCGTCGCTGCCGAGCACAAACTGACGCCCGCCGAAGTGATGGCCGTCGGCGACAATCACAACGACGTGGAGATGTTGGAGTTTGCCGGGACGCGCGTCGCCGTCGCGAACGCAGAGCCGCGCGTGCTCTCGCTCGAAGGCATCAACGTCACCGACAGCAACGACGAGGACGGCGTGGCATCGGCAATCGAAAAGTTTATTTTGGCCGAGAGGCCGAACGGGCATTCAGTAAATTAATGAGGAGAGACTAATGGCAAATCGCATCGCAAACATCAAGACGAACCACGGCACGATCCGCTTCGAGTTGTTAGAGGACGACGCGCCGAAGACGACCGACAATTTCATCCGGCTGGCCGAACGCGGCTATTACGACGGCGTGATCTTTCACCGCGTCATCAGCGGCTTCATGATTCAGGGCGGCGACCCGACGGGCACGGGGCGCGGCGGCGCGTCCGCCGACGGCGGCAAGTTCGCGGACGAGATCAACCGCACGTCCGAACTCTACCGGGGCGCTTACGCGAAGGGCACGGTGGCGATGGCGAACGCGGGGCCGAACACGAACGGCTCGCAGTTCTTCATCATGCACGCCGACTACCCGCTGCCGCCGAGCTACAGCAAGTTCGGGCGCGTCGTCGAAGGGCAGGAAGTGGTGGACGCCATCGCCACGACCGAGAAAGACCGCAGCGACAAACCGCTCAAGGACGTGGTGATGGAGAAAGTGACCATCGAACCGGGCGACGGTCAATAACAAGAACCGATAAAAGATGAACGCGGCACGACGAACTGAAAGCAAGTTAGTCTTTCAGTTCGTCGTGCCGCGTTCAACGTTCATCATTACGAGTTCCGCGTTTCTTTCCCCGGATGCCTTACCCCTCCCCGATCACCACCCCGCCCCGTTCATCAAACCGCACGCGCAAGTTGTGATTGACCGGGCTGAAGCCGCGCCCTAGTTGCGGGGAGCGGCGGATGGCCTCGGTGACGAAACGTTTGGCCGCGCCGACTGCGTCGCCGAGATTCATCCCGCGCGCGAGGCAGGCGGCGATGGCGGCGGCGAGCGTGCAGCCCGTGCCGTGCGTCGAGTCCGTTTCGATGCGCGGCGCGCGAAAGAGTTCGACGTGCCCGCCGTCGTCGAGCAGGTCAATTGCTTCGTCGCCCGACAGGTGTCCGCCCTTGACGAGCACGGCGCGCGCGCCCATCTCGCGCAACAGCGCGGCGGCGCGGCGCATGTCCGTTTCCGTTTTGATTTCGAGTCCGGTGAGGCGTTCGGCTTCGGGAAGATTGGGCGTGACGACGCGCGCGAGCGGCAGCAGTTCCGACTTCAAAGCGGCGAGCGCGTCGTCGTCAATCAGATCGAAGCCGGAGGTCGAGCGCACCACCGGGTCAACGACCGCGCCGATTTCGCCGAGCGTGGTTTCGCGGAGCAGGCGCGCGACTTCCGAGATCACTTCGCGCGTCGGGAGCATGCCGGTCTTCAAGCCCGCGACCGTGAAATCCGCGACGACTGGCAACACCTGCGCGCGCACGTCCGCGGCCGTCTGATGCGTCGCGCCGAAGACGCCGGTCGTGTTCTGAAACGTCAGCGACGTGACGGCGGCGGTGGCGAAGCAGCCGAAGGCCGTGAAAGTTTTAACGTCGGCCACGACGCCTGCGCCGCCCGAAGGATCGAAGCCCGCGATGGTCAGCGCGACGGGCATCCCGTTCGTCGTTTGCATGTGGTTAACCGCGACTCTCTTTCAACTCGTTGACGATGGCGTCGAGTTCGCTTTCGTCGGCAAACAAGCGGATGGCGGCGACGCCGCGCGCGCCCGCGTCCATCACCTGCGGGATCGTCGCGCGCGTGATGCCGCCGAGCGCGAGCAGCGGGAAGGGCGCGACGGCGTGCGCCGCCTCGCGCAAACGTTCGAGGCCGAGCGGCGCGCCGTAACTCTCTTTGGAAGGCGTGTCGAAGACGGGGCCGAAGACGGCGAAGTCGGCATCGCGGGCGCTGGCGTCGCGCGCCTCTTCGAGCGAGTGCGTGGAGACGCCGACGAGGAAACCGCGCGGGGCGATGTCGCGGACGACCAGCGGGTCGAGCGAGCGCGAGGTGAGATGCACGCCGTCAGCCCCGGCGGCGAGCGCGATGTCAACGCGGTCGTTGACGAGCAGGCGCGTCTGGCTGCCGCGCGTCAGGTCGGCGGCGCGGCGCGTGAGTTCGTAGAGCACGCGCGGGCGCATCTGCTTCTCGCGCAGTTGGACGAGCGAGACGCGGGCGAGGACGCACGCGCCGACGAGTGCGAACAGGCGCGTGAACTCCGCGCTCGACGAAGCGGTCTCGCGGGTCGTGCGCCCGTCAGTGATCAGATAAGTGATCGGCGTGGTCAGGTCGAGCGGCATGTGTGGAAGGCGGCGCGGCGGGCGCGGCCACAGCAGCAGCCGCACCGGCGGCGGCCGTGTGGCCGTCGAGCGCGCGGACGGTGCGGCGGAAGTTGATGATCTCCCAGAAGGCGAGGGCGAAATTGATGAGGCCGAGTCCGGTCACCGCGCCGCGCACCCAGCCGGAGGCGGTGGTCTGTTGCAGTGCGTAGAAGCCCGTCTTCTGCGCCGTGTAGAGGAGAAAAAAGTTGTCGCCCCAATCGCTCAGCCCGAACGGGTGCATCCACGGCAGAAACGTCAACACGATGCCCGCTTCGAGGCACAGGATGATGTAGAAGATGACGGTTAATCTGGCAGACATAAAACTCAAGTGACGAGTGACAAGTGACAGGTGACAAGATAAAACTTGGTCTTCAACTTGTCACCTGTCACTTGTCACTCGTCACTTCTTTCTTCGTTTGCAAGTCGCGCAGCTTGGCGGCGACGCCGCGGTAGTTGACATCCATGCCGTAAACTTCGGAGAAGATTTCGATGGCGCGTTCGAGGTCGCCCATCTGCTCGTAGGCCGTGCCGAGTTCGTAGCGCAACGCCTGATACTCGTCTTCGCTGTGGCCGGGCGCGTCGAGACCCTTCTTGAACCACATCGCGGCGGGGCGCGGCATGTTTTTTTGCATGAAGCAGTGGCCGAGCAGGTTGCAGCATTGGAGATAGCGCGGCGTGCCGTCGCGCGGCGCGACCAAGGCGATGGCCGCCTGCAACTCCTCCACGGCCTGATCCGTCAAGCCCATCTCGCGGTAGGCGAGCGCGGTGTTGTAGTGCGTCTCGTAGTCCGCGTCGGACGCGGGTTCGTCCGCCTCCACCTCGTCGCGAAACTCGTCGAACATGTCTGCGAGTTCGGGATGTGAAACGGGCTGCGCCGGTTGTTTCGCCTGTGGCGGCGCGGCCGCGGCGGGCTTCGCGTTAACGACGGGCGGCGCATCAACGATAGTAGGCGCGTCAACGACGTGGGGCGCGACAGACTCTTCGAGCGGCGCGACGAACAAATCGCTGCTGAGTTCGACATCTTCCGCCGCAGCCTCTTCAACCGGCGTGAACGTCTCGAAATGCGCGAACTCAAATTCGGCGGGCGCGTCCGTGCTGCCGGTGGCGGCCTCGGCCGCGACGGAAGGCATCGCGAAGCCGTCGCCCTCCGTTTCGAGTTGGCGACGGCGGCGGCCGATCTCTTCGTTCGCGCCGTACTGGCGTTCGAGCATGTCGAGCGTGTCGCGCGCGATGTCGGAATAGCCTTGCGCGAGATAGTAGTCCACGCTTTCGAGTTCCTGCGCGAGCAGCACGCGCACGCGCCCCTCGCCCGTCCCCTTTTCCGGGGCGAGCGCCGAGTCTTCAAACGCGCTGCCGACGCCGAGGTCGGCCGTGCCGAACGTCGCCGCACGCGCGCCGGACGACTTCGCCGCCGGAGCGTCGTTTAAATCTTCGTTGAGGTCTGCGAAAGACGAGTTGGGATCAATGGTGACGGCGGCGACTTCTTCCGCCTGCGATGCCACCTTCTTTGCCTCTTCCGCCTCCGGCATGGCGACGGAGTTCCATTCAAACTCGACCGTGCCGCCGCCCCCGCCGTCCGAAGTGACGGGCGTAGCATCCTTCGCGACGAAGGCGTCGCCGCTGCCGCGCTCGAACACGTCGTCGAAGGCCGTCGCGGCGGTGACTTCGGGCGCGGGCGTCTGTTCTTCGACGGGCGGCTCGTACCACGTCGCGGCCGCTTCTTCTTCCTCCTCGCCTGCGGGCGCATCGCCGAGTTCGCTCAGGCGTTCGTGATAGCTCTGATCGAAGGGCACGAGACGAACGAGGTGTTCGAGCGCGCGCCGCTCCTCGCCGACGAGGTTGTGCGTCTGCGCCGCCTCGGCGAGACGTTCGAGCGTGACGCGCATGTGATCGTCGTCGCGCTGCCAGGTGTAGATACGCAGGAGCAGGCGGAGGGCTTCGATCTGTTCGGGGTCGCGCGCGAGCGCCTCGTTCAAGAGGCCGAGTAGTTTCTGTTCCTGCCGCTTGGCGAGGGCGGGTTCGGTGGCGCGCGTCAGCACGCTGACGGCGGCGTTCGCGTCGCCGCGTTGCAGGTAGAGCCGCGCCACTTCAAAAAGCTGCGGGAAGTTAGACGCTTCGAGTTCGACGAGGCTGAGGGTGGCGCGCTCGGCGGCGGGCGCGTCTTCGGCGTCGAGGTAGGCGCGCGACAGCATGGCGCGCAACTCCACGTCGCGCGGTTGATCGGCCACGGCCTGTTCGAGCACGGCCGCCGCTTCGTCGGGCGCGCCGAGTTGAGAATGCGCGGCGACCAGCCCGTGCAGCACCGCATGATTGTGCGGCCTGATCTTGTGCGCCTTCGTGTACGCTTCAAGCGCCCACTGCGCCTTGCCGCTCGCGAGCAGTCGTTCGGCCGCCTCGGTGAAAGCGTCGGCCGCCTCTTCGCGCAGGTCTTCGCGGAGATACCCCTCGCCGAGCCGGATGCGTATGTCTATGTTGTTGGGTTCGAGGTCGGCGCTGCGCCGGAGGGCGTCGAGCGAGTCGCGCATCTTCCCGGCGCGCGCGTAGGTGTCGGCGATGGCGAGATACTGTTCGCGCGCCTCGACGAAGTGCCCCTGCTGTTCGTAGAGCACGGCGAGGCGTTGGGCGATGACGGGGAGCGACGGGTCGAGGCGGGAAATCTTCTTGTATACGGCGATGGCTTTGAGCGTGAAGCCCTGTTCGCGATAATGGTCGGCGACGCGTTGGAAGCACTCGATGGCGTCCTTCTGTTGCTTGACGCGCACGTAGAGATCGCCGAGCGTGTTGAGCGCGCTCTGATCGTTCGGATCGCGCTCGACGATGCGGCGATACTCCGTGATGGCCGATGGTATCTTGCCTTGCGCCAGATACTTTTCAGCCGCACTGATGGCCTTTGCTTTATCGAATCCCATCGGGAAACTGTTCGTGTCCGCGTCGCGCGTCAGCGGTGGGGGGATGCCCTAAAGTGCCAATGCCGCGCTCATACCGTCTCGCACCCGGCTCGCACACTTCAGTCGGTGGCGGGCAGATTTTACGCTAACATGCGCCGACAACGAGTGTCAACGCCGCTTTCCTGAAGCGTCGCCGCACAACTCGACCCGCGCGCAGACGCCTCTGACGACGGCGCGCGCGCCGCAGTTGCGGCCGACTCCGGGCGGGCACTTTCAGCGTCAATTTAAACTCGCGGATAGTGTCAACTTAAACTTGCGGATAGTGTCAATTTAAACTCGCGGACGACTTGATTCACTTGACCCGACCCGACCCGACCGCTGACGCCGACCTGCGGCACGCTTCGACCAAACCTTCGCCCCTGCCGCTGCGGCTGGCCGAGGCGACGGCCTTCGGCGGCCTCTTGCTCTACGCCGTCTTCGCCCCACACTCGATTGCCGGCGCGTGGATCGCGCTGTCCATCTCCATCCTCGGCTGGCTCGCGCGCACCCTCGTCACGCGCCGCGCACGCATCCCACGCCGCACGCCGCTCGACCTCCCGCTCTGGCTCTTCTACGCGTGGAGCATCCTCTCCGCGCTCCTCTCCGCCGAGCCGCGCATCAGTTTGCTGAAACTCATTTCGGTCAGCAGCTTTCTCATCTTCTACGTCGTCCGCGCGCTCGTCCGCACGCGCCGCGCGGCCGTCGTCCTCGCCGCGCTGATGATCGCGTCGGGCGCAACGGGCGCGCTGTGGAGCGTGTTCGAGGTGGCGCGCGGGCGCGGCGTCGTCATTGAAGAGATCGCTGTGGACAGTCCCTTCGCGCGCGACGCGTCGCACGGCGGCATCACGGCGGGCGACTCCGTGTGGCGCGTGGGCGGGCGGCGCGTCAACTCTGTGACGGAGATCGATCAGGCCATCCGCGACGCGCCCGCGGGCGAACCGCTCAAGCTCAGCCTGTTTTCGCAGGGCGAACAGGTCGAGCGCGTGTTGGACGCGCGCGTGACGGATGAACTAAAGGCGAGCGCGTCCGGTTCGGGTCTGCGCGGCACGCGACGCGCGCACCGCTTCCGCGCCTCCGGCTGGACGCGCCACTACCAGACCTTCGCCGAGACTTTACAAATCCTCGCCCAACTCGCGCTCGGCTTCGCGCTCGCCTACTGGCAGCGACGCCGCACCGGCCACAGCAGCGACAGCAGCGACAGCCGCAACAACGACGGCGACAACCGCAACGGCAGCGACAGTAGCAACAGCGGCGACGGCGCGCGCGCCTCTTCGCGCCTCCGCTGCGCGCTCGCGGCGACGGCGTTCGTCGTGCTCGCTGCGGGGATCGCGCTGACGGCGATGCGCACCGTGCTCGTCGCCTTCGCCGTGGGCGCGTCGGTGGTGGCGTGGCGCGCGGCGCGCGGGCGTGCGCGGTTCGTCGTCGCGGCGGTCGTCATAGTCGCGCTCTCGCTCGGCGCGTTCGCCGTGTGGCGCACGCGCGCGGAGGGCGCGCTGCGTTTGCAGGACGAGAGTTCGCGCCTGCGTCTCGCCGTCGCGCGCGTCGCCGTCGCGCGCACGCCCTCGCACCCAATCTTCGGCCACGGCATGGACGCCGTGAAGGAACACTGGACGGAGTGGGGCTTTCCCGGCGACGTGAAAATTCACACGCACTCGACGCCCATCCAGCTCGCCTTCGACCGCGGGCTGCCCGCGCTCCTCCTCTGGCTGTGGCTGCTCGCAGCCTTCCGCCTCGTCCTCACGCGCGGCGAGAGAAGTTTGCGCGCCGACACGAACGCAGCGTCCGCGCACGGACTCCTACTCGGAGCGACCGGCGCGCTCGCGGGCTTCTTCGCCAGTTCACTCGTCAACTACAACTTCGGCGACGCGGAAGTCGCGCTCGTCCTCTGGTGGCTGATGGGGACGGTGGTGAGTGTCGTGGAAGGACGTAGAGAAACGATGAACGATGAATGATGAACTGAAAGCAACTGTCTTTCCGTGTAGGCGCGCGTCAACGCGTCGCACCAGACGAGGTAACGACTCATCTGCGCCAGACCCTTCCCGCACTTCCAACAACGCTTGCGCCCGCGCTCGTTCTACAGCCCGCATCCTTCGCATTCGGCTGGCACGTCCGAGGGCGGCGGCTCGGTGAGCGGATCGAACGAAAGATAATCGCGCGAACTGAAACATGCGGCGGCGCGCGAGTTGTTGTTTGAGACGCGGGTCGCTGTAGCCGAGATAGTCTGCGGCGAGGCTGCACTGAGTGGCGGCGAGAGGTTGTCGCGAAGCATACACGAAAGCCTGTGAGCGCGTCGCGGAGAGATTCGCGCGCTTTAGATCACGTCGGCGAAATTTTTGCGCGTCTTGGCGAACCACCAGTAGCCGCAGACGAAGACGACGAGGGCGAAGGCGGTGAAATAGGCGAGGCCAGTCCAGTCGGGCGACGCGCCTTCGAGGATGACGCGGCGATAGTTTCTGACGAGCGGCGTGAACGGGTTGGCGTTGATGAACGCTTGGTAACGCGCGGGCACGATCCCTTCCGGGTAGATGATCGGCGTCAGGAACATCCACGCGACGAGCAGCAGCGAGACGACCTGCGCCGTATCGCGCAAAAAGACGCCGAGCGAAGCGACGAGCCACGCCGCGCCGAGCATCAAGACGAGTTGCGGCAGGACGAGCGCGGGCAGCCACAAGATCGTCGGGTGGAGTTCGCGCCGGATGAGCAGGACGCCCGCGACGAGCACGATTGTGCCGAGCATCTGCGTCGCGAGCGCGGCTAACACCTGCGCCACCGGCAACGCTTCGAGCGGGAAGACCACGCGCTTGACGAGGTTCGCGTGCGCGACGATGACGTTCGACGAGACCTGCAACGAATCTTGAAAAGCCGTCCACGGCAAGAGCGCGCAGAAGAGGTAGAGCGCGTAGTCCCACGCCGTCCCGCGCTCGCCGAAGCGCGCGCCGAAAATCCCCGCGAAAATGAACGTGTAGATGGCGATCATCACGGCGGGCGTCAGCATCGCCCACACCACGCCGAGCGCCGACCCGCGATAACGCGCCGCCAACTCGCGCCGCGCCAGCGAACGGATCAACTCGAACCGCCCCGGCAACTCCCACAAAGGCCGCCACACCAACCGTCGCGAATCCTGCGCCGAAATCATTCCGGCATTGTAAACAATAGCGGGTGACAAGTGACAGGTGACAAGAGCCGAGAACAGTGACGAGTGACAGGTGACAAGTGACAAGTTGGAACAAAAGATGTAAACCGTTGAAAGCCTTGCATCGTGAATCGTCAATCGTGCATAGACGAAGGTCGGCTTTCTCTATGCACGATTGACGATTCACGATTTACTGTTTTGTCTCGTCACTTGTCACCTGTCACTCGTCACTGCTCTTGTGCTCTTGTCACTGTTTGCATTAGGGTTTGCAGTTATGAGCAAGGCATTGCGCGTCGAAGGGGTGGCGAAGCAGTATCGCATCTACGAACACCCGAGCGACCGCCTGAAAGAGACGCTGACGCGCGGGTGGCTGAAGCGACACCGCGAGTTCTGGGCGTTGCGCGAAATCAGTTTCGAGATCGAGCGCGGCACGACGGTCGGCATCGTCGGGCCGAACGGTAGCGGCAAGTCAACGCTCTTGCAGATCATCACGGGCACGCTCGCGCCGACGCACGGCGACGTGCAGGTCGAGGGACGCGTCGCCGCGCTGCTCGAACTCGGCGCGGGCTTCAACCTCGAATTCACCGGCCTCGAAAACGTCTACATGAACGCCGCGCTGATGGGCTTCTCGCGCGCCGACACCGACGCGCGGCTCGCACGCATCGAACGCTTCGCGGAGATCGGCGACTTCCTGCACCAGCCCGTCAAGACGTATTCGTCGGGCATGTACGTGCGCCTCGCCTTCGCCATCGCCGTCAACACCGACCCGGATATTCTCGTCGTTGATGAGGCATTGTCGGTCGGCGACACGATCTTCCAGCACCGCTGCGTGCGTCGCATCAAGGAGATGCAGGAGGCGGGAACGACGATCCTCTTCGTCTCGCACGAGCCGACGCTGGTGCGCGCCCTCTGCTCGCGCGCGATCCTCTTGAACGCCGGAAGGATGATCGCCGACGGCACGCCGATGGAAGTGCTCAACCGTTACCAGCGCGTGATCATGGCGCGCGAAGAGGCTTACGCCGGAGAGGGCGACGGCGCAGAGACGACGGCGGCGGGCGTGGCGGCGACGCAGGGGGATGAGATGGCCGCTGGCGAGAATGAAGATGCGGGAGCAGAGGGCGCGGCGGGGTCAGTCGCGGTTGATGCGGCGGGCGGGGTCGCGCGTCAGCCTTTGCAGTATTCTTACCGTCACGGAAACAAGCGTGCGGAAGTGATCGGCGCGGAGTTGGTTGACGGGACAAACGGCCGCGCGGTCGAGTTGGTCGAGACGGGCGACGCGGTGGCGGTGCGTTTGCGCGTGCTGTTTCACGAAGACGTGGCCGAACCTGTGTGCGGATTTATGATTCGCAATCGGCACGGCATCAACGTCTACGGGACGAACACGGAGCAGCGCGGGCAGCCGATGGGCGCGGCGCGGCGCGGCGACGTGATCGAGGCCGTGTTCACGTTCCGTTGCTGGCTCGGACAGGAACATTATTTCGTCTCGGTGGCGGCGCACACGCCCGACGGCGAAGCCTTCGACTGGCTCGACGGCGCGATCTTCTTTCGCGTCTCGTGCGCCGTGGAGATGGAGGGCATCGCGAACCTCGACGCGCGCGTCACGACGCGGCGCGTCGGAGTTGAAGGGCGTGACGGGAATACGACGGCGGCGATGACGGGCGGCGAGAGTGTGGACGAACGCGCGACGGGCGATGAGACGCGCGCAATCGAAGCACGGGCGAAGAGTTGATGATCGAAGTGGACGACACGAAACCCAACGCGGGAGAGACGGCGACGGCGGCAGCGCACCGTGGCGACGAGTCGGCGTCGCCCGTCCTTGCGTCAACCGACTCGCACGTCGTCGCGCCGGACGACTCGCACGTCGAGCCGCTCGTGCTGCAACCGGACTTCCGTGCGGGCGAGAGGTCGCAGTATCACGTCGCGGAGTTGCTCGCCTTTCACGATCAGCATTTTGTCGAAGGCGTCTACCGGGCGATTCTGGGGCGCGCGCCGTTTCCGGCCGAGGGCGCGCGCGCGTTGGACGAGTTGCGCGGCGGGCGGGCGGGTAAAGTCGAGATCATCGAACGACTGTCGGCGTCGCCGGAAGCGGCGGGGCGGGGCGTGCGCGTCGAAGGTCTGCCGTCGCCTTTGATGCGGCGTCTCGGCCGCGTGCCCGTCGTCGGCTACCTGTTGCGGCTCGCGCGCGCGCTCGTGCGGCTGCCCGTCTTGATGCAGCACCAGCAGCAATTTGAAATCTACGCGCTCGCCCAACAGCAACTCATCGCCGACTACTTGAACCGCACGCTCTCGCAATTCGCGCGCGGGAGCGCGACGACGGCGGGCGTCGTTGAAGCGTCGCCCGTCGTCTCGTCGCCGCACGCCGAGACCGTCGAGGTGTTGGAGATGTTCGCCGACGCGCTGCTCGAACTGTCGAACAGTCATGCCGAGTTGGAGGCGCGGACGCAGACGTTGCAGGACGAGACACAGACGCAGGTGGAGCAGGCGCAGGCCGCGCTCACGGAGTTGACCGCCGCCATCACCGCGCAACAGCAACTCGCCGAGACGCTCCGGCGCGAGCAGCAACTCGCGTCCGACGCGCAACAGGAATTTTTGATTCAGGAGCAGCGCGTGATCGTGGAGACGCAACAGGTCGTCCTCGAAGAGTTGCGCGAAGAGTTGCGCGCGCTCGCCGCGAAGCAACAGAGAGCGCGCGAAGAATTCGACGCCGAGGTGCGCCGCCTGCGTTCGCTGCAAGAGGCGGCGTCGGCGCGTGAGAATTTTTCCGGTCAAGCATGAAGCCGTTCGCCATCGTCATCCCGTGGTTCGGAGCGGAGTTGAAAGGCGGAGCCGAGCAGCAAGCCTTTCAGATCGCGACGCGGCTCGCCGCGCGCGACATTGACGTGGAAGTCTTGACCACCTGCTGCCGCTCGTTTCAAGACGACTGGGCGACCAACCACCACCCGCCGGGACTCTCGCGCGAACACGGCTTGGGCGTCCGTCGCTTCCCCGTCGGCGCGCGCGACGCGGAGGCTTTTGATCTGGTCAACGCGAAACTGCTCGCGCTCGCGCCGCGCGACCTGCGTCCGGGCGTCTCGCCCCTCTCCGAAGCGGACGCCGAAATCTTCACGGGCGAGAACATCAACTCACCCGCCCTCATCGCACACCTTAGCGCGCACGCCGACGACTATTGCGCCTTCCTCTTCATCCCCTACATGTTCGCCACGGCCACGCGCGGGTTGCCGCACGTCGCCGCGCGCGCGTTCCTGCAACCGTGCCTGCACGACGAACCGGCGGCTTACCTGCCCGCCGTCGAAGAGATGTTTCAACGCGCGCGGCTCGTCCTCTTCAACTCCGAAGGCGAACGCGAACTCGCCGCCAGACTCTACGGCGCGTCCGTCTACGCGCGCGGCCTCGTCACAGGCGAGGGCATCGAACCGCTCGACGCTTCGCCGGAACAACTCGCACGCGCGCTCCCCGTCGAACTACGGCGCGACAGCGACAGTAGCAACGGCGGCAGCGATAGGAGCGACGGCGACAGCGGCGACGGTAACGGCGGCGTCGCGCCCTTCGTCCTCTACCTCGGCCGACGCGACGAGACGAAGAACACCGGCCTGCTCGTCCGCGCCTTCATCCGATTTAAGGAACGCGCCCCGGCCTCGCCGCTCCGGCTCGTCCTCGCCGGGACGGGCGCGCACTCTTACGACGAACGCGCGCGCGGCATTTTCGATCTCGGCCTCGTCGGAGAAGACGCGAAGGCCGCGTTGCTCTCCAACTGCCGCGCGCTCTTTCAACCGAGCCGCAACGAGAGTTTTTCGCGTGCCCTGATGGAGGCTTGGAGCTATGGCGGCCGTCCCGTCGCCGCGCACCGCGAATGCCTCGCCACCGCACACGCCGTCGAACGCGCGCGTGGCGGCTGGCTCGCGGCGTCCGAAGAAGAATGGGCGGCCGTCTTCGCACACGTCGCCGATGCACCCGACGCGGAACTCGACGCCACGGGCGCGCGCGGCCGCGCCTACGCCGCCGCACACGCCGACTGGAACAAGGTCATCTCGCGTTACGAAGAACTGCTCCGCTCGCTCGCGGATGAATCAAGCGCAGTCGAGTCGAGCGCAGACGAGGCAAGCGCAGATGAAGTAAGCGCAGATGTGGCAAGCGCAGACGAGACGAGTGCGAATGAGCCAAGCGCGGATGAATCAACCGCGGATAAATCAAACGCGACGGCGACAACTCCGCCGCGCGCGCGCCGCGCGATCCATCAACTGCTGCCCGACATCGTTTACGGCGACGCGATCTCGAATCAGGCGCGCAACATCCGCGATCACCTGCGCGCGCGCGGCTACGCGTCGGAGATTTTCGTCAAGCGGCGCGACGAGCGGTTGCGCGACGAGGCGCAGTTGTTCGACCCCGCGCTCGTCGCGCCCTCGGATGCGCTGCTCTATCATCATTCCATCGGCTCGGAACTGACCGCCTTCGCCGTCGAACACAGGGGCGCGAAGTGTCTCGTCTATCACAACATCACCCCGGCCGAATATTACGCGCCCTACCGCCCCGGCTTCGCGTGGATGCTGCGGACGGGACGCGCGCACCTGCCGCGCCTCGCGCCGCACTTCCCCTGCTCCGTCGGCGACTCGGCTTTCAACGCGGCCGAACTCGCGTCGAGCGGCTTCCCGCATCCCGGCGTGCTGCCGATCATCTGCGACCCCGCGAAGTGGAATTTGCGCGCCGACGACGCGCTCATGGATCGCTTGCAGGACGGACTCGTCAACCTACTCTTCGTCGGCCGCATCGCGCCGAACAAGAAGCAGGACGAACTCGTCGCGGCCTACGCTCTCTACCGCGAACTCGACCCGCAGTCACGCCTCGTCATCGCCGGCGAAGGTCGCGCTTCCGATCCTTACTACACGCGTCTCCTGCGCCTCATCGCCGCGCACGACTTGGACGCGCACGTCACGGTCACCGGGCAACTGTCGGACGCCGAACTGCTGGCCTACTACCGCACGGCGCACCTATACTGGTCTCTGAGCGAACACGAAGGTTTCGGCGTGCCGCTCGTCGAAGCGATGTGGTTCGACGTGCCCGCGCTCGCCTACCGCAGCGCGGCCGTGCCGGAGACGCTCGGCGAGGCCGGGTTGACGTTCGACCGCAAAGACGATTTGCGCCGCGTCGCCTCGCTCGCTAAGCTGCTCACGCGCGACGACGCGGACTTGCGCCACCGCACCGTCGAGGCCGGGCGCGCGCGCCGCGACGCTTTCACGCCCGCGCGCGTTCACCGGATTCTCGAAGAGTTGATCGCGCGCATGGAGAGTTCCGCCGCCGCTCCACGACAGCGGCGCGAAGTAGAAGAGGTGGCATAAACTCTTGAGTTCGACGACGAGAGAAACGGGGACGGTGACAAAGCCCGCGACGCGCCATACGGCTGTGGCGGCGGGCGAGTCGCGTTTGACGGGCACGACCGCAAACGCGCGGTCGGACAGTGCGCCCGTGCTCGCCATCGTCGTGCCGTGTCTCAACGAGGAACTCGTCATTGGCGACACCGTGCGCCGCCTCTGCGAAGTTTTGCAGAAACTCTCGGCCGCCGGGAAAGTTGACGCGGAGAGTTTCGTCTACCTTGTTGACGACGGCAGCCGCGACCGGACGTGGGCGGTCGTCGAGGAACTGCACGCGCTTGATGCGCGCGTCAAAGGTCTCAAACTCGTGCGCAACGTCGGCACGCAAAACGCCCTGCTCGCCGGTCTGCTCGGCGTCAAAGAACACGCCGATTGCGTCGTCACGATTGACGCGGATTTGCAGCAGGACGAGGCCGTCATCGAGACGTTTCTGGAGAAGTATCGCGCGGGCGCGCACATCGTCTACGGCGTGCGGCGCGGGCGCGGCGATTCTTACTTGAAGAAGGCCACCTCCGGCTTCTTCTACAACCTGATGCGTTTGATGGGCGCGAAGATCATCAAGCACCACTCGGAATACCGCCTCGTCTCGCGTCAGGCGATTGACGCCATCTCGGAATATCGCGAGTACAATTTGTTCCTGCGCGGGATATTTGTGGACATCGGCTATCAATCGGAGATCGTGCCGTTCACCGTCAGGCGGCGCGGCGCGGGCAAGTCGAAACACGACTTCCGCAAACTCGCGTCGCTCGCGCTCGACGGCATCACGTCGTTCAGCATCGTGCCGCTGCGTCTCGTCACAGTTGCCGGGATGCTCGTCTTCCTGTTCAGCGTGCTCATGACGCTCTTCTACCTCTATCACAAAATCAAGGGGCACACGCCGCCCGGTTGGGCGGGCACGATCATCCCCATCTATTTTCTCGGCGGCGTCCAGATCATGTTCCTAGGGATCGTCGGCGAGTACATCGGCAAGATTTACCAAGAGACCAAAGCGCGCCCGCGCTACATCAAAGACACCGAACTGTTTTGAGTTCCATCCAGACCACACCAGACCGACCCGCCAACGCCGCCGCCGACGCACGCGCGGCGACCGGCAACTCCTGCGTCGTGTGCGGGCACGACGACGCGGCCGCGCCGCTCTATCCCGGCATCCTACGTTGCCGCGCCTGCGGCTACGTCTACGCCGACATGCGCCTGACGGACGAGGAACTCTTCTCGCTCTACAACGAGGAGTTTTTCACCGGCGCGGAGTTCAGCGACTACGCCGCGGACGCGAAATTCTTCCGTAAAAATTTCGCCCTGCGCCTCGGCGAACTAAAAAAATTCCTCGACCCCGCGCGCCACCGCCGACTGCTTGAGATCGGCTGCGCCTACGGCTTCTTCCTCGACGTGGCGCGCGAAGAGTTTGAGCACGTCGAAGGTATAGACATCACGGACGAAGGCGTGCGTTACGCGCGCGAAGAGTTGAAGCTCGACGTGGTGCAGGCGGACTTTCTCGCGCACGACTACGGCGCGCGGAAGTTTGACGTGGTCTGCATGTGGGACACCATCGAACATTTGCGCGAGCCGCACCGTTACGTCGAGAAGATCGCGGCGCACACCGAGCGGGGCGCGCTCTTGACCATCACCACCGCCGACGTTGACAGCTTCAACGCGAAACTCAGGAAAGATAAGTGGCGCATGATCCACCCGCCCACGCACCTCCACTATTTCTCCGCCAGAACGCTCGCCCAACTGCTCGACAGGTACGGCTTCGATGTCGTCTACAACCGCTACTGCGGCTTCTACCGCAGCATCGGCAACATGGCCTACAACGTCCTCGTCCTGCGCCAGCAGAAGCCGCAACTCTACCGCCCGCTCGAACGCCTCGGCGTCGGCGGCTTAGGCTTCTACCTCAACCTCTACGACATCATGTACGTCATCGCGCGGCGGCGTTGACGCGGGAAGTGAAAACCAATGAGCGTCACAGAACCAGCCCTACATCTTCCGCATCGCAAATTCTTGGAGCGGCTTCTTACTTTGAGCGAGGGCAGAACCACGCTCGAAGGCAGGCTGCCGCCGTCCGCGCGCGACTACATCGAGATCGGCGCGGGCGTCAGCGGACTGCATTTCAGGTATGTCGTCGGGCTGAGGAGCACCCGCGTCGAACTTTATATTGCCCGCCCGGATGCGGCGACCAACAAAAGAATTTACGACGAGTTAGAATCTCACAAACATGAAATCGAAGCAGCTTTCGGAGGAAAGTTATCTTGGGAAAGACTCGAAGGCAGCAAAAGCAGTCGGATTGCCTGCCGCCTTTTGATCGGCGGCAGTGAAGGCGACGAAGCCCGTTGGGAGATGGTTCAACACGCGATGATTGACGCGATGACTCGTTTGGAGAACGCACTGCGGCCGTTTATTTCCAGACTGCGCGCTTAAAGTTGAATGGCTGAAGCGAACACGCGCGAACATTCCGGCGAGACCGGCGAGTCGAGTTTATCGAAGCGTGCGTGGCTACTACACGCGCTCGCCGTTCTCGCCGCTTACACGCTGCTCGTCGTCCTCTTCTTCGCGCCCGTGTTGTTCTCGGATTACTTGCTCGCGCCGGGCGACGGCATCTTGTATTTCCTGCCGAACTTTTACGCGCGGCGCGTGCTGTGGGACGCGTCGGTGTGGGGCGGCTTTCCGGCGGTGGGCGATTCGCAGTTGATGATGTGGTATCCGCCCGCGCTCGTGTTCTCGCTCGTCAAATCGTGGAACGCCTTTCTCCTGTCGGCCTACGTCCTCGCCGCGAGTTTCACTTACGCCTACTGTTACGCGCTGACGCGCGCGCGCTTCGCCGCGGCGTTGGGCGGCGTCTGCTACGGCATGTGCGGCTTCGTCGTCGCGCACCTCGGGCACGCCGCGCTCATCCACGCCGCCGCGTGGTTGCCGCTGTTCATCCTGTCGCTTGAGAAACTCGCACGACGCGAAGACCCGCGCATCGAGCAACGCGAAGACTCGGACGTTGAGCAACGCGAAGGCACAGGCGGCGAACAACGCGAAGAGTTAAACGGTGCGCGACGCGAAGACTCAAATGATGCGCGACGCGAAGGCGCGTCGAGTTTGCGTCGGGCGGGCGGTGACGGTTTCTGGTTCGCCGTGGGCACAGCGAGTGTGGCGTGCTCTGCGCTCGCGGGGCATCCGCAAATCTTCGTCTACACGCTCGCGCTCGGCGGCGCGTATGCGCTCGCGCGCGGGTGGTATGCCAGAGGCGGGCGCGTGCGTTACTACTTACTCTCCGCGCTTGTCGTCTTGACGGGGACGGGACTCGCCGCCATCCAGTTAGTGCCGACGGCGGAACTCGCCGCCGCGAGTTTGCGCGCGTCGCTCGGCTTCGCAGAGTTCGTCTCTTACGCGCTGCCGCTCAGGCAGACGCCGATGCTCCTCTTCCCCTACCTCTACGGCGGCTCGCCCGGCACGCTCTACGACCTGCCCTACTTTGGCGCGTGGGGTTCGGAGGCGGGCGGCTGGGGCGCGGGCGAACTGAGCGGATACGTCGGACTCTTGCCGCTGCTGCTCGCGGCAATCGGCTTCCGCGCGACACGGCGACGCGGCCTCGCGTGGTTCTGGCTCGCCGCCTGCGCCGTCGCCTTCCTGCTCGCCCTCGGCGACGCGACGCCGCTCGCGCGCCTCACTTACCAACTGCCCGTCATCAACAAGTTTCGCGTGCCCGCGCGCCACTTCATGGAACTGTCGCTCGGCGTGAGCGTGCTCGTCGCGCTCGGCGCGCACGCCGTCTCGCAAGGGTTCGCTTCGAGCCGTTTGATCAGACGCACGCTCGTCGTCGCGGCCGCGTTGATGCTCGCCTGTCTCGCAGTAATGGTCGCGTTGACGGAACGTGTGAGCGCGTGGGCGACAGAGCCTCTCGCGCGCCCGCTCAGTTTTCTGCCGTGGGCGAACCCGGCGACGGGCGTGCCGCTCGTCGTGCTCTCTGCGGGCGCGGCTGCGCTGCTCTACTGGCGCGCGCGAACGCACTCAAGCGTGCGCCGCGCGCTCGTCGTCGTCGTCCTCGCGCTCGACCTCGCCAGCTTCACATGGTTTTACGAGTGGCACTACGGGCCGCCTTACAAAGTCTTTCAGTCGCCGCCGCTCGCCGCCGTCAGCTTGCGCGACGAACTCGCGGCGACGCACGCGCGACTGCTGCCCGTGCGCGGCGGCACGGGGCGCGTCAGCGAACTCCCGCCCGACCTCTCGAAGCTCTGGGGCTATCCGAGCGCGAGCGGCTACGGCCCTTTTATCCTCTCGCGCACGAGCCGCCTGTTGACGATGCCGCCGCACGGCAGCGTCGCCGACGGCACTTGGCGCGACCCTGCGAACCTCAGCCTCGACGTGTTGGCCGTGCGCTACCTCTTCGTGCCGCGCGACAAAATCGAGCCGCCCGCCTTGGCCGACGCCGAGGGCGTCCGTTGGGCGCAGGGCGAGTTCAACGCTTCGCTCGGTGCGGGTTGCGGCGCGCCGAACCCGAACGTCTTCGCGGTCGAACTCCCGCGTCCCGCGCGCGCGAACGTCGTCGCCGTCGCCTCCGCGCTCGCCTGTTCCGCAACGGTCGCGGACGGCGCGGAAGTGGCGCGCGTCGTCGCGACGGACACGGGCGGGCACACTTATACGCAGAGCTTGCTAGCGGGACGCGACACCTCCGAGTGGGCTTACGACTGCGCCGACGTGCGCCCGACGATGCGACAGGCGCGCGCGCCGGTCTACCGCAGCTATCCCGTCACGCGCGGCGACGTGCGCTGCGAGGGGCACGACTACGCGGCGCGGCTCGCCCTGCCAGCGGCCGCGGAGATCAAGCGCGTCGAGATTCAATGGACGGGCGGCGCGAACGCCACGCTCTCGGTCAAGAAGATCAGCCTGCTCGACGCGTCCGCGGGCAGTTCCGTCGCGGTCACGCCCGTCGCCGGTTCGCTCGCCGACGCGACGCGCTGGCGTCACGTTACGGACATCAATTTCGACAACAGCGGCTACGGCCGGATCAAACCGGAGGACGTGGGCGAGGCGGGCGTCTACGAGAATCTGCGTGCGCGGCCGCGCGCGTGGCTCGTCGGGAAAGTTCTAAACGTCACGGAAGAGGAGGCTCTGCGCGCGCTCCACTCTTCGCGGCTCGCGGACGGGAGCGCGTTCGACCCCGCGCGCGTCGCACTCTTGGAAGAGCCGTTCGACTTCGCGCCGCAAGCTCTTGACCAAAACGCGACGGCGCGCGTCACCTCTCTGTCGGACGACGGTCGGATGGAAGTTGAGACGCGCGCGAACGCGCCCTCGTTTCTCGTCACGAGCGACGTATTTTATCCCGGCTGGCAGGCGACTATTGACGGCACGCCCGCGCTCCTGCTCCGCACGGACTACGCACTGCGCGGCCTCGCCGTCCCCGCCGGAACGCACACAATTCGCTTCGAGTTCCGGCCGCCCTCCTTTTATCAAGGGGCATCCATCAGCGCGGCCTCTCTGCTCCTGCTCGCCGCCACGATCTTCCAACTGAACAGAAAAGCAACGCGCCGAGCGCAAGCAAACTGAGCACGGAGATGATCGCGCCGTGTCGCGCGGCCGGAGCGCGATAACGCATCTCCACGCGATGCGCCCCCGCCGGTAAGGCCACGCCGCGCAACAGAAAGTCCGTCAGATGAATCCGCGCCGCCGCGCCGTCAACCGTCGCTTCCCACCCCGGATAATTGATCTCACTAAGAACAAGCACCGTCGCCCGCGGCGCGCGCGTCTCAACCACCAGTCGGTTCGGTTCGTACTCCGTGACGCGCGCCACACTCTCGGCCGTCAACTCCCCGCCGGAGAGCGCGGGCATCTCGGCGGGGGCAACTTCCAAGAGTGCCGTGCGTCGCGGGTCGAACTCGCGCGCGCCCTCGCCGCTGATGCGTCGCAAGGCTTCCTCGCCGTCCACCGACTCGGCTTCGGCGACGAGCCACACTCGCGGTTGCGCGCGGTTGTTTTCGAGGATGAGCACGTCGCCCGCGTCGTAGACGACAGACCAGCGTGCGGCGTCCAGCCCCGCGTAGAGACTACGCTGTGTGCGCGCGAGCGTTCGCGATTGCCGGCGTGTCGAATCGTAGAGCGTCGCCTTCCAGAGCGCGAGCGCGACGCCTTCGGTCGTGTTGACGATCTCGACGCGCTCGACCGCGAGCGTCTCGCCGAGGGCGACGCGCGACCAGTAGCGATGCGACGAATAGTTGCCGCTCTCGTCCGCGACCGGCGTGCTGTCGAAGACAGGGGCGAGTGCGTGTCGGACTCCGGCGCGCACGTCCGGCCGCTCGTGCGCCCACTCGGCCGTGTCGCTCCCGGCGCGCAACGCTCGCTCGACGACGCGCCCGCCCGTCGTGTGCACACGCAGCAACGCCACAGTCGCGCCGTCCGCAACACCCGTCGAGTTCGACATGGAAGTGACGAGGGCGAGCGTGTCGGCAGTAGTTGCGGCGACGGAGTTTGTAGCGGAGTTCGCAGCGACGGAGTTTGCAACGAAGTTGGTGACGGAGTTTGCTGCTGGATTCGCGGCGGAGTTTGCGTTCAGGGAAATACGTTCGCCGGGGCGGAGTTCCGTGGCGAGGTCGGCCGCGTCGAAGCGCACGCCGTCGCGTTCGATGTCGGGCGCGCCCGTCTGCATCCGTGCGTTGACGACGAATTTCGCGCCGAGCAGATCGAGGACGCGTGAGCGCGCGTCGAAGAGGGCGCGGTTCGGCGCGACGCCGGGGAGCGGGCTGGCCGCGTCGAGGTGGACGCCGCCGAGCGCGCGGCTGTAGCGTTCAAACAGCAGCGGCTCGTAACCGCCGACGTTCTCCAAGCCGTACAGCGCGGTCAGGTTCGGCGGGTCGAAACGCGGCGATGCGTTGAACTCCTCCGCAAACAAATTGACGCGCGTGTAGACGCGGCCGCCCCCGTCTTCTTGCGTCCGCTGTTGCAAGAAACGGGTGACGGGCGAGACGGCCGTGAAGCGCGCGCGCGACTTCGCGAACGGCTGCCACCAGTTTGTGACCACGACGAACGGCTCGACGAAACAAGCGAGCGCGAGCGCGGCGAGGAGGACGAGCGAACGCGCTCGCGACGCGTCAATTTTCCAGCCGCGCCAGATCAGTAAAAGGATCGAAACGGTGAAAGCGAGTTTCCAAGCGAGGTAGGAACGTATCGGCAGCCCCGCGTACCAGTAGCCTTCCGTCCACGCGCGCGGCACGCCCACGCCCGCGTCGAACTCCGTTAAGGCGAAGTTGACGCTTTGTCGCCACCAGAAGTATCCGGCGAGCGCGCTGAGTGTGAAGAGGCCGCAGACGAGCGCGAAGTTAAAACGCGATGAAGAGGAGAGCGTGCCTGCCGTCGTCTTCGTCGCGTGCGAACGCATGAGTGAGGCGAGCGCGTCCCAGCCGTAGGCGGCGAGGACGGCGGCGGCGAACGTCCAGACGAAGGCGAAGCGCGAGGGCACGCGGAAACTGTTGATGACGGGCAGGTGATAGAGCCACCCGTAGACGGGCGTGTGCTGGCCGAGGATGAGAACGCACGAGGCGAGCGCGACGGCCGCCCAGAAGAAGACGCGCGGGTCGCGTCGCGGCAGCGTCGTTAGTGGAGTCAGCGGCGTCGTTAGTGGGGTCAGTTTCGGCGTCAATGGTGTTGTCGTTAGCGTCGGCGCGTCGCGGCGGTGGAGCGCGTAGTAGATGATGCCGACGAGCGCGAGCAGCAGGGCGAGCGGCGCGACGTAAGTTCCCACGTCGGCGAAACGCCCCGTGTAGAGGGGCGCGGCGAGCGACTTGAGGGCGACGCGCGGCGAGAACGAGCCGCTGATGAAGAACGGGTAGATGAGCGTGCGGCGGATGCTGCGGCGGACGGCGCGCATCGTCTCCAAAATCTGAAATGCACCGACGCCCGCGCCCAGAGCGATTGCGCCCGACGCCACCAACAGGGGTCGCCAGCGCGCACAGCTCAGCCATGGGCGCGACGCGCCGTCAGCAGTCTCTTCTGCTTCGTCAATAGTCTCACCCGCCTCTTCACTTTCGACGGGCGGCGCGTCGAACAGAGAGAGGCAGAGCGCGTAGGTCGTGGCGACGAGGGCGACGAAGACGAACCCTTGCGCCAGTCCCGTCAGGACGGACATCGCGTAGGCGGCCGACGCCGCGAGCAGACACCCGGCGAAGCGTCGTCCTGTGTGCGCCGCGCGCGCGCGTTCAATCGCAATGAGCAGGAGGGGCAGCCACATCATCGCGTTCGTGAAGAAGCCGACGACGCCGAGCAGCCCCGTCGTCGCGCCGCCGTAGCCGTAGGCGAGACCTGCGAGGAGCGCGGCCGTGCGGCTACGGCCGAGTTCGCGCGCGTAGGCGTAGGTGAAGACGGGCGCGAGGAGGAAGGGCGCGAGCACGTAGAGTTGTTCCGCCCGCGGCGCGTCGAGAAAGAGGTAGCCCCACGTCAGCGGGTAGGCGAAGGCGAGTTGCGACATGGACAGAAGCGGGTAGCCGGACAAGACGAGCGGCGTCCACAACGGCAACTGCCCGGCGCGGATCATCTCCCACCCTACTGTCCGCAGCGGGTAGGAGTAAGCGAAGGCGTCGCCGCCGACGATGAACTTGTCGCCGAATAAAAATTGACCGAAGAAGAGTGCGAAGAAGGCCGCGAAGAAGAGGACGGCCGCCGCGTCCGCGCCGCGCCCGCGCGAAAACTTGAGCCGCCCCGTCGTGTCTCTCTGTCTCATCGTCCGGTTGTGCGAGTCGGCCTGCGCCGCTTCGCGCGCCGGTCGAAGATCACGAGCAGGCAGAGGCCGACGAGCGTGCACGCGGAGATGATCGCGCCGTTGCGCGCGGCCGGAGCGCGATAACGCATCTCCACGCGATGCGCCCCCGCCGGTAAGGCCACGCCGCGCAACAGAAAGTCCGTCAGATGAATCCGCGCCGTCGCGCCGTCAACCGTCGCTTCCCACCCCGGATAAAACATCTCGCTGACGACCAACACCGTCGCGGCTGTCGCATGCGTCTCGACCACCAACCGGTTCGGTTCGTACTCCGTGACGCGCGCCACACTCTCCGCCGTCAACTCCCCGCCGGAGAGCGCGGGCATCTCGGCCGGGGCGACTTCAAGTAGCGCCGTGCGGCGTGGGTCGAACTCGCGCGCGCCCTCGCCGCTGATGCGTCGCAAGGCTTCCTCGCCGTCCACCGACTCGGCTTCGGCGACGAGCCACGCACGCGGCTGCGCGCGGCGGTTACGCATGATGAGCACGTGATCCTGTTGATAGACCGCCTCCCACCATTCGGGAGAGAGAGGCGACAGGGGCGTCGAAGAAGTGCCCGCCGAGTCATGGACGGTCGCCTTCCACAAGGCGAGCGGCGCGCCGTCGGTCAGATTCGTGATCTCGATTTTGTCCACGCGCCCGCGCGCGCCGAGCGGGACGAGCGCGAGGTAGCGGTGCGAGGGGTAGCTGTTTCGCTCGTCGCCGGGGCGCGCGTCGAAGACGGGCGCGAGCGCGTGCCGGACAGCGTGACGCACGTCCGGTCGTTCGTGCGCCCACTCGGCCGTGTCCACGCCCGCGCGCAAGTCGCGCTCGACAACGACGGAGGCGGGCGCGTCGGCGAAGTGCACGCGCACTCTGGCGACCGCACGCCCCTGCTCCATCTCGCCCGCGTTGGAGAGCGCGGTGACGAGTGCGAGCGTGTCCCCCGTGGCCGCGCCGCCGCCGAGCGCGATGGTCTGGCCGGGGTTGAGCGCGGTCTGCATGTCGGACTCGAAGAAGGCCACGCCGTCGCGGTGGAGTAGGCTCTGCGGTCTGAACGCGAGGTTCGAGTAAGAGACGACGAACGTGGTGTTCAGCAGATCGAGGACGCGCGAGCGCGGCCGGAAGAGTTGGTCGTTCGGCGCGTAGCCTTCGCGCGGCGAGACGGTGTCCATCCCGACGCCGCCGAGCGCGCGGCTGTACCGCTCGAAGATCAGCGGCTCGTAACCCGCGAGGTTCTGGATGCGGTGGAGCGCCGTCAGGTTCGGCGCTTCGAGGCGCGGCGTCGTGGTGAACTCTTCGGAGTAGAGTTCGACGCGCGTGTAGGCGCGGTTTTCAGCGGGCGGATAATTTTGCAGGAAGCGCGTCGTCGGCGAGACGACGCGGAAACGCTCTCCGGTCAAGAGCATCCCCTCGTACCAGCGCGAGATGGACGCCGACGGTTCGACGAAGCAGGCGACAGCAATGGCTGCCATCAGCACGCCCGCACGCGTGCGCGGCGAGGCGAGCCGCGCGCCCCGCCAGATGACGAGCAACACGCCGAGCGTGAAGATCGTTTTCCAGACGAGGAAAGTTGACTCAGGCAAGCCCGTGTAATCGTAAGTCCCCGGCAGCGCGGCGACCTGCACCGCACGCCACCAGTAGATGCCGACGGCGACGCAGAGCGCGAGTAGAAGAGAGACGACGATCGTCTCGAAGCCGTCGCGGCGTCGAGCGCGCGAGGTGCTGCGGTCGGGTCGTGCGAGCCAACCGCGGCGCGCGGCCGTGTCCCAACCGTAAGCCGCGAGGATGCTGACGGCGAACGTCCACTCGAAGGTGTGACGCGAAGGCACGCGGAATTTGTTGAGCAGCGGAAGCCGGTAGATGATCTGTTGCGCGGGCGTGTTCGCGCCGAGCATCAAGACCCAGCCCACGACGGCCACGCCGAGCCAGAAATAGATGCGCGAATCGCGCGCCGTCGTGTCGCCGCGTCGCGCGAGTAACGCCGCGAGGCACGCGAGCGCGGCAAAGACGAGCGCGAGCGACGGGACGTAGGCCGACACGTCCGTCGAGTAATAGAGCGGCATGACGAGCGAGAGGGCGGCCTCCTTCAGAGTGAACGCGCCCGTGCTGATGGCTTCGTAGCTGAGCGTGTTGCGGATGCTGCGCCGCGCCGCGCGCATCGTCTCAAGAATCTGGAACGCGGCGATTCCCGCCGACAACGCCAGCGCGCCGAGCGCGACCAACAGCGGCCGCCACCTGCCCCACTCGCGCCAACCTGATGTCCCAATCGCGTCGCCTTCATCATCATTCGCCGCGTCGTCTTCATGCGCGGCTTCGCCGTGAGGCGCATTGTTGTCGTCGCCTTCTGCGCGCACGTTCCGGCCGGGCGGGAAGAGGGACACGTAGAGGCCGTAAGCGGCGGCGACGATGCCCGTGTAGAGAAAACTCTGACCCTGCCCGTTCAGGACGGACATCGCGTAAGCGGCAGTCGCGCCGACGAGGAGCGGGACGAACCTGCGCTGCCTCTGCGTCGCCGCGCGGTCAACGGGGATGAGGACGAGCGGCAGCCAGAGCATGCTGTTCGAGGGCAGCCCCGTGAACGAGATGCCGCTGCACATCATCCCGCCGTAGCCGAAGGCGAGACCGGCGAGGAGCGCGGCCATGCGACTCCGCCCCGTCTCGCGCGCGTAGGCGTAGGTGAAGGCGGGCGAAAGTAAAAATGGCGCGAGCACGTAAATCTGTTCCGCCCAGTGCCCCGGCAGGAACAGGTAGCCCCACGTCAAGGGATAGGCGAAGGCGAGTTGCGACATGGACAGAAGCGGGTAGCCGGACAAGACGAGCGGCGTCCACAACGGCAACTGCCCGGCGCGGATCATCTCCCACCCGATGGTGCGCAGCGGGTAGGAGTAGTAGAGCGGGTCGCCCGCCAGCAGAAACTTCCCCCCGAAAATTTGCCCTGCGAACATGACCGTGAAGAACGCGACGATAACGCCCAACGCCGCCGCGTCGCCCCGCCGCCGACGCCACCACTGCTGCCCCCGACTCGCGCCCAAGCTCTCGTCTATCCGCACAGAGTTTTCCCCATCAGTCGCAGTCTCTTTCCCCATCAGTCGCAATCTTTTAACCTGCCCGCGCCCGCCGCGGGGCAACGCCCGCCGTGCGGCGCGGCATCTCTCAACGTGCCCGCGCGAGAGCTTTTTCGGGACGCACGGCGGGCGGCCTCTCAAACTTATTTTTCGCCCAAACCCGGCGCGCCCGCGTCTAATTTACGCGTGCGGTCAATATCGTTGACAAACGCTCTGAGGGCAAGCTACGATAACCGTTGTTGGGCTGCGCGCGCGAGCGACCACAGCGAGCGGGCGCGAGAAGAGCGATTCAGAGTAGCCCCGGCTCTCCCAAGGATTTCCTAAGCTACAGAAAAATAGCCCCACCGTCTATAGAGTACCGGGAGTAAAACACACATGCGTAGATTCGTCGTTGCCTTATTCATCACCGCGCTGTGCGCGTCGTTCGCCGTCGCGCAAGGCCAGAGCGCGCCGACGCTGAGGGTCGTCACCGAAGACCCGACGCTGCCGTCCGAGTTGTTCTACGGCGACGTCAAGGTCAAGCCCGTGCGCCTCCGCCCCGGCACGAACACCCGCATCACGATTGACGACAGCGACTTTTTCGTCCAGCAGCAGTACATAGACTTTCTGAGCCGCTTTCCCGAAGCCGACGGCTTCAACGCGTGGATGAAAGTGCTCAACGCCTGCAACGGCGACCCGAACTGCCTCGGCGGCGTCAACGGCGCGCGCGTCCTCGTCTCGAAGAGTTTCTTCGAGGCGCAGGAATTCAACATCAAGGGCTACCTCGTCTACCGCCTCTACAAAGCGTCGCTCGGCCGCCTGCCGACCTACCCCGAAATCGTCGCCGGGATGCGCAGCGTGACGGGGCAGACCGAGGCCGAAGTCATCTCCAAGCGCGACGCCTTCATCGCCGCGTGGCCGTCGCGCGGAGACTTCGCCGCGAAATATCCGGCGAGCTTGTCGAACACGGCCTACGTTGACGCGCTGCTCGCGACGGCGGGCGTCACGGTGTCGAACCGCGACGCGCTCATCGCCGGTCTGCAAAACGGCACGGAGACCCGCACGAGCGTCTTGAGAAAGATCATCGAGAGTCCCGAAGTGAACGCCAAGGAATACGACCCGGCCTACGTCGCCATGCAGTATTACGGTTACCTGCGGCGCGAGCCGGAGGCCGAAGGCTACAACGCGTGGCTCACTTACCTGCGCGCCAACCCCGGCGACTACAAGACGATGGTCTGGGGCTTCGTCTACTCCCCCGAATACCGCAACCGCCACTAAACGGCACGCGCCCCACGCGCGAACGACTTCAACAAGGCCGGCCTCTCACACGGGGTCGGCCTTTTCGTTTCCGCTCGTTCGTCTCCGCTCGTTCGTTTGCGCTCGTTCGTTTGCGCTTCGCTTCCGCTCAACCTTCGTCCCGCACGCTTCAAGCGTTCGCCGCGAGACCCGCCGTGCCCGACGCGCCCTGTAAGACTTCTTCGTAAACGTCGAGCGTGAGACGCGCCGTGCGCTCCCAGGTGAAGCGCGCGGCGTGCGCGATCCCTTCGGCGGAGAGACGCCGCCGCTCCTCGTCGTCTCCCCACAATCCTTGGAGACAATCGGCCAGCGCGCGCACGTCGGTCGGTTCGACGAGCCGCGCGGCCTCTCCCACCGTCTCCATGATGACCGGAATGCGGCTCGTGATGACGGGCGCGCCGCAACTCATCGCTTCGAGCGGCGGCAGGCCGAAGCCCTCGTAGAGCGACGGGTAGACGCAGACGCGGCAGGAGGAATAGAGCGCGGCGAGGTCTTCGTCGGAGATGTAGCCGGTGAAAAGTATGCGGCGACCGAGGCCGGACTGTTCGATGAGCGCGAAGAGTTCTTCCGTCAGCCAGCCCTTCTGCCCGGCGATGACGAGTTGCGCGCGGAAGTCTCGGCGACGCGTCAGTTCCTCGAAGGCGCGCACGAGCGTCAGCAAATTCTTGCGCGGTTCAACCGTGCCGACGAACAGGATGAAGTCGTCTTCGACGCCGAGCCGACGACGTGCCGAGGCAATTACTTCGAGCGCGTTGACGGGTCGGAACGCGCGGCGCGGCGCGAGCGGCACGACGGCGATCTTCTCCGGCCGGACGCCGAGGTGTTCGCAGATTTCGCGCTTCACGCTCTCCGAGTCGGTGATGATCTTCGAGGCCATGCGGGCGGTAGCGGGCAGGCGCAGGCGCGCGCGGCGCACGAGTTCCTCTTCGTGCGTGTGCGAGTGGAGCAGGAGCGAGAGGTCGTGGATGGTGACGATGGTGCGGCAGCGATTCCAGAGCGGGATTTTGTAGTTCGTGCCGTGGAAGAGTGCGACGCCGCGCCGCTGGACGTAGAGCGGCAGGCCAATCGTCCACCAGCGTTTGCTGAGTGCGTTCACCGGCGCGTGGACGGCGCTGAGATTCGCGGGGCGCGCCTCGTCTCCCTCGAACGCTGACTCGACGGCCGACTCGACGTTGACGTGTGCGACCAACTCGAACTCGTGTGCGGGAGCGAGCGAGGCGAGGCCGCGCGCCAGTTCAAAAGTGTAGTGGCCGATGCCGGTTTTCGGCTCGGCCAAAGGAATCCCGTCTATTGCGATACGCATGCGCTGGAGCGTCCAACCGCGCCCGCCGGACGAGTTGCGACTGTGGGCGAATCCGGTGTGTTCAAGGTGTTACTTGCCGCGCGATTATAGCCGCCGCCCGCGCGTGTAAGCCAGCCGACGTTTGCGCGAGACGCTAGAAAAACTTCAACGCATCCTTATAGAAAGAGAAAGGGCGCGCGGCCTGTCAGCATCCGTGTGGAGTGCTGAGAGGCCGCGCGCCCGTTTTGCGAAAGGCGGCGGCGCGTTGCGCGTGCGTGTGTCTACCTGATGCGGATGCGCGGCGCGGTGGCGGCCG
>JAVEDE010000128.1 GCA_030841105.1 Pyrinomonadaceae bacterium
CGCGTGTGGGACGCCGCGACCGGGCAGACGCTACGCAAGATGGACGGCGCGGACGCTTTCACCAGCGTCGCTTTCAACAAGGAGGGGACGGCGTTACTCGCCGGAACATCGCGCGGCGAGATCAAATACTTCGACGCCGCGACCGGGCAGGAAGCGCGCACCGCCGCCGCCACTTCGACCGCGCACACCGACGCCGTCAACTCGCTCGCGTTCAGCCGCGACGGCCGCTGGCTCTTGAGCGGCAGCGAAGACGGCAGCGCGCGCGTCTGGACGGGCGACGCCGGACACGAACTGCTGGCGACGCTCGTCTCTTTGCGCGAGAGCGCGGACTGGCTCGTCGTCGCGCCCGACGGTCTGTTCGACGGTTCGCCCGCCGCTTGGAATCAGATCGCGTGGCGGTTCGAGCAGAACACCCTGAACGTGCGCCCCGTCGAAGTCTTCTTCAACGAGTACTACGCGCCCGGCTTGCTCGGCGATATCTTCGCGGGGCGCAGGCCGCAAGCCTTGAAAGACATCACGCAGCGCGACCGTCGCCAGCCGCAAGTGCGCCTGTCGCTCGCGGGCGCGACGGGCGCGCAAGCTAATGCACGCGTCAACACGCGCATGGCGAAGGTGCGGATCGAAGTGGCCGAAGAGGCGGCCGACGCGCGCCACAGCGCGGGCAGCGGCGCGCAGGACGTGCGACTCTTCCGCAACGGCCTGCTCGTGCGCGCGTGGCGCGGCGACGTGTTGAAGCAAGGGGGCGGCAAAACGGTCATCGAGGCCGACGTGCCCTTCGTCGCGGGCGACAATCAACTGACGGCCTACGCCTTCAACCGCGACAACGTGAAGAGCGTTGACGCGGAACTCCGCGTCCGCGGCGACGAGAGTTTGCGGCGCGCGGGCACGGCTTACATCCTCGCCGTCGGCGTCAACAAGTACGCGAACGCCGCGTTCGACTTGAACTTCGCGAAGGCCGACGCCGAGACGTTTGGCGAAGAGGTGCAGAAGGCGCAGGCGCGCGTCGAAGGCTTCGGCAAGATCGAAGTCGTGCGCCTGCTCGACACCGAGAGCACGAAGGCCAACATCCTGCTCGCCCTCCGGCGACTCGCCAGCGGCGACGACGAGGCGTTGCCCGCGAACGCGCCGCCCGACCTCGCCAAACTCAAACGCGCGCAGCCCGAAGACACGGTGATCATCTACTACGCCGGGCACGGCATCGCGCAAGGTCAACGCTTCTACATCATCCCGCACGACCTCGGCTACGCGGGCGGGCGCACGAAGATTGACCCGGCGGGCATGAAGTTGCTGTTAGACCACAGCCTCTCCGACCGCGAACTCGAAGCCGCGCTCGACGGCGTTGACGCCGCGCAGGCCGTCCTCGTCCTCGACGCGTGCAACTCCGGTCAGGCGCTCGAAGCCGAAGACAAGCGGCTCGGCCCGATGAACTCGAAGGGCTTGGCGCAACTCGCCTACGAGAAGGGCATGTTCATCCTTACCGCCGCGCAAGGTTATCAGGCGGCGAAGGAGGCGACGCAGTTGGGACACGGCCTGTTGACCTACGCGCTTGTCGTGCAGGGCTTGCGGGAGGGCGCGGCGGACTCGCGCCCGCGCGACGGACAGGTCTTGATGGGCGAGTGGCTCGACTACGCCACCGAGCGCGTGCCGCTGATGCAGCTTGAGAGCATGAAGAAGAGTCGCGGCCTGCTCGGCCAGGTGCAGAAGCCGCCGCTCGCTTTCGTTGACGGCGAAGAGAGAATCGTCGCTCCCGAAAATCGCAGCCTCCAACGCCCGCGCGTCTTCTACCGCCGCGAACTCGCCGCCCGCCCGCTCGTCGTAACGAAGGTGCAACTGGGCACGGCGATGCGCGATTAGCGATGGACGGCGACGAGAACTCTAACTTTGAAACGCGCCGCGACGCGCTCGTCGCGCAGATAACGGCGGCCTTCGACGGACATCCCTGTCGCAGAGAACTTCAACCGTTAAAGAAGAAAGGCTCACCCCGGCGGGTGAGCCTTTTCGTTTTATATCGAATGCGCGGGGGCGCGAATCAGAAGTTTAGTTTGAGCGCGAACTGGATGCGGCGGCCGGGCGTGATGGTGCTGGTGGCTTGGCCGAAGCCAGGGGCTTCGAGGAAGCGGACGGGGATGCCGTAGTTGGCGCGGTTGATGAAGTTGAAGGCGTCCACGCGGAAGACGATGGAACGCTCGTCGCCGAGGCGGAAATTTTTAATCAACGCGAGATCGAGTTCGACGAGGTTGCCCGCGCGGAACGTGTTGCGCCCAATCGCGCCGTTCTGGCCGACGGGTGCAAGGAGCGTCGTCGGGTCGGCGGTGGTCAGGCGCAACGGTTGTCGCCGGTCGCCGGTGCGTTCGATTCCGGCGGTGGAGTTCAAACGGTCAGTTAAGTTGCCGTCGAGGTTCACGTCGTAGATCGAGTTGACGGTGAAGGGCTGGCCGGATTGCAGTTGACCCGTGCCCGCGAGTTGGAGGCCGTCGAGGATGGCGCGCGCGACACGGCCGCGTTCGTTGAAGCGCGAGAAGTCGTAGATGAAGTTGTAGGCGAAGCGATGGCGCGCGTCGAAGTTGGCCGCGCCCCACTCGCCTCCGAGGTCGAAACTGTTCTGCGGGAGCGACGACGCGCCCGCGAGATCGAAGACATCCGACACGTCGTCCTCGGCCTTCGAGAAAGTGTAGGACGCTTGGAATTGAAGGCCGCGGCGGAAACGGCCGCGCGCCTGCAACTGCAAGCTGTGATACTCGGAGCGGGCGGTCGTCTCGAAGCGATAAATCGTGCCCGCGGTGGGGACGGGGCGGCCGCCGGTGATGTCTGCGGTCGAAGAGATGCGCGTGCCGGGCGAGAGCGTGAGGCCGAAGAAGTCGGGCGCGGGCGGGACGCGGCTGCTGCCTTGTTGCGGCTGGATGAAGCTGAACGTGATGGGCGCGACGTAGGCGTTGGGGCCGAGGTTCGGCGTCGTGAAGCGCAGGAGTTTCGACCCGCGCGTGCCGACGTAGGCGACGCCGAGTGTCAGGTTCGGGTTCAACTGCTGGTCGAAGGCGACGGTGAAATGGTGCGCCATCGGCATGTCGAGTTGTTGCGCGGGAAGGGTCGCGCCGAAGCCGCTGACGGGCGGGATGTCGCCGCCGCCGCGCACGATGGCGTTGATGAAGTTGATGGTCTGCGCGAAGGTGAGCGCGGGGTTGAGCCGGTTGAGCGTGCCCGGTTGCACGAGGCGCACGCCGCCGGGCGTGCCCGTCAGATTGGGGAGCGGGTTGCTCGGATTGATGAAACTGTAGGGGCAGCGCGTGAAGAAAGTTTGCGGGTTGGTCGGGCAACTGTCCGTGCCGGGGCGCGCGCCTTCGATGAAGGTGAGGTTGTTCAAACCGCCCGCGAAGTTCACCGTCAAATAGGACGGGTAGACGTTACGAGATTGTCTGACGACCGCGCCGAGTATCTGATCTTAGTACAGACCATAACCCGCACGGATGACGGACAGGCCACGATCACGACCGAACAAATTGGGCGCGTAGGCGACACTCACGCGCGGCGCGAAGTTATTGCGATCCGGCTCGAAGATACTGTCACGGCCGCCGATGAATTGTTGTAGGCCGGGCACGAAGTCTAAGAGCGGCGAGTTGAAGGTGTCTTCGATGCGGCGGTTCACTTCGCGCGGCGGGGTGTTGTACTCGTAGCGCAGGCCGTAGGAGACGGAGAGGTTCGGCCGCACGCGCCACGAATCCTGCGCGTAGAAGTTGAGTTGATAGAAGCGCAAATTGATCGCCGATTCGCCTTCGAGCGCGAGCGTCTGGAAGAAGCCGCTCGGCGCGCTGGCGGCGGCGAGCGTTTCGGGGCGAATGTAGCGGCCGGTGAAGTTGAATGTTTCGGCCGCCTCGTCGAAGTCGAGTTCGGGCGCGCCCGCGAAGGTGACGAGCGGGCGCGAGTTGCGCGGGAGTTCCGAGTTGAGTTCGGTGCGACGTGTGTCGAAGCCGAAGACGAGACTGTGCGCGGCGGCGCGAAGGGTCAACGTGTCAGCGACTTGGTAAGTGTTGTTGACGCGCCGCTGCGGGAAGTTGAACACGTCCACGCCGAGCGGGCTGAAACCCGCGATTGAGACTTGGCCGATTGCGCCGAGGCGGTTGACCTGACCCGTCGGGCCTAACTGCATCGCGTTCTGCACGGTGACGCCGGGCGTCGAGACGTAGAGGACGGGGCCTGTGTTCGCGCCGAACTGCGTGTCGGAGACGACGCGCGGGAAGGTGAAATTTTCGAGTAGCGGCGCGTTCAAGAGGAACGGCGTATTCGGCAAGAGCGTGTTCGGCAACTGGAACGTCTGATCGCGCTCCTCTTGGAAATTAAGACGGGTGCGACCGTAGGAGAGTCGCAGTTGATTGAACATGGGGCGCGTCGAGTTCGCGCCGCTCAGTTCGCTGTTCAAGTAAAACGAATTGTTCTGCGTGCGCACGCGCGGGCGCAAAGAGGAGAAGATCGCGCCGCCTGTGACGGGGATAATGCGCCAGTCGTCGGTGCAGTTATAACGATTAGTGACGGACTGCTCGCGCCCGCGCCACTTGAAGTTCGCGTCGAACTTGGCCGACAGGACTTTGCCCTGCGCGTTGGCGGGGAGCGTCTGCGTGAGAGTGTTCGCGCCGTAGACGCCGCCGGGGTTGTTGGGGAAGGGGAAGAGGCTGAAGATCGCGTCGCCGCCCGCTGATGTGGGGACGGCGAAGGCGGTGGCGTCGGCGTTGTTCGGGTCTTGGTTGAACGGGTCGAAGAAGATGCCGCTCGCGCCCGTGCCGAACGCGCCGCGCTGTGCGACGGTGGGCACGGCGAAACTCTCTTCCTTCACGGCGTTCTGCCGGTAGGCTTCGGCGGAGATGAAGTAGAACAGGCGCGCGGGGCTGTCCGCGCCGCGCGAACGACCGAGCGGGCCACCGAGCACGAAGCCGCCCTGCGCGAGCGTGAACGAATCCACGCCGCCGCTGCCGTTCCTCACGGTGAGCGGGCGCGGGTTGACGGCGACGGCCTGCGCGGCGTTGTTGAGCACCACGTCGTCGGCCACAAGGACGCTCTGGTTGCCGGAGAGCAGAGGCGAGAGGGCGTTACCGAACGTGGTGTCGAAGGGATTGCGCGCGTTGAGTTGGCTGGTGTTCAAGAAACCGTAGAGCGTGCCGTGATGCGCGCTCCCGCCACTCTTCGACACGGCGTTGACCTGCGCCCCGATGTTTCTCCCGA
>JAVEDE010000011.1 GCA_030841105.1 Pyrinomonadaceae bacterium
TCTCTTCGCACAGAGAGACGCGCCCGCCGCTTTTCCCGCACGCGAAAATCATCCGCTTGACACGCCCCGCCGGAATGATGAACGATGCACACGTCAGAGGTCAGAGGTGAGAGATCAGAGGTCAGCTAAAACTGCTCGCATCTGATCTCTCACCTCTGACCTCTCACCTCTGCTTGTATGCCTGACATCCTGCTCGTCGAAGACAAGGAAAGTTTGCGGCGCGTGCTGCGCCTGACGCTTGAGCACGCGGGCTACTCCGTCGCCGAATGTGCCGACGCGCGCGAGGCCGCCGCCGAGATCGCGCGCGCGCCTTATCGTCTCGTCTTGACCGACCTGCGCATGCCGCACGGCTCCGGCCTCGACGTGCTGCACGCCGCGCGCGCCGCCGACCCCGATGTGCCCGTCGTCGTAATGACCGCCTACGGCTCGATTGACGAGGCCGTGCAGGCGATGAAAGACGGCGCGCACGACTTTCTACAGAAGCCCGTTGACTCGAACCACCTGCTCTTGCTCATCGGCCGCGCGCTCGAACAGGCGCGACTGCGCACCGAAAACATTTTGCTCCGCGAAGAGTGGTCTCGCCGCTACGGCTTCCCGCGCATCATCGGCGAGTCGGACGCGATCAAACGCGCCGTGGCCGAAACTCAACGCGTCGCCACGACCGAAGCGACCGTCCTTCTCCTCGGCGAATCCGGCACGGGCAAAGAACTCTTCGCGCGCGCCGTGCATCACCTGAGTCCGCGTCGCGATCAACCCTTCGTCGCCATCAACTGCGCCGCCATCCCTGAGACGCTGATCGAGTCGGAACTGTTCGGCCACGAGCGCGGCGCGTTCACCGGCGCGACCGAACGCCGCCCCGGCAAGTTTGAACTCGCCACGGGCGGCACGGTCTTCCTCGACGAGATCGGCGAACTCCCGCTCGCCGTGCAGGGCAAACTCCTGCGCGCCATCGAAGAGAAGACCGTGGATCGCATCGGCGGGCGAATGCCCGTCCCAGTGGACGTGCGCATCGTCGCCGCGACGAACCGCGAACTCCGGCAGGCCGCCGAGGCCGGCGAGTTTCGCCGCGACCTCTACTTTCGCCTCGCCGTCTTCCCCGTCGAGATTCCGCCCTTGCGTGAGCGCGGCGAGGATGTGGTTCTGCTCGCGCGCCACTTCGCTGCACAGTTCGGCAAGGAGTTGCGCGGGCGCGAAGCCACGCTCACCGACGCCGCGCTCGCCACGCTCGCCGCGCACGCGTGGCCGGGCAACGTGCGCGAACTTGAGAACGCCATCGAACGCGCCTGCATACTTGCCGACGCTTCCGCGCTCGACGCGCGCGACCTCAGTCTGCCGAACGCGCGCGCGAACGACAACGCGACGACGCCGCCCGAAACTTTTGCCGAGTTGGATCTATCCGGCGGCTTGGCGGAAGCGACCGAGCGCGCCGTCAGTTTCGTCGAACGCCGCAAGATCGCGGAGACGCTCCGCGCGCACGACGGCAACAAGACGCGCGCCGCCGAAACTCTCGGCGTCAGTTACAAAACCCTGCTCACCAAGATCAAAGACTACGACCTCTAAACACGACGCATGACCCAAGAGCCAGAGGACAACCCGACCACGGGCGACACGCCAACCAACCACGACGCCGAGCCGCCCGCGCCTTCGCCCGATGCCACGCAACGCGAACCTCAGGCACAAACTCCGCGCGAAGGTTTCAAAGTGGAAGCGCGCTTTGAAGAGGCGAGCACCGTCGCGGGCGAGACGGAAGCTCCGGTCGGAGCGGCGACGGGTCAGTTCCCCTCTGAGAACGTCGTCGCTGCGCGCGAACGCGAGGCGACCGCGTCGTCGGGCAAGTATGCCTTCCTCGTCGGCGCGGGGATTCTGCTCAGCCGCATCGTCGGTCTCGTCCGCCAGCGCGTCTTCGCCTACTACTTCGGCAACTCGTTTGCCAAAGACGCCTTCGACGCCGCCTTCCGCATCCCTAACTTCCTGCAAAACGCTTTCGGCGAAGGCGCGCTCTCCGCCTCGTTCATCCCCGTCTACGCGAACCTGCTGGCGAAGGGCGACGAGGAGGAAGCGAACCACGTCGCCGGGGCGGTCTTCACACTGCTCGCGCTCGTCACCTCCGTACTCGTGCTCGGCGGCGTGCTCGCCACGCCCTATCTCATCAACATCATCGCGCCGGGTTTTGAAGGCGCGCGGCAGGAGTTGACGCTCAAGCTCGTCAGGATATTTTTTCCGGGCGCGGGGCTGCTCGTGCTCTCCGCTTGGTGTCTCGGCGTGCTCAACAGCCACCGCCGCTTCTTCCTCTCCTACACCGCGCCGATCATCTGGAACTTCGCCATCATCGCCGCGCTCGTCGGCTTCGGCGGGTGGCAATCGGGCGGGCAGATGTTGAGCGAAGACTTTGGCGCGCGCCTCGCGTTGATGGCCGCGTGGGGTTCGGTCATCGGGAGCGCGTTGCAGTTCGGCGTCCAACTCCCGACCGTGTTCCGGCTGATCAAGCGTCTGCGACTGACTTTCAACTTCGCCTCCGCGCACCTGCGCACCGTCGTCAAAAATTTCCTGCCCGTCTTCGTTAGCCGCGGCGTCATCCAGATCAGCGCGTTCGTAGATCAACTGCTCGCGAGTTACTTGCCCATCGGCGCGGTCTCCGCGCTCACCTTCGCGCAGAGCATCTACACGCTGCCCGTCAGTCTCTTCGGCATGTCGGTCTCGGCGGCGGAGCTTCCCGCCATGTCGAGCGCGACGGGGAGTATCGAAGAGGTGGCCGGTCAGTTGCGACGACGACTCGACGGCGGCCTCAGACAGATCGCCTTCTTCATCGTCCCTTCGGCGATGGCCTTCGTCGCGCTCGGCGACATCATCGTCGGCGTGCTCTATCGCACCGGCCGCTTCACCGACGCGGACGTCCTCTACGTCTGGGGCATCATCGCAGGCTCGGCCACCGGCCTCTTGGCCTCCACGCTCGGACGACTCTATTCCTCGACCTACTACGCGCTGCACGACACGCGCACGCCCCTGCGCTACGCCGTGCTGCGCATCGTCGTCTCCATCAGCCTCGGCGTCCTGCTCGCGCTCTACCTCCCGCCCGCGCTCGGCATTGAGCCGCGTTGGGGCGTCGCCGGTTTGACCGTCGCTTCCGGCATGGCCGGGTGGGTCGAGTTCTTTCTCCTGCGCCGCACGCTCAACCGCCGCATCGGACGGACGGGACTCCCCTTCGCCTACATCTCAAAACTCTGGCTCGCCGCCCTACTCAGCGCGGTTATCGCCTGGGGCATCAAACTCCTCGTCGGAAGACGTCACCCCCTTCTGCTCGCCGCCCTTATCCTAGTCCCCTACGGACTTCTCTACTTCGCCATCACGACACTCTTCAAATTGCCCGAAGCGCGTACCGTTGTCGGTCGCTTCACGCGATACCTGCCCTTCGGTCGTAGATAAGACGGGGTTCTTTTGTGAGAAAACTCGCCGGAACGCGATTCTCACAGGGATAAGTTTTACTGCTTTCCCCGTGCGTCTGCGCTACGACTTAGTTCATTACGATTTCATTCTATTTTTCGGAAATCGCCCTGTATTGCGGGTTTCCTTTACACAGAGACGCCAAACAACTTCGAAAAGTAGTGAAGAGTTCCTTTTCACTATACATAGAAAGTCTTTTCAAGGTCGTGGCGTAACCGACTCGACAGACCCAGACGGAAGTTTCAGAGGAGAGATCAAACAAATGATTCGCAGACTATTATTGACGAGCGCGGCGGTGGTCATGATGTTGACGTTGAATGCGGCGGCAAAAGCCGATACGGTGACGCTCGCGCAGGGACAGAGCGTGACTTTCACCTTCGCTTCGACTCAGTTTCCGGGCACGACCGCCACGGCGACCTACACGCTGCAAGGCAATCAACTAAGGTTGACGCTGACCAACACTTCTACCGACAACACCCGCATCAAGGGTATCGGTATCAGCACCACTCCCAACATTGGCGTGACGAACAGCACGTTTTCGGGCGGTCTCAGCAATTTCCAGTACAGCACCGGCGGCGGCGGCCTCGGTAACTTGGAAGCCGTCGCGAGCAGCACGGGCAGCACCACTCTGAATCCAGGTCAGACCGGCACGGCCGTCTTCACCTTAGCCTCCGTCCCGACTACACTGACTTTCGACTCCGTTGTCGTTCACTTCATCAGTCTGCCCAACGGCAACAGCGAGAAGGTCGGCGGCCAAACTAACGCGCCTGTGCCCGAACCGGCCACGATGATTCTGTTGGGCACGGGGCTGGCCGGGGTAGCCGGCAGCATTCGTCGCAAACGCAAAAACGCCGAGAATTAAATTTTCAGATTTAAGGTTAAAGGGGGACATCTCATGCGCCACATTTTCTCCAAATTCACCTTGAGCCTCGCGGGGTTCCTCTTTCTCAGTCTGAGCGCGAGCAGCGCGTATGCCGACGGCCTCGTGCTGTTAGGCACCGACCCCCAACACCCGTGCGGGGTCGGGCGCGGCTGCGGCGATGCGCGCGCGCCGCACGTCCTGTCAATTCAAAATCACACTTCCGCCTCCGGCGCGGTCGGCAGGTCGGTCAGTTCGCCCAACACGGACGTGCGCACAGGCGACTGGCTGCGGGGCAGCAACACGCAGACCGTCAGCCTCACCGAGATCGGTGCGACTCAGGCCAGCGACATCCGCATCTACTTCGACATCATCGAGCCGAACGCTGGGACTAAAAGCGATGTCACGCTCAACTCATTGGTGTTGACGGCCTTTAACGCGCAGGGCGTCGAAGTCTTCAGAGCCTCGCTCGTCAATCCGGGTCAAAATTTCGAGATGGTCGGCAACGGTCAGGGCACGTCGGACTACACGTTCGGGCTTGACGCGGCCGCGGCGGCTCGTTTGCAGGCCGCCATCGCCGCAAACCCGAACCTGCGCCTCGGCCTGATCGCCAGTGTCTCGCGTGCCGACGGCGGGCCGGAGAGCTTCTTCATCGGCGCGGAGAATAGCCCTGCGGCCGTGCCCGAACCGGCCACGATGATTCTGCTGGGCACGGGGCTGGCCGGGGCGGCCGCGAGTGTTCGTCGCCGACGCAAAGCGGCTCAAGACGCCGACGCCTCCGAGGAAGTCTAAACGAAGGCAGCCGAGACTGGCTGTTTCTGCGCTGATCTTTACATAAACAAGTGTTTGGCGAGCCGACTCTAAACTAGAGAGGCTCGCCAAACATTTTCAACAGGCGCAGGATTTTTCTGGAATCGCCTGAGTATTGAATCTTTACTGGCAGTTACAGGATTGAAAATCAAAGGTTTTTGACGGTATCAGGACTTGCGCTGCCTCGCCGTCTGAGAAGATAAATCAAGGGTTTTGCTCCGCCCCTGATTCTTCGGGAGTATGTCTAATGTGCGGTTAGACACTGCTCTCTTTACGCTTTAGCGCGTTTTAGCCCCGCGTTGATCCGACCTTGGATGAGGTGGATACACGGCCAGAGGGTTTTAAATTTCTTTCAGATTTCCGTAAAAGGGTCCACGGAGGCAAGGTCTACCATGAAAAATTTCGCAACAATGTTCAAACCCCTCGCGATGAGTATCGCTCTTCTCGCCATTTTCGGTGCTGCTCAGGTCGCCAAGGCTGATCCGGTAACGGTTTCGGGGACTTCCTCAGGGACAGTCACCGGCACGGCTGCCGCTTTCCTGTCTTTCACCGGCAACAACTTCACGGCGACGACCGCTGGCGGCGTCGGCGCGTTCAGCGGTGTTGACCGCATCGGCACGTTTACTCTCTTGTCAACGGCTGGCGAGACGCCCGTGAGCGGCAATTTCACGCTCAATCTGACGTTCACCGCCCCGGCCGGGATCAACGGCGGCCAGGCCGCGACGTACACGGCGACCGTTTCGGGCACGATCTCGACGCCAAATGTCGGCGGCGTCAGCATCGTGTTCAACAACCCGGTTCAGACCTTCACGTTCTCTAACGCAAGCGGGAGCGGCTCTTTCTCCATCACGCTGCCGAACGTGTTCGTCCAGTCCGGCGACACGGCCAACCTGACGGGCGGACTCACCGGCAACCAGACGGCAGTCCCGGAACCGGCCACCATGCTCCTGCTGGGCACGGGTCTGGCCGGTGTGGCCGCGCGCATCAGGAAACGCCGCAAAGACGCACAAAACTAAGCAACGGGCAGAGGGTGTGCATCGCCTGAACCTTAGCGTCCGAGCACTCCCTTTCAGTTGCAGACAAAACGAGCCGGGTTAGTTAAAACTAACCCGGCTCATCTATTTTTACCCGCTGACTGCTCCTGTTCTTAGTTAGTTTTTTCGTAAAACATTTTTGGCAATTTTTCTGGAGAACGTGGAGAATTAATCATTTCCTTGGATTACAACAGGACGGCGACAGGATAGCGGCAGGCTTGGACGGTGGAAGAGAGAGCGGATGGCTCTCTTTTTTTGTGCCTGTTTTCGCACATTCCGGACTCTCCGGCCGTTAAAGTCATTGACCCGCACGCATCTCTCTCCTTATCATCCGCGCTGTGCTAAAAGTGATAACAGCCGCCGAGATGCGCGAGGTTGACCGCCTGACCACGGAACGGTATGCCACGCCGTCTCTCCTGCTCATGGAAACGGCCGCGAACGCGTCGGCGCGCGCCATCATCTCCCGATTCTCCAACGACACTTCCAATCTACGCACTCTTATACTTTGCGGGCGCGGCAACAACGGTGGCGACGGGGCGGCGCTGGCTCGCATTCTCTCGCTCAAGGGCGCGCCCGTCGAAGTCATTCTCTTCGGGCGAGTCGAAGACACGAGCGGCGACGCCCGCACGAACTTCGAGATCGCGCGCCAACTCGACTCCGCCACGCCGGGCACAGGGTCGGCGGCGCGCCTGACTTTCACGGAATGCACGGACGAGGCAACGTGGGGCGCGTTTCAGTCGGCGCGCAAAGACTACGATGTGATCGTTGACGCGTTGTTCGGCACGGGTCTCACGCGCCCGCTCGAAGGCATCTACGCGAAAGTCGTCGGGCATCTCGCGCAGATCAGGGACGGCCGCCGCGGACACTTTGAACGCCGCCCCTTAGTCGTTTCGCTCGATCTGCCCTCCGGCCTCAACGCCGATACGGCCGAGTTAATCGGCTACGCCGTGCAGGCCGACCTGACAGTCACCTTCACCGCGCCCAAGCCTGCGAACATCCTGCCGCCCGCGTCTTACGCCAATGGCGAGTTGATCGTCGCAGACATCGGCTCTCCCGTTGCCCTCGTTGACGACGCCGCCTCGCAACTTTTTCTGACCGAAGAGGGCGACGCGCGCGCGTGGCTCGAACAGACGCGCTATCGCCCCGGCTCATACAAAAACACGCACGGTCACGCCCTCGTCATCGCGGGTTCGCGCCAAATGTCCGGCGCGGCAGTCCTGTGCGGCAACGCGGCGATGCGCTCCGGCGCGGGTCTCGTCACCATCGCCACGCCCGCGTCCGCGCTGCCCGCCGTCGCCGCGCGCGTTATGCCCGAAGTGATGACGGCCGAACTGGCCGAGACGACTCAAGCGGAACAACCGTGCACGACCGACGCCGACGAACGCACCTTGGGCGAGACCGCCATCGAACAGGCGTTGCATCTCGCGGCGCGCGCCGACGCGGTCGCCATCGGCCCCGGCCTCACGTCCGCCGAAGCCGTTCGTCGCCTCGTGCACGCCATTGTCGCACGCCGCACCGCGCCCGTAGTCATTGACGCCGACGGACTCAACGCGCTCGCCCCTTGGCCTGCGGACTTGCGCGGCACGAACGCCGCCCCGCTCATCCTGACGCCGCACCCCGGCGAGATGCGCCGTCTCACGGGTGCGGACGCGGGTCAAGATTCACTCGCGAACCGCGGCCGCGCCGCCAGAGACTTTGCCGTCGCGCATCAACTCATCCTCGTCTTGAAGGGCGCGCGCACGCTCATCGCCGCCCCCGACGGGCGAGTCGCCGTCAACCCGACCGGCAACGCCGGGACGGGCACGGCGGGCGCGGGCGACACGCTGACCGGCATCATCACCGGCTTCATCGCGCAGTCGCGCGGCGCGTTCGGCGACGCAGCCGACGTTTACGCTGCGACGGTCGCCGCCGTTTACGTCGCCGGGCTTGCAAGCGATCTCGCCGCACACGAACTAGGGATGCGCGCGATGGTCGCCTCAGACATCAGCCGCCAACTGGGCGCGGCCGTCCGCGCGCTCGACCCCGCGGGTGAAAGACCATCATGACGACGACTTCCAACTTCGATTCAACTTCCGACTTCAACCCGACCGGCGACTGGACATCGCACAAGCTGGCGGACACGTTTATGCTCGGCCAGTGGGTCGGAGAACATTTGCGGGGCGGCGAAATCATCCTGCTCGACGGCGCGCTCGGCGCGGGCAAGACGATTTTCGTGAAGGGTCTCGGCAGCGCGCTCGGTCTGGATTTTAACGACGTGACCAGCCCCTCTTTCACCCTCGTCAACCGCTACGACGCGCGCCTCACGCTCTACCATCTCGATCTCTATCGCCTGGCCGACGGCGCGTCCGCCGCTTACGCCGTTGACCTCGACGAACTGCTCACGGACGAACGCGCCGTCATCGTCATCGAATGGGCTGAACGACTGCGCAACTATCCTCTGCCCGCGCCCGTCTACCGCGTCCGCATCGAAGGCGACGGCGAAGAAGTTCGCCACATCAACATCGTCAGGGAATAACGACGCGGCCGTTGTCGCCCCCGCGCAAAGCGCGCGGCTATGTTAGAATTTGTGCGAGACTTTTATTAACAGAGGAGAAATTAGTTATGCCTTATCCTGAGATCATGATTCGCCCGATGCGCGAGGAACTGACGCGACTCGGTATCGAAGAAGCACGCACGCCGGAACAGGTTGACGAGGCCGTCCGTGAGACGCAAGGGACGGTGATGGTCGTCGTCAATTCCGTCTGCGGCTGCGCGGCGGGCAAGGCGCGCCCCGGCATCGCCCGCGCGATGCAACACACGACCAAGCCGGAACGCGCGATCACCGTCTTCGCGGGCGCGGACATCGAGGCCACCGAGAAGGCGCGCGCCTACTTCACCGGCCACCAGCCATCGTCGCCCTCCATCGCCCTGCTCAAAGACGGCCAACTCGTCTACATCATGGAGCGCTACCAGATCGAAGGCAAAGACGCGCCCACCATCGCCGAGGAACTGACCCGCGCCTTCGACCAACACTGCGCCGCCGCCAGCAGCAGCACGGCCAACGCCTAATTAAAGTGATGAGTGACGAGTGACGAGTGACGAGTTGAAGACATTTCTTCTGTTTTAACTTGTCACTCGTCACTCATCACTCATCACTCGCTTTATGTCTCTCACGCTCGACACCCCCATCCTTTCGCTCACAGGCCACGGCATTCCTCGTTTCGGCCAGCCGACGGCGCGTCGTCTCGGTCTCGCACTCGCGTCCATCGCGGGCAAGCGCGACGCGGGCGAGGCCACGGTTGAAGACCTCTTGAACTACCTGCCGATGCGCTACGAGGATCGCTCGAACCTGACGCGCATCACTGAACTCAGCGACGGCACGGAGGCGTCGCTCGAACTCTACGTGCGCGTGGCGGGCGGCTTTCAAGTGGGCAAGAATCGCGGGCCGAAGTCGCCGCCGCTCTACATCTTCGAGATCACGGCGAGCGACCCGGAAAGGACGGGCAAGCCCGTCGTCGTCTGGTGGTTCGTGTCTGGGCGACAGGCCACGCGCATCGTCGCTTACAACCGCCAACGCTTCACGCGCGGCGCGCGCTTCGTCGCCTACGGCCGCTGGGAATGGGACGCGCGGCGCAACACCTTTGCACTGCGTCTCGGCAAACCCGACGAACTCGAAATGCTCCCCGGCACATGGACGCCGCCCGAGCACGCCCTCCTGCGCCTCGCCGAAGAAAACGGCGACCACGATCACGAAGACTCAAACGCGCAAGCGGGCAACACGCTCGCGGGCGACGCGACCGGCGAAGATTCAGACACAGACGCGGAATCTTTCGGCGATGACGAAGAAGGGGAGGTGGCCGACCCGCGTCTCGCCGCGATCCACGTCGGGCGACGCGTGCCCGTCTATCGCAAGCTCGGCGAGTTTGCGGCCAAGCGCCTGCGCGAGATCATGCACGCCGTCTTCGCGCGCCTCGACGACGCGGAGATCACGGAGACCCTCCCCGCCGATCTCATCGGCCGTCAGCAGTTGATCTCGCGCGCCGAAGCCTTGCGCCGCATCCACTTTCCTTCCGACGATGCCCCGCTCGCAGACTACGAACGCGCGCGTTCGCCCGCGCACCTGCGTCTTATCTTCGAGGAGTTCTTCTGGGTCGCGCTCGCCATCGCCATCCGCAAGAGCGAGCGCGTCAAAGAGCCGAAGGGCGCGGTCATCGAGATTGACGAACGCGTGCGCGGCCACCTCGCCGAGATACTCCCCTTCGCGTTGACGGGCGCGCAGGAGCGTTCCGTCACACGCATACTCGACGACATGCAATCCGACGTGCCGATGAACCGCCTGTTGCAGGGCGACGTAGGCAGCGGCAAAACCATCGTCGCGCTGCTCGCCATGCTGGCCGCGATGGAGAACGGCTATCAGGCCGCGCTCATGGCTCCGACCGAAATCCTCGCCGACCAGCATGCGCGCAACATCAAACGCATGCTCGCGCGCACGCCGCACCGCGCCGAACTCTTGATTGGCTCGCTCCGCGCCGCGGAAAAAAGAAGACTCCATGCCGACATCGCAGCGGGCGAAGTCCACGCCTGCGTCGGCACGCACGCGCTCATACAGGAGGCGGTCGCCTTCCACAAACTCGGCCTCGTCGTCATTGACGAACAGCACCGCTTCGGCGTGTTGCAACGCGCTTCTTTGCGCGAACGCGGCTTCAACCCCGACGTGCTCGTGATGACGGCGACGCCCATCCCGCGCTCGCTCGCCATGACCGTCTACGGCGACCTCGACGTGTCCGTCATAGACGAACTGCCGCCCGGCCGCACGCCGATCAAGACGGTCGTCGTCGGCGAAGACCAGCGCGCCGGGGTCTACAAAGGCGTCGAGAGAGAAATTCGCGCGGGGCGTCAGGCTTACATCGTCTACCCGCTCGTGGAAGAGTCAGAGAAGATTGATCTGAAGGATGCGACGCGCATGTTCGAGCACCTGCGCGACCGCGTGTTTCCCACGTTCACTATCGGCCTTCTGCACGGCAAGATGAAGTCGGCGGAGAAGGAGGAGACGATGCACCGCTTCACGCGCGGCGAGGTGCAGATACTCGTCGCGACCACGGTCGTCGAAGTCGGCGTTGACGTGGCGAACGCATCCGTCATGGTCATCGAACACGCGGAACGTTTCGGCCTCTCGCAGTTGCACCAACTGCGCGGGCGCGTCGGGCGCGGTGCGGAAAAGAGTTTCTGCGTGCTCTTAGCTTCCGACAAGCAGACGAGCGTGGCGCGCGAACGGCTCGGCATCATGGAGGAGACCAACGACGGTTTCCGCATCGCGGAAAAGGATTTGGAGATACGCGGCCCCGGCGAGGTGATGGGCACGCGGCAGTCGGGCGTGCCCACCTTCCGCGTCGGCAACCTCGTCCGCGACGTGGCGATACTGGAAGAGGCGCGCAACGAAGCCGACTACTACCTCTCCAACGCGCGCCGCCGCACGCGCGAAACCTCCCGCCTCATCGAACGCGTCCGCGCCGACGCACGTTTCGGCCTCGCCGCCGTCGGTTAGAGTTTCAAGTTTCAAATTTCAGGTTTCAAGTTAAAATCCCTACAACCGTTTTCCAACTTGAAACTTTAAACCTGAAACATGAAACTACTCTTACTGTGAGAATCATCGCCGGACAATATCGCGGGCGCGTGCTGAAAAGCCCGCCGTCCATGCAGATTCGCCCGACCTCCGACCGCCTGCGCGAGACGCTCTTTAACGTCCTCGCCCCGCGCATCGTGGACGCGCGTTTCTTAGACCTCTGCGCGGGTTCGGGCGCAGTCGGCATCGAGGCGATTTCGCGCGGCGCGTCGTTCGTCACCTTCGTTGATCGCTCACGCAAGATGTGCGGACTCGTCGAGGCGAACCTCGATCTGTGCGGCGTGCCGGAAGAGTTGACGGAAGTCGTGTTGAGCGAGGCAGCGGATTTTTTGCGGCGCGCGGAGGCGCGTGGGGGCGCGCCCTACGACATCGCCTTTCTCGATCCGCCCTACGCCATTGACTACGCGCCGCTGCTCGAACTCTTCGGGGCGCGCACTGCGTCGCTGCTCGCAGAGGACGGCATCCTCGTCGTGGAGCATCATCACAAGAACGCCCTGCGGGATGCGGTCGGCGGCATCCGGCGCTGGCGCATCCTGAAGCAGGGCGACTCCGCTTTGAGTTTCTACGAAGCGGAAGTTGGGGAATGAGGCGGGCGGCGTTCGTCTCGATTTTACGTGTTACGCGCGGAAGCAATAGACTGGCTGTTAACCAAAGTCATAGACTAACTTTTAACCAAGACTTCAATCATGCTTGTACTCGGAATCGAAAGCTCTTGCGACGAAACGGCGGCGGCCATTGTGCGCGACGGGCGCGAGATGGTGTCGTCGGTTATCTCGTCGCAGATCGAAACGCACAAACGCTTCGGCGGCGTCGTCCCCGAACTCGCCTCGCGCGAGCATCTGGACAAGATCGTGCCCGTCGTCGAAGAAGCGTTCTCGCGCGCGGGCGTCGGGAAGCGCGAGATTGACGGCATCGCGGTGACGCAGGGGCCGGGTCTGGTCGGGTCGCTGCTCGTCGGCCTCTCTTACGCGAAGGCGATGGCGTTCGCACTGGAGAAGCCGCTCGTCGGCGTCAACCACATCGAGGGGCACATCTATTCGGTGGTCTTCGAGAACCCGCCGATTGAATACCCGGCCTTCGCGCTCATCGTGTCGGGCGGCCACACGAATTTGTTCCTCGTGCCCGAACCGGGCAAGTACAAGGTGCTCGCGCGCACCCGCGACGACGCGGCGGGCGAAGCCTTCGACAAGGTGGCGAAGATGTTGGGACTCGGTTATCCCGGCGGCCCCATCATCGAGCGTCTGGCGCGCGAAGGCGACGCGCGCGCCGTCGCGTTCAGCGTGCCGCGCATGGGCGACGGGCTGCCGGATTTCAGTTTCAGCGGACTCAAGACGGCCGTCTCAAAGTACGTGCGAGAGACCGGCATGCAACCCGTCACGGAGGGCGACGCGCCCGCGCAGGCGGTGAAAGATTTGGCCGCGAGTTTTCAAAGCGTGGTCGTGCGCTCGCTCGTCGGTACGACGGAGAAGTTGGCCGCCGAACACCGTCCACGGACGTTGATCGTCGCGGGCGGCGTCGCCTGCAACGGCGCGCTCAGAGATGCGGCCGACGCTGCGGGCGCGCGTCTGGGGCTTCCGGTCTACTTCCCCTCCCGCCACCTCTCGACCGACAACGCCGCGATGATCGCCGCCGCCGGGACGGTCAAACTTCAAGCGGGCGAGCGCGCCGATCTCGACCTCAACGCCGACGTGTCGCTGCGCCTCGGCAACCTCGACACCGAAGAGGACGCCGCGCGCCGCGGCCACATCCACTATAGAAAGGGATGAAGGATGAGGGATGAATCAGGAAACTGCTCAAGCAAGTTAAGCATTCCTTTCATCCCTCATCCCTCCGCCCTCATCCCTTCCTTTCATCCCTAAACTAAAAGCCGCTTGACCCGTGAAGGCCAAGCGGCTCTTGGTTGCCGGAGAGTGTGCGAGGGGACGCCCGCAAGGGACGCCTCCATCTCAACGGCGAACTCGTTGTGTAACCACTGCTAGGGTTGGTTTCCCGCCACCATCTCCCTGACTTCGATGTTCTTCGCAAACTTGACCGGCTTCTCTTCGTCGAGCACGATGGTCACCACGTCGTCCACGCGCAGGTCTTTGCAGTGAACGTACTGCTTGCCACGCTTCACCTGCGTGTTGATCTGGCAGACGGCAATGACGTGTTCGACCCCTTCGCGCGTCAACACGGAAATGCGCTCGTCGCTCACCTCCACCACGCGGACATTGACCAGACGCCCCTCCGTGTCGTTATCGTCGAGCGTGGCCGCCCGTGCGACGTTCGCTCCAAGCATGAGCATCAAGGCCAGTGTTCCCAGAATCGCGCGATTGAATGTTTTCATCTTCTTTACTCCCGCCGCCACGTTTGTCTTGGGAGAGACACGTTTGACAGTTCGCAGTGTTGTCCAGAGCAAGCATTGTGCCTCTCACGCGGCCACGGGCGGCAAGGCGAACTTTTGGGGCGAAATACGCGGAAACCGCTCGTTCGCCGTGCTCGCGCCGGAGTTCCGATGACCGCTTGCCGTCCGTATTGTTACGCGACAACGCGGACGATTGTATTGTTGCAAAACGCTCGAACCGCGCGCCCCGCCACGCCGGGGATCATGTCAAGATAAAAAAAGGCCGCTCCCTCGCGCGAAGGAACGGCCTTTGCTTAAGTCGGCTGTGGTCTTAACCGAAGATGTCGCGGACGCGATCAATGAGTCCTTTGTCTTCGAGGTCGCGGTCTTCGATCTTGGAGAGTTCTTCGAGGAGGCGACGCTGTTCGCGCGTCAGCGTCGTGGGCGTGCGGAGCGCGACGGAGACGAAGAGATCGCCGCGCCCGCGACCGCCGAGCACCGGCATGCCGTGGCCTTTGAGCGAGAAGAATTTGCCCGTCTGCGTGCCCGCCGGAATCTTCAACGGCTGCTCGCCGTTCAAAGTCTTGACCATGATCTCCGCGCCGAGCGCAGCCTGCGCGAACGTGATGGGGACGGCCGTGTAGAGATTGCTCCCCTGCCGTTGAAACTGCTCGTGCTCTTTAACCTGAAAGACGATGTAGAGATCGCCCGCAGGGCCGCCCTGCACGCCGCCCTCGCCTTCGCCCCTGACGGGCAGGCGCGAGCCGGTCTCGACGCCCGGCGGGACTTTCACTTCAATCTGCCGCTCTCGTTCCACACGCCCCGCGCCCCTGCACGTCTCGCAAGGGTTCTTGATCATGCGACCCGTGCCGCGGCATGTGCCGCACGTGCGCGCGACGGAGAAGAAGCCCTGCTGGTAACGCACCTGCCCCGCGCCGCTGCACGTCGCGCAAGTCTCCGGCTGCGTGCCTGCCTTCGCGCCCGTGCCCGTGCAAGTGTCACACGTCTCAAGTCGCGGAATGCGCAGTTGCGCCGTCATCCCTTCGGCCGCCTGTTCGAGCGTGAGTTCCAGATCGTAGCGCAAGTCCGAGCCGCGTTGCGCGGCCGAACGCCGCCCGCCACCACCGCCGCCCGCGCGCCCGCCGAACACGTCGCCGAAGCCGAAGAGGTCGCCGAGGATGTCTTCGATGCCGCCGAAGCCCTGCGCGCCCCAGTCCGCGCCCGCCGCGCTGTTCGAGACCCCCGCGTGGCCGTAGCGATCATAGCGCGCGCGCTGCTCCGCGTTCGAGAGGATGCCGTAAGCCTCGGCCACCTCCTTGAACGTCTCCTCGGCCTCCGCGTCGCCCGGATTTTTGTCGGGGTGGTAACGGATCGCCAGACGCTTGTACGCGCTCTTCAACTCCTGCTCGGTCGCCTTGCGCCCGACGCCTAAAATTTCGTAATAGTCCTTTTTGCTCATAACTCAAAAGCAGTGACGAGCGACGGGTAACAAGTTGGAAAGGAAACCTGCTTTAACTTGTCACTTGTCACTTGTCACTATATTATCCGGGATCGTTGCTGTTCGAGACGATAGTGCCGGCAGCCGGGGTCGCGCCGCCGAGCATCGCGTTTGTGAGTAGCGACGCGATGCGCTCGATGTCGGCGAGCGCGCGGCGGACGTGCTCCTCGTCGGTGGACTCTACGGCCTCCGCGCTTTCGCTGAAGACGCGCACGGCGTCGCTCCGCTCTTCGGAGGAGAGCGCGGCGGCCAACTCTTTATACGTGCGTTGCGTGTTGCGCAGCAGGCTGTCGAGCCGGTTGCGCATGTGAATGAGTTCTTTTGCGCGCTGATCCTTGCCTGCGGAGGTGGCGGCTTCTGCGATCAGGGTGTCAATCTCGTCGGGGTTCAAACCGGATGTCGGCGTGATGCGCATCTGCTGCTGCCGCCCCGTCGCCTTCTCCTGCGCCGAGACGCTGAGCAAACCGCTCGCGTCCACCTCGAAACTCACCTCGATCTGCGCCGCCCCGCGCGGCCCCGGCGGTATTCCCACCAACTCGAACTTGCCGAGCGAGCGATTGCCCTGCGCGATCTCGCGCTCGCCCTGCAACACGTGAATCTCCACGCTCGACTGATTGTCCGCCACGGTCGTAAACGTCAGACTGCTCTTCAAAGGGATCGTCGAGTTGCGCTCGATCAACTTGGTGAAGAGGCCGCCGCGCGTCTCAAGGCCGAGCGAGAGCGGCAGCACGTCGAGCAGCACGATGTCTTTCACTTCGCCCGTCAGCACGCCGCCCTGAATGGCCGCGCCCATCCCGACCACTTCGTCCGGGTTGATCTCCGACGAAGCCTCGCGCCCGAAAATCTCCTGCACCGTACGCGCGATGATCGGCGAACGCGTCTGCCCGCCGACGAGCAGCACCTTATCAATGTTGTCGGGTTGGAGCTTCGCGTCCCAGAGCGCCTTCTGGCACGGCTCGATGGTCTGTTCCACAAGGTCTGCGACGAGCGTCTCGAAAGTGTCGCGCGTGAAAGTCTTGCTGAAATGCTTCGGCCCGGAGGCGTCGGCGGCGATGAAGGGCAGGTTGATGTTCGTCTCGGTCAGCGAAGAGAGTTCGCACTTGGCGCGCTCGGCGGCCTCTTTCAGACGTTGGAGGGCGAGACGGTCTTCGCGCAAATTGATGCCCGTCTCTTCGCGAAATTGTTCGACCATCCAGTTGATGATGCGCTCGTCGAAGTCCTCGCCGCCGAGGAAAGTGTTGCCCGACGTTGACAGCACCTCGAACACGCCGTCGTTCATTTCGAGGATCGAAACGTCGAACGTGCCACCGCCGAGATCGTAGACGACGATGCGCTCGGAGGTGGAGCGTCCCAACCCGTAGGCGAGCGCGGCGGCCGTCGGCTCGTTGATGATGCGTTCGATACGCAGGCCGGCGATTTTCCCTGCGTCTTTGGTCGCCTGCCGCTGCGAGTCGTCGAAGTAGGCGGGCACGGTGACGACGGCCTCGGTGATCGCTTCGCCGAGAAAATCTTCGGCGGCGGCCTTGAGGCGTTGCAGGACGATGCCGGAGATTTCCTGCGGGCTGTAGACGCGACCCTGCACGCGGATGCGCGCGTCGCCGTTCTGCGAATCAATGATCTCGAAGGGCGTGGTTTCGAGCGCACGCTGTACTTCCGGCGAGTCGAACTTGCGGCCGATGAGACGTTTGACGGCGTAGACGGTGTTGGCGGCGTTGGTCACGGCCTGCCGCTTGGCGATCTGCCCGACGAGCCGCTCGCCCTTATCCGTGAACCCGACGACCGAAGGCGTCGTGCGCCCGCCTTCCTTGTTCGGGATGATCTGCACCGCGCCGCCTTCCAACACGGCCACGCAGCAGTTCGTCGTCCCCAAATCTATGCCGATAACTTTGCCCATAACGTTTCCCGTCAGTGACAAGTGACAAGTGACAAGTGACGAGTTAAAGCTGTTTACTTGTCACTCGCCACTTGTCACTTGTCACTATCTTGTTGCCACCTTGACCATCGCGGGGCGCAGCAACTTATCGCCGAGGCGATAGCCGCGCACGATCTCTTGCATCACCGTATCAGGCTCGAACTCCTCCGTCTGTTCGGTGGCGATGGCTTCATGGACGTGCGGGTCGAAGGGACGCCCGACCGTCGGCACCGGCTCGATCCCCAGACTCTCCAACACGCCGTTCAACTGCTTGCTGATCAACTCGACGCCGTGCAGAAAATTTCTGAACTCCTGCGACTCCGTGGCCTCAACCGACGACTCGGCCTCGTGCGCCCGGCGCAAGTTGTCCATCACCGGCAACAACTGCCCCACCACGTCCGCGACGATGCGGTTGTAAGTTTCGCCGCGCTCGCGCTCGATGCGCTTGCGGTAGTTGTCGAAATCGGCCTGCCGCCGCGCCGCGAGGTCTTGCAACTCCTGACGCTCGGCGCGCGCCTTCTGCAATTCCGCTTCGACGACATCCAACTCGGCCTGCGCGGCGAACAGTTCGGCCTGCATCGCCAGCGCGGAACTCGCGCCGCCGCCGCGCCCGCCCGCCGGACGCGCGTTCGACTTCCCGCCGCCGTTCACGTCGCGCGCGCCTAAGTGGCGGTGCGTGTCTTGTTCGTCGCGTTCTTCGGGCACCTCGGCACGCGTCGGCGCGCCCGCCGTGTCGCGGTCGTCCGCGTCATCCTTGCCCTGTCCGCTGTCCTGCTCCGCGCCGCGATCAATGCGCCGCTGCATCTCTGTCTCGCCTTCGTAACTCGACGCGCGGCCGAGTTCGTCAGCCGTGGGCGTGTTGTCATCGTCATCCGCCGTTTCGGGCGCGGCGTGGTAATCGGCGTCGCCCTCTTCATCTACGAAGCGGACGGGGATGCGCTTGGGAGTCGGGCTGTTTTCGTTAATCATTTCCATTCGACCTTGGAAGACCCTCTGCTGGCATAGAAGCCGGAACGACGCGACTCGCCCCGCCTTCCTGTTTAGACATGCGCGCTGTCTTCGCGCATTATACGTTCAATCAATTGCGACACGTAGCCGACGACCGCCATCATGCGTTCGTACTCGATGCGCATGGGGCCGACTACGCCGACCGTGCCCGCGACGCCGCCCGACCCGATGCGGTAAGGGGCAGTGATGAGCGCGCAGTTTTGCATCGAAGGCGTCGTCAACTCGCGCCCGATCTGGACGCGCACGTCCCCGAAGGCGCGCTCGCGCGTGATGCACTCGTTCAGAATGTTGATGAGCCGCGCCTTCTCTTCCAGCGTGCGGAACAACTGGCGCAGCCGCTCGATGTCCGTGAAATCAGGCTTGACCAGAATGTTCGACGCGCCGTCAACGTACACGTCGCCGGTCGCGGCCTCTTCGCCTTCCAGACTCAACTCGCACAGGAGCATGGCGTTTTGCAGCAGCCGGTCGTAGAGCGCCTTCTCGGCGCGCATCAGTTGGAGAATCTCCGCGCGGATCGTTTGCAAGTTCTTGCCGCTGAACTCAGCGTTCAAATAGCGCGCCGTGTGTTCGAGTTCTTCCTGCGTGAGCGGTTCGTCAATGCGGATGATCTTGTTCTGGATGATGTTCGGCGCGAAGACGAGCACGACGAGGATGCGCCCGTCCGACAACTGCACAAACTCGATGTGCTGCAAACGGTTGTCGGCCATCGGCGGCGAGATGACGATGCCGACGTTCTCCGAGAGTTCCGACAGCAGGTGCGAAACTTTTTCCATCAGACGATTCGGCGCGGTCATGTTCCCCTCGCCCTGACGGATGCCGAGCAGGCTGTCAATCGCCGCCGTGTCGGCGCGCGACAGGCGCGCGTCGCCGAGCATGTTGTCCACGTAATAACGATAGCCGAGGTCGGTCGGGACGCGACCGGCGGACGTGTGCGGCTGCTCGACCAGTCCGGCGTCTTCGAGTTCGGCCATCACGTTGCGAATGGTGGCCGCGCTCCAATTCGCCGCGCCCGCCAGCCGCTCCGAGACGGTGCGCGAACCGACCGGCTCGCCCGTGCCCAGATGCTCTTTGATGATGGCCGACAACACGAACTGAGCGCGCGCGTCGGGCAACCGCTCGGAGGACGTCGTTGATGTGGAACTACGATTTGCCATTTGATGCTTGAAGGGAGACGCAGGAATGTTGCAGGCCACTTCCGGGCGGTCGGCCAAAACCCCGCCGGGTGTCAGTTCCATCATTACCGCCGCGCCTAAAACCTGTCAAGGTTCAATCTTACAGGTCTGACACACGTCTTGCGCCCGAAGTATAGCGGATGTGGGAAACGGGGCGCAATCGCGTGCCGCCGCTCGCCCCTTTGCGCACCGCCGCTCCCGCCGCTTAACTCAATTTGTAGATTTCACAAGAGTTAGCGTCGCAAAACGGCGAACAACTGTCTCCCAAATGTTAACTCCTTCTAAGCAATAGACTTAACTACTGCCCTGCGCGGCTCTCCGACTGTCCGCAAATCGTTCTCGGCTCACAATTGATGCTTTAAAAAGGCTTAGCGGCGGGCGCGGAGGGCATCGTTGACGCCTTGCCGGAGCGCTCGTAATATAGGGCTGCGTCCGGCATCAATCGTCTTCTCCGGCAGGAGCTTCGGAGTGAAGTTTTTTCGTGAAGTCTCCGGCCGTTCTTTTCACCGTCAACCCGTGCATCGTCAGCGCAGAACTTAATTTTCCCATGTCAGCCGCGCAGACACATCTCAGCCCCCTGTTCGTAGACGCCTTCCGGCAGCTTGAGCGTCAACACCCGACGCCGGAAATTGAAGTCCGCTTCTACCCCTACGCCGGGCTGACCCACACCATCCGCTCGCGCGCCGGGCGCATCCACGTCCGCATCTCCGACATCTTCCGCGACGCGCCGCCGAACGTGCAACGCGCGCTCGCCTTTATCCTCATCGCCAAACTGCTGCGACGCCCAACGCCGCAAGTTCACGAACGCGTCTACCGCGACTACGCCATTTCGCCGCACGTCCAGCGCGCCTCAGACATCGCGCGCCGCCGCCGCAGCCGCCGGACAATCTCCACCGCGCGCGGCGAGCATCACAACCTCGACCGCCTGTTCGCGCGACTCAACCGTCGCTACTTCGACGACGAAATGGAGAAGCCCACGCTCGCCTGGTCGCAACGACGCACGCGCCGCATTCTCGGCCATCACGACCCCTCTGACAACACCATCGTGATCAGCAAGACGCTCGACGCACCCGACGTTCCTGAGTGGTTCGTCGAGTACATCCTGTACCACGAGATGCTGCACATCAAGCACCCTGCGCGCGTCGTCAAAGGCCGTCGCTTCTCGCACACGAAAGCCTTTCTCGCCGAAGAGGAACGCTACCCGCTCTTCGACGAAGCGCAGGAGTGGCTCGACCGCGTGGCGCGCCAACGCCGCACGCAGACAACGCACGCGGCCGCCGCCTGAGAGCGAAACGCGGTCGGGAATTTTTTGAAACTTTCTCCGCCTCGCGCCGTTATTACAGGCAGGAAGGTGGGCTCCTCCGAAGAGAACGGGCGAGCAACGAGCACGTGTTATCAACCGATAACATTGGCAAGTTGTTCGCCCGTTCTTAATTTGTCAGTCGCCCGTTGACAGTCGTTCAATCCAACTTTTAGTAACTCGTATGCATAATCACTAACAACGGACAACTGACGACGAGCTAACGGCACTTCCTTGACACACCATACCTCCCGTGATTTCATGCCTTACATCAAGTCTTAAAATTCGATCCGAAGTTTTGCAAGGAGATTCCACTATGGGTGAGAGTGTTTTCAAGGGCGTCGAGATGGTCGGGACATCAGATCAGAGTTTCAGCCACGCCATCGAGGTGGCGGTCAAGCGCGCACGGCAGTCGTTGCGCGATCTCTCATGGTTCATCGTGAAGGAGCAGCGCGGCGGGCTGCAACAGGGGCGGCTTGAGTATCAGGTGACGCTCGAAGTCTACTTCAAACTGGAAGCCGAAAGCGGCGACAAAGCGGCCGACTGAGCTTGTCTCTCAGTCGGTCGCTTTCGCCCCGGCTCGCCGCTGGACAAAGCGTGCGCCCGCTCGCTAGACTACGCAGTTTGCGACACGGCCTAATTTTCGACTGAGCGCCGTGCGCCGTCCGAGCGGGTAAATTTTCGATACGGAGCAAGAAATTTCATGGCGATTCCAGCAACCCAAATCCGGCGCGGGATGGTAATTCTGTTCGAGGGCAATTTGTGCAAGGTGATTGACTTTCGTCACCACACGCCCGGCAACCTCCGCGCGATGGTGCAGACGAAAATGCGCAACCTGCGCACCGGCGCGTCCTTCGAGCACCGCTTCCGCTCCTCCGACACGGTGGACAAAGCCGCGCTCGAACAGCACGAGATGGAGTACATGTACTCGGACGGCTCGCAGCACCATTTCATGAACACGGAGAACTACGAGCAAACCGCCCTGAGCGAAGAAGACCTCGCCGACATGGCGCAGTGGCTCATGCCCGGCATGCGTATCCAGGCCGAGTTTTACGAAGGCCAGCCCATCGGCATCACTCTCCCGCCCTCGATGGAACTCACCGTCACGCGCACCGACCCGACGCTCAAAGGCGCGACCGTCTCCAACGTCAACAAGCCCGCGCTGCTCGAAAACGGCGTGACCGTCACCGTCCCGCCCTTCGTCAACGAAGGCGACCGCATCCGCGTTGACCCAACGGAAGGCCGCTACATCGAGCGAGCTAAATAAAGTGACAAGTGACGAGTGACAAGTGACAAGTCAAAATCAAAGGCTTGCTTTGTTCTGACTTGTCACTTGTCACTCGTCACTTGTCACTGATGTACCTTCTCTACAGTCTCCTTCTTACGCTCGCCATCTTCGCGCTGCTGCCGCTGTTTCTGCTCGACGCGCTGCGTCACGGGAAATACGTGGCTGGCCTCGGCGAGCGTCTGGGCGACGTGCCGGAGGTTGATGCGGGCGGGCGCGAGGTCATCTGGCTGCATTGCGTTTCGGTCGGCGAGACGCAGGCGGCGCGGCCGCTGGCGCGCGCGCTCGTCGAACGCTTCCCTTCCCACGCGCTCGTCGTCTCAACCACGACGCTCACCGGGCAAAGACTCGCGCGCGAAGTTTTCCGCGACGACGCGGCCGCGATTTTTTACTTCCCCTTCGACTGGGCGTGGAGCGTGCGCCGCTCCCTGCGCCGCATCAAGCCCTCGCTCGTGCTCGTCATGGAGACGGAACTGTGGCCGCGTTTTTTGCGCGAGTGCCAGAGGCGCAACGTGCCCGTTGCGCTCGTCAACGGGCGCATCTCCGAGAAGTCTTTCAAGGGCTACCGGCGTCTGGGTGGCTTCATCAAGAGCGTCGTCGGCACGCTCACGCTCGCCGTCATGCAGACGGAGGCCGACGCCGAAAGAATCCGCGCGCTCGGAGTTTCGCACGCGCGCACGCACGTCTCCGGCAACATCAAATTCGACGCCGACGCCGCCACGGGCGAGCAAACAATCACGACCGAACTGCGCGAGCGTTTCGCGTTCGACGACGAGCAGCGACCGCTCATCGTCGCCGCCAGCACACACGCGCCCGAAGAGGCGATCACGCTCGACGCATACAAACGGATCGTTGACGCGCTCGATAACAATAAACGCCCGCGCCTGCTCGTCGCGCCGCGCCACCCCGAACGCTTCAACGAAGTCGCCGCCCTGCTCGCGGCGTGTGGTCTCCCGTGGGCGCGTCGTTCGAGCGCGCCGCGTGATGACGACCGCGCGTGCGAAGTCGTCCTGCTCGACAGCATCGGCGAACTGCGCGGAGTCTACCCGCTCGCCGCGCTCGTCTTCGTCGGCGGCAGCATCGCGGCGACCGGCGGGCACAACGTACTCGAACCCGCCGCCGCCGCCCGCTGCATCGTCACCGGCGCGCACACGTTCAACTTCTCCTCCATCATGCGCGACTTCCGCGAACGCGACGCGCTCGTGCAATTGCCCCCGCTCGCCGAACAGGATGCGCCCCGCGCGCTGGCACAAATTTTCCGCGAGTTGTTAAATACGGACGAGCGGCGACGCCGCATTGGTGAGCGCGCCCGCGCCGCGCTCGTAGAGAGTCGCGGCGCGACAGACGCGACGATCAAACTTCTCGCCCCACTGTTAGAACAAAGAGCAGAGATCAAAGGTCAGAGGTCGGTGAAGAGTTGAGCCAACGCTCTCGACTGCTATCAACTGAACTCCAATCAACTGAACTCCAACCAACTTTCTTCAACTGACCTTTGGCCGCTAACCTCTGACTTCTGATTTTATGTTTCAGCTAAGAGACCTTGCGTTCGCACCGCTCGGCGTCGCTTACGGCGCGGTGGGGAGCGCGCGGCGCGCCCTGTATCGCGCGGGCGTGCTGGCGGTCGAACGCGTCGGCGCGCCGGTCGTCAGCGTCGGCAACATCACGGCGGGCGGGACGGGCAAGACGCCGCTCGTCGAATGGCTGGCGCGCGCGGCGGCTGAGGAGGGGCGGCGCGTCTGCATACTCACGCGCGGCTATGGCCGCGACGACGCAGGAGCGCGCGTCATCGTCTCGGATGGGGAGCGCGTGCTGGCCGGGGCGCACGAGGGGGGCGACGAGCCGCGGCTGCTCGCGGAGAGTTTGCGCGGGCTGCCCGTCGCCATCGTCAGCGACGCGAACCGTGTCGCGGCTGCACGTTGGGCGTTGAAGAATTTGCGCAGCGAAGTGTTCATCCTCGACGACGGCTTCCAGCACCTACGCATCGCGCGCGATTTGAACATCATCACGCTCGACGCGACCGACCCGTGGGGGGGCGGGCGACAACTTCCGCACGGTCGCCTGCGCGAACCGCTCGGCGAGATGCGGCGCGCGGATTTAATCGTCATCACGCGCGCCGAACTCGCCGGAGACGTGGAAGACTTACGCGCGCGCGCCGCGAGTTTGAGCGGCGGTCGCCCCGTGCTCGTCGCGCGCACCAACACACTTCGCATCGCGCCGCTCGTAACCATGGCAGTTGAAGCCGCCACCGACACGCACGAAACAAACGACTTACCAACGCCCTTCACGAACGACTTACAACAGCCACCCGCCGCCGTCATATCGCAACCGCTCGCTGGTGTCCCGCAACCGCTCGCCGCGTTCTGCGCCATTGGGAATCCGCAGGCGTTCTTCGCGCACGCGCGCCGCGAAGGTCTCGCGCTGTGCTACACGCGCGCCTTCAAAGACCATCACACGTACACGCAACGCGACGTTGACGAGTGCTCGCGCGAAGCCGCGCGGCACGGCGCGCGTGCGTTGCTGACGACGGCCAAAGACGCGGTTAAACTCCGCGCGCTCGACTTCGCGCTTCCCTGTTACGTGTTGGAAGTGGGGTTGAAGTTTGACGACGAGCAGCGGATGCGTGCCGTCTTGAAAGAATGTCTCTCGCGCCGCGCCGACGGGCTATGACAAGTTGCTGTCAGGCGGTGGGTCTGAAGCCGGAGTTGACAGCGAGGGCGGCGGCGTCGCTCTCGGAGTCGGCGGCGGCGGGTCGTCAACCGGCGTCGGAGTAGTTCTGGCCGGGGGCGGGGTCGGGTTGCGGCGCGGGGTGGCCGTGGGTGTCGGAGTCGGATCGGGCGCGTCCTCGTCCTGCGGGGCGTTGCTGTTCCCGGCATCGTCCGGCGTGGGCGTCGTCGCGGGGGGCGTCGTCTCCGGAGTCGGGTTCGGGTTGGTGGTCGCGCCGGTTGCGCCCGTTGATGTCTGTCCGCTGGCGGGCGTCGGCGTGCTGGTGACTGGCGTGATGTTACTTTCCCCCGCGCCCGTCGGCGACGCGCCCGGCTGCACGGGCAACGCGTTGGGATCGGCGGTCAACGGTTGGGAGTTATCGTTGGCGGGAGACGAACCGGAGTTGCGTTGATAGGCGAAGAAGACGCCGAGCAGCGCGATGAGCAGGACGGCCGCCGGGATCATGATGCGCCACGGGTTGAAACTTGCGGCGGGCGGCGGCGTCTCGAAAAATTCAGGCTCGTCGGCGACATATACTTGCTCGCGCGCATGCACGACCGTCGCGTCGTCAGCTTCGGTGCTGGTCGTGGAACGCGTCTCCAACGGAGCGGTCGGCACGACGATGCGATTCGTGTTGCCCGCGCCGAGCTGCGCGTTCTCGCTCGTCGCCGCTGACGCGCTCGTTTCTGCTTCGGCGGCTGCGTTCGCGAGCGCCTCGGCCAGTTCGCCCGCGCTCTGCTGCCGCTCTTCGGGCAGTTTCGACAACGCACGCGCGATGACCGCGGCCACCGCGGGCGGCACGTCTTTGCGCTCGTCGAGCACCGAAGGCGGGGCTTCTTGCAGGTGCTTCAACATGATCGCCGTCGCCGACTCGCCCGTGAACGGGACGTGTCCGGCGAACATCTCGTAGAGGATGACGCCGAGACTGTAGATGTCTGAGCGCGCGTCAATGTCGCTGGCCTGCGAACACTGTTCGGGCGACATGTACTGCGGCGTGCCGATGATCAAATTGGGCGCGGTGAGTTCGGGGTCGTGGCCGTCGGTTTCGAGAATTTTGGCGATGCCGAAGTCGAGCACCTTCGCCCAATCGTTGCCGCCCGCCACCTCTTCGAGCATGATGTTGTCGCTCTTGAGATCGCGGTGAACGACGCCCTCGGCGTGCGCGGCATCGAGCGCGCCGCAGATCTGCTTCGTCACCTCGACGATGCGCGCGAGCGGCAGAGGGCTTTCGCTGCGAATCACTTCCTTGAGCGTCTTCCCGCGCAGGTATTCCATCACGAGGAAGACGATGCCGTTCTCCGATTCGCCGAAGTCCGTGACGTTCAGGGCGTGCGGGTTCGAGATGCGCGAGGCAGCTTTGGCTTCGCGTGTGAAGCGCGCCACGATCTTGTCGTCGGCGGCGAGCGAAGGATGTAGCACCTTGATCGCGACGGCCTTCTCCATCAAGATGTGCGTCGCGCGATAAACCGTGCCCATGCCGCCTTCGCTGATGCGTTCCTCGATGCGGTACTTCCCGGCCAACGTCTGCCCGATCAAAGCGTCGCCCGTCTTGACCAGAACCGTGCCGTCAGACGGACATAGAGTGGGCGCGTTCTCGTAAGTCTTCCCGCATTTCGGACATTTTTTCATTAAACGCTTTCGCCTCGCACAAACGATTTCGCAGGGATTTCTTGGATGAAGCGTATCATACCGTTACGGACGACCCAAGCTAAAACTATAACACGCAAAACTGAAGCCACACGCACGGCGACTTCGCGCCCCGGTTTTTCTTTTAACTTTTCGCTGATCTTAAGTAATCTTGCTCGCGCGCGTAATCAATATACGTTCGGAGGCGACTAAACGTTTGGGTAAAGAACAGCTCATCGTCGTCGGCGGGGTCGCCGCCGGACTCGCGGCGGCCATGCAGGCGCGACGCGTCGCACCCTCACTCTCGATCACCGTGCTTGAGAAGACCGCCGACATCTCTTACGGCGCGTGCGGCCTCCCCTACGTCATCTCCGGCCTCATCCCGACGCTCGAACGCCTCGTCCTCCACACGCCCGAATACTTCCGCGAGCGACACGACATCAACGTCCAACTCAACACGGAGGCGTTAGAGATTCTGCCCGCGCGCTCCGTCGTGCGCGTGAGCGCGAACGGCGAGCGACGCGAGTTGGGCTTCGACAGTCTCGTGCTGGCGACGGGCGCGGCCGCTGTCTGCCCGCCGCTCGCGGGTCACGACCTCGCGGGCGTCTTCGTCCTGCGCCAACTGCGCGACGGGCGGCGACTGCTACAGTTCATCGAACAGGTGCGACCGCGCGCGGCCGTCATCGTGGGCGCGGGCTACATCGGCCTTGAGATGGCCGAAGCCTTTCGCGCGCGTGGACTCGACACGACGCTCGTTGAATCATCCGACATGGTGATGAGCACGCTCGGTGGCGAATTGCGTGATCGGGTGGTTGACGAACTGCGCGAGCGCGGCGTCGAAGTTGTGCTGGGCGAGCGTGTGGTCGCCTTCGAAGGGCGCGGCGAACAGGTGGCGCGCGTGCTCACGGAGAGCGGGCGCGCGTTCGAGGCGCAGGTGGTGGTGATCGGAGTCGGCGTCACGCCCGCCGTCCGTGTCGCGAAGGACGCGGGACTTGAGATCGGCGAGAGCGGGGCGATTGCGACCGACGCGAACCAGCGCACGAGCGCGGCCAACGTGTTCGCGGCGGGCGATTGCTCGGAGACGCTGCATCGCGTGTCGGGGCATCGCGTCTGGATGCCGCTCGCTCAACCGGCCGTGCGGCAGGGTTGGGTCGCGGGCGCGAACGCGGCGGGGGCAACGCCCGAAGTGCGTTTCGCGGGCGTCGTCGGCACGAACGCCGTTAAAGTTTTCGACCTCGAAGTTGCGCGCACGGGCTTGTCGCCGGAAGAGGCGCGGGGCGCGGGCTTCGACGCCTCCGTCATCGAAGACGAATCTTCAACGCGCGCGGGCTACTATCCGGGCGGCGTGAAAATCCTGACGCGCGTCGTCTACGACAAGAGCGGCCGGCTGCTCGGCGCGCAGATGGTCGGCCGCGAAGGCGTCGCCCAGCGCATAGACGTGTTCGCCGCCGCCCTCCACGCCAACCTCAAGATCGAAGAACTCAATCAACTCGACCTCGCCTACGCCCCGCCCTTCGCTCCGACCATTGACCCGATCCTCCGCGCCACAAGAGAAAGGGATGAGATAAAGGGATGAGGACGGAGGGATGAAGTATGAATTAAGAGAAGCACTCACTTGCTTGAGCGCTTTCTTTTATCCCTCATCACACCGCCCTCATCCCTTGTCTTAGTTGACCCTGATGCGGACGGCGAAGTTGCCGCCGTTGTCGCTGTAGTCGTCGTCGTTGATGGCGAGGATCAGGCGGCCGTCAGTCTGCGCGTTGAAGGTCAGTTGATTGCCGATTAGGAACGGCTGCGAAACCTGACCGCTCGACGCGCGGATGTAACCGATGAGCGCGCCCGGCCCGGCGGTCGGCACGGGACGCGTCCCGATGATCGAGCCGAAGCCCGAGGCGCGACCGCCCTGCGGCCCGACTTCCCCGATGCGGCGACCGGCGATGACCGTCCCGCTCGCCGTGATCGTCACCTGCTCGCCGCTCCGCACTTCGACGCCCGAATCCGTATCGCGCGACGTGCCGGGCACGTTGACGCTCACCTCGCGCGGCGCGCCGACGCGACCCGCATCGCCCGTGTCGCGGCTGTCGCCACCACCGCCGGGGAGACGCGAGCGCACCGGGGCGGGCGAAGTGTTGCGCGTGCCGAACACGTCGTCGTCATACTCCTCGTCGTTGTTGTTGCGCGAGGCCGTATTGTCGCGGCGTCGCGGCGTCAGGTTGCGTTCGGTGCGCACGTCCACGCTATACGCGCCGCGCGCGTCGGAGTAAGTGCCGCGGTTCGCGGTCAGGTAGAGGCGGCCGTCACGGTCGGCCACGAAGTCGCGCCCGATGCCGATCTCGATGACGGGCGAATCCGACTCGTTGCCGATCGCGCCGATGAGCACGCCCTCGGCGGCGCGCGGGAGCGGCGCGGTCGGGTCGGTCGAGCGCAAGCCTCCGGGCGTGATGCGCGAACGCCCGGCGACAATCGTGCCGGTCGCCTTCACGGACACGCGTTCGCCGCGACGCAAATCCACACCGCTGTCAATCCAGTTGGGTTCGAGGCTGACCTGCACCGTGCGCGACGAGAAGCGCGCCTCGTCGAGCGAGCGGCCTTCGATTTCGACGCGCTCGATCTGGCTCGGCCGGAAGAACTGCACCTCGCCCTGTTCGGCCGTCGCACCCGTCGTGGTGGTGCTGGTCGCCACGCGCACGGCAAAGCGTCCGCCGATGAAGCCGAGCACTGTTCCGCGCACGCTGCGCCCGTCGCGCAGATAGATCGTGTCGGCCAGCGCGAGCGGCGCGCACACGATGACGCACAGTAAGGCTAGAATTAGTTTCTTCATAAGTTTTGTCCTCTCACATTCGGAATTTTACGAGCGCACTCTGGTGTCCTGCAATTTAAACTCATACCGGGCTACGGCAAACTTAAACTTGCCAGCCACGATTATTCACGGGAGAAAATTCTCAACGTGGGGGAAAGATGACTTCGACTAAGACAGCTTGGAGGGAATGTGATTTAAAGATTACAACGAAGCGTGGAGGCGGGCAAGCATGAGGCGTTAAGACGGTGGCGTTAAGACCGTGGCGATCACTAACTACTAAGCCAGTCGGCATCACAGGTAAGGCGATGGCTTAAAAAACTTTCGGGCGCGCTCCTTTGATGGAACGCGCCCGAAAGTGTTGTTGTGTGGTGCTGGTCGCCGCGTTTTAGCGAACCGCCGCGAAGACGATGACCAGCGTGAAGATGACCAGCGTCTCGATGAACGCTAGACCGATGATCATCAAAATCTGGATGCGGCCGCCCGCGCCCGGATTGCGCGCCGTGCCTTCCGCCGCCGCCGCCGCCACGCGCGACTGGCCGATAGCGCCCAAGCCCGCCGCAATCGCGAAGCCGAAGCCAGCGGCCAGCTTCGCATACTTGGCGACGCTCGATTCGTTGTCCGCCGCGACCGACCCGGCCTGCGCGAGCGCGGGCATGGCGGCCATCAGCACGCCGACCACGGCGAAGAATGCCATTCTGAGTTTATTCATGTCCATCTCTCCTTTTCAGAGTCGAATGTCAAAAGAGAAGAAGGTGAACCCCGCCGGACTGTCGAAGCGATCCACGCGCTACTTATGATTTCGCCAACACCCGGTATCCGCCGCCCCTCTTACAACGGCGCTCCAGCGATGCCGACCTACCGCTCACTTTCAAACAGCGAAAGTTATTATTCTCCGCGTGCCCGTTTCGCCTCTCACCATCCTTAACGATTTTCTCCCCCTCCGTGTTTCCAACCTCCCACGTCCCAACGCGTGCGGGCAAGTTCCCCGCACCGCTCAAGACGCTCAACTACAGTGACAAGTGACGAGTGACAAGTGACAAGTCAAAACAAATGCTTGTCTGTAAACTTATCTATAGTCTCGTCACTCGTCACTCGTCACTTGTCACTCGTCACTGTTCTTATAGCGCCGGGGCGATGATTTCGTCGCCGTCAATCGGCTGAAGCTCGTGGCCGTGCTCGTCCTCGTGGTCTTCGTGCGGCGCGTGCGAGACTTCGCCGATGTAGATCATCGAGAGCAGCGTGAAGATGAACGCCTGCATGACGGATGCGAAGACGCTCAGGATCATCAGCAAGGCCGGGATGACGATGTAAGTCAGGGGCGGATACAGTCCGGCGATATTTGAGCCGACCTGCTCGTCGCCGAAGATGTTGCCGAAGAGGCGCAAGCCCAGCGAGAGCGGCCGCACGGCGTTACTGATCAACTCGATGACGAACATCGCCGGCCCCATGATGAAGAGGATCGCGCCACTGAAATAATGCACGCCCGCGAAGTGGCCGAGGTGTCCCAGCAGGCCGTTCTCTTTGACGCCGATGTAGTTGTAATAGACGAACGACGTGATGCCGAGCGCGAAGGTGACGGACGTGTGCGCCGTCGGCGGCATGAACATCGGGAATAGCCCCATCAGATTCGAGACGAGGATGAGCAGGGCGAAGGTCGCGACGACGGGAAAGTATTTCAAGCCGTGCGGCCCGATGATGTTCTCCACCATGTCGCGCACGGCAAGCACGGTCACTTCGAGCGTCTGCTGGCCGCCGCTCGGCTCGTCTTCCGAGAGATACTTGCCCTTGAGAATCCAAATGATGGCGAGCGTGATGAGACACGCGACGATGAACATCACCGTGTACCAAGGCACGGCGTTGTCCACTGTGTACGCGCCGAAGACCGCCTCGGCGTCGGTGCCGAACTTGTGAAAGAGCTTGTCCCAGACGGGCTTGGTGTAGGCCATCTGGAAATTGTGGATCGGCTCGCCGATGAAATGATTGACCGCCTCGACGAGCGGCGGCGTGTGGTGCGCCGCGGCCTCGCCGCCCCCGTGAGAGGCGGCCGCCGCCCCGGCGGTCTCGGCGTGCCCGGCCGTAGTCGCGCCGTGCTGTGCCGCCCCTTCCTCGCCATGCCCTTGCAGCAACCAGAACATTATTTAGTTTCCTCTCGATGTATGATCACGAAATAAGTCTGCATGAAACCTTCCACCAGTGCGGCGACGACGAACGAACAGAGGCCGACGAGCATAGCCGTGAGAGATGCGATGTCGAGCCAACTGGCGGCGGCGACCGCAGCCGCGACGATGAAGTAGCGCATGATGAAGCGCACGACTTTCAGTTTCGGCCGCGCACCTGCTTCCGAAGCCAGAGCGAACGCCGCCTCGATGGCCGTCCGCATCCAGTGATGATTCAGCAGCGAGAGCGCGCCGCCGATAAGTAGCCCCGCCGTCACGCGCCACGACATCCACACCGCGCTTGCGAGGACGGCCAACGCGACCGTCCAGATCATCACGCGGAACAGCCGCTCCGCCATCGCGGACGCATCAGTGCTTGCCACTTCTTCGCCAAGCGCGCCGCTGTCTGTAATTTCATTCATCGTAGAACGCTAGATTCTACATGCTCCGGCGGCGGGCTGTCGAGCGTCGAAATTTCATCACGTGATCCGCGACATCAGGCGGATGAACTGCATGAAACCGGCCACCGAGCCGAGCACGATCCCGGCCACGATGAGCCACGGACTCGTCCCCAACCAGCGATCCAAAGCCCACCCCACCAGCAGCCCCGACACGATGGAAAACGCCAGCGACAGCACCGCCCCGTAAACCACGCTGCTCTTGCTGTTCACGTTTTGATCGTCTTGCTTTGCCATAATCTTAGGTTTCAGATTACAGGTTTCAAGTTGAAGGTTTCAAGTTTCAAGTCTGAATGTTGTTCGGTTCTTTAACTTGAAACCTGAAACCTTCAACTTGAACCTACCATCTGCCGCGCGTTGCGTAGTTCTTCGGCAACTCGTAGAGGAGTGCGCGGCGCGAGTGGCGCATGGAGTCGTGGATGAAGCAGACGTGCGTGCACCAGCAGGTTTTGCCGCCGTCAATCGCGGCGAGTTCCGCCCCGCGGCGTTCGTCGTTCCAGAGCGCGCCGAAGTCGTAATCGTAGTCGGCGAGCGTGGCGAACTTTTCGCGCAACTCGCAGGCGCGCACGTCGCCGTTGTAATCAATGACGGCCGTCGTCTCGCCCGCCGTGCAGGGGAAAGCCCAAGGGGTCTGGCGGTCGAAGTTGGCGAGTTGCGTGCGATAGTGCGTCGTGATCGCGCCGACGTAGGCGATGGATTTAACGAAGCGCGTGGTCGCCTCGTCGGCGGCGAACATGCGTTCGCCGTAACGCTTCGTCAGAGCCGCGACGCGTGCGTACATCTCCGGCAAGACTGCGGGCGGCACTTGCTTGATCGTCGCGCCCGCTTTGGTCTCGCCGCGGATGAGGTTGAAGTAGTGACCGTCGAGTTGGAAATTGTCCCAGAGGTAGACGGAGAGTTGTTCGACCTCCGTGTAGTTCTCCGCGCAGACGACGGTGTTGACGTTGAGACGGAAGCGCGCGCCGTACTTCTCTTTCAGCGGATAGAGCGCGCGGATGCAGTCGAGCGTCTTCTCCCAGTTGCCGGGCACGCCGCGGATGCGGTCGTGCGTCGCGCCGTAGCCGTCGAGCGCGACGTTGAGATAGAGATCAATGTCTGGGTTGTCGCCGAGCGCGCGGCTGACCGCTTCAAAGACGTGCGCCTTGATGATCGCGTTCGTCGGGATGATGACGCGGCGCACGCCGTTGTTCGTCACGAAGAGGTTGATGATGTCGTTCAAGTCGCGCCGGAGCGTCGGCTCGCCGCCGGAGAGCCAGAGGTCTGTGATGGGCGGCATCGTCTGCGAGACTCGCTCGATCTGCGCGAACGTCATGTCGCCCGGCTGGTTCAACTCGTCCCAGTAGAAGCAGGTCGCGCACTTGGCGTTGCAGCGCGAGGTGACGAACAGGATCACCGTGCCGAGACGACGTTCGCGTTCGGTCGAGCGGAGCAACTGAAAAAGTTTGACTGCTTTGTTCGACATGATGTTCAAGCGCGGCGCGCGGTGTCTTCCGCCGCACTCGCCTCTCCGGTTCGGGTGGCGTTGATGATGACAGTTTCCGACGGCGATTTCAATTCGTAGGTGATGCCGCGCCAGCGTATGCGGCGCGAGCGCGCGGAGGCTACCGCGTTGTAAAGAAAGAGCGCGGATGCGAGCGGCCACAGCAGGACGTGCGCGGCGAGCGTCCCGGCGCGCCATATCTTTTGGCGCGGCGCGAACGCAAGCGCGACCGCACGCAGGCGCAACACGGCTTTCGCCGAGCCGAGCACGTAGACGGCGGCGACGAGTGCGAGCGGCAACACATAGGGCAAGCCGGAGAAGGCGCGCGACAGCGCGAGCGCGAGGCCGCCGTAAAAGATCGCGACGAAGAGTAAGTTTGAGATGAGCACGATGCGCCACAAGCGCGGCGCGTAGACGCGCGTGATCTTGAGTTGGCGCGTGGTGAATTCGAGGAGCGTGCGCGCGTCGCAGACTTCGTGCGAGGCCGTCAGGCAGCGCGGCACGAAATGGACGGGCAGGCGCGCGTCTTGGAGCGCGCGGGTGAGGGCGAAATCGTCGGAGAGCGTGCCGCGCCAACGCTCTCTCATGCGGAGGCGCGTGAAAGTCTCGCGGCGGATCGCGGTCGAGCCGCCCCAGCAAAAATTCGCGTGCGAGTTTTCGCCGAGCGCGGAAGCAATCGAGGCGTTCCAGACGGCGCGCAGGTGCGACGCGAAGTTAGTTGAAGGGATGAACCATCGGTAACCGGTCGTCGCACCCAACGTCTCGTCCGCGAGCGGCGCGACGAGCGAGCGCAGCCAATGGGGGTGCGGGCGGGCGTCCGAGTCAACGAAGGCGAAGACTTCGCTGCGCGCGTCGGCCGCGCCCACGGCGGCGATGAGGTTGTGAACTTTCTGCCCGCTCCCGGACGCCGCGCCCGCCACGACGCCGCGCGTCGCCGGAGACGAAGCGTTCCCACAAGTCCGGCGCACATGCTCGATCACTTCAAGCGCGGGGTCGTCGCGGCTGTCAATCACGAAGATGATCTCGAAGGCCGGATAATTCTGTTCGCAGAGGGCAGAGAGGTTTTCATGTAATTCTTGATCGAGGCCGCGACAGGGGACGACGACGGTGACGAAAGGCGCGAAGTCGCGCGCGGGCGCGGAGAGTTCGCGGCGGAAGTAGCGCAGGTAGCGCGCGCCGCCGCGGAGCGAGACGAACGATTGCAGGAGCAGCAGCGCGGCGAAGAAATAATAGACGCCCATAAAAAACAAAGGCGATGCTCTCACGAGAACATCGCCCCCGGCAAACTTGCGTAGCGCGCGCCTAACGAAGGCAACGCCTCAGACAGTCGCGGTAGCGGCGACGGCAGCGCGCCTGATTCGGGTTGGCCGTGCCGCGCAGGCACTGCCGGTATTGCCGCAGGCAACGCTCGCGGCAGCGATTGTTGCGGCGTGGCGTCGCGCGCATGTTGTCGTGGCCTTCGTGTTGCACGCTGTCACGCATGGGGGGTGCGGGCGGGTTGTTCTGCATGGTGGCCTGCGCCGTCGGGGCAAGCAGGAAAAGTTGAGTTGCCAGGGCTAATGCGATGATCAGCCGGTTGAAGACGACGGGTGTGCGTTTCATCTTGCGTATCCTCCTTGCGTCGAGATGGTTGTTTGGGACGAGGCCGTTTATTTCAAAGCGAACGCGCCGGAGGCCGCGCCCGTGAGCGAAGAGACGAGCGACTGCGCAAGGTTGATGAACGGCTGCGGGTAGACACCGATCACGACGACGCCGACGACGGCGACGACGAGCGCGGCGCGCAGCGCGGGCGACAGCGAGAGCGGGCGCGCGTCGGCCACGCCGTCGCCGAGGTACATCACGCGGATGAAGCGGACGTAGTAGAAGAAGGAGACGACCGTATTGAGGATCGCCCAGACGGCGAGCCAGATGTACCAATCCTTGCCGTCGGCGTCGGCGCGTTGGAGCAGCCCGCCGAAGAGAAACCACTTGCCGATGAAGCCGCCCGTCAGCGGCAGTCCGCCGAGCGAAAGCATGAAGATCGTCATCATCAACGCCATGCCCGGCGCTTTCTGCCCCAGCCCCGCGAAGTCGTTAACGTTGTCGCCGACGAGGCCGCGGCGGCGCAAAGAGATGATGACGCCGAACGCGCCGATGTTCATCAGCGTGTAGACGAGCAGGTAGACGACGAGGCCGACGTAGCCGTACTCGTTGGCGGCGATGACGCCGAGCAACAGGTAGCCCGCGTTCGAGATTGACGAGTAGGCGAGCAGTCGTTTCGCGTTCACCTGCGTGACCGCCGCCCAGTTGCCGACCATGATCGTGACGGCGGCGACGAGGCCGACGAGCGGCGCCCAGTCGGCGCGCATCCCGCCGAGGGCTTCGAGAAAAACGCGCGCGAAGAGGGCGAAGCTCGCGGCCTTCGAGCCGGTGGAGAGGAAGGCCGTGACGGGCGTCGGCGCGCCCTCGTAAGCGTCGGGCGCCCACATGTGAAAGGGCACGGCGGCGAGTTTGAAGAACAGCCCGGCGGCGACCGCGATCATGGCGAGCAGCAACAGCGGCCGCAGCGGCAAACCCGCGTTGAGCGCGCCTTCGAGTGGTGGGGCTGTAAGGATCATGTTGATGCTGCGCGAGATGTCGCCGAGGTTGGTCGAACCGGCGACGCCAAACAAAAGCGACATGCCGTAGAGCAGCACGCCGGAGGAGAACGCGCCGAGCAGAAAGTATTTCATGCCCGCCTCGTTGGAACGCCGCTCGCGCTTCGTGAACCCGACGAGCACGTAGAACGTCAGCGCCATCAATTCCAGACTGATGTAGAGCGAGATCAGATCGTAGCCGCATCCGAGAAACAACATGCCGACGGTGGCGAACAAAACGAGCGCGTAATACTCGCCGCGCTGCTCGCCCTCCACCTCCAGATAACGCACGGAGATGGCGATGGTGAGCGCGGCCGCGAGCAGAAAGATCATCTTGAAGACGAGCGCGAAGCCGTCTATGCGGATCATGCCGTAGAAGGCGTTGAGCGGCAGGTTGTCGCGGTTGGTTTGCCAGAGGAGAAAGAGCGAGACGGCGGAGAGGGCGACGCCGCCGAGCGCGGCGTAGGCCGTCCACTTGTGCTCGCGCCGCGGGAGGATGACTTCCATGACGAGCACGACGCACGCGCTGAGCGTCAGAATCAACTCCGGCACGATCAACTGGAGGTCGGACGCGCTGAAGAGCGTGGTGGTGTTGGCTTGAAGAAACATATTTACGAGTGACAAGTGACGAGTGACAGGTAACGAGTTAAGAGAAGCGTTTTATACATCGTGCCGCACTCAAAGTTCATCATTTGTGTTCCACACGCGCCGTCGTCGGCGTCTGCTGGGGCGCGCCCGGTTGGAACGGGTAATCGGGGCGCACCTGCCGCACGACGGCGTTGACGGGTCGCTGCACGTACTCGATGAACGGCTTCGGGTAGACGCCGATCCAGAGCGAGAGCAGGACGAGCGGGAGCATGTAAGCCCACTCGCGGCCGTTCATGTCGGTCAAGTTTTCGTTCTTCGGGTTGTCCACGTGGCCGAAGAACATGCGCTGGTAAAGCCAGAGCATGTAGCCCGCATTCAGGATGATGCCGAGCGCAGCCCACGCCGCCCACCACGGCTGCGCCTCGAACGCGCCGCGCATCGCCAAAAATTCCGAGATGAAGACGCACAGCAGCGGCAAGCCGATGGCCGTCATCGTCATCGCGAGAAAGACCGTGGCGTAGCCCGGCATGACGTGCGAGAGGCCGCCGAACTCGGAGACTTTGCGCGTGTGTCGCCGCTCGTAGATGATGCCGACGAGAAGGAAGAGCGCGGCCGAGTAGATGCCGTGGTTGATCATGTGGAGCACCGCGCCGTTCAACCCGTTCGGGTTCAAGGCGAACAGTCCGAGCATGACGATGCCCATCGAGGAGACGGACGAGTAGGCGACGAGTTTCTTCACGTCGCCGTCTTTGACGACGACGAAATACATCGCGGCGAGCGCGCCGTAGATGATGCCGATGATGGCGAGCGCGACCATGATGTGACGCACGCCGAAGGTCGCGCCGAAGAGATGGAAGTAGCTCAAGTCTTTCGCGGCTTCGGGAAACATCGGCAGGTTAAAGCGGAAGAAGCCGTAAGTGCCGAGTTTCAAAAGTATCCCGGCGAGGATGACCGATCCGGCCGTCGGCGCTTCGACGTGCGCGTCCGGCAGCCACGTGTGAAACGGCCACATCGGCACTTTGATGGCGAAGCCAATCGCGAAGGCGAAGAACAGCAAGACCTGCATCGTGCCCATCGGCAAGACCGAGCCGAGCGCTTGCAGGAACATGATGTTGAACGTGCCGCCCGCTCCGGCCGCCGCCCGCGCGTTGTCGAGGACGGCGCGCGCCTCCGTGCCTGCCGCCGCGAGGTTGTCCATCACGGCCGGAGTGATCGTGCCCGTCAACGCGGCGTCTTGCGTCAAGAAATACACCTTCAAGACGCCGAGCAGCATGATGACCGAGCCGACGAGCGTGTAGAGGAAGAACTTGATCGCGGCGTAGAGCCTGCGCTCGCCGCCCCAGATGCCGATCAGGAAATACATCGGCACGAGCGAGACCTCGAAGAAGAGGTAGAACAGGAACAAGTCCATCGAAGCGAAGACGCCGACGACCGCCGCCTGCAACAGCAGCAAGAGCACGTAGTATTCCTGCTCGCGCTTGCCGATGTACTCCCAAGAAGAGAGCGCGGCGATCACGCCGAGAAGCGTCGTCAGCACGATGAGCAGGACGGCCACGCCGTCAACGCCCATCTGGTAGCGCGCGCCGATGATCGGAATCCACTGGCAGTCTTCAATGAACTGCATCCCGCCCGCCGCGCGGTTGTAGGCGAGGAGCGCGAGCGAGACGAGAAAGACCAGCCCGAACCACGCGGTCGCAAACCGCTTGATGGCGCGCGCGTTATCTTTCTTGAACGCGAAGAGGATGATGAGCGCGCCGACGAGCGGCAGCCACGTGATGACGGAGAGTAGGTAAGGGATTTTCATGTTGGTCAGTTATCTTCCGCGCACTAACCCTAAGATGTCGCCGCTGAAAAAGAAGATGACGGCGACGACGAGGCCGAGCACCATGACGAGCGCGTAGTTGGCCGTCAGCCCGGTCTGCGCCGCGCGCAGGAGCGGCGACGCGAGTCGGCCGATAAAGCCGGCGATGCCGTTGACCGCGCCGTCAACCACGGTGCGGTCGAAGTTGCCCGTGTACTTGCTGATGCGCCGCGTGAGCCACGCCGTGCCGTTGACCGCGCCGTCAATCCCCTTCGAGTCCACGGCGTAGACGCCGCGCGCGGCATCCATCGTGCGCCGCGTGAAGAGGAGGCCGTAGAGTTCGTCCACCCAGTACTTGTTATAGCTCACGCGATAGAGCGCGCCGAGACGCGCCGCCCACACTTCCGGCAAGCGCGGGTTCTTCACGTAGAAGAGCCAGCCGAAGAACATGCCCAGCCCCGCGGCGACGAGCGAGATGATGATGAACAACCACTCCGCCGCCGTGTGGCTGCCGAGCGACGCTTCGGCCGAGTGCGCGAGGTTGAAGCCGGTGTCGTTGCCGTAGGGCGACGCGTGGCCTTCTCCCGTTCCGGTTGCCGCGTGCGGCGCAGGTGCGGCGTCCGAGTGTTGAGCAGTCGCGGCGTCAGTGTGCGGTGCGGGTGTAGCGTCGGAGTGGGGCGCGGCTTGCAGCGTCTCAGGTGCGCCGTGATTCTGCGCGATGGCGACAGGCTCGTCGTGCGCGTCTCCAATAAGGTTCGACGCGTGTTCCCCGCCCTCCGCGCCGTGCGGCGCGTTGAACTGTCTGGTCGAGGGATTCCAGACGATTGGCTCAAGCCAGTTGACGATGTTCATGCGCCCGCCGACGTGCGCGCCGCCCGTGAAAGCGGGGCTGATGCCGACGAAGCCGCCGACGACCGCGAGCACTGCGAGCACCGCGAGCGGTATCCACATCGCGGGCGGCGACTCGTGCGGGATGTGCGTGCCGTGGCCGTGCGAATCGTGATGCGCGCCCGCGAGCGCGCCGTGCGCGTCGGTGTGCGCGTGCGCTGACGCGGCGTGCGGTTCGCCGACGTACTCGCCGGGTTCGTGGCGTGGCCGGTCGCCCGCCGACTCGGTGTGCGCGTCGTGCGTCTTGCCAGCGTCGTCGTAGCCGTGCGCGTGCGCTTCGTCGGCCTGCCCGCCGGCCGGGACTTCGAGGAAACGCTCACGCCCCCAGAATGTCATGGCGACGAGACGCGTCATATAGAAAGCGGTCAGCGCGGCGGTGAACGTGCCGACAGCCCAGAGCAGCCAGCCGTAAGGGATGAGCGTGGTCGAAGCCGCGTTCCACAAAATTTCGTCCTTCGACCAGAAGCCCGAAAACGGGATGATGCCGCAGATGGCGAGCCAGCCCGCGAGGAACGTCAGGTAAGTCTTCGGCATGTACTTGCGGAGTCCGCCCATGCGCCGCATGTCCTGTTCGTGGTGCATGCCGTGGATGACCGAACCTGCGCCGAGAAACATCAGGGCTTTGAAGAAGGCGTGCGTCATCACGTGGAAGATGCCGATGACGAACGCGCCGACGCCGCAAGCGAGGAACATGAAGCCGAGTTGCGAGACGGTTGAATAAGCGAGGACTTTTTTGATGTCGTTCTGCGTGATGCCGATGGTCGCGGCAAACAGCGCGGTCAGCGCGCCGACGACGGCCACGACGAGCATCATCGTCTGCGAGTGCTGGAAGATGACGTTCGTGCGCGTCAACATATAGAGTCCGGCCGTGACCATCGTCGCCGCGTGAATCAAAGCGGAGACGGGCGTCGGCCCCGCCATCGCGTCCGGCAGCCAGACGTAGAGCGGTATCTGCGCAGACTTGCCGCACGCGCCGACGAAGAGGCCGAGCGCGAGCCACGACATCAGGCCGAACGTGCCGAGCGGCTCTATCGGGTAGCCGCTCGCGGCCGACATGACCGCCGTGTACTGCGTCGAGCCGAACGTGGCGATGATGCCGAAGACTGCGAGGGCGAAGCCGAAGTCGCCGACGCGGTTCGTGATGAACGCCTTGCGCGCAGCGTCGCCCGCCTCCTTGCGATCGAAGTAGTAGCCGATCAAAAGGTACGAACAGAGACCGACGCCCTCCCACCCGACGAACATCATCAGGAAGTTTGACCCCATCACGAGGATGAGCATCATGAACATGAAGAGGCCGAGGTAGGCGAAGAAGCGGTAGAAGCCCGTGTCGCCGTGCATGTAGCCGGTGGCGAAGACGAAGATGCAGAGGCCGACGCCCGTGATGACGAGGATGAAGATTGACGAGAGCGGGTCGAGTTGATAACTCCACTCCACGTCGAGCAGCGCGCCCAAACCCCGCCGCTCCGGCGCACCGCCCACCAGCACGGCGCGTGGCGCAGTGCCCGTCTCTCTCTCGATCTCCCGCCCACGCTCGATGGCCTTCGCCGTCGTTTCCATGTGGGCGCGTTCGGAGTTGCCCTGCGTCAGTTCCGTCGCGCCGCCCGGAATCCACTGGTAGCCGAACGCCCCGTCCTGACTCGTCACGTAAGGCGCAGGCCATTGCGCGTGGACGCCGAAGCCGTACGAATAGACCGCCGCGACGCCGAGCAGAAACGCCAACGCGACCGAGCCGACCCCGATCACGCCGACGATTGTTTCCGAGAAGCGCAGGCGACGCCCCAGCAACCCGTTGACGGCAGCCCCGGCGAGCGGCAAAAGCGGAATGAGCCAGATGAGTCTGTGCATATATTCAAGAGTGACAAGTGACAGGTGACGAGTGACAAGTTGGAAAGACAAGTTGTTTTAACTTGTCACTCGTCACCTGTCACTTGTCACTGTTTTTATCACCATTTCAACAGATCGATCTTGTCAACAAAGATGGTCTCTTTGTTGCGGTAGAGCGCGATGACGAGGCCGAGGCCGATGGCGGCTTCGGCGGCGGCGACGACGATGACGAAGATCGTGAAGACCTGCCCCGCGACGGCGTTCAGGTTGCCGGTGTCCTGCAAGTAGCGCGTGAAGGCGATGAAGTTGAGGTTCGCCGCGTTCAGGATCAACTCGATGGACATGAAGATGACGATGATGTTGCGGCGCGTCAGCACGCCCGCCACGCCGATCACGAACAGCAGCGCGGCGATCACCAGAAACTTCGAGAGGTCAGGCTCTAACACGCCCTGCCTGATCGTCTGCCAGCGTCCCGGCGTCGCGGCTTCCTGCCACACGAGCGCAAACGCGGATGCGATGAAGTTGTTCATAATTGGGTGAGAGATGAATCGTGAATCGTGAATCATGAATAGGAAAAGCAAAACAGTTCTTCTCTATTCACGATTTACGATTCACGATTGACGAGTCCTTCATCCCTTGCTGTTTCAAGATCGTCGGTGGCCGCTTCCTGCTTGGTCGTGCGGGCGAGCATCACTGAGCCGATGATGGCGACGAGCAGCAGCACGCTCGCGATTTCAAACGGCAGCGCGGCGAAGCGGTAGAGACTCGCGCCGACGAGTTGTGTGTCCGTCGAGAGCAGCGACGTGCCGGTCGCCGACGGGCGCAAATCCTGTTGGCGTACGCGCCGCCGCGTCGCAGACTCCTCGCGCTGGTCTTGCGTAATCAGGTTGTCGCGCGCGAGCAAGCCCTCGTAACCCTGCCGGATGGCGTAAATGAAGCCGAGCGACAGGAGCACGAGAAAGATCGCGCTCGTCGCCACCTGCGCGGGGCGGTTGAAGAGCATCTCGTTGCCGCGCTCTTCCGCGCCGACATTCACCAGCATGATGACGAACAGGAAGAGCACCATCACGCCGCCGACGTAGACGAGAATCTGCACGCCCGCGATGAACTCCGCGCCGAGCAGCACGAAGAGCGCGGCCACCGAGACGAGCGTCGAGATCAGGAACAGCGCGGAGTGGACGGCGTTGCGCGCGAGGATGGTCAAGAGCGCCGCCACCAGCGCCGCCACCGCGAAGACCCAGAAGAAAACCGCTTCCCAACCAGCTAAAGTCATAAGGTTAGTGACGAGTGATGAATGACGAGTGACAAGCCGGAGACGAATTAAAAGGCAAGAGATTATTTTTCATCTTGTCACTTGTCACTCGTCACTTGTTACTGTTGTTTACGATTCGTACTTCACCGTCTCGCGCCCCTGTTCGAGCATCTCGCGATTCCAGACGAAGCCTGCGCGCGAGTAGGTGGCGAGTTCAAATTCCTGCGTCAGTTCGAGGCAGGCGGTCGGGCACGCCTCCTGGCAGAGCGCGCAGAACATGCAGCGCGAGGTGTCGAAGATGAACTCATCGAGCACCTTCTTCTTGCGCGCCTTGCCCGCCGTCACGATCTCGATGTCCATCGGGATCACGTCAATGCAGTCTTCGGGGCAGGCGAGCGCGCAGAGGTTGCAGGCAATGCAGAGCGTCTCGTAAGTCTCCGGGTCCATGTTGAGCCGCGGCGCGCCGTGAAAGCGCGGCGCGACTTCGGGGCGCACCTTCGGGTATTGCTCCGTGTAAATCCCCTTGCCCGCCACCGAATCCTTATCCGTCAGCGCGCCGATGTTGAACTTCAGCGTCAACTTCAACCCCGCAATCAGATCGAAGAGAAAGAAGCGCTTCAACTTCTCTTTCCACGTCGCCTCTGGCACATAAACTTTCGGCATAAGAACCCCTGATAAGTTTCAAGTTTCAGGTTTCAAGTTTCAGGACTGACAGGTTCTTCGTTCTTTAACTTGAAACCTGCAACCTGAGACTCGAAACTCTATTCCGCCGCCGCGGCGGCCGCCGCACTCGCCACCGCAGTCTGACCTTTGGGCGGGTTGGTGAGCCGGATGCCGACGCGCTGCTTCTTCAAGTTGAAATCACGCGCGCCGTGGTTGATGACGGAGAGCATCCCGGCGGCGATGAAGACCCCGAGCGCGCCGAACGCGATCATGATCGCTTTGCCCGTCGCCGTCAGGTTCACGCCGCGCGCGAGCGACGTTACCGTGTCCATGCCGCGCCAGCCGTCGAGCGCCTGCACGACGAAGATCGCGATAGCCGTGAGCGTGATGTTGAGGAGCGCGGCCGGGAGCATCCACTTCCAGCCCAAGTCCATCAGTTGATCGTAGCGATAGCGCGGGAACGTCCAGCGCAGCCAGAAATAGACGTAGAGCAGCACCGACATCTTGACGAGGAAAACGACGAGGCTCAAGGCGACGAACAGGTGCGGGTAGTTGATGCCGAGCCGCCACACGCCGGGGAAGTACCACCCGCCGAGAAACACCGAGGTCGCAATCGCCGAGACGACGATCATCGCCGCGTACTCCGCCATGAAGAAGAGCGACCAGCGCATCCCGGAGTATTCCGTGTGGAAGCCCGCAACGAGTTCCGACTCCGCCTCCGGCAGATCGAACGGCGCGCGGTTGTTCTCCGCGATGCCGCTGATCAAAAAGATGATGAAGCCGAGCGGCTGGTAGAAGATGTACCAGATGGAGTCTAACCCTTGCGCCGAGACGATGCCCGACAAGCTGAGCGTGCGCGCGAACATCAGCGCGCCGATGAGCGCCATGCCCATCGCCACCTCGTACGAAACCATCTGCGCCGACGAGCGCAGGCCGCCCAAGAGCGCATACTTCGAGTTGGAAGACCAGCCCGCGAGGATCAAGGCGAGCACGCCCACCGACGAGACCGAGAGCACGAACAGCAAGCCGATGTTGATGTCCGTGACGACGCCCCAATCGGGCGCGAACGGGATCACGGCGAAGACGACGAAGGCCGCCACCACCGAGATGAACGGCGCGAAAAAGAAGATGTAGGTGTCGGCGCGGTCGGGCTTGAGGTCTTCTTTGGTCAGCAGTTTGATGGCGTCGGCGATGGGCTGCAACAGCCCCCACGGCCCGACGCGCATCGGCCCCAGACGCGCCTGCATGAACGCCGAAATCTTGCGTTCGAGATAAGTCGCATATGCCGCCCAGACAGCGACGCCCGTCACGACCGCGCCGATCTGGATGAACGGCCAGACGACGTAGTTGATCGTCTCCTGCCCCAGCCGCAGCTTGAGCAGAAGGCCGTTGATTAAGTCCGGCGGCGCGAATAGTGCGAGCATGTCCATAGCAAGAGTCTCAGACTTCGATCTCGAAGGTGCAGTCGTGGACGGCCTTCAAATCAACCAACTCGTAATCGCTGTCGAGCGTCCCGGCGCGATCCACGACGAGGTAGGAAGACCACTCTCCGACGGCGAAGGGCGGCGTGTGCCAGGTGCCCTTGTGGTACGCGTAGGGCAGACGCCCGTTGACCAGAAAAGCGGCGATCTCTGCGACCTCCGGCGCGCTGCGCTCCGAGGGCGGCGCGACGCAGATGATCGAACGCGACGAGACGAGCGGCGAGAAGACCTGCATCGTACGCCGGTGTCGCGCCATGAATTGAAACTCGAACGGCCGCCGCTCGCTCGTCGCCCCCGTCAGGCTCGGCGCGCCCGTCCCCAGATCAATCTCCACCGACCCGCGGCTGTCGAGCAAAATCCCGTATGGCGCGAATTGCTCGCGGGTCATCTCCTGCACGGCGAGGCGAACAACTCTCATAAGGCAGTGACGAGTGACAAGTGACGAGTGACGAGATGAAAGACAAGTTGCAGATAAGTTGCAGACAAGTTAGAGACAAGCGTTTTGTTTTAACTTGTCACCTATCACTCGTCACCCGTCACTGTTTTCTTGTCATCTATCAATTTCGCCGAGCACGATGTCGAGCGTGCCGATGATGGCGACGACATCTGCGACGAGGTGGCCGAGACACATCTGCCGGAGCGCCTGCAAGTTGATCAGGCAGGGCGGGCGGACGCGGACGCGCGCCGGGCGGCTCGATCCGTCGGAGACGAGGTAGCAGCCGATCTCGCCCTTCGGCCCTTCGATTGAATGGTAGTAGTCGCCCGCGGGCGGCTTGATGATCTTCGGCACTTTCGCGTTGACGGGGCCATCCGGCATCCGCTTGAGCGCCTGCTGCACGATGAGGCGCGACTGCCGCATCTCTTCGAGCCGGACGAGGTAGCGATCATACGTGTCGCCGTTTTCGCCGACCGGCACTTCAAACTCCATGTCGGCGTAGGCGGCATACGGCCGCGACTTGCGTATGTCCCAAGCGACGCCCGAACCGCGCAAGGCCGGACCGGAGAGGCCGATGGCGATGGCGTCCTCCGCCGAAATGACGCCGATGCCGACCGTGCGGCCGAGCCAGATGCGATTCTCCGACAAGAGCGTCTCGTACTCCGCCAAGCGGTGCGGGAAGTTGTCAACAAACCGCGTCACGTCTTCCGTAAAGCCGTCGTAGGTGTCGTTCGGCATCCCGCCGATGCGCCACGCGTGACAGGTGAGACGCGCGCCGAACTGCCGCTCGAAAATTTTCAAAATCTCTTCGCGCTCGCGCAAAGCCCACAAGAGGACGGTGAACGAGCCGATGTCGAGGCCGTGCGTAGCGAGCCAGAGGAGATGTGACGAGATGCGGTTGAGTTCCGTCAGGATCGTGCGGATGTAGTGGGCGCGCGGCGGCACGTCCAGCCCCAACATCTGCTCGACCGTCTCCACCCACAGCAACCCGTTCGAGACGGCGGCGATGTAGTCGAGCCTGTCCCAGTAGGGCGCGATCATGGGGTAGAGACGATTCTCGGCGATCTTCTCCATGCCGCGATGCAGGTAGCCGATGTCGCAATCGAGATCAATGACCGTCTCGCCGTCGAGCTTCAGGACGACGCGCAGGACGCCGTGCGTCGAAGGGTGCTGCGGCCCCATGTTCAGCACCATCTCAGGGCTGTCCAGCAGGGTCTCTCTCGTGGTGGCGACTTCTACTTGGTGCATAAACTGTCAGTAGTCCGTTGTCCGTCGTCAGTTGTTTTCGCGTGACCCGGCTTGAGCCTTTAACTTTCAGCGCGCAAGCTGTCCGGCCGCAAACAACTGACTACTGACAACGGGCGGTTCTCATTTCCTGTCAAGCGGCATCACTTCTTTGCCCGCGATGAAGATTTCGCGGACGCGCCGTTCGTTCGGCGTCGAGAGGGCTTCAAGGCCGTAGGCGCGGCGTTGTTCGAGTTGCTCGCGCTGCACGTCCGAGAACTCCGGCAGGTGCTTGGCCGTCCAGTTGTTCTCCACGGGTTCGAGCGGGTAATCCTTGCGCAGCGGGTGGCCTTCCCAGTCGGGCGGCAACAGGATGCGGCGCAAGTCCGGGTGATTGAGGAACTGCACGCCGAACAGATCGTAGACCTCGCGCTCCATCCAGTTCGCCGCAGGCCACACGCCCGTCACGCTCTCGACGCCCGCCGCATCCGTCGTCCGCGCCTTCAGACGCACGCGCGCGTTCGCGCTGATCGAGTAAAGGTTATAGACGACCTCGAAAGGGGCGTCGGCGTTTTCGGGAAAGTGGACGCAGGTGAGATCGGAGAGATAGTCGAACGGCGACTCCGCGTCGCGTTTCAGAAACTCGCACACCTCGACGATGCGCGCGGGCACGACGCGCACGGACAACTGGCCGAGGAACTCCGACGCCTCCTCGACCGCGCCGTCCAGATTTTCGCGCAGGCGTTTGACGAGCGGATGGTTCGATGCGTCCGCAGGCTTCGCCCCTTCTTCCTTCTTCTTGACGGGGGCTTTCGGCGCACCCGGAGCAACAGCCGCAGCAGGCGGCTTGGGCTTCTCCTCCGTCACACCGCTATCGCCCGCCGTGCCTTTGAACGCGGCGGCCTTCGCGCGCGCCTCCGCGATGCGCGCGGCCTTCTCTTCGTCGGACGTGCCGCCGGTCGTCGCCGCGCCAGCAGGCCTTTTAGACGACTCCTCGCCGCCCACTTCCGCGCCGCCTTTCGCAGCGGCCATCTTCGCGGCGGCCTTCGCTTTGGCCTCGGCGATGATGCGCGCGCGTTTCTCTTCGGGCGTCTCGCCGGAGGACGCGTCGCCCGTCGCGGCAGCGGTTGGGGTCGTGGTGGAGGGCGTGGGTGCAGTTGAAGTTTCGCCCTGCCCGAACGGAGTTTCGCTTGTGGTGGTTGGGGTTTCGCTTGAAGCGGTCGGGGGTTTGGTCTGAGCGGGCGTGCCGCCCTTGGCGGCCATTCTGGCGGCGGCTTTGGCTTTGATTTCCGCCATCATCCGCGCGCGCTTCTCGTCGGCTGTTTCGTCGGCTGGGGGCGCGGCGGGTTGTTCCGTCGCGCTGTCGGCAGAGTCCGGGGATGAATTGTTGTCAGGTTCGTCGGTCATCGGCTCAAGAAGTTAGACTCCGGCAGCCGAAACGCGCGCGGGTCATGCGGCGTCTGCAATTGCTGCCCCAAACTTTCGACTTGTATCTCTGACAAAGAAGCAATCAGGCGGTGGACGAGAAGGATTTTTAACACGCGCTTTAGGCGTTGTCAATAAACTTGTCGGCGCGCGCGGGCGAGGCCACCACACGCCATAAATCCCCATCTAACTTGACGATAAGAATCGCGAAAACGTATCATGTCGGATTGACAGGCGACCCAAATTCGCGCCTGTCGCGAGGAAGGAAAACATGAAAGACGGAATTCATCCCAAATACAACGAAATCAAAGTAGTCTGCGCCTGCGGCGAGAATTTCACCACGCGTTCGACCCGCAAGGACGACCTGCACGTGGAAATCTGCTCGGCGTGCCACCCGTTCTTCACCGGCAAACAGAAACTCGTGGACACCGCCGGACGCGTTGACCGCTTCAACAAACGCTACGGCAAGAAGACCGAGACGGTGGCGAGCGGCCAATAACGGCGGCGCGACCAAGGCCGCCCGCAACGGCACAGACGCGGGCGCAAGAGTAGTAGCGTTGATGAAGCACACCCACCCCGGCCAGTCCTAGCGACCCAAAACCTGACGCCGACGCTTTCAAGCGCGGTGGTCGTTCCCGCGTGTCCCTCTTTCCAGTGTGACGCCGAACAAGCGACCTCCGAACCTGACGCGTCGGCGTCCTTGTATCAACCCCCTGCTAATCCCCGGAGAGCGAAACAGACGTGAGCGCAAACGAAAAAGATTTGATCGTCGGCGGCCAAGCGGTCGTCGAGGGCGTGATGATGCGGACGCCGAACGCCTACGCCGTCGCAGTCCGACGCGCCGACGGCGAGATCGTGTTCACGGGCGCGGCCTTGCCGAAGTGGAGCGACAAGCATCGCGTGCTGCGGCTGCCCGTCCTGCGCGGCGCGGCGGTGCTTGTGCAGTCAATGGCGCTCGGCATCAAGGCTCTCAACTATTCGGCGAGCGAAGCCTTTGCCGACGCGGAGGAGAAACAGGTCGCCGTGGCTCTGACCCCGGCGGTCGTCGAGGGCGAAGGCGACTTCGCGGGGATCACGGGCGGCGTGCCCGGACTCATTCCCATCCCGACCAAGCGACGCCCCGAAGATGAGTTGAAGCGCGGCGCGAACGCTTCGGTCGTCGGCTCAATCGTCTTCGCACTCTTCTTCAACGTGATGCTCTTCATCGTCGCGCCGCTCGTTTTGACGAACGCGCTGTTCATCGCCGCCGGGTGGGCTGTGCCCACAGGCACGAACGCCGCAAACGCGTCGGCGCAGACTCAGACCGCCGCCAATCCTGCGACCGGCGACGCTTCGGCCGCGACGAATCAAACGACGGCGAGTGATCAGGCTTGGTACGAGCGGGCGTGGAATGGTGTACGCGGCTATCTGCATCCGGTCGAGATCACGTGGCAGTTCAACCTGATTGACGGGATCATCCGGCTGGCGTTCTTCCTGATCATGATCTTCACGTTCTCGCTCTTGAAAGACATCCGCCGCGTCTTCGAGTATCACGGTGCGGAACACAAGACGGTCTTCACTTGGGAGGCGGGCTTGCCTCTGACGGTCGAGCACGCGCGCGTGCAGCCGCGCCAGCACCCGCGTTGCGGGACGAGTTTCCTGATGGTCGTGATGCTCGTCTCGATCGTGCTCTTCTCCGTCGTCAAGTTCGACTCGCTCGCCCTGAACATGCTCACGCGCATCGCGCTGATGCCGCTCGTCGCCGGTCTCTCCTACGAGATCATCCGGCTCTCGGCCAAGCGCGAAGGCAGCCTTGTCTTCAAGTTGATGACGCTGCCCGGCCTCTGGCTGCAAAACATCACGACGAAAGAACCGGACGACAAGCAACTCGAAGTCGCCCTCTACGCGCTCAAGGTATCGCTCAAACTCGAACCGCAGCCGCAAGCAGAAGCTGCCATGACGCCGCTCTCATAAAGACTATGCTAGAGAAACTCGAACAGATCGAAGCGCGCTACGAAGCCCTCTCGGAAGAACTTTACTCGCCCGAACTGGTGGCGGATCAGGCGGCCTACGGGAAGGCCGCCAAGCAGCACCGCAGCCTCGGCGAGATGGTCAAACGCTACCGCGAATGGAAGTCGCTCAAGGAGCAACTGGCAGGCGCGCGCGAAATGTTTGACGCGGGCGGCGACGACGAGGAGATGCGCGAACTGGCGCGCCTCGAAATGGACACGCTGCAAGAGCAGTTGGAGAAGACCGAAGAAGACTTGCGCCTGCTGCTCTTGCCGACCGACCCCAACGACGAGAAGAACGTCATCCTCGAAATTCGCGCGGGCACGGGCGGCGACGAAGCGTCGCTCTTCGCCGCCGAGATGCTGCGCATGTATGGCCGCTACGCCGAACGTCAGGGCTGGCGCATGGAAATTCTCAACACGTCCGAGTCCGGCATCGGCGGCTACAAGGAAGCCACCGCGCTCATCGAGGGCGACAAGGTCTATTCCAAGTTGAAGCACGAATCGGGCGTGCACCGCGTCCAGCGCGTGCCGCAGACGGAGACGAGCGGGCGCATCCACACCTCCGCGATCACGGTTGCCGTCTTGCCGGAGGCCGAAGAAGTTGACGTGAAGATTGATGCGAAGGACTTACGCATTGACACCTTCTGCTCATCGGGGCCGGGCGGGCAGAGCGTCAACACCACTTACTCGGCCGTGCGCATCACGCACCTGCCGACGAACACGGTCGTCTCGATGCAGGACGAGAAGTCACAGATCAAGAACCGCGAGAAGGCGATGCGTGTGCTGCGCGCGCGCCTGCAAGAGCAGGAGGAGCAGAAGCAGCACGAACTGCTCGCCAGCGAACGCCGCTCGCAGGTCGGCTCGGGCGACCGCTCCGAAAAGATTCGCACCTACAACTTCAAAGAGAACCGCGTCTCCGATCACCGCATCGGCCTCACCGTCCACCAACTCCACCTCTTCATGGAAGGCCAACTCGACGAGATCATCAACGCCCTCGTCGCACACTATCAGGCTGAGAAGTTGCGCGCAGAGACGGTCGCGGCGTAGAAGACAGTGACATTGGAACAGTGACGAGTGACAAGTGACGAGTGACAAGCAAGACAGAGTTTTTCACTCATTACTCATCACTCATTACTCATCACTCATTACTCATTACTCGTTACTCTTCACTTGTCTTATCTTGTCACTCGTCACTCGTCACTTGTCACTGTTTTCTTGTCACTGTCCTTATGGAAAGCACGCGCATCCTGCTCGTCCGCCATGGGCAATCCGAGGGCAACGCCGAGCGTCGCTTCGGGGGGCACACGGCGACGCCGCTCTCCGCTCTCGGCCGCACGCAGGCGGAAGCGACGGCGCGTGCGCTCGGTCGCGAACCCATCACGGCGATCTATTCGAGCGACCTGCTGCGCGCCGTTGAGACGGCCGCGCCGCTCGCCCGCGCGCTCGGCTTGGAGGCGCGGCAAACCGACGCTTTTCGCGAGCGCAGCGTCGGCCACATGGAGGGCTTGACGTTCGAGGAGGCGGCGCAAAAGTTTCCCGCCGAGTATGCCGCGTTGCTGCACAGGGACTTTGAGCATGTCCTCTCCGGCGGCGAGAGTTACCGCCAACTGCTCGACCGCGCCGCGAGCGAACTCGACCGCGCCATCGCCGGCAACCGTGGCGGCACGATTGCCGTCTTCTCCCACACCGGCACGATCTGCATCCTCGCGCTGCACCTGATGGGCGCGCTCGACGCGCCGAACTTGCGCCCCGTCTGGATCGGGACAGCCAATTGCGGCGTCGCGCGTATCCAACTCCGCGACGACGGCTTCGTCCGCGTCACGGCGATCAACGACACGCGGTATCTAGCGACGTTGCCGGAATCAAACACATAAATTTTCGGGCGGAGCGGCAATTTTAAAAGCGTCTCGGCTCTCAAACTTTAGACGGGCGCGTGCTACTGTCGTCCTAATTCGTACCCGGCGGCGCGCGTAAATTTTTAGCAGTTCCCCGTTAATCCTAAGACCTTCATCAACAGCACAAGGGAATAGTCGGATGTCATTTCAGAATCTTTTGACGAATAGCCGCGCCTTGCTCTTTGCGCTCGCGCTGCTCTCCGGCGCGCTCGTCGCGGGCTTCGGCCTGCGCCCCGCGTCGGCGCAAGATGCCACGCCGACGCCTTACAGCATCACCGGCCGCGTCACGGACAGCGCGGGCAACGGCATCCCCGGCGTGCACGTCATTCTCATCACCGGCCAGAACGGCTCGCGCGCCGCGTTGACGAAGGCCGACGGCAGCTATCAACATTTCTATTTCGCCGACACGCGCATCACCCTCTCGCCCGCCAAGGACGGTTACGCGTTCAATCCTTCAAACATCAGTTACATCTCGACGGCCGCGATCACGGGCGACAAGCCGAACACGAACTTCGCCGCCATCCCCTTCCCGTTCGGCACTACTTTCAACTTCAGCGCGCCGACCTACACGGTCAGCGAAGGCTCGCTCAACGCGACCTTCACCGTCACCCGCAGCGGCGATGCCGCCGTCTTCACCAGCGGCGCGCTCGTCAGCTATCGCACCGTGGACGACCCGGCCGCCGTGCCCTGCGCCAACGCGGGCGCGGCCGCCTACGCGCGTTGCGACTACGCGACCGGCGTAGACACGCTCTACTTCGCGGCGGGCGACACAGAGGAGACGTTCACCGTCTCGCTCATCAACGACGCGCACGTCGAAAACACGGAGAGCTTCGCGCTCGAACTCTTCAACCCCGTCGGCGCGTCGCTCGGCACGCAGAGTCGCGCGAGCGTCCAGATCACGGACAACGACGCGCCCGGCCAAGCTAATCCGATTGACGACTCGCGCGCCTTCGTCCGCCAGCAGTACCTCGACTTCCTTTCGCGCGAGCCAGAACCGGCGGGCTTTCAGGCGTGGCTCGGCGTGCTCGAACGTTGCTCGAACGTCAACGACAACCCGCAGTGTGATCGTCTCACGGTCTCGTCCAGTTTCTTCCTCTCGGCGGAGTTCCAACTCAAGGGCTATTTCGTCTACCGCTTCTACATGCTCACCTACGGGCGCGTGCCGCGCTACGACGAGATCATCCCCGACATGAAAAGCGTCTCCGGCGCGAGCGCGGCAGAGGTGTTCGCCAAGCGCTCCGCCTTCGCCGAGGCGTGGGTGGCGCGTCCCGCGTTCAAAACTCTCTACGACGCGAAGACCAACGCCGACTTCGTAAACACGCTCATGGATCGCCACGGCCTCGCGCAGATCAACGCGCCCGACCCGGCCAACCCGGACGGCACGACGAAGGTGACGCTCACGCGCGCCGACCTCGCCGCTCGCCTCGCCGCGCAGACGCTCACGCGCGCGCAGGTGGTGCGCGCCATCGTCGAATCGGATCAGGTGTTCGCCGCGCAGTTCAACCCCGCCTTCGTCGCCATGCAGTACTTCGGCTACCTGCGCCGCGACCCAGACCCCGACTACAACAAGTGGCTCGCTTACCTGAACGCGCACCCCGACGACTTCCGCACCATGGTCAAAGGTTTCATGAACTCCGTCGAATACCGCCTGCGCTTCGGTCAGCCCTAAACCAATGCGACGGCGCACACGAAGAGAGGCCGCGACTGACGCGTCAGTCACGGCCTCTCTTTGTCTGCGTTGACGTAAGCTACTGCACGGCGGTTAACGCTTCTTCGGCGTCGGTCGCGCGCGCTTCATTGTCGCCTTCGAGTTGGCGTTGGCGGTGGACTGAGCCGTCGGAGTCGAAGATGTAGGCGGAGGGGGCTTCCTTCATGATGATGTCTTGGAGGCGCATGAGGCCGTAGAGGAGCGCTTCGGGGCGCGGCGGGCAGCCGGGGATGTAGACATCTACGGGGATGGTTCGATCCACGCCCTGCATCGTCGAGTAGGAATCGAACGGCCCGCCGGTCGAGGCGCACGCGCCCATCGCGATGACCCACTTCGGTTCGGGCATCTGGTCGTAGACGCGTCGCACCACCGGCCCCATCTTCAACGTCACCGTGCCCGCGACGATGATCAGATCGCTCTGCCGGGGCGAGGGACGGAAGACGCCCGCGCCGAAACGGTCTATGTCGAAACGCCCCGCGCCCGTCGCGATCATCTCGATGGCGCAACAGGCCAGCCCGAACGTCATCGGCCACAGCGCCGACTTGCGCGCCCAGTTCACCGGGTTGAGGTTCATGATCTTGGCGTCCAACAGCGGCGCGCCCACGTTCCGCCGCAGCGCGTTGAAGATCGCGTCCACGGTCGTCAGTACGATTCCTTCGGGATGCTCTGCCATATGTTTAAGTGACCAGTGACGAGTGACGAGTGACGAGTTAAAGCAGATTTCCGAGTGACAGGTGACGAGTGAAGGACAAGTTTTTTTGTCTTAACTTGTCACTCGTCACCTGTCACTCGTCACTGTATTTAAGCCCATTCCAGCGCGCCTTTGCGCCACGCGTAGTAGTAGCCGAGAACGAGGATGCCGATGAAGACGAGCATCTCGATGAGGGCGAACTTGGTGAACGAGAAGTCGTCGCCCATGAAAATGATCGCCCACGGCAGCAGGAAGATCGTCTCCACGTCGAAGACGAGAAAGAGCATCGCGACGATGTAGTAGCGCACGGTGAAGCGGTCGTGCGCCTCGGTCGTCGGGTCAATGCCGCACTCGTAGGGGCGCATCTTGTCCTTCTGCCAGACGCTCGGCCGCAGCAGTCGCCCCAGCACGATGGGCAGCACCGGGAAGACGACGGCGAAGGCGAAGAAGATCATCACCGGCCAGTAGGCCGTGACAGGGCTGCCGATTTGCGTCGCCGCCGCAGTAGTAGTGGTAGCGGCGGGCGCGTTCGCCGCTGCTGCCACTGTCGCATCCGTGGCCGCGTTCGCCGCTTGGAGAAGTATCAGGCTCAGCATGGTCTCTACAGGTTGGGACGGGAAGAAGGTGCGCTTGAGCTTCGGGTCAGTGAACAGGCGAAATATAAGCGGGCGGCTAAACCTTGTCAATACACTCGGCCTCAGGCGGCGACGGCGGTCTGCCCGGCGCGCAAATTTATTTTCGCGCGGGTCGAGCTTTTTGTTGCTTTTTTTCGCGCGGGTTGGTAGATGTAGCGCAAATTTTTAGCGCCCGCACTCTCGGCGCGTAATGGCTTGGTGGCCGCGCTCCACCCGCAGCGAAGGCCGTCTCAATCTTCATTGAGACTTAACGTTCAACGTTCTCTGCCGCTCACGCTCCTGCCCGTGCGCGATACGCGCGACTTTGTGGAGACGGCAGCCCCCATCGCACGAAAGGAAATGTAGAGGCAGTTATGAAAAGCACCCCCATGCAGCCCCGCCGTTTATTCTTTTACGTACTCATCCCCGCCCTGACCCTGCTCGCCGTTTCGAGCGCATACGTGCGTCCGGCCGACTCCGCGGGCGACGGCCAGTCCATCCACGCGCTCGCCGTGCCGGGCGATCTCGATCCCACTTTCGGCAACGGCGGCAAGGTCGTCACGCCGTTCCCGAACGGACTCGACTCCGCAGAGGATGTCGCCGTCCAGTCGGATGGCAAAGTCGTCGTCGCCGGTTCGTCCGGCACAGACTTCGCCCTCGCACGCTACAACACCGATGGCTCGCTCGATACCTCTTTCGGCACGGGCGGGCGCGTCCACACGGACTTCCCCGTCGGGAAGGGCGGCTTTGCCTCAGCGCTCGTCATTCAACCGGACGGCAAGATCGTGCTGGCCGGGTCGGCCGACGATCCGAACCAAACTTTCTCCAGCGCGTTCGCTCTCGCGCGCTACAACGCGAATGGCACGCTCGACACTTCGTTCGACACCGACGGGCTGGTCGTTACAGGGTTTCCCGGCGCGAGCCTCAACGCCAATGCCCTCGTGCTCCAATCCGACGGTAAACTCGTCGCAGCGGGCACGAGCCGGAGCAACACGACTTTCGAGAGCGTCTTCGCGCTCGTGCGTTACAACACCGACGGCACGCCCGACACTTCGTTCGACACCGACGGCGGGGTCTTCATTGATTTCGCGGGCGTCACCTTTGAAGAGGCTAACGGCGTCGCCGTTCAAGCGGACGGGCGCATCGTCGCGGTCGGCCTCGGCAGTTCAGCCTTCGCCGTCGCGCGCGTCAACGCCAACGGCTCGCCCGACACTTCATTCGACATGGACGGGCAAGTGACGACCGACTTCGGCAGCTCTTTTGAACAGGCCAACGCCGTCGTCGTTCAGACGGACGGGCGCATCGTCGTCGCGGGCGAAGTCGCCACCTCGGTTGCCGCCGACGACAACTTCGCGCTCGCGCGCTACAACACCGATGGCTCGCTCGACACTTCATTCGACGGCGACGGCAAAGTCACCACCGACTTCGGCCTCGTAGACAGCGCGAAGGATGTGGTGCTGCAAACGGACGGCCGGATCGTCGCGGCCGGTAGAGCCGGTACGATCCCTGCCGGCACTTTCTTCGCGCTCGCGCGTTACAACACGAACGGCTCGCTCGACACCGCGTTTGACACCGACGGCAAAGTTACGACCGACGTGTCGGGCGGCCGCTTCAACCTCGGCGGGCAGGGCGTCGCGCTCTACACGGACGGGCGCATCGTCGTCGCGGGCGGCGAAAACAGCAGCGGCCAACTCGACTTCGGCGTCGTGCGCTACAACACGAACGGCTCGCCCGACACCACCTTCGACAGCGACGGTAAGGCCGTCACCGACTTCGCGCTGAGCGACGAGACGATCACGGACATGGCTCTACAACCGGACGGCAAGATCGTCGCCGTCGGGCGCATGAACCCGCGCGTCATCATTGACGACGCGCAGGACCTGAACTTCCTCCTCGCGCGCTACAACACGGACGGCTCGCTCGACACCTCTTTCGGCACGGGCGGGTTGGTCTCGACCGACTTCGCCGGTAACGGCGACGATCTCGCGCGGGGGGTCGTGCTGCAACCGGACGGCAAGATCGTCGTGGTCGGGCAGACCGGGGGGCAATTCTCACTCATCTCCAGCGCCGACACCTCTTTCGCCGTCGCGCGCTACAACACGAACGGCACGCTCGACGGAACGTTCGGCACGGGCGGCAAAGCCACCGTTGACTTCGGCTCAAGTCACGACATCGCCTTCGCCGTAGCCCTGCAAACCGACGGCAAGCTCGTCATCGCCGGTTCGAACATTTTCGACTTCAAACTTGCGCGCCTCAATGCCGACGGCTCGCTCGACAGCGGCGCGGCGGGTGACACGACGCCCGGCGACATGTTCGGCACGGGCGGCAAAGTCTCGACCGACTTCAACGAAACGACCGACGCGGCCATTGCCGTCTTGATTCAACCCGACGGCAAGATCGTCGCCGCCGGTTCGTCGTCCGGCGACTTCGCGCTCGTGCGCTACAACACGGACGGCTCGCCCGACACTTCGTTTGACGGCGATGGCAAAGTCAAGACCGACTTCAACGGCGGCGCGGACGGCATCACCAGTCTGGTCAGACAAGCGGACGGCAAGCTGGTGGCCGCAGGCTCGGCCACCAGCCCCGGCACGGATAGAGACTTCGCGCTCGCGCGCTACGAAACCAACGGCGCGCTCGACACTTCGTTCGACGGCGACGGCAAGGTCACGACAGACTTCGGCGGCTTCGACGAGGCGGACGATCTCGCCCTGCAAGCCGACGGCAAGATCGTCGCGGTCGGCTTTTACTTCGTGATCACCAATCAGCAGTCGGCGGCAGGAGGCATCCCGCAACGTCTCCGCGTCGGCGATAAGATTTACCAATCGCCCCGCGACGCCGCGCTGCACAGCAAGCGGCAGCAGCAGCAGGAGAAGCCCGCCGCGGCGGACGGCGATCAAGTGACGCCCTTCGCCGCACCCATCCCGGCGGACACCTTCGCGCTCGCGCGCTACGACACCAACGGCGCGCTCGATTCGACCTTCGGCACGGGCGGCAAAGTCACGACCGACTTCTTCGGCATCCTGAACGAAGCCACCTCCGTCGTTATCCAGACCGACGGCCGCATCATCGCCGGGGGCTTCACCGACACGGGCAGCAGCAACGACTTCGCCCTCGCGCGCTACGAGGCGAACCCGCCCGCAACGCCGACGCCGACGCCGACACCTACTCCGACTCCGACACCCACGCCGCCGCCGCGCGTCGTGCAGTTCTCGCAGACGGCGCAGACCGTCTCGGAAGGCGCGGGCAGCGTCACGCTCACCGTCACGCGCACGGGCGACACCTCCGTCGCCTCAACCGTCGAATATTTCACCTCGGCCGAACTCGGCTTCACCGGCTGCGACGTGGTTGACGGCACGGCCTCCGAGCGTTGCGACTTCACCACCACGCTCGGCGTGCTCCGCTTCAACGCGGGCGACGTGAGCAAGACGATCAACGTCTTCATCACCGACGACGCCTACGTCGAGGGCGCGGAGACCTTCACCGTCACCCTGACGAACGCGACGAACGGCTTCGTCATTCCCCAGCCCGTCTTCGCCACCGTCACCATCACGGACAACGACACGACGCCGACGAGCGCGAACCCGATTGACAACCCGACGTTCTTCGTCAAGATGCACTACGTTGACTTCCTCAACCGCGAGGGCGAACCGGCGGGCGTCGCGGGCTGGGTCAACTCGCTCAACACCTGCCCGCAGGGCGGCCTCTCCTGCGACCGCGTGGAAGTCTCCTCGCGCTTCTTCCGCTCCGCCGAGTACATGCTCAAGGGCAACTTCGTGATCCGCTTCTACCGCGTCTCGCTCGGCACGAACCCCGGCTACAGGGTCTTTACGCGCGACTCGCAGCGCGTCACCGGGCAGACCGCCGCCGAAGTCTTCGCCAACCGCGACGCCTTCACCAACGAATGGGTCGAGCGCTTCGACTTCCGCGCCATCTACGACGGCCTCTCCAATCAAGCTTACGTGGACAAGCTCGAACAGACGGCGGGCGTCACCCTCCCGAACAAGGCGCAACTCGTCGCCGACCTGAACAGCATGACGAAGACGCGCGCGCAAGTTCTGCGCGAGATCGTCGAGAGCAACGTGGTGGTGACGAAGATGTATAACGACGCCTTCGTGTTGATGGAGTACTTCGGCTATCTCCGGCGCGACGCCGAAGCGGCCGGATTCAACGCGTGGCTCGCCTACCTGAACGCCCACCCGACCGACTACCGCACGATGGTCAGGGGCTTCATCAACTCAGTCGAATACCGCAAACGCTTCGGCGACCCCGGCGCGCCGCAGCCCGGACAGTTTTGAAGTCAAAGGGCAAAGGGCAAGGGGTAAAGGTTAAAGGTAAAAACAGAAAGCGGGGCGCAGCATCGAATGGCTGCGCC
>JAVEDE010000039.1 GCA_030841105.1 Pyrinomonadaceae bacterium
AACCACATGCCCTCGACGCAGAGGACGCGCCACGCGTCGTTCGGGTCAGCTGATCCGTGCTGCGTCTTCATGCGGTCGTTGCGATCCGAGTTCGAGTTGGTCGAACTGGGCTTGAACAGGTTGATGATCTGCGAGATGGGGAAGCCTTCGGGCGCGCTCTTCGCGTCGAAATTGCGCATGATGGTCATGCCGAGTTGCGCCATCGAGAGCTTCGCGCCGCGCGCCGTGTCGGTGATGACGGCCACGTCGCGCATGAACTGCTCGTAGTTGAAGAACTTGAAGAGCGGCGTCCACGCGCCCGTGTGGCGGTTGACGACCATCAGGGTGAACACTCCGCAGTTCGGGTGGCAGTTGCAACTCGACCAGCCCCACGGCGCGTCCGCGCCTTGCAGCATATCCATCACGCTGGTGAAAGCCGAATAGGACGAGAGCGGGAACCAGTCGCGCAGAGCTTTGAGATCACCGCCGAGTTGCGCTTCGAGGTCGGTCGCCATGTCGGCGAGCGTGTAACGCTGCTGGATGCGCACGTCGTCGGGCACGTCCTCGTCGCGCCCCGTAAACGAGACGGGCTGGAAGGCGATGGTCTGAATCTTGTCTATGTTCTTTGCGGCGAACTCGACGATCTGGCCGATGGCGTCGTTGTTGATCGTGTTGACGATGGTCGTGACGAGCGTCACCTTGATGCCGACTTCCGCGAGGTTCTCGATGGCCTTCTGCTTCACGTCGAAGAGATTGCCGACGCCGCGGTGCTTGTTCTTCTCCTCCGACACGCCGTCGAATTGCAGATAGACGCCGTGCTGCCCGGCCTCTTTCGCCTGACGGCAAAACTCTATGTCTTCGGCGAAGCGGATGCCGTTGGTGGCGGCGAGGATGCGGTAGAAACCGATCTTCTTGGCGTAGGCGACGGCTTCCAGATAGTAGGGCGAGAGCGTTGGCTCGCCGCCGGAGAAGAGGATGATCACCTGACGCTTCGGCTTGAAGGAGACGGCGCGATCAAGAATCGCTTTCGTGTCTTCAAACGTCGGCTCGTGGACATAGCCGACCTGATTGGCGTCCATGAAGCACGGGTTGCACATCATGTTGCAGCGGTTCGTCAGGTCAACGGTCAAGACCGCGCCGCGCCCGAACTTGATGTCGGACGTGCCGTGCCGGTGGACGTGCGCGTCTTCCGCCGCGCGAAAATCGCGCCCGTAGAAAAGCGACTCGATGCGCCGCAAAAACTCCGGGCTGGTCGCCATCACGTCAACGAACTCGCCGTGCTTCGCGCAGGTCTTACGCATGACGATGCGCCCGTCCTCTTCCACGATCTGCGCCTTGATTTCGCCCGGATGCTCGTGCATCAGAGTTTCGAGCGGCGTCTGGCCGGAGATGACGGCCTCGCGCACCTCCTTGACGCAGGTCGGGCACAGGGAATCGGTCTCGCGTGGAAAGCCGAGCGGCGGCGCGCTCTTTTCGTAAGATTTCAGGAGCGGCCCCGGCGCCCACTGCGGGCGGATCGCCTCGCCTTCCGGCAGGGCGCGGTTGACGGACTGAAACACCTTCCACGCCGCGTTCGATAAATTCGAGATCAGCGTCGAACTTTTCACCCCGCTAAATTTGCCTCTCACCGATTCGTTACGGCGAAATTGATCGCTAAACACTAGACTTTCGTCCTCCGAGAGTTAGTTTCCCGCCCCGGCTGAGATGCTTGAAGTTTGGGAAAGTCGCCGGACATTGTCACGCCCGGCCGTCCTGCAAGATTGTAGCCTGCTTCCGACCGGCGGTGCGGCGCGAGGCAGGCTACAGGCGACGCGTTATGATAAAGGCATACTCTCGTAAACACAAGACAGTGGAGACACTTCGGAGCGGCGGCGGGGTCGTGCGGACGGGCGCGACGGGGGCGCGGGAACGCGTGCGACGGGGCGCGGGCGGGTCAATTAACCGGCGCGCGCCGCAAAAATTGATTCATGAACAAGATGCAAAACTAACTTGTGAGCACGACGCAAAACTAACTGCGGCCATGCGCCAAAACGAAGGCCGCCGCGCGGGAGACACGCGCGGCGGCCTCGCGGCATGGACGCGCGCCCGGACGCGACCGTGCCTTCGGGATGCCCACTTCATCCCGAATCCCTTAACGCCCGGCGGGCTTGTCGGCGAGCAGCCGCGCCACCGTCTCGACCAGGAGCGCGATGTCCTTGGGCTTGCGCAGGAAGGCGTCCGCCCCGGCGCTGCGCGCGTCCGCCTCGCAATCGCTCGCCGCGAACATGATGATCGGAGTTTGACGGCGGCGGGGCAGGCTGCGCGCGCGGCGCACGAGTTCGACGCCGGTCGCGCCCGGCAACTCGTTGTCCAGCAGCAGCAGGTCGTAGTGTGCGTCGCTCGCGATCTCGCGCCGCGCCTCCGCGCCGTCGGCGCAGTGACGCACCGCCCAGCCCTCCTCTTCCAGCGCGTCCCTGACCGCCACGGCGATTGCCCGGTTGTCCTCGACGTGCAGGATCAACGCCGGCCGCGCCGTCTTCTCCGCCGGGCGCTGGTGTGATGCGCCTTTGTAAGCAGAGGCGGGCACTGTCGTCGCCGCCGGGCGGATGATGCTGCGCCTGCGCGGCACGATGGGCGTGCGCGCGTGCAGCAGGTGCTTGTGCCGGTTCTTGAGCAGCGAGACGAGGCTGTGATGGTGCTTGAAGCCGAGCCACTGCGCCGCCCTCGACACCATCCCGTCGGCATCGCGCAGCGCGCGCTCGATCAGGTGCGACTCGTAGCGCCGCACCGCCTCCCTGAAAGAAAACCCCTTCCAGTCGGGCGGCGCGGCGGCCGCGTGTGTGAGGAACAACACGCGGCGCGCGCACTCGCACAGGCGCTTGAGCGTCGCCATATTCTGCGACTTCTCCAGCAACTCTGCGGCGCGCACATATAGCTCGCTCAACTCCGACTCGGACAGGTGCGAGCCGACCTCCTCAATCAACGTCAACGCGGCCTGCCCCGCGCTCTCCAAATCTCCCGCCTCCTCCGCCACCTTCGACGCCAGTTCCAACTCATCCTGCGCGCTCTTCGGCTTCCCCAACCTCGCCAGCGCAATCCCATGCGTCGTCAACGCCTCCGCATACAACGACTGCTCCCCACCCCGCTCCAACACCCGCACCGCCCCCCGCACCAACTTCTCCGCCTCCCCATCCTTCCGCTGCTCCAACAACACCTTCGCCCGCGTCTCATCCACCTGCGCAAGATGAACCCTATCCTTGAGACTTGTCAGGAGTGCCTGCGCCCTGTCCAGATGCTCATGCGCTTCAGCGAATCTGCCAATCGTGCCGAACAAAAAGCCTAAATTGTTTTCAACGCAAGCCTGATAACGCGTGTGCCCGGCTTGCTCAAAATGGTAACTGGCCGCTGTAAATTCAATCAGTGCTCGGTCTACATATTCTTCGCGGTACTCTGTCTCACTGAGATGGTTGAGCACGCTCGCAAAGCTATGATGAAACTTTCCCTTGAGCAAATCATCATGAATCTTTTTAAATAAGGGTATGGCCTCTATATGAATGCGTAAAGCATCATTAAATCTCTTAGCCGCTCCTTCAACTATCGCACTACGAAGTAAAGCAACTGCTTTTACTTCGCTGTCTGTGTTGTCGAGGCGACTTAGAGCATGTTGCAGCACGATCCGCGCCTCATCAAATGCGCCCTCGCGCCAATAACTGACTGCTAGTTCTGTTTGCGCTTCGGCCACTTTCTCTTCGTCAGGCAATGCCTCAAAGATTCTTATGCTCTCGTAAATAAGACCCTTCGCTTTTTCCTGTGCTCCCTCAGACTGCACACTGCTGCCGAGCCATCCCGTTAATGCGCCGATTCGCAAAAGCACTTCTGCCGCAGTACGAAATTCAAGCCTGTCCAGTACAGGTCGTATGCCGATACCTTGCCAGAACTCCCCCATCGCTTCACGCGCTGCCTCGTAATTGCCCAGTTTCTCTAATTGCTTTGCGAGTTCACAACGCCGTCGTGCGCGTTCATCGGGGGTAATCGTCGGGTCGGCTATTTTATGAAGTAATTCTTTCGTTAAAGTCATGTGAGGCTTGCCTTTCTGGGCAAATGCAAAAAAAACTCAAAGGTGCGGAGAGGCACATCGGGTGTTAAGATGCCGCCCTCAAACTGTCTTAAATGGTTTGGAGAGAGCTACTTCACAAGCCATTTAAAACTAGTATCAATCGTGTGCGACAAAAGCAGATTACTGTAGGGGCAGAAACCTCGCCCCTACAACTCTTTCAGCCTCCGTTGCAACTTCACCTTTGCAGGAAACCATGAAAAAACCACAACAGCTCTTTGCATCAGTCGTCTTAACCCTCGTGCTTTCCATTTCCACCTTTGCCGGGGACGGCACCATATGGACTATGAAGACAGACCCCCCTCCTCCGCCACCGTCAGTAGCAACAAAAAATGCGGTTGAGGCTGAGGGCATCATGGCAACTGGGCGCGCGGTGACTGATCCAGTAATGGAAATTGTGCTGGGTCTGCTGCCGAGCGTGTTGGCACTGTTCTAGACCGTTCGTTCATCTGAAAATTTTCTAAGCTGCCGTGAAGCGGGTTTCGTGGCGGCTTAGGAGTTGTGTGTCTGTATGAGAATGTCGAAAAGCCGGGGTGCCCGGATTAAGGGGGCATCCGTGGGGCGGAGAGTAACGCTGTGTTGAGGGGATGGCAATAGGTTTTTTAAGAATATTGTGTGGGGTGAGGGCGAATTTAAAGGACTTAGAGAGGATTGCAAAATTACAAGCAATTTGGCAGGGGCTTTGGGGGGTAAAATCTCTGGAGAGATGTTTTGTTTGTGAAGCAGAGCGAGGGGGTTAAGGAGTAGCCGTTGATGCATTCACTTGTTGCGAAGGCGGGGGCGGGGTTGTAGTATCCGGCGCGCAAGAAAGTCTCATGGAAATTCATCCGACAGCCGTGGTTAGTGGGCGCGCCGAACTCGGTTCGGGCGTGCGGGTGGGTGCGTATGCGGTGGTTGAGGAGGATGTTTTGATCGGTGAGGGGTGCGAGATCGGGGCGCATGCGGTGGTGAAGCGATACACGGTGCTGGGGGCGCGCAACCGTGTGTTTGAGCATGCGACTCTGGGGGGCGAGCCGCAGGATGTGAAGTTTAAGGGTGAGGCGAGCCGTTTGATTGTGGGCGATGACAACTTGATTAGGGAGGGGGCGACGCTACATCGTGCGAGCGGGGAGGGCGCGGAGACGCGTGTGGGGAGTCGCAACTTTTTGATGATCGGCGTGCATGTGGCGCACAACTGCGAGGTGGGGGACGATAATATCTTTGCGAACGGCGTGGCGCTGGCGGGGCACTGCACAGTGGAAGATCATGTGTTCCTGTCGTCGAACGTGGGCGCGCACCAGTTTGTGCGGATGGGGCGTTATGCGATGGTGGGCGGGAAGTCGAAGATCGTGCAGGACGTGTTGCCGTTCTTCACGACGGACGGGAATCCGGCTCGCGTGCGCGGGTTGAACACGGTCGGGTTGCGGCGCGCGGGCTTTGCACCGGCGTCGAGGCTCGCGTTGAAGCGGGCTTATCAACTTCTGTTTCGCGCGCGCGTGCCGCTGGCCGAAGCGCTCGGACAGTTGGACGCGATGGACGACGAGCACGTGCGGCATCTGGCCGACTTCATACGCGGCTCGCGGCGCGGCTTCTCGCGCGAGCAGAGGGGAGAGCAGCGGCGGCGGGGCGGGGAAGAGGCGGGCGATGATTGAGAGACGCCGGTTGATACTTCTATACAGTTCTCCGCTTGATCCTTCTTGATGGTTTTTATGAAACGCGATGCCTTACCTAGTCATGTTCTTCCGCACTCGGCCGCTTGAGTGTTCAGTCGCTTGAATCTATGGATAGTGAAAGCAAACGGATGACGGTGGCGGAGTTGGCCGCGCTGGCCGGTGGGCGTGTGGTCGGCGACGCGCAGGTTTTGATCGGGCGGGTCGCGAGTCTTGAGGGGGCAGAGGCGGGGGCGATCAGTTTCGTGGAGGAGGGGAAATTTTTAGAGGGGGCGAGGGCGAGCCGTGCGTCGTGCCTGCTCGTGCCGGAGGGGACGGGCGAGTCGATGGTGGCGGCGGGCGAGTTCGCGGCGACGCTGATTGAAGTGGCGCGTCCGAAGTTGGCGTTCGCTTTGATCGCGGAAGTGTTGCACGCGCCGTTGCGGCGTGCGGGCGCGATTCACCCGACGGCGGTTGTGGCGGAGTCGGCGCGTGTTGAGGAAGACGTGTTTATCGGCGCGGGCGTGTGCGTGGGCGAGAGGGTGAGGATCGGGCGTGGGACGCAGGTGTTGGCGGGCGCAGTTGTCGAAGACGGCGTGGAGGTGGGCGCGGCGTGCGTGCTGCATCCGAACGTCGTGCTCTACGGGGGCGTGCGTCTCGGCAGCGGCGTCGTGTTGCACGCGGGCGTGGTCGTCGGCGCGGACGGGTTCGGGTACGTGCGCGACGCGGCGGGCTATCACAAGTTCCCGCAGGTGGGCACGGTCGTCATCGAGGACGACGTGGAGATCGGCGCGAACTCTTGCGTGGATCGCGGCGCGCTCGGGGAGACGCGCATCGGGCGCGGGACGAAGCTCGACAACCTCGTACACGTCGGGCACAACGTGGAGATCGGCGAGCGCGTCGTAATCGCGGCGCAGACGGGGATTTCGGGCAGCACAGTGATCGAGTCGGACGCGGTGATCGGCGGGCAGGTGGGGATGGGCGACCACGCGCGGGTGCAGGCGGGCGCAATCGTCGGCTCGAAGGCGGGCATTCTGCCGGGCAAGATCGTGCGCGCGGGCGCGGTCGTGTGGGGCGTGCCCGTGCGGCCGCTCGACGAGTACAAACGCCTGAACGCGCACTTCGGTCGCCTCCCGCAAATGCGCGCCGAACTGGACGAACTCAAGCGACAGGTGCGTGAACTAACGGCGCGCCTCGCGGAGACGCCGGACGCGGGCGAACCCGGCGAGAAGTAATTTTGTAGGAGCGAGAACGTGTCCGCTGCACGTTGGCTTTCACAGAAACAACGTGCAGCGGATTTTTTCTTTGCGCCTTTGCGTCTTTGCGCGATACGCACGCTCACCAAAGAAATCAATCTCACGCAAAGGCGCGAAGGCGCAAAGAGAGATGCAGAAGAGAGTATTTGAAACGCACGAGAAGAGAGTGTTTGAAACGCAGGCTATGTATGCGTCCCGCCTTCATTCTTCCATTTAGTCATAACTCTGAGGATGGCTTCGGCCGCGCGTTTGGATGCGCCGCCCGCGCCGAGTCCCTGCGTCGCGGCGCGCAGGCGGGCGCGGGTCGCGGCGTTGTGATCCGCTGCTAAAAGTTTCGACAACTCGGCGGCGAGCGTCGCGCCGGTGAAGTCGTTCTGCATCAACTCAGGCGCGAGGCGTTCGCCCGCGACGAGGTTGACGAGGCCGAAGTGTTCGGTGTTGATGAGGCGGCCGAGCGTGTGCCAGTTGAGGCGGGATTCTTTGTAGACGACGACGAGCGGCGTCGAGAGGAGCGCGGCTTCCAGCGTGGCCGTGCCGCTGGCGACGGCCGCCGCATCGGCCGCGCCGAGGGCTTCGCGCGTCTCGTGTCGCGTGACGCGGAGGGCGTTTGAGAGCGCGGCGTGATTCGAGCCGAGCGTGGCGTCAATGATCGCCTGCGCCTCTTCGGTCGAACGGTTGGGCGCGAGCGCGACGACGAACTGCGTGTCGGGTCGCGCGGCGTGCAACTCTCGCGCGGCCTCGATCATGTGGGGCAGGATGCGGAGCAGTTCTTTGCGGCGGCTGCCGGGGAGCAGCGCGACGAGCGGGCGCGACGGGTCGAGCGCGTGGCGGCGGCAAAACTCCGCGCGGTCGTAGCGCGCGCGCACTTCGCCCGTCAGAGGGTGGCCGGTGAACTCGACGTGCGTGATGCCGCGCGCGGCGTACCACTGCGGCTCGAAGGGAAGGATGGCGAGCAGCAGGTCAACGTCGCGCCGGATGTTGCGCGTGCGGTGTTCGCGCCACGCCCAGAGTTGCGGGCTGATGTAATAGACGACGCGCAGGCCGCGCCTACAGAAGAAGCGCGCGAGGCGCAGGTTGAAGTCAGGCCAGTCAACCAGGATCACGGCGTCGGGCGCGCGCTCGACGCCCGCGCGTTTGAGTGTCTGGTAGGCGCGCCAGAACTGTTTGAGCGCGCCGCCGATCTCGACGAGGCCGGTGATCGCCAGATCGTCCGTCGCCACGATTGACTCGACACCGGCGGCGCGCATCTCCCTGCCCGTCGCGCCGAAGAACTCGACGTTCATGCCGGGTGCGCTCTCGCCGAGAGCGCGCACGAGCGCGGCGGCGTGCGCGTCGCCCGACGCCTCGCCCGCTACGATCATCAGGCGCAACTTCGCATGAGTCTCTACCGGGTTCATCGCGCGCGATAATAGCAACTGGCGCGAGCGAAGCGACAGGCGGCGCGAGTGAAGCGACATGCGGCGAAGGGAAAAGGATGGACGATGAATAGGGAGTTACAAATTTATCGCTAGGCGTTATCGTGAAGAGGTGACGGAAGGAGGTGAGCGATGAAGATAGTGTTGCCCGGCGGGACGGGACAGGTCGGAACTGTGCTGGCGCGCGCTTTCCAAGAAGGCGGGGATGAGGTCGTGGTGCTGAGCCGCGGGGCGCAGAGCGAAGGCGTGCCGTGGCGCGTGTTGGCGTGGGACGCGGAGAGTCTCGGCGGGTGGGCGTCGGAGTTCGAGGGGGCGGACGTCGTGATCAATCTGGCGGGGCGCAGCGTGAACTGTCGCTACAGCGCGTCGAACCGGCGCGCGATCATGGAGTCGCGCGTCAACTCGGCGCGCGTCGTGGGCGAGGCCATCGCGCGCGCCGCACGGCCGCCGCGCATCTGGCTACAGATGAGCACCGCCACCATCTACGCGCACCGCTTCGACGCGCCGAACGACGAGGCCACGGGCATCCTCGGCGGCGCGGAACGAGACGCGCCCGAATCTTGGCGTTTCAGCATTGACGTGGCGACCGCGTGGGAGCGAGTCGTGGATGAGACCGTCGCGCCGCAGACGCGCAAGGTGAAGATGCGCGCGGCCGTCATCATGAGTCCAGACGCGGGCGGCGTGTTCGAGACTTTGCTCAGGCTCGTGCGGTTCGGACTCGGCGGGCAGTCGGGCGACGGGCGGCAGTACGTCTCGTGGATTCACGACGAAGACTTCGTGCGCTCCGTCCGCTGGTTGATCGGGCACGACGAACTGGCGGGGGCGATCAATCTCGCCGCGCCGCACCCTTTGCCGAACGCGGAGTTCATGCGCGCGCTGCGCGAGGCGTGGGGCGTGCCGGTCGGCCTCCCGGCGACGCGTTTGATGTTGGAGGCGGGCGCGCTCCTGTTGCGAAGCGAGACGGAGTTGATCTTGAAGAGTCGCCGCGTCGTCCCGCGCACGATGTTGGAGAGCGGCTTCGAGTTCCGCTTCCCGGCGTGGCCTGAGGCTGCGCGCGACCTGTGCCGACGCTACCGGCGCGAGGCGCGCTGAGAACGGCGTGCGGCGCGGTTCGTCATGAGAAACGACTCAGGCAGTTGCGTCGCGGTTAGTTGGCGGTTGAAGACTCAGGCGGATTTGGTGGCGCGGTCGGCGCGGGGGAAGATCGCGTCGTCCATCACGAGGCGGAGGGTGGCGGTCTTGAACGTGTTCACGAGCAGCATGAACGCCTCGGCCTGCGACTGTTCGATGATCTCGCGCGTGAACAGGATCATGGAGACGAAGCTGCCGTTGAGGTAACTGCCGCCGAGGCCGAAGACGGTGTGGACGTCGTGGGCCGCGACGAAATCCTGCGACGAGACGATCTTGCGATTGTGGCCGTCGAGCCAAGTCTTCGCGTCGCGCACGTAGAAGACGCCCGCCGCCCGTCCCAGATTCTTGACGAGGATGTCCGGCTCGAACTTGTCGAACCAGTCCGAGCCGATCCCCATGTCGCTCATCAAGCGCGCGACCATCGGGATTGACTCGACGAAACCCGCAGTCACGAGCGGGATGCCGAGGTGTCCTTGCGACCCGTAGCGGTCGCACCACGCGGCTTGCGCGCCGTGCGTGCCGAGCAGCGAGAGCACCTGCGTCTTTTCGCCGAGCAGCGGCCTGATCTCTTTGGCGTTGGCGAGCGCGGAGACGAACGCCTTGTCGCGCGCGGGCAGGGCGTCGAAGGAGAGCGTGACGAACAGACGGGCGAGGACGAGCGACTCCGAAAATTCTTCGTAGAGCAGACGGGCGCACGTCTGCGCCGCTTCCTGTAGATGCCCGCACTCCTGCAACGATGCGTGCAGCCGCTCCCGGAAATCTCTGATCTCACGCGGCGAATAATCGTTGAAAGTTGACATCACGGCCTTCGGTCAATGGCGCTCGGAGAAAGGTGTTCGGGTACACTCCGATACTACACTCTCCTCCCGCCGGGCGACAACTGAATAACCTGTTAACGGCGCGTCGCGCCGCGTTTAACAACTCGACGTGCGACGCCGCGCGCGGATTCGGTGCGGTCGCACACGGGTCACTTATCCGGTCGCGCATCAGGTCACATATCCGGTCGCACACGGGTCGAATGTGCTATCGCACATGGGTCAAATATCCTGTTTGCTTGTCGCCCGTTGGCGGCGCATGTTAGCATCGCCGCGCTTTTGCAGCGCGCCTGTGGTCGCACGAAAAAGTGCCGCCGGAGGCGCGCGGTCGTATTCAGGCGGCGGAGGTCTTTCGACTCACACTCTTGCGTTCCCTCTTGTGCATTAAAAACCTGCGACCGGGCGGAGCGCGTGCGCTCTCGGCGTGGTGCGCCTCTGTGTGTCTGGCGGCCTGTTTCGTCGGGGGCGCGCGGGCGCAACAGCAGCAGTCGAACCCGGTCGAGCGCAAGGTGCTGAACCCGATCACGGACACGCCGAACGTCAACCCGCTCCAACAGGAGCAGCCCATCCGCCCGCGCCTGCCGGTGCGCGCCGGAACGGCCGCCGGGCAGTCAACCGAAAACCTCGACATCAACACCGACAAGCAGACCGTGACGGGGCCGGAGGGCGCGCGCGTCGTCGTCAACGAGGGGAACGTGGATGCGCGCATCGGCATCTTTCGCTTGCAGGCCGACAAGCTGACGGTCTATGAGGCGTCGAACCGCGTCGTCGCCGAAGGCAACGTCGTGTTCGATCAGGGCGAGTTGCAGCGCATCACGGGGTCGCGCGCCGAGTTCAACTACGCGACCAAACTCGGCTTCTTCCTCAACTCCACCGGCTTCACCAACCAGACCGAAGACGGCACGGTCATCTACTTCACGGCCGATAGCGTCGAGAAGGTGTCGGCCAATCGCATCGTCATCCTCAACGGCGAGATCACGGCCTGCGACGAGGAGACGCCGAAGTGGAGTTTCACCGCCAAGCGCGCCGAGATCACTCTGAACGACCGCGTGCGCGCCAAGAACCCGAAGTTCAAAGTAAAGGGCGTGACACTCTTGCCGCTGCCTTACGTCTCCGTCTCGCTCAAACGGCGCGACCGCGCCTCCGGCTTCCTGACGCCGACCTTCAGCGGTTCGGGCAAGAAGGGTTTCCGCCTCTCGAACGCCTACTACCAGACGCTCGGCCGCTCGGCCGACGTGACGTTTAGAAACGACATCTTCACCAAGCGCGGTCTCGGCTTCGGCGCGGACGTGCGCACGCGCGCCAACTCGCGCTCCTACTTCAACCTCGGTTTCTACACCGTCAAGGATCGCATCTTCGGCGGTAAGGAATCTGTTGATCGGCCGGATCAGGGCGGGTCGAGTTTCTACGTGGACGGCGTGCATTATTTCCCGAACGGTTTCCTCGCCGCCGCCGACATCAACATCACGTCGAACCTCGCGTTCCGGCAAGTCTTCTCCGACAACATCCAGCAGGCCATCTCGCCCGAAGAACGCTCGCAGGTCTTCGTCAACAAGAACGCGGGCGATTACAGTTTCAACTTCCTCGCACGCAATCAGGTGACGTCGCTGCCGAACGCGCGCATACGCATCCGCAACCTGCCGAGCATCGAATTGCAGAAGCGGCCTTCGCCGCTCAGCTACTTCGAGCGTCTGGCCGTCTATTTTTCTTTCGACGGCGCGCTCGAAGGCGTGAGCCGCAAGGAGACGGTCGAGAATCTCGCGCAGTTTCGTCTGGAGGCGAACGGCGAACCCATCATCACGCCGTCGGTCGTGCAGCGTCTCGACGTGAACCCGACGTTCGCCGTCCCCGTCTACTACAAAGGCTGGTCGGCGACGACGACGGCCTCTCTGCGCGGCACTTACTACTCGAACTCGATTGACCCTCTGACGCGCCTTGTGCTCGGCCGCGACGTGTCGCGCGCTTACGCCAACTTCAGTTTCGACGTGCGCCCGCCCGCGCTCGCGCGCAACTTCTATCGCGGCGACGACACGTTGCGCTTCCGCCACGTCATCGAGCCTTACGTCGTCTACCGGAAGATCGCGGGCATCAACAATTTTCCGCGCATCATCCGCTTCGACTCGACCGACGCCATCGCCGACACGAACGAGATCGAGTACGGCGTCTCGAACCGCTTCTTCAAACGCCACTCGACCGAGAACGTGAGCGGCAAGACGCCGCCGCCGTCGAACGGAGAGACGAACGACACGGGCGACACAGTGAAGGGCGCGGGGACGAACGGGCAAAGCAAGTCGCTCGCGCCGCTGTCGAGTCGCCCCGAAGAGGTTCTGTCGGTCACGGTGCGCGGGAAGTATTTCTTCGACCCGTATTTCGGCGGCGCGTTGATTGCGGGGCGGCGCAACCAGTTCTACCCGATCAACACGTTCTCCGGTTTCACATACGGCGGCGTGCCGCGTCGCTTCTCGCCCTTGAACGTCGAAGCGCGCTACCGCCCGCACCCGAATTTGACGACCGACGTGCGTACCAACCTCGACGTGCAGGGCGGCGGCGTGCGCGACCTCGCCGTCAGCTTCGGCATCAACCGGCGGCTCGTGCAGGCGTTCCAAACTTTTTACTACACGCGCGCCATCACGCTCGCGCCGTCGCTCCGTCAATTCGCCGACGCGCGCGGCAAAGAGGCGGGCACTCTGCGCGGCGCGCAATGGAGTCCCTATATCTTCATCGGCAACCGCGAGCGCGGATTGTTCGGCGGCGCGGCCTTGTTCTTCGACTTCCAGAACCGGCCGGGCAAAAACTCGCCGCTCGTCAGTTCGACCCTCACGGTCGGCTACGCTTGGGATTGCTGCGCCGTGACGTTGCAGGACTCGTTCTTCAACCTCGGCCTGCGCAAAGAGAACCGCGTCGTCTTCAGTTTCCGCCTGAACGGCATCGGCACGTTCGGCACGGAGCAGATCGGGCAGAATTTCCGTTAATTTGTGCGCTCCAACCCGGCCGGAAAAGCCCTCCGAGCATCCGAAAAATATCGTGCGCGCGTACATCTTTCGGGCGGCCGTGGAGCATCTTAAGGGGAGTTCAAAACCTTGAACCGAGGCTTTCGCCGGACACCCCCACGGTCATACATTTCAGGCCATTTTCGACGACTGGCAACGCGCGTTCATTACCATCTACAGGCGGGCGCGTTTTTTTAATACAGGAGTAATTAAGAGATGTTTCGTTTCCCGTTAGGCCGGAAACTGTCAGTCCGCGCCCGTGCCGCGCGCCGCTTCGTTTTAGTCACCGGCCTGTTCGCCGTCGTCGCCGGTTTGCCCCTCATCCACGCGGGCGCGTGGCAGCAGGAGTTTGAGGAATACGCCCCGCGCCGCTCGCCGTCAACGCTGAAAGGTCAGGCCAACATCATCGCGGGCGCGGATTTCGTCCCCGGCGAGGTGCTGGTGCGTTTCCGCTCGGACGCGGCGGCCAAGAGCGCGGAAGCCGTCTCGATGCCGCTGCGCGCAGAGGGCGGCGACGCGAACTTTGAATACTTCGGCGGCTCAGACATGATCCCCGGCCTGCGCCTCGCCAAAGTTGACCCCGCGCGCACGCTCGAAGCCGTCGCCGAACTCGCCGCGCGCGAAGACGTGCTCTACGCCGAGCCGAACTATCGCTGGCGCGTCAAGCGCACGCCGAACGACTCGCTCTACAGCCAGATGTACGGCATGACCAAGATCAACGCGCCGGGGGCGTGGGACAGGACGACCGGCAGCAAGAGCGTCGTCGTCGGCGTCATAGACGAAGGCGTTGACGTGAACCACCCAGACCTGCAACCGAACATCTGGGTCAACCCCGTCGAGGGCGCGCTGCCCAACGGGCAGGACGACGACGGCAACGGCTTGATTGACGACAACAACGGCTGGGATTTTGTTCATAACGACAGGACGGTCTACGACGGCCCCGGCACAGGCCCCGACGGTTTCCCCGTTGACGGTCACGGCACGCACGTCGCGGGCACAATCGGCGCGAAGGGCGACAACGGCATCGGCGTGACGGGCGTCAACTGGGACGTGAGCATCATCTCGATCAAAGTGCTCGGCGTAGACAGCGGCTCGGTCTCGAACATCATCAGCGGCTACAACTACGCGCGCCAGTTGCGCGCGTCGGGCGTCAACCTGCGCGTGCTGAACAACTCCTACGGCGGCCCCGGCAAGTCGCTCGCCGCGCTCGACGCCGTGCGCCTCCTGAACGACGCGGGCATCCTCTTCGTCGTCGCCGCGGGCAACGACACGCGCGACAACTTTATCTCGCCGGATTACCCGTCGAACTATGACTTGCCCAACGTGCTCGCCGTCGCCGCGACCGACAGCGGCGACAACCTTTCCAACTTCTCCAACTTCAGTTCGCGCCTCGTCAGCATCGGCGCGCCCGGCACAAGCATTTTAAGCACCATCGCACGCCCCAACGCGGGCGCAACTTACGAGAGCAACGGCTACGCCTTCGTGAGCGGCACTTCGATGGCCTCGCCGCACGTCGCGGGCGCGGCCGCGCTTGTGATCTCCGCGAGTCCCAACATCACGATGGGGCAACTGCGCGGCGTGCTCGCCTACACGGGCGACCGCCTCGCCGTGCTCAACCCGATCACGACGACGGGTCGCCGCCTGAACGTCGCCAACGCCATCAACGCCGCGCTCGAAGGCGACCCGGCCGTGCCCGCGCCCGCCGGTAATTTCCGCATCACCTCGCAGAGCGGCCGCAGCGTCACGCTCGCGTGGACTGCGCCCGGCGACGACGGCAACACCGGCCTCATCGCCGACTACGATCTGGTCTTAGCCACCACGGCGGGCAACACCATTTTCATCCCGCTCACGCTCCAGCCCGCCGCGCCCGGCACGGAACAAAGCGTGACGGTCAACGTGCCGTTCAGGAATGCGACCGGCACGCTCCAACTGCGCTCTTACGACAACCTCGGCAACAACAGCGTGGCGTCCGTCGCCGTCTCCGTGTCTGACACCGTGGCCGAGCCTTACTCGGTCGCGCTCAGCGCGGTGCAACCGCTCTCGACCGACACTGCGCTCAACCTGTTCCCCGCGCCCGGCGCGGACGACCGCTATACCACTTATCAACTGCCCGCCGGGTTCACCTTCCCGTTCTACGGCGTCAACCGCAGCAGCGTGACGGTTTCCACCAACGGCGCGATCTACCTCGGCGGCACGCCCCAGTTCAACGACGCCGGGAGTTCGCCCGAAGGTCTGCAAGGGCAGACGATGATCGCGGGGCTGTGGGACGACATTGACTTGCGCTCGTGCATGCGTAGCAACAGCGGCGTCTACGTCTCGCGCCCCGAAACGAACCGGCTCATCTTCCGCTGGCAGGGCGTGCCCTTCGACGACGCTTTTGCCAGCTGCTCGACCCCTCGCACTACTTCCGTCTACGTCAACTTCGAGATCGAGTTGCGCACGGACGGCTCAGTCCTGTTCCGTTACGGGCAGAACCCGCAGATGTTCCCCACCGTCGGCATTTCGGGCGGCGACCCGGACGCTTACCTCGTCGCCTCGCACACGCGCCGCGACGGCTTCTTCGGCCCTGTGTCGCTCAGCCTGTCGAACGCGCAAACCGTCACCTTCTCGCCGCGCCTCGCGCAGGTCTTCACCATCAGCGGGAGCGTCAAGGACACGAACGGCGCGGGCGTGCCGAACGTCTCCATCTTTCTCGGCGGCGGGCAGAGCGGGGTGACGATGACGAACGCCAGCGGCAACTATTCGTTCACCGGGCTGATGGCCGGACTCAGTTACACCGTCTCACCCTCGCACCCGAACTTCAACTTCACGCCGCCGAGCATCAGCGTCACCAACCTCTCCACCGATCAGGGCGCGAACTTCACCGCCACCTCGAACGCCCCGGCGGGGCCGAACAGCATCGGCTTCTTCTTGCAGTCCAGCTACCAGTACGGCGAGGGCGACGGGCGCGCGACCTTCAGCGTCACGCGTTCAGGCGACACGTCCGGCACGGCCACGGTTGATTACCGCACAATTGACACGGACACCTTCACGGTCGGGTGCGCCGACGCCACCGGCAATCAGGGCGGCGCGTACGGCCGCTGCGACTTCGCCACCACGGTCGGCAAGCTCCAGTTCGCCGCGGGCGAGACCATCAAGTCGGTCAACGTGCCGCTCGTGGACGACGGCCACGACGAAGGTGCGGAGACCTTCCAACTGCAACTGTCGAACGCGGCCGGAACGGGCACGACGCTCGGCACGCCCAGCGTCGCGACCGCAACCATACAGGACAACGACGCGGCGAACGCGCCGAACCCGGTCACCACGTCGTTCCCGTTCTTCGTCCGTCAGCAGTATCTTGATTTCCTGTCGCGCGAACCGGACACGAGCGGCTTCAACGCTTGGCTCGGCGTCCTGAACAATTGCCCGAACGCCTTCACCGGGCCATCTGTGCCGTCGCAGTGCGACCGCATCTACGTCTCCGGCGAAGGCTTCTTCCGCTCGGCCGAGTTTCAACTGAAAGGCTCATACGCGTTCCGCTTCTACAAGGTGGCTTTCGGCCGCTTGCCTGAGTACACCGAGATCGTCTCGGACATGAGCTTCGTCGCCGGGGCGACCGAGCAAGAGGTCTACGCGCGCAAGGCGCAACTGGCGTTGCTGTTCACGCAGCGGCCGGAGTTCCAGACCGCTTACGGCGGTATGACGAACACGCAGTTCGTCGAGACGCTGTTTGCCCGCTACGGCCTCGGCACCGTGACGACGCCCGACCCGGCCACGCCGGACAGCGGGACGCGCGTCAACTTCACGACCGGGGTGTTTATCAGCCAACTCGACAGCAACTTCCTGACGCGGGCGCAGGTCTTCCGCGCCATCTCCGACTCCGATCAGGTGCAGGCGGCGGAGTTCAACAACACGTTCGTCGCCGTGCAGTACTACGGCTACCTGCGCCGCAAGCCCGACCCGGCCGGATTCAACGCGTGGCTCTCGGTGCTGCAATCCGGCAACGTCCGCACGATGGTTGACGGCTTCCTCAACTCCGTGGAGTACCGGCTCAGGTTCGGGCAGTCTTAACGGGATGAGTGGAAAATAGTTCTTTGTCCGTGGTCAGTTGTCTGTCGCCTGTGGCTCTCATCCGAGCCGCTAAAGACTGACTTGAACAACTGACCACGGACAACTGACAACTGATGGCCTTGAGTTAATCCCTGAATCGCCTTTCCCCGGCAACTGCGCGCGCCGTCCGGCCATCAGAACAAGGTCGCCTAACTTGCTCTAACACGGGCGTTGCGCTTAGAATGCCCGTTCCCGTTCGCCTCTCGTGACCCGTCGGTCGTTGGGCGCGCGGCGGTCTTACAGAAATTCATGTACATCGCTAATCCTGTTTCGGCCTCATTTGGAGATTTTCCAGTGAAAAACGCTTTTCGCCTGTCTTTGATTGCTTTCACGTTCGTCTGCCTGTCGGCGCTCCCGGCCTTCGCGCAGGCGACGCCGACCCCGACGCCCGATTCGTTCGTCACGCAAATCACTTCCTCCGCCACCGCCAACTCTTTCGTCGGCGGCATCAGCGGCAACGGGCGCTTCGTCGTCCTTGAATCGCAGGGCGATCTGGCAACACTGGCTCCCGGCGAAACCACCAGAGCCGTCACCAACGCCGACGGCAACCGCGAAATCTTCCTCTACGATTACGCACAGCGGCGCATCTTCCAAATCACCAACACGACGAGCGCGCGCAAAGACCCGACCGCCGTCGCCATCAACCCGACCACGCCGACGAACTTCAGCAACATCGCCGTCGAGGTCAGCAACAACCGCCCGTTCATCAGCCGCGACGGCCGCTGGATCGTCTTCAGTTCCAACGCCGACACCCCGTTCAACTTCGACGGCGACGCCAACAAGACCGCGCTCACGGCCGACGGCAATCAGGAAATTTTTCTCTACCGCATCCCCGACACTCCCGCCGCTAACCTGCGCAACGGCGTGGACACAGGGTACGTCAACCTGCGGCAGAACGCCTTCACGCGCGTCACCAACACGGCGGCGAGCCGCGTCCCCGTTGCGGGCACGGCCACCACGTCGCCCATCGTCGCCGACGATAACCGCTCCGCGCAAACGAACGATCGCGCCTCGCGCATCGTCTTCGTCTCGACGCGCAACTTCGTGACGAAGAACGCCGACGCCACCCCCGAAGTCTTCGTCTGGACGCGAACCTCTGACGCCGCCACGCTCCCCGCCACGGGCGCGTTCGCGCAGGTCACGAACACCACCGGCGCGTTCACCTTCAACGACAATCCGAGCATCTCCGGCGACACCTCGACCGACGACGGCGCGGAAGACCCGCGCTCCGTCATCGCCTTCATCTCGAACGCGACCGTGATGCGCGACCTGAACGACGCCACCGTCGCCACCAACAACGCCGACGGCAACGCCGAAGTGTTCGTCACGAACTTCAACGGCGCGGCGGCCACCGGCCTGACACAGGCCACGCGCACGCGCCGCACTAACCCCAACGACCTCATCAACGTGCTCAACCCCGGCCCGCGCCTTAGCCGCGACGGGCGTTTCCTCGCCTTCGAGACGGTCGCCACCGATCCGAAGGCCGACACGGCGACGAATCAGGCCGTGCGCGGCATGTACGTCTACGTCATCGCAACCGACACGTTCATCCAGATCGGGCCGCGCGGCTCGATCGCCGACGAGGAGGAGGACGTGCTGCGTTTCCCCGTCTTCACGGGCGACAGCAGCCAACTCGTCTTCGTCTCCGCGCTCAACTTCACGCCCGGCGGCACGCGCGTCCCGCCCACCGACGCGACCGGGCTGAACACGACCGGCTTCAAGCAGATTTACAGCGTGCCCGTTCCGGCGTCGGCCACCGCCGCGCAGTCGTTCACGCGCCTGTCGAACATCATCACGGGCGTGCAGGCCTCGCTGCAACCCTTCGTCAGCAACACCACGGAGCGTTTGGCCTTCACCTTCAACGGCGAACTCGGCGGCGGCAACGGCACGGTGACGGGCGAAGTGTCGCCGACGGGCGAAGCCTTCTACTTGGTCGTGCCGCCCGCCGCGGGTGCGACGGGCACGCCCGCCGCATCGAGCGCGCTCACGTATTTCACCGGCGCGTCGCAACGCGAAGTGGCGACGCCGCTCGCCTCGCCCACGCCGACGCCCTCGCCAGTCCCTTCGCCGACGCCCGTCACCGGCCTCGCGCCCGGCATGATCGGCATCGTGCGCGCGCCCGCGGCCGAAGGCGGCGTCAGGTTCGGCACGGCCACCACGCGCGTCTGTGAACCGCAGACGCCCTGCGACGCCGCCTCTGAGTCGCGCCGTCGTCCGTCTCTGCCCGTCGAACTCGGCGGCGTCTCGCTCTCGGTCAACAACGCCGCGGCGGGTCTCTACTTCGTCAGCCCGACGGAGATTCAATTTGTCGTGCCCGTCGGCCTCGTCACGCAGACGGGCACGAGCACTTATCCGGTCGTCATCAACATCAACGAAGGCGGCGCGGTCAGGAGCGTCCGCAGCACGCTGCAAGTCGTCAACGCGCAGCCGGACATCTTCACGAGGTCTGACGCGCCGACGCGCGCGAGCGTCTTCAACTCGACCAACATGACGCTGATGGGCGAACCGGCCGAGGGCTTCCCCGTCACGACCGACGTGATGGGCACGGCGCGGCCAACCGTCCTCTCGATCTTCATGACGGGCATCCGCAATCTGCCGGTCGGCGTCATCACCGTCATGATCGGCGACCGCTCGCTGACGGGCACGACCGAAATCCTGAGCAACACGCCGACCGACATGCCCGGCGTTGACCAGTTGAACGTGCAACTGCGACCAGACCTCGCGGGACTCGGCGATCAACCGCTCGTCGTCTCGGTCTTGGTCGGCGGCCAAACGTTCACCAGTCGTCCGGCCGCCACTGCGCCGCGCATCCGCATCAGGTAGACACGCGCACGCGCAACGCGCCGCCGTTCCCAAAACGGGCGCGCGGCCTGTCAGCACTCCCCACAGATGCTGACAGGCCG
>JAVEDE010000063.1 GCA_030841105.1 Pyrinomonadaceae bacterium
ATCCCTTCCTCGATCTTGTCCGCGGTCTGGCTCGCAAAGCAGAGGCGCAGTTCGTGCGCCCCGGCCTCGTCCGCGTAGAAAATCTCGCCGTTGGCGAAGACGACGCCCGCACGGATCGCCTGCTCCAACAGTTGTCGCCCCCGCAACCCTTGTCCGAGACGACACCAGAAGTACAAGCCGCCTTTCGGCCGCACGTAGGTGAGGAACTTCGCGGGCAGGTATCGCGCCAGAGCGGCGCTCATGCGGTCGCGCCGCAGCGCGTGCTCGCGTCGCAGGCGGGCGAGGTGTTCGTCGAACAAACCGCTCCGCATAAACTCCGCGACGACGAGTTGACTCAAGCCTTCCGTGAACAAATTCTCGCGCTGCTTGATCAGCGCGAGTTGATCCACGACGTACTCCGAGGCGGCGAGCCATCCGAGCCGCAGGCCGGGCGCGAGCACTTTAGAGAAGGTGCTGTGATGAATGACGATGTTGAGCTCGTCGAGTTCGTAGAGCGTGGGCGGCGGGGGCGCGGCGTCGAGGTAAGTGTCGCGGTAAGGGTCGTCTTCGACGACGGGGATGCGGTAGCGCACGGCGAGGCGCAGCAGGTCGCGCCGCTCGCGCAAGGAGAAGACTTTGCCCGTCGGGTTTTGGAAGGTCGGGTTGGTGTAGAGCAACTTCGGGCGGTAGCGCAGGAACAAATCTTCGAGTTCGTCGAGGTCGCCGCGCACGGTGTCCCACCCGACGAGTTTCGCGCCCGCCGCGCGGAACGTCTGGATCGCGCCGACGTAGCCGGGACGATCCAGCACGACCGTATCGCCCACATCTATCAGGCAGCGCGCGATGAGATCGAGTCCCTGCTGCGAGCCGGAGAGGATGAGCACGCGTTCGGGGCGCGTCCCCGCCCGCGCGGCGATGGCCTTGCGCAAAGGCGCTTGCCCTTCGGTCGGCCCCAAGCCGAGCACGGCGTCGCTGCTCTCCTTCAACACTTGTTCGAGGAGTCGCCGGTAGTCTGCGAGCGGGAAACATTCGATGGCGGGGACGCCCGCGGCGAAGGAGATGAGCCGGGAGTTCATCGCGTCGAGATGCAGGTTGCGCAGGGCTGGGTCGGCGCTCTGCTGTGCGAAGGCGGAGACTTTGCCGCGCCACGCGAACGGCGCGTCGGCGGGTTCGGGACGCGCACAGACGAACGTGCCGCGCCCGACGTGGCTGCGCAAGAGGCCGCGCGCTTCGAGTTCGCGGTATGCGCCCGCGACGGTGGTGCGGCTGAGTTTGAGCTGCCCGGCCAGAGCGCGCTCGGAGGGTAGACGTTCGCCCGCCGTCAGGTCTTCGCGCTCGATGGCGGATTCCAGAGCCTCGACCAGTTGGACGTAGAGCGAGCGCGTTTCACCGCGCTTGAATTTCAACTTGGCGTAGTTCATCAATCTTGCAACGACTAAAGGCCAATCGCAAATTGGCTATAGGTTATTCGCAAAGCAGAGCATAAGATAGCACGAATGTCGGGCATTGGGGGACAAATTGGAAAGGCCAATCGGGGCGAAGCAGAGGCCAATGTGGTCAACATGGATGCGGGCGCGAGGGTCGGGAACGGCAGAAGGTTTGCCGTTTAGTGAAAACGGCGGATGATGTGTGAGTTGAAGATGAGCACGGCGATGTTGTCCCATCCGATTGACGTGGAGAGGTGAGAAGCGATGGATAGTTTTACGCCGACGGGGCGAAGCACGGTCAAACGTCTGCCGAAGCGGGGCGAGTACGGGCGCGAGGGCGTCTATCAAATTTTGGACGAGGGGCTGGTGTGCCACGTCGGCTTCGTCGTCGAGGGTCAACCGTTCGTCATCCCGACCGGCTACGCGCGTTCAGGCGACACGCTCTACATTCACGGCGCGCAGGCGAGCCGGATGCTGCGCACGCTGCGCGACGGCGTGGAGATCTGCGTGACGGTGACGCTCGTTGACGGAATGGTGATGGCGCGTTCGGCCTTTCACCACTCGATGAACTACAGGTCGGTAGTAGTGTTCGGCCGCGCCGCCGTCGTGGAAGAAACGTCGGAGAAGTGGGAAGCGTTGCGCGCGTTGACGGAACACCTCGCGCCGGGGCGTTGGTCGGAAGTGCGGCAGCCGACCGAGGGCGAGATGCGCGCGACGCTGGTGCTCGCGCTCGCGCTCACGGAAGCGTCGGCCAAAGTGCGCACGGGGCCGCCGGTGGACGACGAGGAAGATTACGAGTTGCCGGTGTGGGCGGGCGTCGTGCCGTTGCACTTGGCGGCGGGCGTGCCAATCAATGATCCGCGCCTGCCGCAAGGGATCGAGCCGCCGCCGCACGTGTCGAATTACACGCGGGGCGCGCGCAGGTGAAGGCGGCGATCTGTTTATCGAATGGAGGCGCGGGATGAATCAGGAGTGGCGGCGAGGCGAGTATCTGATCAGCACGGAGCGCGCGCGGCTGGACGTGCGTTTGATTCACGAGTTCCTGAGCGAGTCGTCTTACTGGGCGAAGGGTCGCCCGCGCGAAGTGGTCGAACGCTCCATCGAGCACTCGCTGGCGTTCGGCGTCTACCGCGGCGAGCGACAGGTGGGTTTCGCGCGCGTCATCACGGACTACGCGACGTTCGCGTGGATCGCTGACGTGTTTATTGTTGACGAGTTTCGCGGTCAAGGGTTGGGCAAGTGGCTCGGCGAGGTGATGATCGCGCACCCTGAGTTGCAGGGCTTCCGCCGCTGGGTGCTGGCGACAAAGGACGCGCACGAACTTTACCGGCGCATGGGCTTCCACGAGTTGCAACGCCCCGAACGCTGGATGGAGCGGCACGACCCGGCGACCGTGGAGCGGCCGGATTACTGGGCGACGGAGGCGGGCGGGTGAGACGTTTGACGGCGAGCAACCGCGTGCGCGCAGAGAGTAGTCAACGCGGCGAGGCGAAGTTGGCTCTCACTTCTTTGTGTCGCCGCCGCTTAGTGGTAGTTTCGAGCGAGCAGGATATTCGATGAAGAAACCCGTTGCCGTCTGGCTGTTGCTGAGTTTGATCTGGGGTTCGACGTGGCTGTTCATCAAACTCGGCCTACAGGATTTGCCGCCCTTCACGTTCGCGGGCGTGCGGTTCGTCGTGGCCGTGTGCATCCTCGGCATCGTGATCGCCGTCCGGCGCGTGCCGCTGCCGAGCGCGCCGCGCGACTGGCTGCTCATCGCGCTGACGGGCGTGATGTCCTTCTCGGTCAACTACGGTCTGGTGTTCTGGGCGGAGCAGCGCATCCCTTCGGGACTGGCGGCCATCCTGCAAACCATCATCCCCGCTTTCGGCCTCGTCATCGCGCACTACTACCTGCCGGACGAACGCATCACGCTCTGGAAGGTGTGCGGCATCGCGCTCGGGATCGCGGGCGTGGCGTTGATCTTCTCGGATCAGGCGAAGGTGGAAGACGGGAGGTCTGCGCTCATGGGCAGCGCGGCCATCGTCGTCGGCGCGTTCAGCATGGCCTACTCGAACGTCATGGTGAAGGCGCGCGCGCGCCACATCGAACCGGCCGCGCTGGCGGCGGGGCAGATGATCTTCGGACTCGTGCCGTTGCTCATCGCGGGCGTCGCGCTCGAAGGCAACCCGTTCGCGTTCCGCTGGACGCAGCTCGCCGTGCTCTCGCTCTTGTACCTCGCGCTCGTCGGCTCGGCCATCGCCTTCCTGTTGTTCTACTGGCTCGTGCGCAACATGGACGTGACGAAGACGATGCTGATCCCGCTCGTCACGCCGCCCATCGCGGTGTTCCTCGGCTGGCTCGTCCTCGGCGAAGG
>JAVEDE010000079.1 GCA_030841105.1 Pyrinomonadaceae bacterium
CCTGGAAGAGGTCAGCGGCTCGTGCACGATGCTGATCAACGGCAAGGTGGGCCAGGCCTGCTCGGCGCTGATCGACAAGGTCTCCCCCAAGGGGGAGATGATCGTCCTCGAGCCGATGAGCAAGTTCCCCTGCGAGCGGGACCTGATCGTCGACCGGAGCTCGATGTTCGAGAGCCTGAAGCAGGTCAAGGCCTGGATCGAGCTCGACGGGACGCACGATCTTGGTCCCGCGCCCGCGATGTCGAACGAACAGGCGCAGGAACGCTATGCTTATTCGCGCTGTATGACGTGCGGCTGCTGTCTCGAAGCGTGCCCGCAGTACGACGAAGACCAGTACATCGGCCCGCAGGCCATCGCGCAGGTGCGTTACCAGAACATGCACCCGTCGGGGCGGATGACGCGCGACGAGCGGCTCGAAGGCATCATGGGCGACGACGGCATCACCAACTGCGGCAACGCGCAAAACTGCGTCCGCGTCTGCCCCATGTCCATCCCGCTCACCAAGGCCATCTACGAGGAGAACCGCGAGACCGTCATGCACGGTCTGTTCGGCTGGCTCAAACGATAGCGGCGGTTGTGCCGACACGCAGGCGCGGCGGGGAGTGTAACGGAAACTCCCCGCCGCGCCGTTCGCGTCCGGCGGCGAGGAGGTCGCGACGTGCTCTCTTACGTGCTGTTGATTTTGTTGCTCACGGCGGTCTCGCTCGTCGGGCTGCTGCTGATGGTGAAGAAATTTTACTGGGGGCCGTCGGGGCAACCACCCCGGTTTCGACCGCACGACGGTAAGCTCAGGGAGGACGCGCCGTGCGACGACGACAAGCCATCAACAAAAAAAGCGGTGGGAGAATGAAGCTCCCGCCGCCTTTTTAGTTTTGGCTTTTGCCGTTATGAAATAGCTTGCTTCACTACACCGATGAAAACGTTAGTATCAAGAAAGTAGTTAGGATAGGCGCGGCGAAGAGAATCCATAGACTCGACCGAGACGAGAACCGCGTCAGTACCTCTTTGCGAAGCGATGCGCTCTGCGGCTAGATAATCAGTGGATGCTTTGTCTAACTCATGATACTTATATCCTGTGACGGTAACGCTACTAGCTGCCGGGTCGAGAACTAGCAAGAAATAATGAGCTTTTCTTGGCGCGTTTGTCGGCTCTAGCGTTTTGAGTGCCGCACCAAAGGCGTGGAGGCGGTTCTCAACATTTAGTTTCCGCGCATATTCACGTAACTCCGATTTAAGCTCCCCCCTTTTTTTAGGTGTATCAGGTACTAGTGGGCTTTCTTCTCGATAAGCAATCTCAGTACCCATCAGGGCGAAGAATCGCAGCCAGTCTTCTTCGCCCTGATTCGACTTTAACGCCTGCTGTATGAATGTGCCCACGGTTTCAACAGATGTCGCCCATGCGTGTTGAAGCTGAGAGCGAAATTGCATCTCAACCTTCAGTCCGTTATATGTTTTTCTCCTATCGCTGAAGTAACGATAAATCATGTGAACGCCTCGATACCCAGAAGGTTTAGGAGTTTTGATGTAATCGTCGGCGCGAGCAACTTTGTGTTTAAGGTCACTCCGCTCATAAACATCAACTAACCTATTCACATGCCTTACAGAACTGACGACGGCACGACATCCACCAATATCTTGCATTTGAGAAAGCTTCATTTGAGGGGAAAAACGACTCAGCTTTAGCTCAATCGAGGAAAGGCGTTTGACACGTTGTGCGACAAGAGCCTGCGGGTCAATTTGCTTCGCCTTTTGGCGCAGAGTTTTTTGAAAGGTGTTGAGGGGAAAACTGTGTACCGCGCGCCAATTATTGATGACACTTAACGCGCGCTCCATTGCTTCGTCTGGAGTATTTGGAGTAATTAGCATAACTCCCGCTGCATCAACCTGACTCTTTGAATGTTCGGGAATAATTATAACCATTCTAAGATTAAACCTCTTACTTACTACTTTATCAAGGCGGTGATGTCTAACCCTTTACTTGCCCGCAGGCCGGAGCGGGATGTTGATCTCGCGCCTCACGTATTTTTGCGGCTGCCCTTTGAATTGAATGAGCAACTGCTGCGCGTCGTCGCCGTGCGCGCCGCTGCTGCTGTCTTTAACCGACACGTCCGGCGCTCTGCCGAGTTTGTACGGTGTGCGGACGCCGAGCGTGTAGGTGTGCCCGCCGCGCCCTTCGAGGAGGAGGTTGAGCGTGCCCGCTTCGGCGCGCGCGCGCAGGACGCGCAAGCCGCGGCTCGTCTCGCCTCTCGCGGGGACGCGCGGCGCGAGATACACGTCCGTCCCCTCATCGTAGTCGAAGACGACTTCTGTGTCGGGCAGTTCGGCGACGAAAGAGAGTTCGGGACGCTGCACGTCGCCCGCGCGCGCATGGGTGAAAGTGGCGGGTCGCCCCTGTAGCGTCACGCCGCGCACGCGTGCGTCCAAGGGCAACGCGGGCGCGACGGTGACGACGGTCGCACTCGTTGCGCCGGACGCGTTCACAGGTTTCGCGTTGTCGGCCACGCCCGCAGATTTTGCGGCGTCGGCTGTGCCCGTCTGCTGTCGCCTGACGTTGATCTTGATACGTCCCGCGGTGCGCTCGTAGGTGAGCGTGTAGCGCGCGTCGCCGAGGCGGACGTTGCGCACGTCGAGCCGATTCCAATCGGCGGGGAGTTGGGGGGCGAAGCGCAGGGCGCGCCCGGCGTTCGACGTTTCGAGGCCGAGCAGGCCGCGCACGGCGGGCGTGACGACCATCGCCTCCGACCACACTTGATGATGCGAGGAACGGCCGAAGGGCGCGTTGAAGTCGCCGGATAGCAACTCTGTGACATAGCCTTCCGCGCCCTGCCGCGTCAAGAGCGCGTTCGCCATCAACGCCTGAAAGCCGACGTGCGGGCGACCGTAACCGTACGCGCCCATGCTCGCCCAGCCCGTGAAGAGCGGCCACACAGAGCCGTTGTGATAAGAGAGCGGATCGTAGAGTTGGCTCTCGTTGGAGAGAAGACGCGCGCCCCAGTCGGTTGCGAGCGCGCCCGCGCCGAGCCTGTCGATCTGAGTTTGCGCGCGTTCGTCCGACAGGGTTTTGAACCAGAGCGGGACGGCGGGGAGCACCGTGTCTTCGTCATAGAGAGACGCATCTTTAAGCGCGTTCATGCGCGCCTGACGCGCGGCGCGGTTGGGGCCGGGGTCTGCTTCGGGCGGTTCGGCGGCGCGCCGCTTGGTGGCGCAGGCGTAGAAGCCGCGCGCCGGAAGCCAGTAGGTTTGCTCGGCGGCGGCGCGCGTGCGTTCGGCATCGGCGCGTGCGCGTGCGGCCGTTGTCTCGTCCTTCAACGCCGCAGCCAACTCGGCCAGATCGCGCGAGGCCGCGACCCACAAGCCCTGCATGTAAATCTCTTCGTGCGCCGGTTGGAGCGGCCCGTCTTCAACCCAGCCGTGGCCGAACTTCGTGTTCTCGACGAGACCGTTCGCGTCGGTGTCGGTCGCCTCGGTGAAGCGATAGGCACGGAGGATCGAGTCCCAGTTGGCTTGCAGGAACTTGAGATCGCCGCTGGCACGAAAGTGATCGGCGTGCGCGATGACGTAGAGCGGCGTCGCGTCCGCGCTCGCCCAGGGGTATTCGTAACCCGTGAACCAAGGGATGAGCGACGCGCTCTGCGAAATCTCGTGCGGGATTTTGCCGTCGGCGCGTTGGAACTTTTTCAAGAACTCAAGCGCGGCGCGCGTCGTCCCGAAGTCGCCGTAGGCGTCGAGGGCGAGCGCTGTCCAGAGCGCGTCGCGACCGAAGAACCAAGCGAAGCCCGGACGCTCTGACTCGCCCGACGTGCGATAGCCCGCGACGAGTCCCATGCCGAGCAGCGGGTTCGTCACGACGCCCTTGTCCACGCCGACCTTCGCCCACGCGAACGCTTCGTCGAGTTCGCGGTTCGGCGTCGAGAGTTGAAGCGTCTCCCCGGCGAGTCGTTCGTAGTGCGCGACCGTCTGTTCGTAGAGCGACGGGACGGTGGCGAGCAAGCGGTCGTAAGCGGCCTTCGCGCGCTCGCGCCCCTCGACGCTGCCCGCGATGACGATAGGGATGAACTTCGCGCCCGTCGCGCCCGCCGGGACTTCGACGCGGAAACGCGCGGGCACGTCGCGCGGCTCTTCCTGATAAGGCATCACGGACACGTCGCGCGCGGCAGGCGAGCCGACGACGCCCGCGAATCGCCGCGTCTCTTCCGTGATGTAATAGACGCGCGCCTTCTCGTTCCAACTGAGGCTGCCGGTCATCAGCCCGGCCGGCCAAGACAGGCGCAGGCGCGGGCGGAACGAGACGTTGATTGTTAGCGGCAACGCGCTCTCGACATCGAGCAACATGACGATGCCCGGTTCGTCCAGCGGCGCGAAGACAGTTTGACGGATGGTGAAGGCGGCGTGCGAATAAGTGAAGGTCGTAGCTTCGGGGCGTACCTGCACGCGCGCGAGCGTGTCCGCGCCGGTGAACTCTAAAGGATAGCCTTCGATGTTGAACGATAAATTGAAGTCGTCCAGAATCTTCAACGGGTAGACCCACGCTTCGAGCGCGCGGTGCTCGTAGCCGAAGGCGGCGGCGCGTCGCCCCGTCACGGCGTAGAACGCGCCCGCGCGCGAGGCGCGTTCGAGTTCGAGTCCGCTCTTGCGTAAGGGGAAGTTGGGGATCGAGTCGGCGGCGTTGTTAACTTGCGCCGGGGCGCGCGAAGGGCAGACGAGTTGAAAGCAGAACAGTAAGCAGCACGCCAGACGGAGGGAGATGTGAAGTGGGCGCAGCAACGCGTTGCTCCTCAAAAGTCGGAGGGGCTTGGGCGCGCGCCTGTTGCCCCTCCGACCGTTCCGTCCTCATCAAGTCGAGGTCTTAGATGCCGAGCACGTCAACGAGTTCCTGCACCGAAGCCGCGCTCTTTTGCAGGGCGATGCGCTCTTCGGCCGTCAGGTTGATCTCGATGATCTGTTCGAGTCCGCGCGCGCCGAGTTTGCAAGGCACGCCGACGTAGAGGCCGTTGACGCCGTACTCGCCTTCGAGGTAAGCCGCGCACGGGAGAATCTTCTTCTTGTCTTTCAAGATCGCTTCCGTCATCTCGACGGCCGCCGCCGAGGGCGCGTAGTAGGCCGAGCCTGTTTTCAAGAGGCCGACGATCTCCGCGCCGCCGCCCGCCGTGCGTTTGACGATTGACTCAACCTGCTCGGCCGACAGCAACTCGGTGATGGGGATGCCGGCGCAGGTCGAATAACGCGGCAGCGGCACCATCGTGTCGCCGTGGCCGCCGAGCACGAAGGCCGTCACGTTCTCGACCGACACGTCCAGAGCTTCGGCGAGGAAGCAACGCATGCGCGCCGAATCCAAAACGCCCGCCATGCCGATCACGCGATGCTTCGGGAAGCCCGAACGACGCAATGCCACCTGGCACATCGCGTCGAGCGGGTTGGAGACGATGATCAGGATCGAGTCGGGCGAATACTTGACCACCTCGTCCACGACCGACGAGACGATCCCGGCGTTCGTCTTCAACAGATCGTCGCGGCTCATGCCCGGCTTGCGCGCTAGCCCCGACGTGATGATCACCACGTCCGAGTCCTTCGTCAGCGAGTAGTCGTTGGTCGAGCCGACGAGGCGCGAGTCGAAGCCCTCGACGGGCGCGGCCTGCGCCAGATCGAGCGCCTTGCCCTGCGGCATGCCCTCGATGATGTCCACGAGCACCACGTCGCCCAGTTCCTTGCTCGCCAGCCAGTGCGCGGCGGTCGCACCGACGTTGCCCGCGCCCACCACCGTGATCTTGTTTCGCTTACCCATCGCTTTTCATCCTTTCCAATTTGAGACAGAATTTTTGCTTGTAATGAATCAGAACTCGCGCGCCGGGCACGCCGTTCAACTGCACGAAATTTTGCATGACTTGGAAGAGAGCGAGTGTATGGTGCGTCAAGGGCGGTGTCAAGGTATGCTTACGACCCGCGACTGTGAGACTTTCGAGCACGCACGATGCCACTCTTCGACCGGTTAAAAACTCTCTTTGCCACGCGCGTCGCGCGTCCGCCCGCGGGGCACGCGTCTGACGCTCCGGCCGACGCGGACGTGGGCGAAGACGATCCCGACGATCCCTTCCCGGAGCCGATCCGTCTGGAGATCACGGATGTCTTCGACCTGCACACCATCGCGCCGCGCGACGTCGAGCGCGTCGTGCACGAGTACCTGTCCGAAGCGCGCCGCATGGGCTTTCGGAGCGTGCGCATCGTCCACGGCAAGGGGCAAGGCGTGCAGCGTCGTCTCGTCCACAACATCCTCGCGCGCACGCCCTTCGTCCGCAACTGGACGGACGCCCCGCCCCACTCCGGCGGCTGGGGCGCGACCGTCGCCCACTTCATACCTCAAGACATGTGGGGGAACGATGAACGATGAACGACGAATGTCAGTTGTCCGTAGTCAGTTGTTAATGTCAGTTGTCCGTCGTCAGTTGTTCAAGACAGTCTTTAGCGACGCGCGTGAGTGCCACATGCAACTGACCACGGACAACTGACAGTTTTCAGTTCATCGTCTCGTGTTCATCGCTCCGCGTTCATCGTTCATTCCCCGCGTCTCTCATTGCAAACAATCCGGCGCGGCCTTGTAACCGGCGCGCTCGGCCTCCTCGATGCCTTTGAAGGCGGCGCGCAGGCGCGGGGGCACGCGCGCGTAGCCGGGGCAGTGCGGCAGGTAATAAAGTTTGCTGCGGCGGTGTGCGTAGACGGGCTTGGGCGCGGCGGGCGAGGGCGCGGGCAGGTTCTCTTCCGGCTCGTCGGCGATGCCTTTGCTCGTCCTGAACTCGGCGGGCGAGACGGGCGCGGCGTCCGACCACAGCCTGCGCCGCGCTTTGCGTGCGAGTTGTTCGGCCTCGGCGTAGAGCCGACGGTCTTCCGCGCTCAGTTCGGTATCGCGCGAGGTGTGAAACCAGACTAACCCGGCGTCGAGTTGCGCGAGGTTGAGGTCTTCGTTGTCGTAGATGACGCGGCCGAGCACGCGGCCGAACGCGTCCGTGCCGCGAAACTCGATTTTGACGAGTTTGCCGTTGATGATCGAGGCGAGGCGGTGGAGCGAACGCGCGCCGTAGGGCTGCCCCTTCGGGTCGGGCGCGTCCGTGCCGCGCAGCCGCACGCGCACGGGCTTGTTCGTCACCGTGTTGAGCACGACGAGTTCGCTGCCGCTCAAAACGTTCAGCACCCGGCCGTCAATGTACGGCGTGAAGCCGTCTTCCTGCGCGGAGGCCGTCCGACAACACAGGAGCGTGGCGAGAGACAGGCCGAGAATCGTGAGGCGCGAAGCGAAGCGTGTGTGTTGCGACATGGCGTGTTCGATGCGATTCGGCGTCGGGCAATTTGACGCGCCCTCCGGTTCACGTAAAAGTTGTCGCAGTCAACGAGCGCGAAGACATGTGTCACCGCCAAGTCTCACTTGAAGTCAACGCGAAGTCTCACTTGAATTTGACTGACTTCAACACCTCTTCGATGGCCTGCGCCGACTGCTCGCTGGCGTAGGTCGAGATGATGAAGACCGCGTAGCCCTTCTTGAGCGTGGCGTAATAATGCTGCCTGACGAGGCCGCCCGGCTGCTCGGACGAAACGTCGAGCACGGCAAACTCCACCCCGCCGAGGGTCTCTTTCCGCGTCCCCTCCGCAACGCTGACCTTCATCGCAGAACTCTCCAATATCCGCCGCGCCTGCCCGATGTACTCCTGCGGCGTCTTGATGAGCCACGCGGGCACGGCCTCCGCCCCCACGATCAGCACGGCCGACTCGTTTGCCCCGCCCGCCGTCGGGAGCACTTTGCCCATCGTGATCAGATTGATGTTTTTACTGGCCGCCTCTCTCAACCGTGCGCGCCTCTCATCCGAATCGCCCGCCACCAGATCGGCTCCCTGCTCGTCTAACTTCCGCGCGGCGTCGGCGTCGGCCACGCGCCAGCCTGCGGGGACAGTCAACTGCAAGCCGAAGTAGTCGTTGGTGTAGGTTGAGCCGACGACCCGCCCCGCGTCGGGCACAACTTTGTCAACGCCTCTCTGCTTCACTGACGGTTGCGCCGGCCCGATTGGCCCTCGACTCTGCTGTTGCGCCGCGATGGACGGACAGAAGCACAGAGCGGCGGCGGCGACAGCCAACCCCAACGCCCGCGTGATAGAAGTTTTTCTCATAACTCACCTTAACTTGCGATGCGTCAATCGCCGCCGCTTCAACCGCTTCAACTTCGGAGCGCGGGAGACAAACGCCTCGAAGGTTAGCGAGAGACGGAGGAACTTAGAGGTTGTGGATGACGCTCGTCACGACGCCCCAGACTTCAAACTCCATCTCCTCCAGAATTTCGAGCGGTTCGTAAGCCTGATTGTCGGGCACGAGGAAGAGTTTGCCGCGGCGTTGCGAGATGCGCTTGACGGTGAGTTCGCCGTCAATGACCGCGATGACGACGTTCGAGTCCTGCGGTTCGAGCGCGCGGTCAACGACGAGGATGTCGCCGGGGTGAATCCCCGCGCCGATCATCGAGTCGCCCGCGACGCGCACGAAGAAGGTCGCCGCAGGGTGTTTGATGAGGTGGCGGTTAAGATCGAGTCGCCCCTCGATGTAGTCCTCGGCGGGCGAAGGGAAACCGGCGGACACGGAGGCCAGAAAGAGCGGCCGCGCCCACTTGGTCGAGCGATCTGGCCAGAGTACGGATTCAGCAATTGTGTTCATGAGAAGTCACCCGTTGGCTCGTAGCATGGCGTTGAATGAAAGGCGAACGGGATTCTACTCGCGTCCAACTAACGAAGACAAGAAAATTATTTTTTGCGACTAAGCGACGCGCGCTCTACCTCTCAGGCACGCGGCGGAGAAAAATATTGACATCATCAAGCGATAGGATAACATTCAGTTAGGTTCACCCGCCTCACGTTTCTTTAATTCCAGTTTCAGACCGATACCGCTCGCGCCGAAGGAGTGTAATGATGCCCGACGAGAATGCGCCGCAGCAACCCGACCCCGTACCCGATAACGCCATCACGGAAGCCAAAGTGCCGGAGATGCAAGTGAGCACGCGCAGTCGCCTGTGGTGGGCGATCCTCGCCGTCTACCTCGCGCTCTTTGTCGGCACGGGCTACATAGCCTTCTTCAACCGCGATACCAACCCGGCCTTGAACCGTTCCGCCGACACCTACGCCATCTCCATCACGGACGAATCCTCGAAAGCCTTCATCATAGACGTGCTCAAAGATGAGGCCGCCGAACACAAGAAGAAAGAGGCGCTCGGCCAGCAGTCTTTCAACATCGTGCTCGGCTCGCTGCTCGGATTCCTCTCCGCCTCCGCCGTCTCGCACATCGGCGCGAGCAGCGGCGGCGGCAACAAAGAATGAACTTTCGTCAGGGCGTTCTAGGCGTGGATTAAAGAGAGAAGAAGACTGGTGCTCCCGGCGCGATTCTAACGCGCGACCTTCCGCTTAGGAGGCGGACGCTCTATACAGCTGAGCTACGGGAGCGTGCAAAGAAACTTAGCAGATGTCTCAACCTCAGTCCAGCGCGCTCAAGATTGATACTTGATGAGCGAACGCACGTCGTAGCCCGCCAGTTTTTCCCGGCCGGGGAGGAATTCGAGTTCGACCACGAAGACGAGTCCGGCGACCACGCCGCCCAGACCTTCGACCAGATCAACCGCCGCCTTGGCCGTGCCACCCGTGGCGAGCAGGTCGTCGGCGATGATGACGCGCGCGCCCGCGCCCACCGCGTCGCGGTGAATCTCCAGAGTGTCCTCGCCGTATTCGAGCGCGTAAGAGACTCGCGCCGTCTCGGCGGGCAGCTTCGAGGGCTTACGCACGGGCACGAAGCCCGCGCCGAGATGGTAGGCGAGCGCGGGCGCGAAGATGAAGCCGCGTGCCTCGATGCCGAGCACCACGTCAACCTTCTCGTCCTTGAACTCTGCGGAGAGCGCGTCAACCGTCTGGCGTAAACCCTCCGGGTGCTTGAGGAGCGTCGTGATGTCGTAGAAATTGATGCCGGGCTTCGGGAAGTCCGGCACTTCGCGGATCAGTCGTTTGAGATTGTCCATCAGTTTGTCCGTTGCTATCTTTCGATGCGGAAGGCGACGTATAAGCCCGTCGGTTCGAGGCTGAGTTCTTCGACCTGTTCGACGCGGCCGGAGACGGGGCCAGCGGCAAGATCGTCTTTAAAGCCCTCGACGCCATCGGGCGAGCCTTCGGCCAAAACTTCGACGCGCCCGTCGGCGAGGTTGCGCACGTACCCGACCACCTGATGCCGCGCCGCCACGCGCTGCGCGAAGAAACGATAGCCGACCCCTTGCACTTCCCCGCTGACGAAATATTTACGTGCGACCCGCATGCTCTGAAGGTTGAAACGTTTGGGATTCGTAAGACGCGCTATCGTAAAAGAACTGCCGCGAGAATTGCAATCGCCCGCCCGCGCCGCGCGTCGAAGCTAATGCCCCTCGACGAGTTCGAGGATCTTCACGTCGCCGGGCGGGACGTTGATTCTCACCGTGTTCTCGTTCGCGTTGCGGCCGATCTCAAGCGGCGCGTCGAGCGTCCATTCGCGCGCCTCACGGATCACATGGCCGCGCCGCAGCGCGAGCGTGACTTCGACGCCCGCGTTGCGGTCAACCTGCGCCAAGCCTTGCTGCGACTTGAAGACGCCGCGATTGTTGATGAGCGTGACGAGCCAGCCGCGCCCGGTGCGGTTGATGAGTCGTTGCACGTCGCCCTTGATGCTTACGGGCGTCGCCTCCGCGAAGAGGTGCGTGAAGAGGTGCGCGGCGGCGGGCGTCAGACGCTCGTCGAGGCCGAGCAGGTCGGGCACGGCGCAGTAGATGACGCGGCCGCGGCCGACTTTGTTCGAGGTGATGAGCGGATCGCCCGTCGCGGTCTGCATCAACACCTGCGCGCTGCGCCGCTCGACGCGTTCGTAAAGGTAGACGCCGCCGCGCAAATTCGCGCCCGCGTCGTTCGGCAGCAGGCACTTCGCGTCGTCGTCCTCTGTGGTTGCGCCGAGCGGGCGCACGCCGAGCAAGTCTTCGGGTAGCCCTCTGGCCTGCGCTGAGTTGAGGATGAAAGTGCCGCCCCCGCGAATGTAAGTCTTGAGTTGTTCAACCCAAGCGGGCGTCCACTCGATGCGCCCCGCTGCGACGACGGCGCGGTAAGAGTCAATCGCCTCGCGCCGTTCGTCGGAGGCGACGAGCACGTCGAAGATGTCGCCGAAGATGCCGTTTGTGAAAAACTGCCGGTCGGCCGTCGCCGGTTCGCCCTCCGTGACGGGCGCGGGGTAGTAGGCCGCGCCGAAGAGTTCGCGCAACGCGCGGTCGTGGCGCGTGGGCGGTGAGACGCCGAACGCCCACTGCGGGTAGTCGGTCATGTCCCAACCGTGCGCCGGGTCGAGCAGGAAGGCGACGGGCGTGTAGGGCGTGCCGCGTTCGGCGTGCCGTTCAGCGAAGCGGACGAACTCGTCCGTGATGCGGCCGAGCGGGTTGAGTTGGAACGGGTGCTCGCCGGGCGCGGGTTTGAAAAACTGATCGTTGCCCTGTTCGAGATAGATGGCCGACGCGCCCGCCATGTAATAGAGGTAGTAAGTTTTGCGATACCAAGAGAGCGAAGGCCCCATCGTCGCGCCGTAGCGCGTGTGGAAGAAGTGGCGCGGGCCTGCGAAGTTTTGTAGCTCGGTGAAGGTGGTGGCGGTGTCGCCGAAGTTCGGCGCGTGGTAGTAGAGGAACGACGCGCCGTACTGTCTGGCTGCGCCGCGCGAGAAGGCGACGCGCATCGCGACCGACGGCTGCACGGCCGAAGTCTCCAGGCCGATCATGCGCGCGCCCCAACGTCCGAGCGCGTGCGCGTAGGCGGTGCTGGAAGTGGCCTGCGCGGCGATGAGTTTGTCCCACATCGCGCCGGTCTCGGTGTGAAACAAGTTGCTCCACTTGCGTCCGAGCGCGCGCGTGTAGAAAGCGCGATAGGCTTCGAGCAGTTCGCGGCGCGACATGGCGGGCGTGAGTTTCAACGCGGAGACCTCCGCAGCGTTCCACACGTAGCCGATGCTCTCGCCGGAGATCCAACCGATGAACTGTTCGCGCAGTTCGCCGTTGAGCAGTTTCCACACGGCCTGGCCGCGCTCCTCAGTCATCGTCGCCCGACTGTAGTTGATGACGACGGCGAAGGGCGCGCGCGTCTCGCGCAGGTGGCGCAGGAAGGGGCTGCCCTCCTGCGCGTAAGTCGCCAGTTGGTCGAGCGTGATGACGGGCACGACGAGCGGCGAAGAGAACAGCGGCACGTCGCGCGCGCCCTTGTACCGGGCGACAAACTCTTCGAGCGGTTCGGCGTTGAACGGGTAGAGCGGGCGTTCGGCGGGCGGCCGGTCGAGCAGCGGCCAGAACTCCGGCGCGATGTTCCAGGGCATCACGAAATCGCGCCCGGCGACGAGTGGACGCCGCCACGCGGGCGGAGTGTGCCCCGTCACGTCGGCTTCGAGCAGTGGCGCGAGCGGAGTTTGTCGCGCGGCGAATTCACGGAGGACGCGCGATGCGGCGAAGTCAGGTTTGGCGCGACCTTCGGGGACGTAAGCGAGATCGTTCGTGAGCAGGAAACAATCTACGTGGCGGCGCGCTTCCGCCGCGCGTTCGACAAGGAGCGAGACGCGCGCCGCGCCCTTCTCGAACGCGCCCGTCGCCGCCGCCCCGCCCGCGCCGTCCCACACGAACGCCCAACCCCAGTACATCGCCGTCTCGTCGTGCGGCGCGAGTCGCGCTTCCGCGCCGAACTCGCGTAGGTAAACTTCGCGCCCGCCCTGCGTGATGCGCAGTGTGAAGTTTTCGCTGCGGCCGAGCCAGTCTGCATAGCGCACCCAGACGTGATAACGCCCCGTGCGTGGAATCTCTATGTCCTGATAAATCTCGGCGCGCGTCTCGTCCGCACTCGCCGCCGCCGAGTTCCATTCGCTTTCGCCGCCCTGCGACCATTCGGCCGACACGCCCGGCCCGTTCATCCCCCACCCCGGCGCGCCCGCGCGCGTGAGCATCGCCCACGAAGGGTTCGACACGGGCGCGTTCAGAGCGTCAACCGAGAAGCCGCGCATGTTCTCCGCCTCGTACCAGAGATACTCCGGCGTCGCACGCGCCGCCGTGTTCGTGCTGCGCCGTGCGAACGCGCCCGCGCTGCGCTGCGCGAACGCCGTCGCGGCGCAGAGAGACAGGCACGCGGCGACGATGAAGAGACGCGCCAGACCTGAGACGTGTAATCGCAAACGCATAGACGCAAAAACGCGGCGACGGTTGGACGACGCTTTCGTCGTCTGCCACGTCGCCGCGCCCGCGGGCTGCCGGTAGTTAATTTTCTTCGTTAGGGACAGTTCGCTCTCGCTCCGCGCACGCCGTCAGCCCAACGCTTCGAGACATTCGGCGAGCGTGCGCTGGCGGCAGGTGTACATGGGCGTGTCGCGCAGGGTGAAACTGCTGGCCTTCGTCTCGCGCAGTTCTTGTACGAGGTCTAGGAAGTCGGCCGGTTCGTCCGTCTCGAACGCGACGACGAACTCCTGATCGTCGAGGCCGAACGAGTAGGTCGTGTGCAGTTTGACGGAGCGATACTTCGAGCCGATGCGGATGTGCTCGTCCATCATCTCCTGCCGCTCCTCGGCCGAACGTGAATACCAATCGCGCGTTTTGACGAACGGGTAGACGAACAAATAGTTCGCCTGACCGGGCACGATGTGCAGACGGTCTTCGACGTGTTCGGGGTTGTCCTTGTCAATGTACATCGAACGCTTCGTCATGGAGAGGAACGACTGCGTCGCCTCGACGTAGCGGCCGAGTCCGGTGCGGTTGATGCGCGCCGTCATCTCTTGAATCGGATCGAGCGAGTAGCCGATGCGCCAGATCATCAAGTCGGCGTTCGAGCGCAATCCAGCAATCGAGTAACTGTGAATCAACAACGTGCCGCGAAACTCTTCGACCGCTTCGATGAACTCGCGCCGCCCGCGCTCGCGCTCGGCCTCTTCGAGCAGACGCCATTCGGGGCGCACGCGGTAGAACGTGAAGTTGACGAACTGGCGCGGCAGGTTCGGCTTGACCTGTTCGATCCGCTCGTCGCGGTCGGCCAGACGCAGAGAAGAGCGCGGGGGGGCAGGCGGCTGCACGTTGTCGGTACTCATTGTGCTTTCATCCTTAAAATAATTGCGTCGGAGGCGTCGCCCGTCGCGCAGGTCGGGAAGAGTGTAAGTTCGCGGACTCCGAAGCGGCGCGCGACTATTGTGCGGCGAAGCGTGAGAGATTGCAAATGGCGGTGGGCGCTTCCCGGCACGCACGGCACGGCGTGTTTATCTTTCGGACGCCCCCGCCCGCGCGCGTGTCCGGCAAACAATTTTCGTCGCGTCATAATTTCGTGAAAGAGATCGGCGAAAGTCTGGTGGGCTTTTAACCCGAACTCGGCGTGCCTCACCAGCCGCCCCTCATCATATGATCGAAAAACGCAGACACCCGCGCGTGCGAGCAACCATCCCCATTGACTGGGGGCTGACGCCGCAATGCCTCAAACACGACCGCATCACGAGCTTCAGCATCGGCGGCTGCTTCATCCAGACCAGAGAAGCCGCGCGCCCGCTGACCCTCGTCTACATCCGTTTCTTCCTCTCCCCCGAAGGCGAGCGGATCATCCGCGGCGAGGTTCGCTACCATCTGGACAAGGTCGGACTCGGAGTCGAGTTCGTAAACTTAACCGAGGGCGACAAGCAGAACTTTCAAGCCCTCGTAGACTACTATCGCAACGCGCCGACCAAGTAAGCCCTCGCTCCGGCTTCGCCGCATGACGCTCCCGCCGTCGTGCGGCGATGGCGCGAAAGCTTAATCGAACACATGCCGGTCGAATCCGTCTCCCACCGCGCGGGTATGACTATGAATATGCCTACGGCAATTGAACGCCTCCTCCATCTTTCACACGCCCCTGCCGAACGCCCCCATCTTTCACACGCCCCGCCGCTCGGTTATACTCGCCGCGTTCAACCTATAAGTTTCAAGTTTCAGGTTTCAGGTTTCAAGACTGACGGCTTCTCCGGTCTTCAACTTGAAACCTGAAACCTGAAACTTGAAACCGCCTGTATCTGGAGACACTCTTTCAATGAAGCATCTCAAACTCGCGTTGCTCCTCTCCGCCGTCGCCGCCGTCGCCCTCGCCTGCGCGAGCACCAACACCAACACTCCTCAAACAGTCAACACGAACGCCGCCACGACGAACGCTCCCACTGCTGCGCCGCCCGCCACGCCCGCCGACGAACTCGCCGCGGCACGCGCCACCTATAACGCCGCCTGCGTCCGCTGCCACCGCGAGAACGGCGAAGGCGGCCTGACCGACATCGGCGACGGCGGCACGCTCAAAGTTCCCAGCTTCAAATCAGGCCACGGCATCAACCACACCGACGCGCAGTTCGCACGCCAGATCGCCAAAGGCGGCGACGGCATGCCCGCCTTCGAGAAACGGCTCAACCCCGAACAGATCGGCGGCCTCGTCCGCTTCATCCGCCAGGAATTTCAAGCGGGCTTACTCAAAGACGGCGCGCCCGCCCCCTCGCATTAATCGAAACGCACGCGCCTATGTTATCCTCCCGCGCGTCCACATGCGCGCACCCGTAGCTCAGTTGGATAGAGCGTTTGACTTCGAATCAAAAGGTCGTAGGTTCGAGCCCTACCGGGTGTACTCAATAAGTAAGGGCACGAACTTTCGTGCCCTTGTAGTTTTATGAATGGCAAATTAAAACGAGCGCTCATCGTTTCGCTGTTGCTGTCGCTCGTGTGCGTTGGGACGAGCGAGGCGCAACGGAGGAGAAGGATGAAGGATAGGCCGAAGCGTGCGTCGGAGCGTGTCGTGACGCCCGGCGTGTGGGGCGGCGCGCATATCCGCCTCGACGTTGAAGAGAAGGGCGCAACGGTGCAATACGATTGCGCGCACGGCTCGATTGACGAGCAGCTTGCGCTCGACGCCGAGGGACGCTTCGACGCGCGCGGCACGTTTGTACACGAAGGCGGCGGCTCGATTCGCATCGGTATTAACCGTGTGCGCCAACCGGCGCGCTACGCGGGTCAGGTCAGCGGCGGGCGGCTTAGCCTGACGGTGACGCTGACGGAGACTTCGCAAGCCGTCGGAACTTACACGCTCACGCGCGGCAGCGAAGGGCGGGTTCGTAAATGTCGTTGAAGACTGCCGCAAGTGATCTCGCTTTAAGCGCTGTTAGTGTCTGAACCGACCTCGCACGACAGGTGCGCCTCGTAAATACAATTGACAGTCGTCAACCACACGGGTTAATCTCCGACGCACTCATCTCGTTAGAAGCTTTCCACGAGCGCGAGTTCGGCTCTTAGCTTCTTAGTTCACTAACTAAGTTCAACTGAACAAACTCTGTCACAATCAAGGCCTTCAAAACCATTTGAAGGCAAACGCCGCTCTCCACCCGCAATCTGCCCCTAGGTTCTTTAAGTTAAAAAGAAAGAAGTCCACATGAAAAATTCCCCCCTTTCGCGCGGCATCCACAGGCTCGGCCTGTCTATTCGCTATTCTTTGGCTCCGGCGCTCTGCGCCGCTTTGTTAGTTTCTACCATTTCCCCCACGCTCGCACAGAAACGCATAGCCATCCGTGTCTCTCCCGGTGGCGAAGCGTCGTCAACTACTCTACCGCGCAATAAGGAAAGAGAGAGGGAGAAGAGGCGCAGCGGGGAGCGCAACGGCCGCGGTCGCCTGAAAGCAACGCAGGACGCCTACTCCGTTTCGCAGACTCAAGACACGCAGGGCATCCCCTGGTCGGGCGACGTCGGCGTGACGAGGACGAGCGACGATCTGATGCGCGATCAGTTGCAAGCGCCGCCCACGCGGAATCTGCGTATGCTCATGCAGGAGCGCGAAATCGAGGGACGCAACGAGCGCCCGCAAGACCCGGAGGCGCAGCCCATCGCAAGCACGCCCTTCGACTTCGCGGCGAGCGCGCGTAAAGGCACGCTCGTGAAAGGCAAGAAAGCCGTGGGCGTCATCCAGCCGCACGCTCCGCAGGCCGTCGGCGTGAACTTCGACACCGTGACCGGCCCGACCGAAACCGGCGCGTTCCCGCCCGACACGATGGGCGCAATCGGCCCCACGCAGTTCTTCGTCTTCCTCAACGGCCGCCTGCGAACGTTCAACAAGACGACCGGCGTGGCCGACGGCGTGTTGAACGTTGACTCGGACGTGTTCTTCGCCCCCGTGCTGACGCCGCCCGGCGCGGGCGAAGTGGTCTTCACCTCCGACCCGCAGGTGCGCTACGACCGCCTATCTGGGCGTTGGATTCTGATCATTCTCGATGTCATCCTGAACGGCACGACAGGGGCGACGACGAAGGCGAACCGGGTTCTCGTCGCCGTCTCTGACGCGGGCAGTTCAAACGCTATCACCGCGAGCACCGTCTGGACGTTCTACTTCATCCAGCAGGACACGGTCGGCGGCATCCCTTCGACCGGCCAATTTCTCGACTACCCTTCGCTCGGCGTGGACGCCAACGCGCTCTACATCGGCGGCGACATGTTCAGCCTCGCGGGTAGTTTCGTCAACACCTCGGCCTTCGTCGTCCGCAAAAGTTCGGTCTTGAGCGGCGGCCCCATCGTCACGACCGCCTTCCGCAATCTCATCGGCTCGGACGGGATGCTTGAGCCACGCGGCGTGGACAACTACAACCCGGCGGCCACCGAAGGCTACTTCATCGGCGTCAGCTTCGCGGCCTTCGGCCGACTCAACATGCGCCGTGTCAGCGACCCCGGCGGCACGCCCACTATCTCCGCAGACATCCCCATCACCACGCCGGGCACGACGACATCGGCCGTCAACGTTGACCATCTAGGCAATACCGGCGGCACGAACGGCCGGCTCGACGGACTCGACGACCGCCTCTATGCCGCGCACATCCGCAACGGCAGGCTGTGGACGGCGCACAGTTTCACGACGCTCAACACGGGCGTCGCTTCCACCAACGCCACCAACCGGCGCATGGCAGTCCGCTGGTATGAACTCATCGTCCCGCCCAGCACAGGCACGCCGACCTTCAACCAGACGGGCACGATCTTCGATGCCGCCAACGTCACTCAAGCCACCGCGCGGCAATACTGGCTGCCGTCGGTGACTGTGTCCGGTCAGGGGCACGCCGCCATCGGCTACAGCACCGCCGGAACTCCCTTCCGCGCCGACGCTGCGACCAACGGGCGGCTCGCCTCCGACACGCTCGGCACGACCGGCGCGGTCAACATCTATACCGCGAGCAGCACGGCCTATAATCCGCCGGGCGACCCCGGCCCGCCGCGCCGTTGGGGCGATTACTCTTTCACGTCGCTCGACCCGCTCGACGACATGACGATGTGGACGATTCAGGAATACTGCAACGGCACGAACACCTACGGCACGCGCGTCGCCAAACTCGCCGCGCCTCCGCCCGCAACACCGACCGCCGCCGTGCCTCCGGCCGTCGCCGCCGGTTCTGCTTCCACCAACGTCGTCGTAACGGGCACGTCCGTGGCCGGTTCCGGCTTCTACGATCCGGGCGCAAATCTCGCCGCTCCGGCCTTGCCCTTCAATCACATCAACGCGACCGTGACCGGCGGCGTCACCGTCAACAGTGTGACCTACAACAGCCCGACGCAAGTGACGCTCAACATCTCGACCGTCGGGGCGACTGTCGGCCCGAAGGATGTGACCATCATCAACCCTGATGGGCAGAACGCGACCGGCACGGGCGTCATCACCGTCACGCCCGCCCCCGCGCCGCCCGCCACCTCTGGGCAGGTCGTCATCAGCGAACTTCGCTTCCACGGCCTTGCCAGTGGGACGGACGAGTTCGTCGAGTTATACAACGCCACGAACAACGCGCTCGACCTCAGCGGCTTTACGCTCCAAGCCCTGAACGCCGCCGGCACAGCGACCACAGTGTTCACCGCGCCCGGCGCAATCGGCAGCAGCACGACGGTCATCCCTGCGCGCGGCCACTACCTCGTCACGGGCGCGGCCTACAGCCTCGGCGCGCTCACGGCTTCAAACGGAAGTTTGACAGCCGACATCCCGGACGGCTCAGGCGTCGGATTGTTCGCCGGGGCGGCTGCCACGCCAGCCAATCGCATTGACTCGGCAGGTTTCGACAACCGCGACCCGCTCTTCTATGAGGGCACGCCTCTCACGCCGAGCGGTGCGGGCACGGGCGGCATCACCGTCAACGGCGAGTATAGTTTCGTGCGTCAACTCAGCAGCGGCACGCCGCAGGACTCCGGCAACAACGACGCCGATTTCCTCTTCGTCTCCATCACCAACGGCGTCTTCAGCACGCGCGCTTCGACGCTCGGCGCACCGGGGCCGGAAAATCTCGCCTCGCCCATCCAGCGCAACGCCACGATCAAGGCGTCGCTGATAGACCCGACGGCCGCCTCGACCGCTCCGCCCAACCGCATCCGTAGCGCGGCCGGGGCGAACCCGGTCAATGCTGCCTTCGGCACGCTCGACATCCGGCGCAAGTTCACCAACACGACGGGAGCGGCCATCAGTGCCCTCCGCTTCCGCCTCGTGGACGTGACGACGCGCACCGGCACGACCGCGCCGCCCGCGGGCACGGCCGACTTGCGTTTGATCACTTCGGTTGACACAACCGCTAACGGCGGCTTGATCACCATCACCGGCTCAACCCTCGACGCGCCGGTGCAACTGAACGGAGGCGGTCTCAACTCAAGCGTGACGGTCGCCCTCCCCGGCGGCACGCTCGCCAACGGAGCGAGCATCAACGTGCGCTTTCTGCTCGGCGTGATGCAGGACGGCCAGTTCCGCTTCCTCGTCAACGTGGAGGCTCTGCCGTAAGTAGACGAACAATCACACTACGGCACAAACGGTAAGAGACGCGGGCGGTTGACTGATGCAACGACAATCGGCCGCCCGCGTCTCTCTTTTAACGACACTCGCCGCGCTTGCCCACGCCCGCCCTGACCGCTCATCCCTTCAACCGCCCCGCTCGTCCCGGCCATTCGCGTCTCGTCACATTTCGCAAACCTTTCGCGCCCCGCAACGTTCATGCTTCCGGAACACGAAGGCGTTCCGTCATGAATTGAGACCGGAAAATATCCGTCCCCCAGTGTGGGCTACGAAAGGTTGAAAAGATGAAACAGAGTTTGCACCGCATCGCAATTTCCCTCGTACTCGGCATTCTGCTCGGCTCCGTCGCATTCGCCGGCGGAAAGTCGAAGCACGTCACCTTTAACGAGGACGTCAAAGTCGGCGACACTATCGTCAAGAAGGGCACTTACACCGTCACTTTCGACGAGAAGACCAACGAGTTGACGATCCGCGACTACAAGAAAATCGTCGCGAAGACCACGGCGCGCATCGGAGAGCGCCAGAGCGCCAACTGGCGGCCGGTGAACTACGTGACCGCGAAGGACAAGGAAAGCAATCTTATGTTGTCCGGCATCCCGATGGGCGGCAACATGATCATCGTCGGCGGCGAGACGGCCGCCGGTACGACTTCGGCCAGCCCGGCCACGCCCCAACAGTAAAGCGCACACACACGCGCGCGGCACGCGCTCACGTCAATCGCTCCTGACGTGAGCGCGTGCGCGTGTCCGGCATGCACTCCGGCCAACAGAGCGGGCGCGCATCAGTCGCGACGCGCGCATCCCTTCGTCCCTGCCGTTCCGATTTCTCGGAGACACGCGTGCGGAATTTTGTGTTTGACGGGCGAAACGATTTTCGCCGCCTTGCGTATTACAGTGTGCAGTTCCCGCAGATTTAGATTCGACCCCCGCGAAAAGGAGAGTTTTACATGAAACGCAAGATCGTAGCAGGCGGCTTTGCCGCGTCGCTCGTCGCTTTGAGTCTGGTCGTCGCCTCGGCGGCGGCGAAGCCCGACTTCAGCGGCAAGTGGGTGATGGACAAGGCGAAGAGCGAAGGTCTGCCCCCCAACATGGATCAGGCCATGACCGTCACGCAGACTGGCGACAAGATCGAGTTGGAGACCAAGATCACCACGCCGAACGGCGAACGCGTGATCAAAGACAGCTACACGGCCGACGGCAAAGAGACCGATTTCACACCCCAAGGCCCGCAGGGCGCGATGGGCAAAGGCAAACGCACGACGAAGTGGTCGGCTGACGGCGCGGCCCTCGAAGTGAGCGAGACGGCCACGCTCGACGGCGCGGGCGAAGTGTCGGCCACGCGCAAGTGGTCGCTCGCCGCCGACGGCAAAACCCTGACCGTCGAACTGAATTTTAGCGGCGAACAGGGCATGCAGAAAACGAAGCGCGTCTTCGTCAAGCAGTAACAACTTTCACGACTTCGACCCGCGCGCGAAAGCCCCGCCTGTCATGCAGCGCGGGGCTTTCGTGATCGCTAAAGTAAGGCGGGTGTTCTTTCAACTCTCGCACAGCGTCCGCACGCGCACGCGATGCCCTTTGATGTCGCCCTCCCAGAGCGTCGTCCGGCCGCACTCGTGGCGCAGGTACTTCCACAGCGCGCCGCGCTCGTACTCGTCCAGATCGGCGGGGATGAGATCGAAGACTGCGCGCGAGGCGATGACGATGAGTTTCCGCTTCGGGCGCGAGATGGCGACCGTCAGGCGTCGCGGTTCGAGCAGGAAACCGCTCTCGGCGCGCGCGAACTCGCGGTCGGAGACGGTGGCCGACAGGATGATCAGTTCGCGCTCGCCGCCCTGAAAGCGTTCCACCGTGTCAATCGAATTTGCCAGATGCGGCAGGCGCGCGCGCAGCAGCGACTTCTGTGCGCGGTGCGGCACGACGACGCCGAGTCCGCCCTCGCCTCCGCACCCCAACTTCTCGCACGCGACCCCGGCCAACGCTTCGACCAACGCGGCCTCGAACTCGTTCGACTGTTGCGAACCGCTCTCGTCGTGCTCGATGACGACGAGCGAGTGTTCGGGCGCGAAGGCCGCGCCGAGCCAACCGTTGAGCGTGTCGTCCGCAGCCATCCGCACGCGGTTGTCCGAACGAAAGTTGATGCCGTCCTCCGCGTAGACGTGGCGTTGCAGGAACGACGCGATCTCCGTGGGGATGCGGAACGATTGATCGAGCGCTTCGCCCGCGAAGCCGAGCGCGCGCAACGTCTCGAAGATAGAGAGGTGCGGTTGGGCGTGTTTGAGATCGCGTCGGCTCTCCCTGTCCCACGCGTGCGCGAGGATGGGCGGCATCTGGCGGTGGTCGCCGATGGCGACGAACTGGCCGTCGCCGCGCAGGAAGGCCGCGGCCGTCAGAGCTTCCGCGATGCCCATCTGCGAAGCCTCGTCCACGATGACGAGATCAAACAACTCCTGCGTCCAGTCAATCGCCTTCCCCTTCGACGCGCCCTTCTTCACCAGATTGTAAATGCCGCCCGGCGTGCCGCCGACAACTAAGAGCGGCTCGCCGAGCAGCGACGCCCACTGCTCGCCCGCGCTCTGTTCGTCGCCCCCTCCGGCGAACAGACGCTCGACGCCATCAGCTAACACTTCGCCCGAGTCGTTGCAAATCTTCGCCACGCGCAGACGTGCAAGCGGCGCGAGTCGCGCGTCGCCCGCGCCCGCCCGCGCGAGTTGCCGCGCGCCGCGTGCGATGCTGGCGAGCGCAATCGAACTGGCCGCGTGCGTCTTGGCCGCGACGGCGACGCGGAACGGCCGCGCCGGGGTCGAGAGCGCGAGCGCACGCGCGAGCACGGCGAAGCCGAGCGTGTGGCTCTTGCCCGTGCCCGGCGGCCCCTGCAAGACGAGGACGCGCTCCTGCAAGTAGCCGCCGACCACGCGCGACTGCGCGCCCGTCAACCCGTGCGGAGCTTGCGCGCGCGACGCCAGCGCGGCGATCTCCGATGCGTCGCGCTGCCGCTTCGGCCGCACGCCGCGCGCGCGCTTTCCCTCCTCCGCGTCCGCGAGCCAGTGATAGAGATGGTTCGAGGCGGCGTGACGGCAGGCGTCGAGAAACTTGTCCGCGTTGAGATCGTCGACCATCTCGTCAATCGTGCAGACCGCGCCCGCCTCAGGTTTGAACGCCCAGTGACGATAGCGAAAATCCGAGTTCTTGAAATTCATCGAGAGCAGACGCAGGGAGACGCGCGCGTCTCCCAACTCTTCGACGACGGCGAGACGCCCGCGCACGAGTTTGCGCGCGGTCAAGGCTTTGCCCTCCTCGTCTGCCAGCGGGTTCAAGACCACCCAGTCGCCTTCGCGGAAACGGAGCGCGGCCATGTCGGCGACGTTCAACGACGCGCCGTCGGTCTTGGAGAAACTGAACGAGGCGCGGTCTTCTCCGCCGTCCGTCCGTTCGTAAGCGTCGCAACGGACGACGAGCGTGCGCCCGCCCGCCGCGCGCTGTTCGGGCGGGAGCGAGAGGTGCAGCAGCAACTCCTGCATCTTCGCGTGGTGTTCGAGGTAGAGGAAATCTTCGAGCGCGCGATGGAGCGGAACAGCCGTCGCGTCGAGTTCCGTCTGGTCGAGACGCGCGAGCGAGAGCGGTTCTTTCTCGACCTGTTTGTTCTTGTACTGGAAACTCTCTTCGATGAAACGCAGCGCGCGGCAGCGTTCGACGGCGAGCGCGCGCACGTCTTCCAACGTCGTGCCGAGAAAGCCACGCACCTGCGCGCGCGCTTCGTTCGCCATCTCCGGCGACTCGCCGAGCAACCCCCAAGCGGCATAGGCGTATTCGAGCGGAATCTCCGTGCCGAAGCGCGCGGCGGATTCGACCCACGCGATACGACCCGTCTGCTCGTCCGGCGCGGCGACGACGAACGCGCCCGTCCGCGCGTCGCGCGTGAAGGCGCGCGTGTTGTCGAAGACGCGCGCACGGAAAGTCTTGAGAAACTCGCGCTCGCCGTCGCGCCACTTGAAGCCCATCTCGCGCGCGACTTCGTACAAGTTCTGACAGACCGCGCCGAGGTTCAGACGCTCGCCCACCTCTTCACTGAGGAAAGAGATCATGCCCTGCGTCAGCGCGGGCGTGGAGGTCAGCAGATCATAGAAGGCCGGGATCGCGCAGACGGCCGCGAAGTGGCGCGCAAGCGCGTCGAGCAAAGAGCGTTGGCCGCGCCGGTCGTAGAGGTAGATGTGGACGGGCGCGGCAGGTGAATCGGCCACGCGCGCAATCGCTGGGAGCAGACGCGCGACCCAATGGATGAGCAGCGCGCGCTCGCTCTCAAGGTCGGGCTTGGTCTCGGTGTGCTCGACGATCTCGATTGAACCCGCAGGCCCCGCGACGACCCCGGCCAGCAGGTAAACTTTATCCTCAAGATGATCGCGCTCGGCGTCAACGTAAACTTTGATCAGGTTCGGATACTGCCGTTCGTCCGGCAGCGACCCCCAATCCGCGCCGAGCAAATAACGCTTCGCTTCGACGTTCCGGTCGAATCTCCTGAGCGCGGCGCGCGCGCGTTGCGCGAGGACGGGCAGGCGACTGCCGAGCGGCCAACGCGCGCCGATGCGCTCCACGTCAGCCGCCATTCCGGGCGCGGGCAGCATTGCGCCCGTGCCGTAATCCATCAAGCGCGAAAGCTCGCGCGCCGTCCTCACGCCGACGCTTCGGAGCGCGCCCTTCTCTGTCGCCGTCAGCGCGGGGACGAGCGAGAGGTCTTCGCGTTCGGCCGTGTCAATGAAGCAGAGCGCGTTGTAAGGGCAGCCGTCGCAATGCGCGCCGAGGTGATAAGAGGCGTCCGCGAAACTGCGCGCCGTGGCGCGCGCGACATCCGAATCGGCGGCCGCGACGAGTTGCTCGATCTCGTCGAGATACAGCGAAAGGTCGAACCGCTCGATCTCGTCGGGCGCGAGTTCCGAGTCGCGCGCGGCAATCGCGCCCTTGAACGAGGCGGGCTTGAGTCCGGCTTCGACGAGCGCGTCGCCGAGCAGCCGCGCGTAGAAGGCGACTTGCAGGCGGTAGCCCACCGTCTCGCGCCGACTCGCCTTGATGTCAATAACGGTCACGTCAACCGTATCGCTCTCAACTCCGGTGCGCCGTTCGATCTCGACGAGGTCGGGGTAGCCTTCGCAACTGCACCCGCCGATGCGCCCTTCGAGCCGTGCCTGATAGTAGAAGGTGCGCCGCCCCGCCGCCTGCGACTTCAAAGCGGAGACGAAGGCCGCCGCCGAAGTGTTCTGCAAATTACGCACGTCTGCGCGCGCGCCGAGTTCCGACACTTGCTCGCGTTCAAACTGCTGCCCCGATTCGGACAGCAGCGGCGAGAGGTTTTCAAAGCCCACGCGATAACGCGCCGCGACCTGTTTCGCTTCCGAGGGAAAGAGCGCGAGCCGCAAATAGCGTTCGCAACGGTTGCGCGAGACGTACTGCGCGAGCCGGTGCGCGCCGAGCGTGCGCTCGGTGAAAATGCTTTCGTTGGCTGCGGGAGCGTCAGACATGCGAGGAAGTCGGGAGCTGCGTTTCTTTCGGCGGAGTTACTTACGTTGATAACTGCGTCACGTCTCGCCCCTCACGATGCGCGAGACTGTGAGACGATGTGCGGGATGACTGACGACGCGCGAGACTACTGACAACGCGCGGGATTATTTCTTCGGGCGCACCACAGTGAGCGTCGGCGTCTCCGTCCGCTCGACGGCGGCGAGAATCAGTTCGCGCAAGTTCGCGTCCGTCCCGGCGTCGTTTGACAGAAACTTTTCGAGTTGCTCTTTGACCGGGCTGTAGCTGACCTTGCGTTCAAAGAGCGCGGCGAACGCGTCAGGCTCAAGTCGGCTTTCGAGCGCGCCCACCTTCTCCGGGTCGCACTTCAAGTTCGTCTTGAAACTGCATTTCACCGCGCCGTCTTCGCTGCGCAAAGTCACCGCGCCCGCCACGCGCTCGCGCGCCGCGGCCGCCGCCTTGAGTTGTTCCTTGATCTCGTCCAGACGATCCTTGACGCGCTTCTCTTCGGCGTGCAGCCCGATGTATTCCGAGACGAGTGTTTCCACTTCCGCGTCGTCCGGCGCGTCGCCCGCCGCGGACTGCGCCGCCGCTCCTGCGTCGCAGTCGGAACAATGCACGGCGTCGTCGCGCATGAGCGCCTCGTCCTGCGGGACGAGGCCGCGACAGAGCGCGCAGGCGACGTAATAACTCTTCGCGCAATTCGCGCACAGCGTCTCACCGCGACGCGACGCGACCGTCTCTGTCGCCGCCTCCAAACATTCGACGCACACCTGCTGCTGCGGCTGTGGTGGCTGTGCTTGCGCCGCCGCAAACTGCTCCGACGCCTGCGGGTGGATTTTATCTTTGGCTTCCAAAACGTTTGTCTCCGGGATCAATACGAGAAGGTACGCGAAGCTGCGACGAATCGCGCGTGCGCGTGGAGTGCGCGCTCTCAGGGCTCGCGAGACTGTAGCAAAAGCCTCTTGCCTTGTCGAGACGACCGCCCGCCGCCGCACTCTGCCCCGTTCAAACTGCTACCGCCAAGCAATTTTACGATCCGAATTCGGGCGACGACGAATATAGACAAAAAAAGTGTTGACAATATCCTCTGTCGAGTTTATATATGTCTGGCGCGCGGGAAAGTGAAATGTGCGCGCGGGAAAGAATGAGAACTTCGATGTCAATGAAACGGACACATACGAACAGCACAGACGCCAGAGGCCGCAGGGCTTCGCGACGGACGTGCGCCGGACTGTTTAGCGTCGTCAAAGGCGGCGCGGCGGCGATCTTGTGTCCGGGTGCGTTACCGACCTATCTGCCCGGCGGCGAACTCATGCGCGAAGGCGCGAATTCCACGATTAACCTCTGGAATTCCGATCGTCGGGTCAGTCTAATTTAAAAAGCGGGAGCGGCCTCCCGCTCCCAAATCTCGAAAATAGCTTTAAGAGAATTGAAGGAGCGGGCCGGCTTCCCTGTGAAGCCAAAAAGGCCCGCTCTTTTTGTTGTTTGATAACCGAATTGATTTTTGTACGGACGAGGGCGGCGGCGTATGCCTTGATTCCCCGCCCTCGTTTTCCCAACACAAATTCGTCGAGCGTGCGTGGCTGAGCAGCAAAAGCACCTGACTGTAAATCAGGCGTCTACATCGGACTTCGTAGGTGCGAGTCCTACCGCACGCATCGCAACTTTAATTGAAGGAGCATGGTGTAACTGGCAACACGGCGGTCTCCAAAATCGCTGTTTTCGGTTCAAATCCGAATGCTCCTGTCAGCTTTGCGGAGGGTACGCCAAAACGGTCTGGCACCGGTCTTGAAAACCGGCGAGCCGAAAGCTCTTAGGGGTTCGAGTCCTCTACTCTCCGTCAACTTCTAAACTTCGGAGGCGTGCCGAAATTGGTAGCCGGAACTGTCTGCTACACAGTCGGGCGAAAGCGTCCCGTGCAGGTTCAACTCCTGCCGCCTCCGCCAACATAAGGGATGAAGGATGAGGGATGAACAAGAAAGCACTCAACTGAGGTACTGCTTTTCTTAATTCATCCCTCATCCCTCATCCCTTCCCACGAACCCGTAGCTCAGCGGAATAAGAGCGCAAGTTTGCGGAACTTGAGGTCGCGCGTTCAAATCGCGCCGGGTTCTTTCTATCTATTCCGGGGTCGTCTAACCGGCAGCGACGCCTGACTTTGGATCAGGAGATGAGGGTTCGACTCCTTCCCCCGGAACTATTTATAGGCCGACGTAGCCCAATGGCAGAGGCGCTAGTTTTAGAAACTAGATGTTAAGAGTTCGACTCTCTTCGTCGGCATTTTTCGAGCGAGGGCAGTTCAAGCTGGAGTGGCGGAACAGGCAGACGCGCGGCGTTGAGGGCGCCGAGAGCAAGAGTCTCAGTGTGGGTTCGAGTCCCACCTCCAGCATCGAAGTTCCGGGCGGGAGTGGCGTAAGAGGCGAACGCGTCAGTCTTAAAAACTGATCCTTCACAGGGCTGTGGGTTCGAGTCCCACCTTCCGCATCAGGCGCGCGCGTGTAGCCCAAACGGCAGAGGCGGCAGTCTCAAAAACTGCATGTTGAAAGTTCGACTCTTTCCGCGCGCACCAAACTTTCTCACACGGGGATGTATGCAAACGGATTAAGCAACTTGATTTTCAATCAAGCGTGTGCGGGTTCGAGTCCCGCCATCCCTATCAAGTTTCGTGTTGGCTGTAGCTCAACGGCAGAGCGTCGCACTGTGGATGCGAAGACGACGAGTTCGATTCTCGCCAGCCGACCCAAAACTTCTGCACGCGGCGCGTTGGGCGAGTCCGGTTCAAGCCGCCTGATTCTCGATCAGGAGAGCAACGGTTCAAATCCGTTACGCGCTATTAATTTTTTGGAGCTGTGGCCGAGAGGTGAGGCACTCCGTTGTCAACGGAGCCGATGACGGTTCGAGTCCGTTCAGTTCCGCTCGATGTCGCGCGCGCCGCGAGCTATACGGGTGCAGCAGTCGCCTCTTAAGCGACGGAGACGGGGTTCGAGACCCCGGCGGCGCATTGTTTTTCACGAGGCGGGTGAGAGCCTGACAAGCTCGACCGCCGCGTAACGGGGTGTGGTGTAAAGTTTGCATCCAAGTCTTGGGAACTTGTGGTGACAGTTCAATTCTGTCCACCCCGCCCATTTACGCACCGTTAGTCCAGACGGCCGAGGACGCGGCGTTGCCAACGCTGAGACGCGGGTTCGAGACCCGCACGGTGCTCCAACTTTTTTTCACGGGCGGTTAGCTTAACGGAAAAGCGTCACGCTTCGAACGTGACCGATACGGGTTCGAGTCCTGTACCGCCTTCCTTCCGGCGAGAGTGGTGTAACCGGCAACACCCCGGTCTTCCAAACCGGCGTCGCGGGTTCGAACCCCGTCTCTCGTTCCAATTATTAGACGCGCATCCGTAGCCAAGTGGGAAGGCGACAGTCTGCAAAACTGTTAACGCGGGTTCGATTCCCGCCGGGTGCTTCCAGAGACACACGAGCCGCGCTAATTTCAGGGGCGGCCATTTCAAGATGAAAGGAGGTGACGAACCGGATGACCATCAACGGACGAGTGCTTTTGCTCAACCAGACTTACGAACCGCTCGGCACGGTCGGCGTGGCGCGCGCGATGGTGATGCTTTTCAACAACAGCGTAACGGTCGAGGAGTGGGACGGCGACCGTGTGCTGCGCACGCCGCGGGACGAGTACCCCGTGCCTTCGGTCGTGCGCCGCAAGACTTACATCAACGTGCGCCGCCGTCGCGAGGCGTCGGGGATGAAGCGTCTGCGCATTTACATCCGCGACAAGTACCGCTGCCAGTATTGCGGCGAGCGCAAGCTCCCCGCCGTGCTGACGCTCGACCACATCTTCCCGCGCTCGCGCGGCGGCGACAACTCGCCCTTGAACATCGTGACGGCGTGCCTCGGCTGCAACAACCGCAAAGGCAACCGCACGCCGGAAGAGGCGCGCATGCCGCTCTTGACGACGCAGAGCGCGCTGCGCGTGAAGTTGGAGCGCGTCGTCCTGTGCCACTACGCCGAGGCGCGACCCGAATGGCGGAAGTACCTCTTTCTCGAAGAGGCCGACGGCAATGACGAGGCCACCTCGCGGAAGGAGAAGAACACTGCCTATATATGAAGGGCGGGCGTGGCCCGCCCTTCACACCTCGCTCAAGTTTGTGAACGGCAAGCCACACTGCGGTCGGATAGCTGAGACGGATTAGCGTCGCGCTGAAAACGCGGAGAGGTTGGTTCGATACCAACTCCGACCATCGAACAACGCAACAGTTTTATCGTGAAGTAGGACAATCCACACACAGCCGGTTAGCTCAGACGGCCAGAGCGCCTCTCTTACAAAGAGGATGCCGGGGGTTCGACTCCCTCACCGGCTATCACAATTTTTCGGGGCGTGTCTCAACCCGCCAGAACGGCGACTGCGTGGGTGCGTCGAGAGTTGAGGTGCGGCTGCCTCACGCCCCGGCCAACATTCTGACGACGAATGTCACTAATATCACCGCGGCGACGTAGCTCCAACTGGCAGAGCGGCTGTTTCGTACACAGCAGGCTGAGGGTTCGACTCCCTCCGTCGCCTCCATTCACGCGCGCGCGTGGGTCTGTAGCTCAGACGGACAAGAGCGCTCGTCTTCTAAACGAGTGGCCGCAGGTTCGAGTCCTGCCAGACCCGCCAAATATTTTTACGCTGCGGAGTAGCTCAGGCGGCAGAGCGTTCGCCTCATAAGCGAGAGTGCGCGGGTTCGAGTCCCGCCTCCGCAACCAATGTTCAGTCAGTTGAGTTTTGGGATGGTAGCTTAATTCGGCAAAGCGACAGTCTTGCAAACTGTTAGATGAGAGTTCGAATCTCTCCCGTTCCACCAAACTTTTTGCGGCGTAGCTCAACGGCTCAAGAGCACTCGTCTTGTAAACGAGTTGATGCGAGTTCAAATCTCGCCGCCGCAGTTCTCTTTTGACGCGGGGATAGAGCAAGGGCGGCTCCGTGGCCTCATAAACCACGCACCGACGGCAGGTTCGACTCCTGCCCCCGCAACCAATTTCAACCTGCTTCAGTTCCCCACCCCAAGCAAAGGCGCACAGCAGCCCCGGCCTCGCGGTCGGACGGCTGTGCGCCTTCCCGCCTTATCCGTGGGGCGAAGATTTTCGATGTGGCGTAGCCAAGCGGTAAGGCATCGCACTGTTAATGCGACCATCGCAGGTTCGATTCCTGCCGCCACAGCCAATTCATGTTGACCCGGAGCGCGAGCGACAGCGCGGCGGACTTTTAATCCGCGATGTGCGGGTTTGAGTCCCGTCGGGTCAACCAACTTTTCACGCGGAGTAGCTCAATGGCAGCAGCACCCGGCCGATAATCGGGCGACGGAAGGTTCGATTCCTCCCTCCGCGATCACAACTCGCACGCGCGCGACCTCACGCCCGCGATTTGTTAAACTCTCCGTCGCTTCCGACACTCTTCAGGGGACACACAATCTTCCGTGCAAATCTCAATTCCGGTTCCGCCCGCTTTCAGTTTCAAACGCACCGCCATGAGCCACGGCTGGCGCGCGCTCCTGCCCTTCGAGTTCGACGAAGCGGGCTGGACGATCACGCGCGTCCTCACACTCGAAGGCGACCGCAGCCCGCCCGTCACAGTCCACATCAATTTTCACGGCGACACGCTCGACGTTAACACCGAGCGACGCAAACTCTCCAAACGCGACGCCGCGCGCATCACGCGCGACGTGCGCCATATGTTCCGGCTCGACGAAGAGATGAGCCTCTTTTACGCGGCGGTCGCGCCTGATCCTGATTTCGACTGGATCATCAAGGAGGGCGCGGGTCGCCTGCTCCGCTCGCCGACCGTCTACGAGGATTTGGTCAAGACCATCTGCACGACGAACTGCTCCTGGGTATTGACGACGAAGATGGTCGAAGGGCTGGTGAAACATCTCGGACGCCCCGTCGCGGAGGACGGCCGCCACGCGTTCCCCACGCCCGAAGCGATGGCCGCCGAGCCGGAGAGTTTTTACCGCGACACGGTGCGCGCGGGCTATCGCGCCGGTTACTTCAAGGAACTGGCCGGGCGCGTCGCCTCCGGCGAACTCGATGTGGAGAGTTGGCTCACGAGCGAACTCTCGACCGCCGAACTCAAACGCGAGATGAAACGCGTCAAGGGCGTCGGCGAGTACGCCGCCGACAACCTCTTGAAACTCCTCGGCCGCTACGACTGTCTCGCGCTCGACTCGTGGGTGCGCGCCACCTTCGCACGCCTCCACAACAAGGGACGCACCGCTGACGATCGCAAGATCGCGCGCCACTACGCGCGCTTCAAAGAGTGGCGCGGCCTCGCCCTCTGGTGCGACATCACACGCGATTGGATCGAAGATGAAGTGTGAACGCGGAATGATGAACGATGAATTGAAGACTAAAGTTGGTTGAGTCTTCAATTCATCGTTCATCATTCCGCGTTCGTCGTTTTCAGTAACGACGATGGGCAGAGCGGTTCGACGGGACACACGGCGCAGAGGGGCGTGCGGGCTTTGCAGACGGCGCGGCCGTGTGCGATGAGGAGGTGCGGGAAGAGGATCCAGTCTGTGCGGGGCACGAGTTCGATCAGATCACGCTCGATCTTTTCGGGCTGTTCGTGCGCGGTCAGGCGCAGACGTTGCGAGACGCGCGCGACGTGCGTGTCAACGACGACGCCGGAGGCGATCCGGAAGGCGTTGCCGAGCACGACGTTGGCCGTCTTGCGCGCCACGCCCGGCAGCGCGATCAACTCTTCGAGCGTCTCCGGCACGCGCCCGCCGTGCTCGTCTCGAATCATCCGGCACGCGCCCTGAATCGCCTTCGCCTTGTTGCGAAAAAATCCCGTCGAATGGATGTCGCGTTCGAGTTCGGCGGGCGCGGCAGACACGTAATCCTCCGCGCCGCGGTACTTCCTGAACAACTCGCACGTCACGATGTTGACCCGCTCGTCCGTACACTGTGCCGACAGAATGGTCGCAATCAACAACTCAAGCGGGGTCGAATAATTCAGCGAGCAGCGCGCGTCCGGGTACGCGCGCTTGAGTCGCGCGATGATCTTTCCGGCGCGTTTCTTCTCTTCGGCAGCAATCATAGTTAAAAAGATTTGTCAGTAGTCAGTTGTCAGTTGTTCTTCGTTCGGAGTTGCTCGATTTTATCTATAGCAACTCACTTCGCGCAGCACGAACAACGGGCAACGGACTACTGACCACTGACGACTAACAACGTACTACTGACCAATGACAGCCTTCGCAATCTGCGCGGCGACACGCGCGTTGTTTTCGAGCAGGGCGATGTTGGCGCGCAGCGTCGCGCCGCCGCTCTGTTGAGACATGCGCGAGAGTAGGAAGGGTGTCAGTTCGCGGCCGCCCACGCCCTCGCGCTCGGCTTCTGCGAGCGCCGCCGCGAGCGTTTCGTCAAGCACGCCTGCGGGGACTTCCGAAGCCTCCGGCACGGGCACGCAGACGAGCAGCGCGCCCTCCTTCCCCAGATCAAACTGCGCGCGGGCTATCGCGCCCGCCTCTTCGGGCGTGTCGGCGCGCGCGTCCACGGGCAGGCCGCTCGCGCGCGCGTAGAAGGCGGGCAACTCGTCGCAGCCGTAGCCGACGACCGTGACGCCGTAAGTCTCCAACCACTCGCGCGTGGCCGGGAGATCGAGGACGCTCTTCGCGCCGGAGCAGACGACGACGAGGCGCACGGCGCGCGCCAGTTCCGGCAAGTCGGCGGACACGTCCGGCAACGCGCCGCGATGCACGCCGCCGATGCCGCCGGTGGCGAAGACGTTGATCCCTGCGCGCTCCGCGATCCAAGTGGTCGAGGCGACGGTTGTCGCGCCGTCCCAATTGCGCGCGGCGGCGACGGGCAGGTCGCGGCAACTGATCTTTTTCACGTCACCACTCGTGGCGATCTGTTCGAGTTGGGCGTTGTCGAGTCCGACGCAAAACTTGCCGCCGAGGATGGCGATGGTGGCGGGAGTCGCGCCCTCCGCGCGCACGATCTGTTCAAGCCGCCGCGCGGTTTCGAGATTCTGCGGGCGCGGCAACCCGTGCGCGATGACCGTAGATTCCAGCGCGACCACGGCGCGCTTGGCTTTCAACGCTTCCTCAACTTCGGGGCTGAGCCTAATGACGTTTAAGTCGGACATGAGCATTCACAAACTGACATGACGCTTCCTGAGCACCCACTAGCTGACGCTATACTTCCTGAGCATCTACAAATTGACGTTACGCTTCCTGAACATTCATCAACTAACACGACGCTGCCTTTCATTCATCCCTCATCACTCTACCCTCATCCCTTCCTCTTACGGCCTGCCGCCTTGCGCCGCCGGGGGCTTGATGATCACGGCGGGCACGTTCTGCTCGCGCACGAGTTGGTTGAAGGCCGGGAGGTCTGTCCGCATCACGGCGTCGAGCTTTTGCAGTTGCGTGTTGATCTTCGCCGTGAGGTCTTCGTAGACCGTGTATGACTGTTCGGTCGGCGCGCCGTCCGCGCTGGAGACGACGCCGCCGAGCGCGGCCAGTTTGTTGTTCAGACGGATCGGGTAGTTGAGCGGGTCTTGGCTGCTCTGGTTCTTCGTCTGGTATAGCTCCTCTTCGACGGCGGTCATCTTCCCGTTCAAGGCTTTCGCCGCGTCCGAGATGGTCTTGAAGTTCGGCTGGCCTTGCACGCGTTTGAGCAGATCGTTGATCTGCGTGCGCGCCTCGCGGATGGAGATGATCGCGTTGTGCGTCTCGGTCAGCTTGTCGCGGATTTTCAGCTGCAAGTCGAGCTGGCGCGCGAAGTCAGCGTCGGTGACGTTGAGGCGCGGGTCTTTGCGCACGTCGAAAGTTTCGGTGTGGGTCTTGCCGTCGGCGGTGAGTCGCACCTGATAGCGACCGGGCACGACGCGCGGCCCCGTGACGCTGCCCGCCCACAGGATCATGCCGGGGAAGCGCACGGCATCCGGGTGGCGCATGTCCCAGACGAAACGATTGAGGCCGACCTCGGTCGTGACGCGCGCCGCGCCCGCACCGCCGCCCGCGAAGAACGACGACTCTTCGCCCGAGGCGGCTTGCGGTTGTTCGGGCGGCGTCTGCACGGCCGCGCTGCCGGGCGCGGGCGACGGTTGCGGCGCGGGCGCTTTCGCGGTGAACGTGCGGATGGTCTTGCCCGTGGCGTCGAGGAACTCAAGCACGACATCCGTCGTCGGCTTCGACTTGAGATAGTAGTAGACGACCGCGCCGTTCGGCGGGTTGCTGCCGATGGTGGCCGTCGCGGGCAACTGCCCGCCGCCGCCCTGCATGCGATACGGGTCTTCGGGTTTGAAGAGGCGCGTCTCCAAAGTCGCCACGTTCGCGCCCGCGTCCATCAATTGATGGAGCACTGTGAGGTCGTCGAGAATCCAGAACGAACGCCCCTGTGTCGCTGCAACTAAATCCTTCTCGCCTTTGTGGACGGCGAGATCGGTGATGGGGACGAGCGGCAGGTTGTGTTGAAGCGACTGCCAACTCTCGCCGTCGTTGAAGGAGACGTAGATGCCCGTTTCAGTGCCCGCGTAGAGCAGGCCGCGGCGGTTCGGGTCTTCGCGTATGACGCGCGTGAAGGCGTTGTCGGGGATGCCGTTCGTGATCTTCTTCCAAGTCTTGCCGTAGTCCGTGGTCTTGTAGAGATACGGGCGGAAGTCGTCGAGCTTATACATCGTCGCGGCGACGTAGGCCGCGCCCGCTTCATTCGGCGAGGCGTCAATCGAGTTGATCTGAATCCATTCGGGCATGCCTTTGGGCGTGACGTTATCCCACTTCGCTCCGCCGTCGCGCGTGACGTGGACGAGGCCGTCGTCCGAACCCGTCCAGATGATGCCCGCTTTGACGGGCGACTCGCTGACCGTGAAGATCGTGTCGTAATACTCGACGCTCGTGTTGTCCTTCGTGATCGGGCCGCCCGAAGAGCCTTGCTTCGTCTTGTCGTTGCGCGTGAGGTCGGGGCTGATCGCCGTCCAACTTTGGCCTTCGTTCGTGGACTTGAAGAGGATGTTCCCGGCGGTGTAGAGGGCGTTCGGATCGTGCGGCGAGAAGAGGATCGGGAAGTTCCACTGGAAGCGATACTTCATCGCCTCTGCGCCCGCGCCCATCGGGTTGTCAGGCCACACGTCAACGTTGCGTAGTTGCCCCGTGCGGTGATCGTAGCGCGTGATGAGGCCGCCGTAAGAGCCTGCGTAGACGATGTTCGAGTCTTTCGGCGAAGGGGCGATCCAGCCGGACTCGCCGCCGCCCACGTCCCACCAATCGCGCTCGGTAATGCCGAAGTCAACGTTGCGCGAGGCGATGCGGATGGTCGAGTTGTCCTGCTGCGCGCCGTAAATGTTGTAGGGGAAATTGTTGTCCAGGACGACGCGGTAAAACTGAGCGGTCGCCTGATCCTGTTCCGACCAGGTGCGCCCGCCGTTGAACGAGACGTTCGCGCCGCCGTCGTTCGATTCGATCATGCGCGCCGGATCGTTCGGCGCGATCCAGAGATCGTGGTTGTCGCCGTGCGGCACGGAGATGCTTGCGAACGTGCGCCCGCCGTCGTTCGATTTGTAAAAGCCGGTGTTGAGGACGTAAACGGTGTCGGCGTTCTGCGGGTCGGCGTAGATGCGCGTGTAGTACCAGGCGCGCTGGCGTAGGTTGCGCTGCTCGTTCGTCTTCGTCCAGGTGCACCCGCCGTTGTCGGAACGAAACACGCCGCCGTCTTCCGCTTCGACCAAAGCCCAGACGCGTTCGGGGTTCGCGGGCGAGACGGTGATGCCGACCTTACCGACGATACCGCGCGGGAGTCCGGCGTTGCGCGTGATCTCAGTCCACGTGTCGCCGCCGTCGGTTGATTTGAAGAGGCCGCCGCCCGCGCCGCCGCTCTCCAAACTCCAGGGCGTGCGCAAGACTTCCCAGAAGCCCGCGTAGAGTATGTTCGCGTTCGTCGGGTCGAACGTAAGATCAATCGCGCCCGCCTTGTTGCCACGGTAGAGAACTTTCTCCCAACTCTTCCCGCCGTCCTTCGAGCGAAAGACGCCGCGCTGCTCGTTCGGCCCGAAGAGATGGCCGAGCGCGGCGACGTACACGATGTCAGGGTTGCGCGGATGCACGCGCACGCGCCCGATCTGCCGTGTGTCTTCGAGGCCGACGCGCTTCCAGGTCTTCCCCGCGTCCATAGACTTGTACACGCCGTCGCCGTGCGAGACGTTGCCACGCACGGGCGACTCGCCCATCCCGACGTAGATAACGTTCGGGTCTACGTCGCAGACGCCGATTGCGCCGACCGACCCCGTGCCGAAGACGGAGTTGTCCGTGATCGGCTCCCAGTTCGCGCCGCCGTCCGTGGTCTTCCAGACGCCGCCGCCCGTCGCGCCGAAGTAATAGACCAGAGGCTGCGAGGGGACGCCCGCGACCGCCGTCACGCGCCCGCCGCGAAACGGGCCGATGCTGCGCCATTGCAAGAGCTTGAGCGGGTTGGCATCTTTGGCCTGCGCAGTTTGCAACGGGGTCGTCTGTGTCTGTTGCGCTCTCGCCGTGCTGAAAGCCACTGCGATGAACAGGGCGGGCAGCAAAGAGGCCGCGACAGTCCGGCAAGTAAACGAACGGATCAAGGCGTATCTCGATTTTTTGTTGGGCAACATGGGATTCAATGGTGGGTTAACGTTCGAGTATCCGGCGACTTCAATTTCCGCTCGCCGTCGCGGTCGCTTTCAGGTGCTTGTCGAACCATTCCAACTGGCGTCGGATGAGGTCGATCTGGTGATTCGGTTCGGTGATGCCGTGGCCTTCGCGCGGGTAGCGGACGAAGACCGTCTCAACGCCGCTCTTACGAAGCGCGCGGTAATACTGTTCGGCCTGCGCGATGGGGACGCGCCTGTCCTGCTCGCCGTGCGTGATCATCAGGGGCGTCTTGACGCGGTTGGCGTAGCGCACGGGCGACCACTTCTCATAGACTTCGCGCGCCGTCCAGGGCGTGCCGCCGAAGCCGTACTCCATCAAACCGGGAATGTCGCTCTGGCCGTGGAAGCTGTACCAATCGCTGATTCCGGCGTGACCGATGGCGGCCTTGAAACGGTTCGTCTGCGTGATGACCCAGAAGGTCATGAAGCCGCCGTAAGAGCCGCCCATCACGCCGAGTCGTTCGGGGTCGGCCACACCCGACTTGACGAGTTCGTCAACGCCCGCCATCAAGTCCAGATAATCCTTGCCGCCCCAGTCGCCGACGTTCGCGGTCGTAAACTTGTTGCCGTAGCCGGTCGAGCCGCGCGGGTTCGGCAGTAGCACCGCGTAGCCGTTGGCGGCGAAAATTTGCGCGCGCGTGTTGAGGCCGTAAGCGAACTGCGCGTAAGGCCCGCCGTGAATCTGCAAGATGAGCGGGTAGCGTTTGCCCTGTTCGTAGCCGAGCGGGCGCATGAGCAAGCCTTCGATCTGTAAACCGTCCGCCGCTTTCCAGCGGACGACTTCCGTCGAGACGAGCGCGAAGTCTTTGATCTGCGAGTTGAAGTTGGTCAGGCGTTTGGCCTCGCGCCCCACGCTCGACGCGACCCAGATGTCGTTCGGCGACTTCGCATCGTTGTAGGCGAAGGCGAGCCAGCGGCCGTCGCGAGAGAGATCAACGCCCGCATACGCGCCCTTGCTCTGGAAGACGGCTTGCGGCGGCGCGTCGCTCTCCAACCTGACTTTCAACAACTGGCCGTAGACGCCTTCCGCGCCCGCCGCGTAGAGAGCCGCGCCGTCGGGCGACCACTTCGGCGCGCTGTTGATTGAATCGCCGTAGTTCAACGTCAGGTTGCGCGGCGCGGTCGTCGCCGCGTCGGACGTTGCGCGCACGACTAAATCCATTTTGCCCGCCCACGAGTTCGGATCGTCGCCGGAGAGATAGGCGATCAATTTGCCGTCGGGCGAGAAACGTGGCGCGTAGTCGGGGCCGGGGTTCGCTGTAAGTTGTCGCACGCTCGCGCCGCTCGCTGCGGGGGCGATGTAGAGGTCTGTGTTGCGTTCGTCGGAGATGTCTGTGAAGGCCGACTCCTGCGAGCCGCTTTTGCTCTGCGTGTAGGCGACCCACGCGCCGTCGGGCGACCACTGCGGGTCGGCCACGGTGAACGAGCCTTCGGTGACGCGCCGCTTCTCTTTCGTGTCGAGATTGATTGTCCAGAGGTGCGAGTAGATGAAGCCGCTGTCAACGACGATGGCGTCGAACTTGTCCTTCTTGCGCTTGTCGCGCTCGGCCTTGTCCTGCGGCGTGTCGCGCACGACGTAGGCCATCAGTTTGCCGTCGGGCGAGAAGCGAAACTGAGCGACGCCCGCCTCCTCGTCCGTCACGCGCTCTGCCTCGCCGCCCGCAACGGGGATGACCCAGATTTGATTGCGCGGCGCGGCGGGCGCGTCCGGTCGCGGCGCATCGCGGTTGGCGAGGAAGGCGATGCGGCGGCTGTCGGGCGACCACTGCGGCGCGCTCTCGCCGCGCTCGCCGTTCGTCAGTTTGTAAGACGCGCCGCCCGTCGCCGCGACGATGTGGACGTGCGTGTCGCGCCGGTTCTCTTTCCGATTCCACTCGCTCACGGTGAAGGCGATGAGCTTGCCGTCCGGCGACCACTGCGGCGTGCCCACTTCCTGCAACGCCAGCGCGTCTTCAATCGTCAGCTTCTTCTGTCCCTGCGCTGTCGCCGACGATGTGCCGGACGTCAACGCCAACAGCAGCAACATCACCCACACACACATCGTCGCACGTCTCAACATCTCGCTTCCTCGTCTCCTGATTTCGCGCGCAAACGTATACGGGACAGAGGCCGTAGCAGTTTCCACGTTTGTGAATTGGGTACATCGCGGGGAAAATCTACTTATAGCGCATCCCGCTGGGAAATGCTCGAAAAATCTTTTAAGCTCGGCGCGCATTTTACGACACGCGCGCCAGGAATCCAGAGGCTCGTAATTTATGTCCGAAATCATCTACCGCGCGGCGCGCGAGGAAGACGTTCCGGCCGCGCTCGACATGTTCCTCGAAGCCGTCCGCGAACTCTACCGCCGCCACAATCTGGAGATGCCTTTGCCGCCGCGCCCTGCAGTCGAGGTCGCCTACCGGCACATCTTCGAGACGGGAATTTTTCGCCTCGCGGAATCGGACGGGCGCATCGTCGCCATCTGCCACGCCGTCGTGCGCGATGCGTTGTGGTTTCTGTCCGGCTTCTGGACGCGGCCGGAGTTGGTGGCGGGCGGCGTCGGCGGCCGGCTGCTCAGGGAAGTGTGGCGCGAGGGCGAAGAGGCGGGCGCGCAAAAGTTTTTCGTCTGGTCTTCGATGGACAACACGGCGATTGCGAGCTATCTCAAAACGGGGATGCTCCCCGGCTATCAAATCTTCACCTTCGCGGGACGGCCGACCGCCCTCGACGATGTGCCCGGCGCGACGACGGGTTACACAATCGAACCGCTTTCGCTCGAAGCGGCGTGCGGCATTGACCGCGAGGTGCGCGAGACGCGGCGCGAAGTAGATCACCGCTTCTGGCTCTCGGAGGAGAAGCTCGAAGGGCGACAGGTGCGGCGCGGCGGGCGACTCGTCGGCTACTACTATTTCAAGGGCGCGACGTTCGGGCCTGCCGCGTGGATGGACGAGAATGCGGCGGAGGCGTTGTTGACGCTCGGCTGCCGCGAGGCGTCGGCGCAGTCGGAAACAATCTCGCTGCGCGTGCCGGGCATCAACCACGACGCGATCCGTTTCGCGTTCGCGCACGGCCTGCGCCTGACGGCGATGGCGCACCTGTTCACCAGCGCGCCCATCGGCCGCATGGAACAATATCTCGCCTCCGGCCCTTCCCTCTTCTAAAGCGAGTCGCAGACTAAAAAAAGAACGCCGCCACTCCCGAAAGAGTGGCGGCGTTCCGTCTAGCTCAACGTATTTGCGTCGAGCGTGTGTTTAGGGCAGTCCTTCCAAGCTGACGAAGAACCGGAACGCGCCGTCGCGCTCGACGCCCAGTTTGAACTGCACGTGGACGGTGCAGACCTGGTTGGTCGGGCAGACGCCCGCGACCCTCGAAGCCAAGCCTTCCGTGTTGACGGTGTTGACGTTCGAGAGGTTCTGGTTGACGAGCGTCATCGAGGTGTTCAACCCGCCGCCGTTCGACTGAATGGCCGGGAGTTGCTCGATGAGCGTGCCGTGGACTCTGGTGAGCACGGCAGCCCTGTTGACCGCCTGATCGGACGAATCGAGCAGACGGAGGTCGGCCTGACCGGCCACCGTGTTGCCGTTCGTCGTGATGTCAATCACGCGGAAGCGGATGCGCGTGATCTTCTGACCGCTGTCGTTCGTGAACGAGCGGCGGATGGTCATCGTGCCGTAGCTGCGATTCGCACCGAAGTCGCTGCCGTCGCGCTCCCGGTTGGGGAAGGCGTTGGGCGAGAGGGTCGGATCGAAGGTCGTGACGATGATGTTCCGCGCCGGGTCTTGCCGCGGGCTGACGGAGTTCTGCGGCCCCGGTGCGCCGAGCACCGGCTGGATGCCGCCAAACGCCGTGAGCGCCGTTGACACGAACACGAAGTCCTGCGCGTTGTCGTCGGTGTCCTGCGGCCTGCCGGTCAGGAGACGGCGAACAAAAGCGTTCTCGCCGTTCTGCGTTCCGACGGGCAACAGACCCGTGCCTTCCCTCTCCGTCGCCGGGCGGGTGGTAAAGCCGGCCGCGTCGAGACGATTCGCCGCATTGAAGTTGCCGCGGGTGCTCGTCGCATAGATGGCGAGGCCGGTGTCGTCGTCAACGTCAGAGCCGCTGGCGGGCTGGTAGTAGAAGTCGGCGTTGGCGTAGCCGACGAGGCTGTAGCCGCTGGCGGCGAGCAGGAAGTGCTTGCGTGCCGCGATGACCGTGCCGTTCGGGAGGACAGCGATGTTTTCGCGCGCGCCGTTCGACGTGCCGTCAATCGCCCAACCCGCCGAACCGTCCGCCGTGTTGACCGTGATGTTCGAGTCCGTGTTGTTGTACAACTCGATGAACTCGTCGGCCGCGCCGTTCTTACCGCGCAGGCGGAACTCGCTGATGATCAGTTGACCCGCCGTCGGAGCCGCGCCGGGCGCATCCGCCGCGGCGGCAAAGTTCTGCCCGCTCTGGCTGGACGCGATGTCGTTGTAGGTGCGGTAGGACGGCGTGAAGCGCGTGCCCGCGCGCTCGACTCTGACGGTGTAATTACCGCCGGGGCTGAGAGCGTTGAAGGTGTACGCGCCGGTCGGGCCGGCCGCGACCACGACCTGCGAAGACGAACCCGTGAGTCTGACGGTGGCGGTTTCACCCGCGGCCAGACCCGTGACGTTGCCGCTGATGCTCAAGGCCGTCGGCGGCGTGAGCGCGATGTCCCACATGCCGCGGCTGTGCGTGCCGATGCGCAGGAAGCGGTTGGCGTTTTGGATGACCATCTGGAAGACGGCCACGCGGGGCAGGCCGTTGCCATAGGGAACCCAGGTCGCGCCCGCGTCCTGCGAGGTGTAGACGCCGATGTCCGTGCCCGCGTAAAGGTGGGTCGGGTCGGCCGGGTCAACCTCGAAGGCGTTGACGGGAACGTCGGGGAGGCCGTTGCCCGTGGCCGTCCACGTCGTCGTGCCCGCCACTTCGCTCAGGTTGGTGGTCTTGTAGATGTGCTGGTTGGCCGGGATGCCCTGACCGCCGTAGGTGATGTAGGCAACCGACGAGTTGGTCGGGTCAATGAAGACGCGGCCGACGACCCTGACGGGCGCGCCCGTGGGCGTCACGTCGGTCAAGACGGGCAGGCCGGTGCGGGTGGCGAAGACTTGGCCGTTGGTCAAGCCGACCATGCGCGCGTTGTCGTCCGTCTTGCTGACCCAAATCGTCGAGAGCCGCTGGCCGGCGACGATGGGGGCTTGGCTGGCGAGCGTCATCGTGTCGCCGCGGTTGACCGAGCGGTAGAGACGATCCGTGCCGAAGTAGAGCGTGTTCGGCTGCCCCGCCGCGAGACTCGGCCCCAAGTCCATCGGCGCGTAGAAGAGCACCGGGTCGTTGGTGATGCCGTTCGGGGCTTCCACGTCACCGCAAGCGTTGACGAAACCGCTCGGCGCGGTGAAGCCGGGGATGAACCCCTTGAACGGCCACTGGCCGGGGAAGGCGCAGTCGGTGCGCGAGACGCGGGCGAAGCCGATCTGCGCGTTCTGCTGATTGAAGTACGTGTGATACATCGTGACGTTGAGCGAGTCGGTCGCGCTCTTGTCAACGAGGGCATAGCCGCCGTCGCCGGAGTCGGCGCGACGCCACTGGTTGATCGGCTTGTTCGGATCGTTGCCGCCGTTGATGCTGGTTTCGCCGAGCATGAACTGCGTGCCGTTATCCTGCGTGCCGCCGAGCGCGAAGAAGCGGTCGGTGCGGTGGATGTCCATACCCTGGAACTGCGTCGCGCTGTAGCCGGGGTTGTTGAGCGAAGTCCAGGTGACGCCGCGGTTGGTCGAACGCCAGATGCCGCCGTCGCTGCCGGTGTAGACGATGTTCGTGTTCGACGGAGAGACGACCGTGACCTGCGTGTCGGCGTGGAGGCCGGTGTCGTTGCGCACGAAGGTCGCGCCGCCGTCGGTCGAGCGCGCCTGCACGCGCGTGCAAGTGCCCTGCGCCGCGCCGCCGAGGTGGACGATGTTAGCGTCGGCGAGGTCAGGCGCGATGGAGATATCGTAGAAGCACTGGCCGCCGCAGAAGCCGCCGCCGCCGACCTGCTTGACCCACGTCAAACCGCCGTCGGTTGACTTGCGCACCGCGCCGGGGTTCGCCGCCTGACTACCCGCCGGGCAACTCGTGCCCGTCGAAGGCTCGCCTGAGGCGAGGAACCAGGTGGTGACGTTGCCCGCGCGGGTCACGCCGAACTCGCCGCGCGTGGTGACGACGTTAAACTGGTTGGTGAAAGTCGGGTTGGCCGAGAGCGCGTCGGCCGTGCGCCAGACGCCGCCAGCAGCCGTGAACTGCAAGGGGATGACGAAGGCGACCAGAACGTTCGGGTCGGCCGGATCCATGCGGATGCCCGTGATGTTGTGGTTGCCGGTGCAGGGGGTGTCGAAACAGTTGTCCTGCGCGACGGCCAACTTCTGGAAGGTGACCGAATTGGGATCGAGAATGTCCGCGTTGGTCGAACGATAGAGACCGCGGAGAGCCGTCGGCGGGATCGTGCCGCCGCCCGGCGAGGCGTTGGGGTTGCCGACGACGGCCGAGGTGGTCGAGACGAAGATCGTCCCCGGCTGGGTCGGGTGCACCACGATGTCGCTGATGGCGCGGCCGGTGAAAGTGCCGGTGGCGGCGGGCGCATTCGTCGTGTTCGAGATGAAGTTATAGTTCGGGTTCATCGGCCCGCGCAGTTTCACGTCGGCGGGGTTGGGCGTGAGCGCATCGTCAATGCGATAGACGCCGACGCCCGCGTAGCAACCGCTGCCGCACTGGTTCGACTCGCCCGTGCCGACATACAGGATGTTCGGGTTCGACGGGGCGAAGGCGAGCGCGCCGATGGCGAGCGATTGCGCCGAGTCGAAGACCGGGTTCCACGTCTGGCCGCCGTTCATCGAGCGGAAGACGCCGCCGTTGGCCGAGGAGATAAAGACGATGTCGGGGTTGGTCGGGTGGACGGCGATGGCCGTCGTGCGACCGCTCACGGGATGGGGCACAGTCGAAGTCTGCCCGTTCGGGATCGGCTGCGGCCCGATCGGCGTCCACGTCGTAGCGCTGATCATGGGCTGAGCCAACAGGCCGAGCTTGGCCTCCTCTTTGAGTCTGGCCTCTTGCGCCGCCATCTGGTCAATGGCTTTGACGCGCTTCATCGGGTCGTAGCTGCCGTCCTCGGCCATGCCGAGCAGCATGTTGATGTGCTCCTGACGCTTGGTGAGGTAGGACTCGAAGTTGAGCTTGCCGTTCATCGCTGTCGGCAGATCGGGGTTGTCTTCTTTAGCCTCGCTCGGCTTGCGCACCATGCTGCGATCTCGCTTGGTGGGCGCGGCGGTCGGCTGCTGCGCGCCGTCCTGCGCGGCCGCGGTCGCGGCGTCGCTTTTCCCGCCTTTGCCGCGTTCTTGTGCGCTCGTGATTGACTTGAAATTCACAGCCAAAAATGAGAGCACGACGGCTGCGCCGAGCAGCAACATCCATCTCGTGTAGTTCTTCATCGAAAATTCTCCTGGAGGGTTGATAGTAGAGACACAGCGGGCGAACTCGCCGGTCGGCATCCGCATGCCGTCGCCGCACCGCACCTGCTAAGGGCAGAAAGTGTTACAGCTTGCTGGCTAATAAAGCGCAGCCGTATTTGCCTTCTAATGTAATATCGAAACTTCGGGTAGTGGTTCAGTTTGGAATCCAAACTCGGCGATTAATTGATTCGGAGCGACAACTCCAAGGGTTCAGCCTTCACACTGAACTACTACTAAACGCCGTACTCAAGCCCCTGCGACTTAACACTCGCTTTTGACGAAAACGCATTCAGCGCACATTTCTCGTGGAAAGGGTTTGGTAGGTTGCGGGGTGGAAAACTGTTTGAATGAAAATAACAGTCACTGGGAACAGGAAGGGGCGTTAGCCTCTCTCCCGTTGTGCAGTAGCTCACAAAGCCTTTTTAGCAAGCTCGCGTAAAGTAATATCTTTTACAGTCTCCTGTCAATCAATTTGCGTCGGACGGAGTTCAGGCACGCCGTTTCGCGATCATACGGGGCGGCGCGCGGTTCAGGGCTTGCGCGTTTTTTCGGGAGGTTGCAAAACGGGGTCGTACCTTCTGCGGGGGCGCGGGGCGGGCGGCTCCGGCTTCCGGCTCTCGCCAACCTTCTTTTGTCCCGCCGCGTCGTCCGACTCTCCCGAGTCGCGCGGCCGCGAGTCATCTTTCGTCTCCGACATGCGTTTTCCTCGCTTTCTCGTGCGGCGCACGACTCTTTGCCGCGTCCTCTGCCGCCTCGTCCGCCCTGCGTCGCTCGCGTCGCGCGCCGCCGCCATCGTGCCCGCTGCGCCGCGCGCCGCCCCGGTGTCGCTCCCCGACGCGTTCACGGTGGGGAAACTTAACAGTGCGAGCATCAGAATATTTTTTGCTAAATTTTTCAGCAACGATTGACCCCTCTCCTGACCCAGACTCAACGAGGCCGCCGGGCAGATGGCAGACGGCGAAAGTGCGCTTGCGGGACAGGTTTCTGCGAAGTAGTTTACTGAAACCACGATCTGACCGCAATGATTCGAGTCACGTAGCGACTTGACTAACCGAGCCGTGGGAGTTTACTTTGGCGTTGTCAACTAGGTTGGTCGAGCCTCCTGAAGTTTTGCCTTCATTAAGTTCAAGCCACATAGCTGCACCCCATGCCTCCCGGTCGAGACTGTAATCTGGTGGACGCCGGCGGGTTTCCAATTTCCATCTACATACTGCGGTGAGAAACTCTCGCCCTTTCATCAACAAGCGCGCCGGACACGGGTCAGGCTGCGGGCATCGCGGGTAGTCAATTTGCAAATTCTTACCCGGAGGCCGACGCCGAAGTTTCCTCTCTCCGCTCACCCCGGAGTCAATGGGCGTCGTTTTGCCCAAGCAAGCGTTTAACCTGCATCTACGAAATCGTTTTCACCGAGGAGAAGTCACAGTAATGAGTTTGAAAAAACGCACCCCCCTACTTCTGGTCGCGAGCCTGATATTGCTCGGCTCGGCTCTGGTAGTTCTACCCCGTTATAGTAATAAGGCTCAGGGCGTGCAAACGTCTCTCGCGCCCGCGGCCGATTCGACGGCGCAACCGGCCACCACTGCAACCGCGACGAACCCTGTGACTCTCGCTTCCGCGCCGCAGACGCCCGCGCGTCCGGCGAAGCCTGCCGCACCGGCGAAGGGCGCACAGGATGCGACCGAGGCGACGGAAGTCGCCCCCGGCGATACAGGCGAGGCTGGGACGCTCCCGGAAAACGAATTGAAAGCGGCGCGCGAACGCAGCGCCAAGACTGCGACGGCGGCGACGAAAATGAACGCCGCTCAACTCGCCTCACAACGCGTCGGCAACCGGCGCAACCCCGTCAAGCCGAAGGGTGAGCCGGGCGAGCGTTTCGACAAACCGGGGGAGGCCGCCAGCCATTATTTGAAGAAGCGTCTCCCCGAAGGCATGAAGGAGCTTCCGATCGAGCGTTACTTCACCGCGCTCGCGCAGGTCAGAAACATGCCGCAGTTTTCGACGGCGCTGAACAAGGTCGTCACGGGTAAGGTCGCCAAGTCGCTCGGCAAATCGTCGTTGACGCAGAAGGCTGCGGGCAAAGACGCGGGCGACATCCAGCCCAGCCTCGTCGGCGACCAGCAGGGGGGCGTGCTCGGCACTTGGGACGACCTCGGCCCCGGCAACGTCGGCGGCCGCTCGCGCGCCTTGCTCGTCAACCCCATAGACCCGAACATCATGTACACGGCGGGCATCGTCGGCGGCATCTGGAAGAGCACCGACGGCGGCGCAAACTGGTTGCCGCTCGACGACTTCATGGCGAACCTCGGCGTGACCTGTCTGGCCTTCGACCCCGACAACCCCAACACCATCTGGGCGGGCACGGGCGAAGGTTTCTTTAACATTGACTCCGTGCGCGGCGCGGGCATCTTCCGCTCCACCAACGCGGGCGCGACGTGGTCGCGCCTCCCCGCCACCAACAACGCCAACTTCTTCTTCATCCAAGACCTCGTCGTCAGCCCGGCGGACTCGAACCACATCTACGCCGCGACGCGCACGGGCGTCTTCCGCAGTCTCGACAACGGCGCGTCGTGGACACTCGTCCTCGCCTCGAACGCCGCCAACGGCTTGAACGGCGCGATGGACTTGGTGATGCGCACGGATGCGGCGGGTCAGGCAACCGACTACATCTACGCCACGCTCGGCACGTTCGCGCAGGCGCACATCTGGCGCAACACGGACGCGGGCGGCGCGGGCACTTGGGTTGACGTGTTCACCGACGGCGTTAACATGGCGCGCACCTCGCTCGCCATCGCCCCCTCGAACCAGAACGTCATCTACGCGATGTCGGCGAGCAATCAGGCGGGCAACTACCTCGACGGCCTGCACGCCGTCTTCCGCTCCACGTCGAGCGGCGACACGGGCACGTGGACGGCGCAGGTGCGCAACACGGCCGCCGCCACCGACAAGCAGAGCACGCTCCTTTTGTCGAACCCGGTCAACGGCGTGTTGACGGAGTGCGGCTTCGGCACGAGCCAGTTCATCAATCAAGGCTGGTATCACAACCAACTCGGCGTTGACCCGACCGACGAGAACAAGGTCTGGGCGCTCGGCACGGACACGTTCCGCTCCGACAACGGCGGCGTCAACTGGGCGGTCGCTTCTTACTGGTGGTTCCAAGGCAACGGCACGCCGCCCAACAACGGCGACCCACAACTCGTCCACGCCGACAATCACGCCATCGTCTTCCACCCGAACTATAACGGCACGACGAACCAGACGATCTACGTCGCCAACGACGGCGGCATCTACAAGACCGACAACGGCAAGACCGGCAACGTCGGCTACGTCAACGGCACGACGCCCGGCCCCGGCACGGTCACGGCGAGCAGCCCGATCTGCGGCAACGAGTTCACGCCCGGCGGCTTCTTCACCGTCCCCTCGCCCGTTATCTGGGGGCCGCTCAACAACGGCTATCAGGTGACGCAGTTCTACCACGGCCTGCCCTACCCGAACGGCACGTCCTACTTCGGCGGCACGCAGGACAACGGCACGAACCGCGGCACGGACGCCTCCGGCACGAATGCGTGGCAGCGTATCCTCGGCGGCGACGGCGGCTACGTAGCCATCAATCCGACGAACACGCAAGTCATCTACGCGGAGAATACCGGCGCGTCGATCCAAAGGTCTGACAACGGCGGCGGCAGTTTCGTCGCAAAGTCTACCGGCCTCAGCGACACGTTCCCCTTCATCACGGTCTTCCGCATGGATCCGAACACCCCGACGCGCCTCTGGATCGGCGGCCGCTTCATGTGGCGCACCGCCAACTCCGGCGACACGTGGACGAGGACGAGCGACGCGCAACAGACCGGCGGTTCGATCACCGCGATGGCTATCGCACCGGGAGACTCTAACAAGGTCATCACCGGCGCGGCCTCCGGTCAACTCCGCCGCACTACGACGGCCACGACCCTCACCGCGACGAGCGTCTTGAACACGGTCTGGCTGCAATCCTTCACGCCGCGCGGCAACGGCTTCGGCACGATCTCGTGGGTTGAATACGACCCGTCGAACTCGTCGAACCTCTGGTGTACCGTCTCGACGTTCAACTCCGCGGCGAGCGGCAACGGCTTCGGTCACGTCTTCAAGAGCACCGACGGCGGCGCGACGTGGACGCTGGCGGACGGCAATCAGACGGCCAACAACGCGAACGCGATCCCGGACATCCCCGCGCTCAGCGTCGCCATTGACCCGACCAACAGCCAGCGCATTTACGTCGGCACAGACCTCGGCGTCTTCGTCACGCTCGATGGCGGCGCGAACTGGTACAAGGAAGTGACCGGCTTTGCCAACGTCCCCGTCGAGTCGCTGACCGTCAACACGACCGGCGGCAAGTCGAGCATCTTCGCCTTCACGCACGGGCGCAGCGCGTACCGCGTCACGCTCTCGTCCTCCTGCGTCACGTCGGTCTTGCCAACCGACCAGATGTTCTTCAACCCGAACGGCGACACCGGCACGGTCACCGTGACGAGCGCGGACACCTCGTGCGACTGGACGGCGTCAACCAACGCCAGTTGGATTCAAATCAACACCGGCCGCACCGGCACGGGCACGGGTGTGGTCACTTACACCGTGCTGCCGAACGCCAGGATCAGCGGGCGCAGCGGCACGATCAACGTGGCGGGCACGGTCGTCAACATCACGCAGAACGGCCAACCGGGGACGAGCGAGGACATCGTCGGTCAAGTCACGGACGGCACGGGCGCGCCTGTTGTCGGCGCGGCGGTCACGCTCACCGGCACGACGGCGGGCGCGACGGTCACAAACAACGCGGGCGGTTACTCCTTCACCGGACTTACGTTCAACGGCAGCTACACCGTCACGGTCGCCAAGCCCGGCTTGACCTTCGACACGCCGAGCAAGACGATCACCAAACTGCAAGGCGTCGCCGTCGAGAACTTCATGGGCTACGTGACGCCTCCGGTAACACCGGCCGCACAGGGCAGGCTCATCATCAGTGAGTTCCGCCTGCAAGGCGCGACGGGCGTGGAAGACGAGTTCATCGAGTTGTATAACAACAGCGACTCGCCGCTTACCATCACGACGACGGACGGCTCGGAAGGCTGGGCGGTGACGGACGGCAACGGTAATATGCGCTTCGTCATCCCGGTCAATCAGGTGATCCCGGCGCGCGGGCACTACCTCGCCACCAACAGCCGCGGCTACTCGTTGAACAACTACGGCGGCACGAGCGCGGCTCTCGGCGATGCCACCTACTCGGTCGGCTTCCCGGAGGACATGGGTTTCTCGGTCTTCACGACCGCCAAACCGGCGAACTACTCCGAGGCGACGAGAATGGATTCGGTCGGCTTCCAGTCCGAATCGAACCCGCTGGCGCGCGAAGGCGTCGCCCTCTCCTCTCTCGCAACGACGACGGCCCAGCACAGCTTCGTCCGTAAACTCGTCTCCGGCACTCCGCAGGACACCGGCGACAACGCGGCCGACTTCGTGCTCATCTCGACCACGGGCGGCTCCGTCGGCTTCGTCCCGTCGGTGCTCGGCGCACCGGGGCCGGAGAACCTGCTCAGCCCCTTCAACCGCACCAACGTCGTCAAGGCGTCGCTGGTTGACCCGCAGTGCTCGGGCTTCGGCTCGCCCACCAGCGCGTGCGCCCGCGTGCGCACGGCCAACGGCGCGAACCCGACCAACGCAGCCTTCGGCACGCTGCTCATCCGTCGCAAGTTCACCAACACGACGGGGCAGACCGTCTCGCGCGTGCGCTTCCGCGTCGTGGACATCACGACGCTCGGCAACGTCGCGGGCGGCGAGGCCGACCTCCGCGTGCTCAACTCCGGCGGCAACACGTTGACGCGTGTGGATACCACAACCGTCACGCTCGACGCGATCACGGTTGACGCTGTCCCGGCGCAAGCCCTCGGCGGCGGCCTCAACTCGACGCTCAACCTCGCCAACCCGCTTGCGGCGGGCGCGAGCGTGAACGTCGAATTCAAACTCGGCGTGATGACGAGCGGCGGCTTCCGCTTCTTCGTCAACGTCGAAGCGTTGCCCTAACTAACCGACACGGCGTCGCCGCGTCGCGCGAAGCGGCGACGCCACATCCTCCAACCGGGAGCGGCAGGACGAACAATCCTGTCGCTCTTTTTTTTGCGCGCGTCATTCAACACCTGACCGCCCCGCCCATCATTCGCCGCCCGCTTGCGGGTTTACAAACTTGCCCCGACTGCGGCACACTGCGCTCCCGATGGGCGACACCACACCACCAGCCGCGACGGCCGCGACGACGCACAAGCTCGCGCGCCGCCTCAATCTCTTCGACGCGACGATGCTCGTCATGGGCGGCATCATCGGCGCGGGCATCTTCGTCAACCCGGCCGAGGTGGCACGGCAAGTACACACGCCGCTGCTCATCCTCGGCGCGTGGCTCATCGGCGGGCTGATCGCGCTCGCCGGAGCGTTCGTCTATGCCGAACTGGCGGCGCGCAGGCCGGAAGTCGGCGGCCAGTACGCCTACCTGCGCGACGCCTATCATCCGACCGTGGCCTTCCTCTATGGGTGGTCGCTCCTGCTCGTCATCCAGTCGGGCGGGATGGCGGCCGTCGCCATCACCTTCGCGCGTTACTTCGCCGAACTGACGGGCGCACCACTCGCCGAAGGCGCGCTCGCCGCGCTCGCGCTCGCACTGCTGACGGCCATCAACTGTCTCGGCGTGCGCGCCGGGAGCAACGTGCAAAGCGCGCTGATGGTCTTGAAGATCGCGGCCATCGCCGCGCTCGTGCTCTGCGGCTGGTGGTTCACGACGAACGCTCCGGGCATCACGCACGCGCCCGCGCTCGGCGAACCATTGTCGTTCGATCTGCTGCTCGCCTTGGGCGCGGCGCTCACGCCCGTCATGTTCGCCTACGGCGGCTGGCAGACGACGAGTTTCGTCGCGGGCGAGATGCGCGAGCCGCGCCGCGACTTAGCGCGCGGGTTGTTGTTCGGTGTTGCGGGCGTCGTCTTACTTTACACGGCCGTCAGTTTCGTCTGCGTCTACGCGCTCGGCGCGGAAGGATTGGCCGCGACGACCACGCCCGCCAGCAGTGTCATGCGCGGCGCGCTCGGCGAACGCGGCGCGCGGCTCATCGCGCTCGGCATCACCGTCTCGACGCTCGGCTTCCTCAGCCAGTCTCTACTCACCACGCCGCGCGTCTATTTCGCGATGGCGGAGGACGGGTTGTTCTTCCGCAGCATCGCGCGTGTGAACGGGCGCACGCGCGTGCCCGTCTTCGCCATCGCCTTGCAGGGCGCGGCGGCCATCGTCATCGCGCTCTCCGGCCGCTACGGGCAGATACTCAACTACGTCGTCTCGGTGGACTTCATCTGGTTCGGGCTGACCGGACTGTCGCTCTTTATCTTCCGTCGCCACGCGCGCGAAAGCGGCGATGACGCGGCGGGGTTCAAAGTCCCCGGCCACCCTTACACCACCGCGCTCTTTGTCGCGGCCTGCTGGCTCGTCGTCGTCAGCACCGTCTACAAGTATCCGGCCAACAGCGCGGTCGGCTTTTTGATCGTGCTCGCGGGCGTCCCCGCTTCTTACTACTGGCTGAGGCAGCAAAGGAATAAACGATGACGAGCCAAACGCGACCGCGAACGCAACGCGTGTTGAGTTCCGCTTACATGCACTGGGCGAAGACGCAATCGGCCGCGCCCTTCAACCTCGCGACGAGCGGCGTCCGGCACTACACGCTCGAACGCCTCGGCGTCTCGCTCTCCGATCTCGAACTGAGCGGCGCGAGTTTCTACGGCTACCCGCCGCTCCAACAGGCCATCGCCGCGAAGTGCGGCGTCTCGATTGATTCGGTCGTCGCCGCGAACGGCACTTCGATGGCGAACTTCCTCGCCCTCGCCGCGCTCGTCGCGCCCGGCGACGAGATTCTCGTCGAGCAACCGACCTACGAGTTGATCATCTCGGCCGCGCTCTACCTCGGCGCGGAAGTCAAAAGGTTCGCGCGCCCCGCGGCGTCGCAGTTTCGTCTCGACGCGTCGGAAGTCGAGCGCGCGATCACGCCGCGCACGCGCCTCGTCGTCGTCACGAATTTGCACAACCCTTCGAACGCCTACGCGGACGACGAGACGCTCGGACAGATCGGCGACATCGCGGCGCGTGCCGGAGCGCGCGTCCTCGTTGACGAGGTATATCTCGACGCCGCCTTCGCGCGCGCCCCTCGCACGGCCTACCATCTCGGCGAACATTTCATTACGACCAGCAGCCTGACGAAAGTCTACGGTCTCAGCGGCCTGCGCTGCGGTTGGATACTGGCCGCGCCCGCGCTGGCCGAACGGATGTGGCGGCTCAACGATCTCTTCGGCGTCTCCCAGCCGCACGCCGCCGAACGTCTCAGTTGCCTCGCCTTCGAGCGTCTTCCCGAAATCGCGGCCGACTCACGCGCCCTGCTCGAACGAAACCGCGCCCTCGCCAACAACTTTCTCGCCACGCGCAAAGACCTCGAATCATTCCCCATCACCGACGGCATGATCTCTTTCCCGCGACTCCTCACGGGCGACGTTGACGCGCTCTGCGCGCTGCTACGCGAGAAGTATGAAACGTCGCTCGTGCCGGGGAGCTTTTTCGAGATGCCCGCACACTTCCGCCTCAGCATCGGCGGCGAGACCGAGATGCTCTCCGGCGGACTCCAACGCCTCGGCGCGGCGTTGGACGAGATCAAAGGAACGCGGAAGTAGGAACGCGGAACGAAAAGCAGAAGACAGGAAACAGAAAACAGGAGTCAGGAGTCAGAATAAAAGGCGCGTCCGTCTTCCTTCTGACTCCTGACTCCTGTTTTCTGTCTTCTACTTCCGCATTCCTACTTCACACGTTGGACGTGCGGCCGACGACGGTTGCGACGGCTTCGGCGAGTTCCTTCGGGGCGATGGGTTTGGCGAGGTGCATTTGGAAGCCTGCGGCGAGCGCGCGTTGCTTGTCCTCTTCGCGCGCGTAGGCGGTGAAGGCGATGGCGGGGATCGCGCTTTGGTCGCCGCTGTCGCCGCGCGCCGCGTCGCGCGCCCTGAGTTTTTCGATGAAGGTGTAGCCGTCCTCTCCGGGCATCGCGATGTCGCTCAGGATGCAGTCGAACGAATCCGCGTCGAGCGCGGCCAGAGCCTCCTCCGCCAGCTCGCACGCCTGCACGGTCGCGCCGAAGCGTTCCAGCGCCTTGCCGAGCAGCACGCGCGTGTCCGGTTCGTCCTCCACGACGAGGATGCGCAGGCCGCCGAGCACCGCCTGCCGTTCGGCGAGTTCGCCCGCGTGCGTTTGCTCCGCATCGCCCGGCAGCGCCTCGCCGCGTTTGGCGTATTCGAGCAGCGGCAGGCGCACCTCAAAGGTCGCCCCGCGTCCCTCGCCCGCGCTCGTGGCCGCGACCGTGCCGCCGTGCAGTTCGGCGAGGTGGCGCACGATGGCGAGGCCGAGGCCGAGGCCGCCGTGCGTGCGCGTCGTCGTCTGGTCGGCCTGCCGGAAGCGGTCGAAGACGAACGGCAAAAACTCTTCCCTGATGCCCTCGCCCGTGTCTGTGACGGAGATGCGCGCCTGCGCGCCCGCGCGTTCGAGACGCACTTCGACGCGCCCGCCTTCGGGCGTGAACTTGACGGCGTTCGACAACAAGTTCCACACCACCTGTTGCAAGCGTTCCGCGTCGCCCGCGACGAGACTTGCCGCGCGGTCGAGCGCGAGGCCGAGTTCGATGCCTTTAACCTGCGCCGCCGGGCGCGCGGCCTCGCACGCCGATTCGACCACCTGCTTGAGTTCGGTCGGCTTCAATTCAAGGCGCAGCTTGCCGGTGATGATGCGCGAGGCGTCGAGTAGATCGTCCACGAGTTGCTTCTGCGAGCGCGCGTTGCGTTCGATGGTTTCGAGTGCGCGTGCGGCCGTCGCGTCGTCGAACTTGACGGAGCGGAGCAGGTTCGTCCAGCCGAGTATGGAAGTGAGCGGCGTGCGCAGTTCGTGCGAGAGCGTAGCGAGAAACTCGTCCTTGAGCCGGTTGGCTTCCTGCGCTTCGCGGTAGAGGCGCGCGTTGTCCACGGCGAAGGCGGCGCGCTGCGCGAGGTCTTCGGCGAGCGCGAGATCGGAGAGGCCGTAACGACGCCCCGATTCGGCCGTGGCGAACGTGATCGCGCCGAGCGTGCGCCCGCGCGCCACGAGCGGCACGATCATCGCCGACACCAGACCGAGTTCGCGCGCGACGCGGAAACGATTCCCGTCGTCGCTCGCCGTCGTCGCGTCGCTATCCGTCGCCGCATCCTCGGCCGCCGCAGCATCGCTACTCTTTGCCGCGTCGTCGGCCGCCGCAGCATCGCTCGTTGTCGCTGTCGCATCGTCGCGGGGCGGAGGGATTTCCGCGTAGAGTTCCGACTGGCCGGTGCGGATCGCCTTCGCGACGCCGGTCGCCGCTTCGGGGTTCTGGTTCTCGCGCCGTTCGAGTTCCCAGACCCGCCCAATCTTCTCCGCGTCGCCGCCGTGCGTCACGGCAATGGGGCGGATCGCGCCGTCGTCGTCCGCCACGTAGACGACGCACCAGTCAGCGACGAACGGGACGCTCAGGCGCGCGAGTGATTCGAGCGTCGTTTCGTAGTCGAGCGAGGCGGCCAACAGCGCGCTCGCTTCGACGAGAAAGCGTTGCGTCGCCTCTTGCTGCTCGCGCTCGGTGATGTCGGTGAGCGTGCCGACCCATTCGCGCAAGTGCCCGTCGTCGGCGATGACGGGGACGCCGCGCACGGCGAAGTCGCGGTAGCGTCCGTCGCGCTGGCGGATGCGGTACTCGGTCGCGTAGACGCTGCGCGACTCGACGGCGTGTCGCCAGCGCGCGGCGGTGCGCTCGCGGTCTTCAGGGTGGACGGCGTCGAGCCAACCCCGGCCGCTCACCTCTTCCTTCGTCTGCCCGGTCATCGCGCGCCACGCCGGGATGTCGGCGACGCGCCCGGCGGCGTCCGCCGTCCACACCACCTGCGCCGTCGCCGTGACGAGCGAACGATAGCGATCAAACTCGCCGCGCGCGCGCTCCTCCGCGACGGACAACGCGCCCTCCGTCCGTTTGCGTTCGATGAACTGGCCGAACTGCGCGCCGATGGTGTTCATCAGCGCGCGCAACTCCGGCTCGGACGTTCTCACCTCGCGGCTTAAAAATTCCATCACGCCGAGCACCTCGCGGCCGAGCGTGACGGGAAAGCCGAAGGCCGCGTGCAAACCTGTGCGCGCGGCCACGTCGGCGCGCGTCAGGTTTCGTTCCCGCGTCACGTCTGCAACCCATGCCGGTTCGCCGCTCTCCCAGATGCGACCGGGGAGGCCGACCCCGCGCGCGAACTTCAACTCGCGCGTGTGCGCGGCAAACTCGCCCGACTCTGCTTCGGCCGACTGCCAGATTTCCTGACAGCGCAGCACGCCCGCCGCGTCGTCGTCAACGCCGCGCGCGTCTCCGTCGTCCGCGCGCCAGAACGCGCCCATCTCCCAACGCAAATTTTCGCAGACGGCTTCGAGGATGTTGTGCGCCGCTTCGCCCACGCTCGCCGCTTCGGCCAGCACGCGCGTCACGGCGTGGTGCGCCGCCAGCCGACGCTCAGCGCGCTTGCGCTCCGTGATGTCGCGCGCGATGCCCGTGAAGTAGCGCACGCCGTCTTCGACGAATTCGCCGAAAGAGATTTCGAGTTCGATCTCGCGCCCGTCGCGGTGCAGGCCGGGCAGTTCGACGCCGCCCCAACTGATGTGGCGCGCGCCCGTCGCAAGGTAGCGTTCCAGCCCCGCGCGGTGAACGTGGCGCAAATAATCGGGCATCAAGAGGGTGAGGTTTTGGCCGAGCAGTTTCGCGACGGGGTGGCCGAAAATCTTTTCGGCGGCGCGGTTGACGAAATGGATCACGCTCGCGGCGTCAATGATGATGATGGCGTCGGCGGCGTTCTCGGCGAAGGTGAGGAATCGCCCGTCGCACGTCTCGTCCACAGGTGCGGACTCTACAGCAGCGGCGGCGGATTCAATTGCCTCGCGCGACGAGTTGTCCTCTTCCGGTAGAGGGGAGTTCATAGACGCGACTCACGAAACCTAGCTGGTCTGGATTGATTCGTCGGGGGAGCAGATTATAACGCACCCGCGCGACTTATAGCGATTTGCAATCGGCTGAGACGCTCCGGTGATTGGTGATCGCTACCGGCAGACCACAGGGATAAAGCATGAGTGATGACCGGGGAAGCATCCACGCGTGAGAAGCATTCACTTCATCCCTCACCCTGCTGCCCTCATCCCTTGCTTCGCATGCAGCCGATGCCGGACAGGCGTTCGACGAGGTAGGCGCGGTAGAAACTTTCGCGGTCGAAGTGTGTGAGGCTTTCGGGGCGGCGCAGGAAGTTGTGTCCCGGTCGCACCACGTCGTAGTGTGTGTGCCAGCCCATTGATTTCTCGCCCGCGTTCCAGCGCGGCTGGCGTTCGCCGAACACCTTCCGCTCGCCGTGTCGCTGCGAGCGAATCGAGTAGTGCTTCAACAAAAACTTGTACGGGTAGACGCGCCGCCCGTCGAACTGCACGTCGTGCCCGCCCGAATCCGCGAGCGAAATTTTGCGGCCGAGGTTCTGCCACGCCTTGACCTGTACGTAGTCGGGCTGCGTGCGCCCGAACTCGAAGAACTTGAAGTGCGACTCGAAATCCGAATTGGCCGCGAAGCTGTTGTCAACGGGACGGAAGTTGACGACGGTGTGGTCAACCGAGTTGAAGCCGCTGCGTTCGACGCGATACAGCCCGTCGCGTAGAGAGACGCCCGGCCAGGGGCTTTCCCTCAACTCGTCCGCGTCGTGATGGATGAACCAGTCGGCCTCGATGGTCTGGCTCAACTCCTCCACGCGCCGGAGCAACTCGCGCCAGTCGTAACTGTGCGACGCGCCGCCCGCCGGAAACCGCTCCAACCCGGCGAGGCCGTGCCCCAGAAACTCCCCTGCGATCTCGAACGTCCGGTCGCTCGACCAGTTGTCGAGCAGGTAGACTTCGACGCCCTGCGCGAACAGATGCCTGAGCGACGCGGCGATGATGTCCGCCTCGTTGTAGGCCGTCATCAACGCGACGACGCGGAAGCCTGCGGGCGCGCGTAAGTCTCGCGTGGCGGCGTCGTTTCGTTCGAGCACGGCGAGTGAGGTGCGCTTCTGCCACTCGTGATCGTTGTCCATCGTGAGGCCGGTGAAGTTGATCCTGAGTCGCTCGGCGCGGAGCAGCATTTCGAGTTCCGCCAGATTCCATTCGCGTACGTGGCTGGGGTTTTGCGGCGGCCCGAAGTGGCTGCTGCCGCGCACGAGGTCGCGCTCCGGCGTCGTCAAGACGGCGGCGGGCGCGTGTTCGAGCAACGCGCGCAGATTGGCGAGCAGCCCCGTCGGGTCAACGAGGTGTTCGATGACATCCGAGCAGACGACGACGGACGAGGCGACGATTGCAGGGTCGAGTTCGATCACGCCGTCGCGTTCCAAGTCCCACTCGATCCATTGGCCGAAGGGGTAACGCTCGCGGCAGCGGTGCAGGTTGTCGCCGAAGTCAACGCCGATCACTTCAAAGCGCGGGTGTAGTTCGACGAGCTTGTGCGCCAGCCCGCAGCCGATGTCTATCACGTGGCGACAGCCGTAATAGGCCGCGAGGTGCGCGGCGAGCGGGTAGGCGTCGGGCTGGTGCGTGATGCCGCGCGTGTCCGCGAGCGTGTCGTGAAAATATTCGGGCGCGGCGCGCGTGGTGTAGCCCGGCTTGATGAAAAACTCCGCGCGCCCGTCGTTCGTGCTGGCGCGCCCGTTCGTGATGTGGTCTTTCGCCGTGGTCATCTTTCAACCTTTGAACTTGTTCGAGATGTGCGACGAGTGGCCGTGCAGGCGCGAGACGGTTTGCAGGTGTTGGACGTAGGAATGCTCCGTGCCGTAGAGCTTGTAGCCGCGTTCGCCGAGGAAGCGACTCCAGCGTATGTCATAGCCGGGCGGGATGCGGCGTTTGATCTCGTCCCAGTTGGCGACGATCTCCTGCAAGGGGCGGCGCGGAAAGAGGACGCACTGCGTACCGTAAAACTTGTGCGGGTCAATGACGGTCGAGCCGTACTCGTTGCCGGGCAGGTAGAGCGTGAGCAGCCCGGTGTCCGGGTTGACGCGCAGCGTGCGCAGTTTTTCGTTGAAGCGTTTCGAGAAGATGATGTCGTCTTCGATGAACAGGATGCGGTCGCCCTCGCGCGTCTCTTCGAGCACGCGCTGGAAGGCGAAGTGGACGGCCTCCTGCACCGAGTCGTAAGTGCTCATCCCCTCTTCGCGCGCGTGGACGTAGACGGCGGCGGGCGCGAGCGCGTTGACGAGCGAGAGATACTTGCCCGACAGCTTCGGCGTGTGGCTCGTGTCAATCACGATGACGGGCGGTTCAAGCCCCGCGCTCACCGTGCGGAACGAGGCGACGAACTGCTCCATCAACCACGCGTTGCGATCGCAACTGAGAATCAGAGGGACGACTCGCCCATCCGGCGACATGATGCGCCCCCACCAGTCCGCGCCGTACTTCTCTGCGAGCACGGCGTTCATCTCCGCGCTGGCGCGGTTGACGTAGTCGGAATAGTCCGTGATTGACTTGTGCTCTTTGTGCGTGATGCGCGCGCGGTTCGTCAAGACGTTCGCCAGTCCGGCCTCGCGCACGCGGTAGCCGTAGTCGTAATCCACGCCCCAGCCGTAGGTCAGGCGCAAGTCCCAGAAGCCGAGGCGTTCGATGGTTGAGGCTTTGACGAGCGGGGCGGTCGCTTCGAGATAGGTGACGAGTTCGGCTTCGCTCGCGGCCTGCTCCATAAACTTGTGCGGCGAGTTGTGCTGCGGCGCGATCTGCGCGTAGAGGTCGGACGCAAACAGCACGTCGCATAGGTTCGAGAGCACGTCATTGCCGTACTCGAAGCCCACGTCGGAGTTGAGAAACCAGTAGGCGTCGTAAGCGTCTTCGGCCGAGGCGATCTGATAGCCTTCGTGCATGCCGCGCGTGAAGCCGAGGTTTTCGGGGAGCGCGTGCGTGGCGGAGGCGGGGCGCGTCTGCGATCCGTTGTCTATGACGTAGACTTTTTTGTTCGCGTAGTGGAGATCGTGCGTGAGGTAAGCGGCCAGCGCGTCGGTGAGCGCGGCGGTGTTGAAGTTCAAGACGATGATCGCCACTTTGGGCGGCGCGGGCATCTGCGGCGCGGGCGTCGGCGACGCGTGTGTCTCTTCGCTCATCCTACCCTTCCCTTTCCTCTCCGGTTCTCAACCAACTCGCGCGCGCGGCCATCAGGCCGGGGCGTAGACGTAAATTTTCCAGTTCATGCGGCGCGGGAGTTCGTGCCGCTGGCAACTGCGCTCGACGATGCGGTGCAGCGCGTCCTGTCGCCAACCGGCGCGCAAGAATTCCGCGTGCCACCACGCGCGCGAGCGCATCGTGATATGCGAATAGTCGCGGTCGTGTTTGCGGAAACGACGCTCCTCATCGTCAGTCTCGAACGAAGGGATGACGGCCACGACGGCCTGCCGCGTCCAGCCGCGCGCGCGCTTGAGAAACTCGTGCGCCTGCGCTTCGGTCAAACTCTCGCAGAGCGAGAAGGCGATTGTGAGATCAAATTGGCGTTCATACTCGACCGACTCGGCGCGTGCGAGCACGAGGTGTTTTTTGATTGACGCCTCGGCGTGTTCAATCGCCCACGGGCTATGATCGAAACCGGAAGCGTCGCGGCCGCGTTCACGCAGCGCGCGCACGAGGAAGCCTTTGGCGCAGCCCGCGTCGAGGAACGATTCGGCTTCGGGGAAACTGTCGCAGAGGAATCCGGCCGTCCGCTTGAAGAGGTCGGAGAAGAGCGGCCACGAATAGCCGCGCTCCCAGTTGCTCTTGCGCCCGTGCTCGAAGTAGTCCGCGTCGTACCACTCGCCCGCAATCGGCGCGCGGGGGACGAGTCCGCCCGTGTCGTCCTCGTTGTTGTCGTCCGTCACATTCGTCACATTCGTCACATCCATCGCATTCGTCGCATTCGTCACAGTCACACCCCGCGCCCTTCCTTTGCGGCCGAGCATCTCTTCGATTCGCGCGCGCGCCATCTCGCCCACACGCTCCAAAGAATAATCTTCGCGCATCTTGAGCGCGGCGCGCGTCGCCTGCGCCTTCGCCGCCTCGCGGTCGTGGTAGACGGCGCGCATCAACTCCGACGCGTGCGCGAGGTCGGGTTCAGCCCAGCGCATGCGCGGGTGGTAATAGACGTAAGTCTGCCGCACGGGGCAGAGGTTGTGGCGCACGAGTTTGTGCGCGTCGGCGTCGAGATATTCGAGCGGGCCGGAGTAGTTGGTGGCGACGACGGGCGTGCCGCGCCCGGCCGCCTCGAACAACGGATAACACCAGCCCTCGCCGCGATGCAGTGAGACATAGCAATCGCCGCGCGCGTGCAGCGCCTCGATCCGCGTCTCCGGCCACGCCTCGCTGTGAATCTCGACGCGCGCTCTCGAACCTGTCAGCCGACGCAAACTCTCCAACTCGTTCGCGGCGACGCGTGCGGCCTCTGCGTTCACCTTCAAGACGAGCACGGCGTCGGACTCTGTTGGGAACGCGCGCAGGAAACTCTCGATCAGGCCGCGCGGACTCTTGCGCTCCTGCCACTGGAAGATGCTGTAGAAGACGAAATCGCGCGCGTTGATTTCGGGAAACTCTCCGGCGCGCGCCGTCTCGGTTTTACAAGGCAGCCACGCGTGCGGGAGTTTGAAGATCGCTTTATCGAGCGACTTGCCGAAGACCGAGACGTTGTAATCGCACGGCAGCCACACCTCGCGCACCTGTCTGAGCGCGCCCTGCCAAGCGGCGGGCATCGCGTCGGTTTCCCAGACGGTCATGCCGATCGAGTTTTTAACCCTGGCGGCGAAGCGTGCCCACTGCGGCGGGATGCCGTGGAAGAGATGCGCGTCGGCCGTGCGGTTGCGCCCGACGCGCGCCTCGACGAGTTCGTCGCGCACCTGTCGCGGGCGGTGCGCCGCAAGATCAACGACGGAGAGTTTGATCCCGGCGCGTTCGAGCGCGTGGATGTAGCCGCGCGCGGCCTGCCCATAGCCCGACGCGTCGAACACGTAGCCGTAATACATCAGACTGAGCTCGTCAACGCCGGGAGCGCGACGCGGCGGCGAGACGATCTTCGGCGCGCTCGCAGCCGAGACCACCTGCGCGGGCATAACTTCCGGCGCGGCTTGCGGAAGTACGGCGGCGAGCGCGGGGACGTTTTGTGTGACGTGTGCGAGCACCTCTTCGGGCGTGAGAGTTTTTAAACATGCGAGGTGTTGGTCGCAGTCGCGCCGACCCCAAGCCGCTTTGCGGCACGCCGCTTCGCAGGCGAGTTGCTTCGTCACCGGGAACATCTTCCGCGATGGGATCATCTCGCGCGCGGGACTCGTGATGCCGAAGACGCCGAACGTCGGCGTGCCCACGGCGACGCCGAGGTGCATCAACCCCGAATCGTTCGAGACGAGCGCGGCGCATTGTTGGATGAGCGCGGCCGTGTCCGGCAGGTCGAGCGCGCCGACGAAGTTGCGCGCGTGCTCCGGCCAAGCGAAGGCTCTGCGGAAATAGGTCTCGCCGTTCTGTAGGTCAGACTCCGTGCCGATGATCGCCACCTCCGGCCAGAGCCGCGCAAACTCGTCGAAGCCGTGCCACTTCTTCCAAGGCCAGTCCGGTTTGCAACCGGGATGCAGCGCAATCGTGTGCGGCGGCAAGTCGAAGTGTCTGCCGGAGGCGACGGCGAAAGGTTCGGGCAAGTCTCCCTCCCAACCCAACTCGCACGCCATGCGCCCGACGCACGCGATGTCGCCCTCTTTCAACCACTCCGCCTGATTGAACGAGAGCACGCGCTTGGCGCGCACCCAGCGGCGCAGGGGCGCGCTCCACTGCGTAAACGTCGCGACCTCGTATGACTCGCCCGCCAGCGCGGCGATGGGCTGGTCGCCCCGGTTGCCGCGAAAATTTTGATAATTGATCAGGCGTCGAATCTTCGGCGCGTGCTCCCACAGCTTCGCGCTCTCCGGGTAGTCGGGCGCGACGAGCAGATCAACTTCGTAACCGAGCCGCGCGAGCGCGCCGACGAGCGGCGTGACGCGCAGGATGTCGCCGATGCCGTAAGCCGCGGAGACTAACGCCCGTGGGGCTTCCGCACCGCGCGACACCGCGCGACTCGAATCGGCCGCGCGAGCATTGACGGAGTGCCCGTTCGCTCCATGCGCCTCCCTTTTCACAACCTGTCCACGCGCTTCGCTTTGCTTAACTTCTTCGCGCGCGGTCTCTCCCTGCGCGTCGGCGCGCGTCGCATCTCTGCCCGCCGCGAGGTCGTCGTAAAACTTCGCGTCCGCGCCGAGCAGGCGGCGTATGTCTTCGGCCGGATGCGAACGCCAGTAGCTCCCCGCAGTGTTCTTCGGACTCACGTTTACTTTGTGAATGATCCCGACGTGGAAGCCCGGATCGGGCAGCACGCACACGCGCGCCGCCGGGCGATTCCACACGAAGCGCGCGTCCTCGCCCACGTTGATCTCGCGGAAGCGGTTGCCCGCCCAGAACTCCCGCGTGTAACACATGCTGCTGCCCGACACCCAGGCCTTCTGGCTCGCCGGGTAGACGTACTTCCAACCGCGCCCTCCGTCCCGCATGTCGTAGAACAACAGCGTGCTGATGCCGCACAACTCCGCGCCCGCGCGCAGCATTGACTCGACCTGATAACGCAAGCGGTGCGGCGCGTGCCAGTCGTCGTCGTCCCAGTGCGCGATGAGTTGGCCGCGCGCCTGCTCGCACGCGAGATTCCGCTTCGCGCCAACCGGCAATTTTTCGTCCAGCCGGACGTAACGCACGCACTCGTCCGCCGGAACAAGATCGCCCACGGCGTCGCGGCCGTCGTCCAAGATGATCAACTCTTTGTGCTCGTAGTCCTGACGCAGAAAATACCGGATCGCCTGCGCGACGAACGCGCGGCGATCCGCCGTCGGCATGATGCAGGAGATGAACGGTTGGGGATTCATAACTCTGCCCTGAACGATTTCGCGCGGCCTCGCTCAAGCGCAGAGGCGGCGACGGGTGCGGCTCAACGTTATACTTCCGTCAGATCGCGCGCTTCGAGTTTCAACTTGTAATGCGCGGCGGCCTCAAGCAAGTCTCCGTCCGACGTTTCCGACTCGTAAGAATCGTAGACGAGCACATAGGTGCATCGCCCGTGCTCGCGTGCTTCCTTGATCTTCGCCAGTTGAGTTTGCGTGACGGACTTTTCCAACGCTTGCCAATCCTTCGGGACGCGCGCGAGAAACTCGAACGTGTCGAGGTCTTCCTGAAAAATCAAAGGGGCTTTCCAGCGGATGCCGAGATAGTAGTAGACGAACAGTTCTCCGTCTTTTATTTCGAGCGCGTCGAAGCCCTTCCAACGGTTGCGCTCGGCGGGCGTGGCATCGTTCTTAAAGTCCGGCCTCTCGTCCTCGCGCTCGTACAGGATGTCGCCGCGCCGCTCCGGGTGCGCGCCCATGCTCATGAGCAGCTTGAGGTCGGCGGCGCGGTCGGGGCGGGCGCGCTCCTGCGCCACGAGGTAGGCGAGCGGCAGCGTGAACTTGGTCAAGACCGGCCACAGGTGATGGTCGGGCGTCAGCGACAGATCGAGCGCGTGGGCGGCGGGCGCGCGCTTGACGAGTTTGAACCACTCCGCCTCCGTCCCGACGTGCCCCGGCTCGGCGTAAGGCTTCTGCGGACTCTCCTCCAATCCGGCGATGCGGCGCGCGACGAGTTGCAGCGACTTATCTTCGGCGTCGCGGTAACTGCGCGCCTTCGCGATTGCCTCGATGACGCCCGCCGGGTCGTCGCCCACGAGACTCGCGGCGACGGCCAGCCCGAACACTTTCCACATCGTCTCTTCCGGCGGCGGCCGCCACTCTTTTTTCTTCCGTTCGAGCAGCGCGCGGCAGCGCCGCCCCTCCACGTCAGCCCACTCCGCGTCGCCCGCCAGCAGCGCGTTGCGCGCGTCGTTCGACGTGACGACTCTCATCTGCGACTCGGCGTAACCGGGTTCGTCCCTGAGTTCCGCCACCATCCGCCGGTAGGTCTCTCTCGTCGCGGCCAGACTAATCCAGGGCATGCGAGTTTCCCCTCCTTACAAGCTCCATTCGATCCTGACGTTCTTGATCACCTCGTCCGGGTCAACGCCGTCGTAGTTGGCCTTGATGTACGCCTTGACGTGCTGCCTGACCTTGGCTTCGAGCTTCGGCCAGACCGTGCCGGAGACGACCGCCTTGCCGACGAGTTTGATGACGATGGTGATGTTACCGCTGGCGATGGCCTCGTCAAACCGCTTGACGAGCTTCGCGCCGCCTTTCTCCTGCGCGGTGTCTCGCATCGTGTCGAGGTTCTTGCCGAGCAGACTCTTTTTGACGCCCCCCGTGATGGCCGTGAACTTGTCGAGCAGGAAATACTGCCAGCCCTTGCGGAAGCCGCCCTTCACTTCGCCGACCACCACGCGCTCCTCCGTCTCGGTCGGCTTCTGCCCGATGCCGCCCGCGTCGAACCCCTGCGCGCTGGCCGCCTTGCCCGCCTCGACGAGCGAAATCCACTCCGACCGCTTCCGCTTCAATTCCGCGCGCAAATCTTTCTCGGCCTTCTGAATCAGCTTGTCGTCCTTGATCGTTTGCCACTGCGACGTGCGCTTGTTGTAGACGAACTTCTTGATGCCGCCTTTCGTGGCGAAGATGCGTTTGTTGCCGCGGTTCGAGAAGTCGAGCAGGAGTTGATGACCCGAAGGGGGTTTGAGTTTCAACTTCTGAACGAGCGGCCAGTCGTTCTTGATCCGCTTCTTCGGACTCATCGCCGCCTCGACGGCATCGCCCTTGGCCGTCATCTGCAACAGCGTGAACCCATGCTTGGCCTTGATCTGCGCGAGGCCAGCGGTGTAGTCCTCGACGAAGTATTCGTCCTTGGCCGCCTGCTGCTGGAGGAAGGCGTTGACGGCCGCCTCGCCCTTCGCCCACTTCTCGCCCTTCTCTTTCTCCTCTTTCTTCTTCCCCTCCTTGCCGCCCTTGCCGAACAGTTTCTTGACGAAGGCGATGGCCTTCCCCAAGAACTTGTCAATCGCCCCGTCAATCGCCCCCTGCACCTTCTTGACGACGGCCGTGGCCTTCTTCGGCAGGCCGCCGACGCCGACTAGACGCGCGAGGAAGCCGATCACGATGGGGATGGCCGCGCCGAACGATTGCTCGATCTTGTTGGCCGCCGCCCCGATTGCGCCGGCCGCGATGGCCGACACCGAGTCCACGACCGCCGAGATGAACGAGGCGATGCGGCTCGCCTGTTCGACGACGAACATCACCGTGTTGTAGATCGCCAAGACCGCCTGCACGAACGCCCCCACGGGGTTGAACATCGAGACGAGCTTCATCACCGCCGCCTTGATCACCTCCGTGATGATCATGGTGCGGATTTCGCCGAGCACCTGCTCCTTGAGGTTGGCGAGGTCGGCCTTGACCTGCTCCCACAGCGCGGCCGGGCCGCCCGTCACCAGCGTCTGCACGTACTTGATCAGGTACTCGATGATCGTCACCGCCGTCGGGCCGAGCAGCTTGACGGCCTTCGCGCGCATCCGCTCGTAGGTGATGCCGAGGATTTGCAGGACGAGCTTGAGGATGGACGGCAGCGAGAAGTCGGGCGGCGGCGTGACGCCCGCCTCGGCCAGCGCGCCGAAGAGCCACCCGATGATGCCCTTCAAGAGCCACTTCCCGATGTTCTCCTTGAACTGGTTGAAGCCCTGTTTGAGCGCGGCGATCAAGTTGCCGAGGAAGCCGATGGGGTCTGCGAGGATGCCCTTGATGACACCCCAGCCCTTGCGCAGGACGGCCATCAGCTTGCCTTTGAACTCCATGATGATCTTGATGATCTCGCCGAGCTTCTCGACAAACTTCTGCACCAGACCCTTGTTCGAGTCCTGTATTTCCTTGAGCGCCTTGTCGGCCTTCTCGCCCGCCTCCTTGTACTTCTGCGCGAGCGACGACGCCAGTTGGTTCTTCTTGTCCTCGATGCCGCGCTCCAACTCCGCGAAGCGTCCCGCCACCTCCTTCTGCGCCGCCTGCCCGACCGACTTCAAGTTCTTCGGCAGGCTGTCCACGTAAGTCTTGATCTGCTGCTGCCCGTCGGCGACGAGTTTCTTCGCCTCGGCCAGACGCTTCTCGACGAGGTTCGAGACGCGAACGATGACCACGTCCATCAGGCGCGTGAAGAGGTCGCGCCCCTCGACGTAGAAGACGTTGGCCGCCTCCGGCAAACCCTTGAACTGATCCCTGAGCCAGCGACCCTTGCCGATGACGCCGGAGTAGCGGTCGTCCTTGTAGGCGTCAATGCGCTGCTCGGTGTAAGACTTCATCGCGGCGAGCGCCGCGTCCGTGCCGCTGTCGAACTGGCCGCTGACCTCTTCGTCGAGCGTGCCGAGTTTGGCCTCGACCGCATCCTTCGTCTTGTTGTAAATGCCCTCGATGGTGTCGGCGACTTTTTTGCGCTCGGCCTCGTCCTTCGCCTTCGCCACCTGCTGGCGCGTCAACACGTTCGACTTGGCCTTGCCCTTCACGCCGAGCATCGCCGCCGCGCCCGACCTGCTCGCCCCCTTCGCCGCCGCGATGGCCGTCGCGAGCGTGCCCTTCTCATTCGTGCGGTACTGGCCGGGCGCGGCGTCGGCCTGCTTGCCGACCTCTTCCTTGCTGGTGAGAACGGCGCTGAAGCGCGGGTCGTTGGCCTTCTTGAGTTGCGTGTCGGTGACTTCGGCGTCGGCCATCGCCGCCTCTGTGTCCTGCTTCGAGTCCTGCACGGACACGTCGGCCTCCGGCCGCGGCGTGGGCATCGCCTCGCCCGCGGGCACGTCGGGGTTCGGCGGCGCGGCTTCGTCCGGGATCGGCTGCTCTTGCTTGCCGGGGATGCCCGCCTGACTCGGTTGCTGCTTGGAGGTTTGCGCCGTGTCGCCCGTCGCCGCCTGCTTCTGCTGCGAGACGTTGCCCTTGAGTCCGCCCTTGAGCGCGCCCGCCTGCCCCCCCTTCATAAACTTCGAGGTGTCGTCGAGAGTCTTCGGCATCGCCTTCTGAATCTCCGCGCGCAGCAGACTCAGGAAGCTCGCCGGTTCGGGCTTCTTCGACTTGGCCTCTTTGATCTTGTCTACCTGCTTGCCCTTCGCGCCCGCGGCCTTCTCGTTGGGCGGGCCTTTGGCTGCGCCCGCGGCCTCGGCGGCCTTCTTGGCGGGCGTGGGGTGGGCTTTGACTTTACTGGCCTTGCGCTTGAGGTCTTCGACGACTTTCGCAAATCGCGGGTCGCTCTCCGGCTTCGGGAGCGGCTTCGGCTTGCGCGACAGTGATCGAAGTGCGACAGGCATTGTTTTAGTGACGAGTGACGAGTGACGAGTGACAAGCCAAACAAGTGATGAGTGATGAGTGATAAGCCGGACAAGTAACGAGTGATGAGCGATAAGCCGGACAAGTAACGAGTGACGGATGACAAATGACAATCCGAGCACGTCGAATCAAATTCAACGTGCTCACACGACACTCGCCAATTTCCGACTTGTCACTCGTCACTTGTCACTCGTCACTGTTTTCTTACCAACGGTTGAAAGACGCGGCGACGACGCTGCCGCTGCCGCGGTGTTGGTCACGGCGCATTTGGAGCGGGCAGACCGCGCCCGCCTTGCGGTATTCGCGCCGGACGCCCGCCTCGAAGTGTGCGGACGTGACCGCGCCGCCGTCTTCGAGCGCGAGCGAAGAGGCATGGAGCACGGCGTTGCGAATTTGCCCGCCCGTCAACTCGCAGCGGCGCGCGGCCTCTTCCAAAAGACGCGGCTCGACTTCGTGCGAGTGGGGCAGGTGCAGTTGCCAGATCGTCCAACGCTCCGCGGAGTCGGGCGGCGTGAAATTGATCGAAACGTCCATGCGCCGCTGGAAGGCGTTGTCAATGCGGTCGCCCGCGTTGGTCGTGACGACGATGATGCCCTCGAATGATTCGAGGCGTTGCAGGAGGTAGTTGGTTTCGAGGTTGGCGTAGCGGTCGTTGGCGTTGCCCACGTCGGTGCGCTGCGTGAGCAGGGCGTCGCCTTCGTCGAGCAAGAGGATCACGTCGAGTTCTTCGGCGAGCGCGAAAATCTGGTTGAGGTTCTTCTCCGTCTCGCCGATGTACTTGTTGACGACCGTGGAGAGATCGAGCCGGTACAAGTCCATCTGGAGACTCGCGGCCAAGAGGCGCGCGGCGAGCGTCTTGCCCGTCCCGCTCGTGCCGCTAAAGAGCGCGCGCACGCCCGCGTTCATCCCGCAGGCCAACGCGTCGCCGACGTGCGCAGGCAACTGCTCGCGGTGGCGGCAGCGACTTTCCAAGTTGCGTAACTCGGCGAAGACGTCGGCGTTCGCCGCGAGGTGCGACCAATCGCCCGCCCCCGTGTCAATGCGTACGGCGAGCGTGTCGAGCATCTGGCGGTTGAGCGCGCGGCTGGCCTGCTGCACGTCGGCGACGGTGACTCCGGCGCGACCGGCGAGCGCGGCGTAGGCGACGGCGAGCGTGGCGGCGCGGCGGATGTTGCCGCCCGTCAGGCGAAAGCGTGCGCTGATGAGTTCGAGGTCGGGCGTTGCGCGCGTGCCGAGTGCGCGCAGCCAGTGAAGCCGTCGCGCGTCGCGCGTGGGCGTCTCCAACGTGACGGTGAGGGCGCGTTCCGCCGCCTCGCCGCGGACGCCGCCCTGCTTGCCGAGCACGACCGCGAGCGCGCCTTCATAAGCCGCGCCGAGCGGCGGCAACTCCACGGTCTCACCGGGCGGGATGTCGAAGACGAAGACGGGCAGCGCGTCGAGGAGCGTGGCGAGCGTGCCCGCGAGTCGCCATCGTTCATCGGGCGCGCTAGTGTTCGCGTCGCTCGCGCGCTCTGAGTTTGAGATTTCGAGCACGCCGCGTCCGAGGGCGCGTGCGACTGCCCCGGCGAGCGTGCGTCGGCCGTTGTGGTGCGGGCCGCGCACGATGAGCGCCTGCGCCTCGCCCGACGCGAGCAACGCGGGGATGACTTCGAGTTGCGCGCCGAGTTCGGCGGGGAGGATGAGCGCGTCGAGGGGCGCGAGCGCGGCGGGCGCGTGGTAGCGCGCCCAAGGGGCGAGGCGTTCGCGCGTCTCGCCGCGCAGCACGTCCCAGAGCAGCGGCGGCGCGTGCAGCGACCACTCGGTGCGCGGCGCGTCCGTCCCCGTAAACTCGACGAGTCCCAACTCGTGCAACTCGCGCAGGCGCGCGCGCACCGCGCGGCAGTCTTCGCGTTCGCGCCACCACGCCGAGAGCAATCCGTAGGTGGGTCGGTGTTGGCCGGGCGTTGCCTGCATCGTTTCAAAGAGCAGGCCGAAGCGCGCGTCCTCTTCGATGAGGCCCGCGCACATCAGCAGCGTCATGGCCGCGTGATCGAGTGCGGCCGTGTCGCGCAACGCCCGGAGTGGCAGGTGCGTCTCCGTCGTCCCTTCTTCCCACGAACGGATCGCCTCCTGCCACCACTCGTGCGCGCCGCGCTCGTCCTCGCAACCGAGGTGCGCGGGCGCGCGGCCTTCGAGTTCTTCACCGTAGCCTTCGAGGAACGGAAACTGTTCGTAGGCCGCCTCGATCGTCTCGAACGACTGCGCGACCTGTTCGATGACGCGCGCGACCGCCGCGAAGACGTAGAGCTTGAAATGGTTCGCGGGCGTCGCCGCGAAATCGGCGAACGGATGTTCCTGCTCTTCCAACACCTGCATCATTGACTCAAACCTCCGTCGCCCGCCTTCCTATTCGTCGCTCGCCCTCTTACTCAAACGAGTCGCCCGCCTTCCTACTCAACCACGGCGCGCGGACTTCCTACTCGAAATGAAACGCGACGATGCGCCCCGCCGCCGGAATCCAACCCGGGTCTCGATCAAGCCCCGCCACGCGCACCTCGAACGGCAACTCGGCCAGACGCATCACGACATCAACGTGCGTCGCCGTCACGAACACGCGCGCGTGCCGCTCGCACAAGAGACGCGCCGCTCGCCGCGCATCGTTCGTGCCGAGCGCGAGCCGCAGACGCGCGCGCGTGTAGAGGTGCACGCACTCGACCCAACGCGCGAGCGGCGTGCGGCCGCGCAGTTCGAGCGGATGCGCGACGCGCTGTAGTTTGATCGGACGCGCGCCGCTCGCGGGCGGCGCGGCGAACGCTCCGGCGTAAACTTCCAACTCGCGCGCGAGTTCAACTTCCGCCTCCGCTTCACTGTCGAGCGGCACGTCGAGCACTAAAAACTTCGACGGGTGGATGACCTGCAAGCGACCCTGAACGCGCGCATCGCGTCGCGAGATCGTCCAACGCCAGTCGCCCGTCATGGCGGGGAAAGTTCGCAGCCACGCGGCGGGCACGCGCCACGCGGCGGGCGGATGAAAATCTCCCCCCGGCTGCTGCCCCACCTCGCGCCCCGCGAGACGCGCGAGCAGAGGCCAGACGGCGTCCGACTCGACGCCCGCGCCGCACATGCGCCGTCCGAGCAGGGCGACAAAATCCCAGATGGGAAGCGCGATGCCCGGTGCGGCGGGCGCGGTGAAGTCGCCGTAGAGTTCGAGAAAGAGCGCGAGATTGACGAGATGAAACAGCCCCCCGAAACGCGTCTCGATCTGCGCTTCGAGCAGAGGCAACGCGGCGTGCGTCGTCTCCGCCTCATCAATAGACGCGGGCGGCGCGTTGGTTTCAGATTCTTCTGCGCGTGTTTCCAACGTCTCGCCGACGCGCTCTCCATCGTGTGCGGCGTCGGCTTCAACTTCCGGCTCGACGCTCTCGATGCTATCGCCGGTCAACACGCTCGCCGCGCCGCCGTCGCCCGCCGCAATTTGAGTCGTCTCGATCTGTGCGCCGGTCTCACCGCCCGTGGATGAAATTGTTGTTGAAGTTGCGGCGGCGTCAATGCGTTCTATCACCGCAGCGTCAACACCCGCGCCGGAAGTCTCGGACGCCGGAGCGCGCGCGCCGTCGAAAGCGGAGATGTGACGCGACGCGCGGCCGTCTTCCTGTTCTTGAAACGTGTCGCGTGTTGCCGCCGGGTCGGGCTGCGACGCGGAATCAGACGGTGGCGCGTTCGTGCCGCGCGTCGCTTTGTCGTTCACGGCGGGCGGCGCGGCGGCGTCCGTGCGACGGCCGGTTGAGAGCGCGTTGACCCACGCACCGACGCGGAGCGCGAAGCCTCGACTGCGCGCGAGCGCGGGCGCGCGTTGCAGGGCGAGACCGACGCCGAGCAAAAGTTGTTGCGGCAACTCCAACTCGCCTGACGATGCTTCCGGCGCGAAGTCGCGCCACGGCGCGTCGCCCGCGTCGAGAGTTTGGAGGTTGAGTTGAAAGTCTTCACGCGTCGTGTCGGTGAAAATTTTCGGCGGCGACGCGTCGGCGAGCGCGCCGGACTCTGCGTGTGAAGAAGTGTGCGACGCGTGGGAGACAAACGTGTGAAGTTCGTTGAGCGCGAAGCGGCGCGTGAGGCCTTGGAGGATGGCGCGCGCCGCGTCGGGCGCGAGCGCGCGTGCGAAGGGCACGGCTTGGTGTCGTCGCGCGAGATGTTCGAGCGCGCCCGGCACGTATTCGGGCGTCTCTCGCCAGAGTTTGACGAGCGCGTCCGCGTCGGGCGTTCCTTTGAAGAGACTGCGCCACCACCAGCGCGTGGCGGCGCGCTGCTCGCACCAATCGCACGCGAGCGCGGCCAACAACTCCGCGCGATCCGCGAAGACGACGCAGGGCGCGTCCGCCCCGACCATCTCGCGCGCGGGACGCGGCGCGCGCCGCGCGAGTTGTTCGATGGACGAGCGCACGGACTGTTGCCATTCCGGCGGCAGCGTCAAGTGTCCGCCCGCGAGCGAGACGGTACGCGGGCGCGGATCGTCGAGACGGCGGATGCAGACGATGGCCGACGGGGCGAGACCCGCGGGCTGCACTTCCGCCGACGCGAAGAGAGAGGCGAGGCGCAAGCGCGCCGCCAGCGGGTCGAGGCCGGTGTTGCCCGTGACGCGCAGCCGCGCGACGTAAGTCTGTTCACCCGTGTGCAGGTTGATCATCAATGCGAACCGGATCAGGTTCGCGGGAGGCGCTGGCGCGCGACCGGGGCGACTCAAAGGTCAACCCTGCGCTTCTGCGCTGCCTTCCTCCCGCTCCCCTGACTCCAACAGCGCCCGCGTCCCGGTTTAGAACCTGAAGCGCACTCCACCTTGGAGGGTGGAGAATTTCACGTTCGAGCCGGGAGTAAAGACGCTGTGGAAATTGTACGAGCCTTCGACGGCGAAGGTCGGAGTGAGATTGAACTGCACGCCGCCGCCGATGTTCGCGCCGCCGCGCGTGTCCGTGCCCCCGCCGCCGTCGAAGACGTATGCGCCGCCGCCGCCGTTGAGGAACGGCCTGACCGCGCCGCTCCCGCCGAAGACTTTAACGTTGCCCGCTATCTGATGAACGTTAATGTCGGCGAGCGAGACGAAGCCGAAGTCCATGCCGCGGAAACGGTTGAAGCCGTACAACGCTTCGAGCGAGAGGTGGTTGCTCAGGCGGTATTCGAGATCGACGCCGAAGTTCGGCCCCGGATCGAAGGCGTTGCTGAAGTCCGGGTGCGGGATGCTCGCGCCCGCGTGCAAACTCAAGCCCCAGCGTTTCGAGTCGGCGTCGGCCGGGATGTCGCCGTCGTCGTCATCGTCATCGTCGTCGCGCCCGTTGGCGTCAATGGTTTCGATGATGGTGTTGACGAAGGCTTCGCCGCCGGGCGGCACGTCAATGGTATAGACGCCGTTCGACGCCTGTCGCAGCCCGTTGCCCTCGAAGCCGAACCGCCAGCCGTAGATCGCGCCCGTGTGCCCGGCGACGAAGCCGAAGTCGCCCGCGCGCCGCACGTACTCGTGCTCGACGCCGCCCATGTTGATCGTCCGTCCGGTGCGGAGCGTGCCGCGCGCGATCCACGTGCCGAGGTTCGTCACGCGGCGGCCGAACTGCCGGAGCGCTTCGTCGGCCAGTTCCTTCGACTGGAGACGGCGCGTGGTGGTGTTCTGCCGCGACCGTGCGCTGGCCGTGGTCGTCGCGCCGGTGGGATCATCTTTGCGGGGTTCGAGTCGCCCCTGCTCGTCGGTCTCGACCGTGATCACGTATTCGTGCTGCGTCCGCCCCGGCGGGAGTTCGCCCTGCACGCCGCTGATGCGCGCCTGCTGCTCGAACCTCGACGCGGGAACGAAAGACATGTTGCGGTGTGCGGTCTTCACCTTGAAGCGCGTGTTCGGATCGTTCGAGTCCAGATCAACCTGCATGCACTGGCTCGGCCTGAACTTGTAGATGCACGACCAGCGATAGCTGAGTTTCCAGTTGGAGACCAGATTGCCGGTCGCGCCCGCAGCGATGTTCTGCTGCGCGGTCGGGTGGTTCGTCACGTCGGCCGGGACGAGCGGCGTCGGGATGAGCGGCGGGTTGGCCTCGCCGATCTTCGTCCACTCGGTCGTGCCGGGGATGCCCCAGTGCCAGAGGCGGAAGGTGGCAAACACCTTCGCGGTCGTTCCCACCATGCCGTTAAAGGGCTTGGCGACGAAGGAGTTGGACGGCCCTTGCTCCGCAGGCCAGTTGAAGTCGGGCGCGCGGGCAAGACAGGCCGCGAGGTCAACTTCGGGGAACGTGCCCGGCCCCGGCGGGTCGTAGCGGCGGATGTTGGAGATGAGCGTGCCGGGGCTGTTCGGGTCGTCAATGCCGATCCCCAGCATGTCTATCGAAACGCCGTCGCACTCTGGGCGGTCGTTGAAGGAGGTCACGCCCCACTGCGACACGTCCGGCGTGTTGCGCGTCAGGAACGTGCCATTGTTCGGCACGACGATGACGCCCGCAGGCCAAGGGTCTTGGGTCGTGGTGTTGAGGAGCGTGTTAGCGCCGAGCACGTTGACGTAGAGACGGAAGTTGCCGGACGCGGGGAAAAAGATCTTCGTGTTCAGCCCCGCGTTGGCGACGTTCGACTCGATGGGTATCTTCATCTCGACGGCGAACTGGTTGCCCGACTTGCTGAAGCGCGTGTTGTCGAGCATCCAATCGCCGGGGCTAGCCACGTGCGCCGTCGCGCCCGCGTTGTTCCAGTCGCCGCTGTCGCGCCACCAAGTGACGGAGTTGGGCGTCCGGTTCAAGTCGGTGAACATCGGGTCGGCGGTCGAGGCGTCGAAGGGCTTGATGTGGAAACGCCAGTCGGTCGCCGGGTCGCCCGCCTTGGTCGCCATCCCGACGACGATGTTGGTGTTGACGCCCGCCGTCGGGATGGCTACGACGAAGCCGAGATAGACGAAACCGGCGTCGCGCCCCATCTGAAATTTTGCCGCCGCCGTCGAACCCATGTTCCCGCCCGTGTTGTCGAGCAGGTTGACGCGCGTCACGCCGTCCCAGCCGGGGTCGTTGTTAACTGTGCCGGGGCCGGTGTAGCCCTCGATCACGCCGTCAATGGTGGGCACGCCGGTCAGGCCGCCGGAGATGCTCGGCACGCACATGTCGGTCGGCGCGGCCGGCACGGGCACGGACATCAGGACGACGAGCGCGACGGCGCACGCGCCCCGCAGGGAACGCGGCAGGCCGCGCAGATGCTTCAATTTTTTACTCATGGCTAAGCTCCTCGGTGAGGTGTGTTGGCAACATCGCCGTGCGTGCGGCGGCCGGCACGGCGGTTGACTGGCTCGCGCGAAACTTGTCTGTCCGCGCGCGGCGCGAGGCGAAAGTTAGACCGCCGCGATGGTTTGCGCGTACTTGATGTCCACGCCGTTCTGACTCTCTTTGACCGTCCCCTTGATCATCACGTACATCTCGGTTTCGGCGGCCGTCGGCCCGGCGGTGAACTCCGCGAACACCGACTGGTGAGAAGTCTGACCCTGCGCGGGCTTGGCTACTTCAAACGTAGTGACGTCGGTCTCGCCGACCGTCCACCCGGTCGGAGTCTTGACGGCGGTGGCGACGGTGAAACTGCCGCCGACGGCGAACTCAAGGCTAAGGCCGACGATGCCCACGTCGCCGCGCTTGAACACGACCTTGTTGGCGTTAGCCCCCGTGCCCATCGCCGCGCCGCCCTGCACGCTTTCGAGTTGCATGCGCACGCGCGTTTCGGGCGATGGCGGCGGCGAGCCGACCGTGATGTCGAACTGCTGGTTGCCGGGCGTGACGCCCGTGTCGGGCGTGTTCTCCGAAACGGCGAGCCGCACCGTGCCCTTCGTCCCGTTGGGCTGACTGTTCGGCACTTTGACGCGCACGCGGATGTTCTTCGTCGCGCCCGTGCCGGGCACGCCGGGCAGCGTGATGATGTTCGACGGCCGCACCGTGTCGCCGTTGTCGGCGAGCAACTCGGCCGTCCAGTTCTGCACGCCGATGACGGAAGGGGTGAGCGTGTAGTCGCCCTGCTGGCTGGCGATGGCCTTCACCGCGAAGGTGAAGATGTAGGACGAATTCTGCTCGATGTTCGGCTTGCCGATGGGCATCACGGGAGCGATCAGGTATGTCACCTGAATGTTGCCCTGCGGGATGATCAGTTTGGGCGAGACCTTCACCGTGTCGGAGGCCGTGCCGAGCGGGTTCGTCACCTTCACGATCACGTTCGAGCCGCTCTCGACGAGATTGGGGATGTCCGGCACGTCGAAGACGAGTTGATCCTCGCCGCTGTCGAGCGCGAAGTTCTGCACCTTCTTGCCGCCGATGAAGACCTCGTTGAGTTCGGGGGGAACGCTGAAATTCTTCCCCTTCACTTCCAGCCGGTGGCCGACGCGCAAGGGGATTTTGGTGAACTCGAAGCCCGTGATCTTGACCACCTGACCGGGCTGCGAACTTGCGTCTTCCAGTTCGGCGACGCGGGCTTCCAAGTTCTCCAGTTGACTTATCAGGCTGTTGATAAAGCCGGCGGTGATGAGGTCGCCCGCTTTCACCTTCTCTAGTTTCTGCACCATCGTTCTCTTCTCCTCTCTTGCTGTCGGCGGCGGCCGGGGGCGGCCTTAGATGAGTGCGTAGTTGCTGTAGTCCCAGTAGGCCAGATCGAATTGGGAGTCGCCCTGATAGGGCGTGTGTCCCTTCGCGAAAATGACGTAGGGCTGCGGCCGGTTCGCGCCGCCCGCGTTGAAGGCCTGCTGGTTCTCGCGCACGAGGTAGAGCCAGAACATCTCGTCGCTCTTGACTTCAATCGGCGGGTAGGAGCGCGCCTCGTGGAGCAGCGCGGCGACACGCGCGCCGTTGATGTAGACCGGGCCTCTGTAGGTCGTGTTCTGAAAGACGGTCTGGTAGTTGAACCCGACGAGACCGGCGACGCCGCCGAGCGGGAGAAAGCCTGCGGGCGGCAGATAGCGGAAGTAGTTTTCGGCGACGACGGCCTGCGCCGACGACGCGCTCGCGCGCAGCATTTCGAGGTGCTCCTGAAACTGCATGGACATCGCTTCGCGCAGGCCGCGCTCGGCGTCGCCGCCGGGCGTGCCCCACGCGTCCGTCACGGTCGCGCGCGTCACGCGGCGGCGCACGCTCCACATGTCCACGAAGTCAACGCCCCCGGTCGCCGTCCAGTAGAGCAGCGCGAGCGGCACGTCGCAGCGCGTGAGTTCGCCCGCGGCACTGAGCGCGCCGAGAACGTTCGACGGGGCGGCGGGCGCATCCGGATGGTTCGCCGTGGCGAAGGGGTCGCGCGCGAACGCGGCCGTCTGCGCCGCGCCGAAGCAGAGATAGGCCATCACGTTGCGGAGGAGCGAGAGGTTGGCCGCACCGCCCGCGCTCATCAGCGTGTTGAGTTGCGTGCGAACGTCGGCGGGAATGCCTGCAAGCGTGTTGATGTCCACGCTGACGAGTTTGAACTGGACGCCCTCGACGGCGTAGCGGCTGCCGCAGCCGGGACTCGTCAGCCCCGCGCCGCCGAGACCACTCACAGGCGCGCGCTGGTAGTAACCGGAGGCGGGCGCGACGACGAGCAGGTACATCCCTGCGCCCGCGACGACGGCCGTCTGCTTCGGCGGCGCGCACGTGGCAAATAGACCGGCTTCGGCGTTGACCGCTTCGAGTTCGCGCACGAGCGCGACTTCCGTGTCGAGCGGCAGCGCGAGCGCGACGCCGCTTTCGTTCAAGGCCAGACCGGCGCGCACACGGACGACCGCGTTCGTCAGGCCGCCCCCGCCCGACTGCGGCGCGCGCGCCACTTCGAGACCGTGGACGATGCCCGCGCCGACCGCGCGTGCGAGTTGTGAGTCGCGCTCGCGGTTGGCCTGCTGCTCCTGCCGCAAGTCTTCGGCGGAGAGCAGGCGTCCGTTGAAGAAGTTGGTGTTGCGGATGCCGCCTTCGAGGAAGGGCTGTAGCAGTTCGATTCTGCCCATGTCGAAATACCTCTCTCGTGAACTTAAATTTTGAACAGCGGCGCGAAGGCGGTGACGCGTTCCGGGCTGTCCTGCCCGACGAAGTTGAGGCGGCGCGTGGCGGCATACTTCGCGAGCGACGTAATGCCCCCGCCGTCCGCCTCGACCTGCATACCGTCGAGATCGAAGACGAACCGGATGAGCGGCGCGTCGGCGTCGAGTTCCACCGAGAAAACGTTCCTCATGCCCGACACGGCCTTCACGTTGAGGATGGTCAGCGGGTCGAAGAAATCGCCCGCCACATCTGTTTCCGAGAGCGCCATCAGATGCGCCGCATCGAAGGTGTTAATCCCGACATGATTCTTCGGCGTGTCGAGGTGAAACCAGAAGAAGAAGAGGGGCGTGCCGCCCGTGTCGCGCAGTATCGAGACGAGCGGGAGCGTCTCCGGCTGCGGCGGGCGCGCCACCTCGTCGAACGTGCCGCACAGCAACCACTCCTGCAACATGCGCTGGTTGATCACGTAAGGGCGACGCTCTTCGAGCACGCCGACGGGCGTCGTGGTGTCGAGCAGTAAGTCGTTCGTCAGTGGCACGCGCAGGTCTGCGAGCAGGACGCAGTTGTCGTCGGCGATCATCCCGGCGTCGCCGCCGTCCGGGGCGCACGTGGCCGACTGCGTGTTGAACTGGGCGGGACGCCAGCGCGGGCGAAACGCCGTGACCCAAAGGCGGAACGCGTTGCGCCGGAAACGACAGGCGTCCGCGACGTTGACGCGCATCGGCGCGGGCGGGATGTTGTCAAGCATGAAGTCGGGCGGCAGTTCGTCGGGCGGCAGGACGGCCGGGTGCGCCGCGTCGAGCACGGCCTGCACGAAGTCGGCCTCGCTCGTAAGATCAGTTTGTTCATCGGTGACGACGACGTGCTCGTTGAGCCACTTGATGAAATCGCGCAGGGCGTCTTCTTCGCGCTGGTCGGGCGAGGGAGGCTTCGTCGCTCGCTTGACGCGCAGTTCGAGTTTGAAGTCGTCGCGCAGGCGCGAGTAGGCCATCGTGTCTTCTTCGCTGCGGCACGGCTCGCCGGGGACGGGCACTTTGTCCGTCGGGCACGAGCGGTAGCACAGGACGACCGAGAGCATGACGGGCGTGGCGGGCGGCGTACCCACTTCGTCGCCGACGGCCTTCTTGTTCTTGGCGATGGCGAGCCACTTTTCGAGGTTCGCGCACTGCGCCGTGGTGACGTGGACGAGTTGCCCGCGCGGGGTCAAGGCCGTGCCCGGCGAGACGTTAACTTCGAGTTCGCCGTTCGAGTTGGGGGCAACCGTCACGCGCAGGCCGTTGACCGTGCCGTAGCCGACCGTGTCGCGCATCATCAACTGATCGCGCCCGGAGTGGTAGGAGAACTCCTGCGTTAGATCGTCCACGCCGAGCACCATGCCGTAGGTGTAGTTGACGTGTTTGGTCGGATCACCCGAAGCGCTCGGAGTTGCCATGCGCGATGTGAAGTCGTCTGCCATTGTTTTTCTCCTGCTGCAAAAATGTCGCCCCACAGCCGCCGCGCGGAAGGGGTTTATCGTGACGGGCGGCCGTCTCTTACTGGCGACCCAAGACGTTCGGGCGCCCGCCGACGTTCTGCGGGTGCGCGGGCGCGAGATAACTTTCGGCCAGATGCTCCTGGCCGAGCAGCATCGGGCGCATCAGGCCGGGCGCGCGGCTGCCGAGATCGAGCAACGTGTCGTCGCCGAGGCGCACCTCGCCGAGCCGGAACATCGCCCAGTAGAACTTCACGTCGAAGGTGGTGTGCGCGGGTTTTTCCAGTTCGACGACGCGACGCGCGAGGTCGCTCAAGTTGCGGTGCTCGGCCGCGTCGAACGTGTCGGTCTGCCGCATCGGCAACAGCACCGTGAAGCGGTGCGCCGCCCGTCGCATCGCCACGACGACGCTCTCGAATTGATACCAGTCGTTCAGCGGCTCGCCGCCAGCGGGCAACGCCTGCGGGAAAGGCACGTCGGCGAACGACGCTGGTTCGGTCTTGTAGGCGGCGCGGAGCGCGTCGAGGTGACGATAACGACGCGCGAGAAAGTTTCCCCACGCCGCCGCGCGGTCGGCGGCCGACGCGTCGGGGACAAAGCCGAGCACGGAACGCGAGAAGGCTTCCCAAGCCTTGCCCTCGGCCGCGCCCGGCGGACGCTTGACGGGATACAGCGCGCCCGACGCGAGTTCCAAACTCTCGCGATATGAATTGTGCAACGCCGCGCTCCCCTGCGACGGCTGCCAGCGCGTCTCTAATTCGACGAGACGCGGCGCGACCTCGCCGGTCGGGTCGCCGAAGACCACGCCCGGCACGCGCCGCGTGCGATAACGCTCGACGACGCGGATGCTGTACGCGCCCGAAGTGGCGGCTGCGGCGGCGGCCGCTTCCGTAAACGCCTCGTCTTCCACGCACTCGTCCGAGACGAGCCTGAGCGCGAGTTCCAACCCGTGCATCGTCCCTCGATACTGGAAGAAGAACATCGCGTGCTTGATGAACAGGCGACGCTTCGCCTCGTCCCACGCCGGGTCGAGCGCGACGCCGTACCAACCCGCCAGCCATTCGAGCGCGTCGGCCGGTGCGCTCCGCACGTCGAACAGAGCCTGCACGGCTGCGATCTTATCTTCGAGCGACGTGTACAACCCTTCGAGGTTAGCGAGGAAGCGTTCGAGGAACGACGCCGATTGATCGTCTTCGCGATAGACCGACGGCAGGTAGCGCACGACGTAGGAGAAGCGCGGATAGTATGCGCGCATCGCACGCAAACGCGGCGTCGCGCGTTCGTTGCCGACGAGCGCGATCTCAAGTTGCAGGTAACGCCCGCGTGCGCGCTGGAACAACAGTTCCCAAGTTCCCTTGCCTTCCGCCCGGCGACTCGCCGCAGTCATCGCAGTCGTCGCGTTCATCGCGCCCGCTGCGCCCATCGCCCCTGTTGCTCTCGACGTGCCCTTTGTGCTGCTGTTCGCATACGGCAACTCCGAACCGTCGCCGCGCAGGTAGAGACGCGGCTCAGGCGACCACTCGGCGAGCGCGAGGTCGTCTTCGTTATTCGCCGCGCGCGAACGCACCTCGACGCGCGTGCCGGGCGGGATGCACGCGTCGAACATCAGGCGATGCCAGACGCAATCGGGTTCTGCGCCGTCGAAGGCGCGCGTCTGGAACGTGCCCCGCTCGGCGTAGCGCGGCCGACGCTGTTCGACGAGCGGAATCCAACGCCCGTCGAAATCGTAGTAAGCCTCCGCGCCCGCGCGCACGAGTCCGCGCCCGCCGAACAGACGCATCGGCATGTAGGCGGCGACGGGTTCGAGTTTGATCTGCTTGCGCTTCTGCCAGACGAGGTTGAAGGCGTAACTCTGGTTGCCGTCCGACGAGACGATGTAGAGGCGGTCGGGTTCGCCCGTCGCCGCGCGGCGCGGAACGAACGCGAAGTCGTAACCGACGAGTGTGAAATCCGCCTGACTGTCTTCTTCGATCAACTTCAACATCGCCTTCGTCGAACGCGACTGGCCGAGCCGCTTGCCCGCGCGGTAGCGATGGACGCGCGAGAACTTCTGCCCCGCGCGGTAGTCGAGCACCAAGACCGACCCGTCGGGCAGGGCTTCAATAGAGATGGGTCTGGGGATGTGAAGTTGGGTGGACGTTTGCAGCGTGAGCCGTTGCGGCAAGTCGCAGGCGCGCGCGCCGTCCTGTTCCTCCTGCGGGTCGCGCGGCTTGAAGTCGCCCGCCTCCGGCGTCGGGGGCGCGTAAGTGTCGGGCGGGATGACGTTGAAGAGACGGTCGAGTTCCCAGTAGCGTTTGTGCGCGCTGTCGAGGACGAGGACGCCGCCGCCCGCGCGCGCCGCCATGTCGTGCGGCTCGAAGGGCACGCCGCGCGGCCACCACAACTGCTGCGGCGCGCCGCCCGCGTGGAGATCGAAGATGAGCAGGCCGCCCGGCTCTAACACGCCGACGACGAGATAATGATCTTCCGTGACGGCGAGCGCGCGGAACGAGAGCGGCGGGCACTCGTTCGGGGCGACGGGTTTGAAATCAAACGTCGCGGCATCATCTTCCGTCTCCGCGGCGCATGTCGTGCTGCCCTCGACAGGCCAGAAGACAGACGTCGCGTTCGTGCCCGCGGAGTTGACGAGAATCTTTCGTTCCGTCTCGTCAATCCAGTACCAGTTGCCGTAGCGGTCGCGCCCGCCGCCGCGCCGTTGCTCGAAGGCGGGCGGCTTGTCGTGCGGCGCGGCCGTGAACTTGAAGAGGCGCGGCGGGAGCGTCAACTCGTAATGCTCGGAGTTCCACGCGGCGGGCGCGGCGGGCGCGACCTTCGCCTCGTTCGGGTCGGGCGGCGCGGCCTTCCAACGCTCGCGCAGCTTCGCCCCTTCGACATCGGTGCATTCGCCCCAATCGTCAAAGCCGAGCAACAGGTGATAGCGCGTTCCGTTGGCGTCCACTCGCTTAACACTCCTCCGGGATCAAAGGCACGGGCACGATGCGTTTCTTCTTGCCGCCGCCTGTCCCGCCGCCGGTCGTGTCGCTGCCCGTCTCTCCGCGCAACGAGTCGAGCGCGAGCGGGTCGCCGATACTGACCGAGATGCCCGCGACGCGCGGCAGTTGTAATCCCGTCAGGACGATCTCGGCCGTCCCGGCTTCGCTGCCCTTCGCGATCAAAACGTCTTTCACTGACAGCACGCCCGACTGACGGCTGGCGACGGCGAGCAGTTCGCGATCCGTGATGCTCTTACGCAGCGGCCAGCCGTTCGGCGCGGCGGCGTATTGCGGCGTGGTCAACAACGCCGCTTGAGTCTCCAACAAGGGCACGCCCGAAGGCGGCAGCGGCGAGAGAAACTGCAACAAGGCGAGCTTGACCGCCTCGCGCACCTGCGCGACCGACGTGCCCGCCACGACGCTGAGGCCAACCGACACCCAGACGGGCACGTATTCAGGACCGCGCAGGAAAACTTCCGTCGTGATCAGGCGGCGCGGGTCGAGATATTTGCAGATGGCTTCGAGGAAGAGGTTGTCGGGCAGCGGCGCGTCGGGCTGCTTCGTGTCGTAGCGCGGGACGACCATCAGCGTGACCGCGCCCGGCGCGTCGCCCGGTTCGCTCGTCGAGAGCGCGGGGTTGTAGGCGGGCAGCACGTCCACGCGCCCGATCTGGATGCCGGGCGTGCGCAGGGCGACCGTGGCGAAGTCGGCGGCGTTGACGAGGCGGTCGCGGTGCTGCAAGTAGCGCGCGATCTGTTTCTCGCCTTCGGTCACGGCCTCCGCGTCCGCGCCGTTCCACGTCCGCACCGGGTTCGAGACTTTGAACCCGGCGGGTAGCGCGGGACTCGTGTTGATCGAATTCGCGCCGACGTTACCGGCCGTGCCGACGCCGTAATCGTAACTCGCGCGGATGGTCGCGTTCAGCGCCGGACGCTTCCCGCGCGTGCCGTCGCCGAAGCGCACTTCGCCCGACTCTGCGTTGACCGTGTAGACCTCCGAGAGCGTGTTGGTCGCGGCGGGCGTGCCCGGCGGCAGGCGCGCGTCCTGCACGGGCACTTCCGAACCGGCGGCGAACAGATCGTCAATCTCCTGCCACAGCCGCGTCTGCCCGTCCTTCGTCACCGTCAAACGCGTCGAGCGCGCGATGACCGGCTTCTGCGAGAGGAAGGCGAACTGATCGGGCGCGCCCGTGCCGAGCGGCAGCAGTTCGTTCGAGACGCGCGCGCGCTGCGAGACGAAGACCGTGTTGATGCCCACCCACAACAGGCGCACCGCGGCGGCCGTCGCCGACGGGCGGACGCGCAGCCACGTCACGACGCGCTCGTTCAGATTCGTGTCTTCGAGCGCGGGCGGGAACTCGCCGACGCCCGGCTCAAGCGGGTCGAGGTTCGTCCACAGTTTCAACTCGTCCTTGTTGCCGGGCAGAGTGATCTCGACGACGCCGGGTTTCGCCAACACGTCGGTGGGCGCGCGCGCGTCGAGCGGCTTGTATTTCGCCACGCGCAAATCGGGATCGTCGGGCAGCTTCGTGCCGCCCGCGACGTTCGGGATTTCATAACTCAGTTGCGTCTGCGTGGCGGCGTCGGCGGCCTGTCCGAGCGGTGTCAGGACGCGCGTCGCGGCGGCGAGCGCGGGCACGATGCCGAGACTGATCGTGCGCCCGGCGATCCCGGCGCGAATTTGATCGCGTAAATTTTCGAGCGCTTCTTCGGTCTTCTCGGTCGGCTTGTCGCCCGCGCGCGTGAGCAGCGCGATCCAGAGCGAGCCGTCGCTCGTCTCCGCGCCGATGTCCACGCCGTCGGCGAGTTTCGCGTCGAGCGGCACGGTCTCGTAAAGCTCGATGGTCGCGTCCTCCACTTCCGCGTCGTTGTAAGAGGCGTAGAGCAGTTTGTAATAGTCGGTCAGCGTCTCGTCGGCGGTGGTGAGTTTGCGTTTGAAGAAGACCTGCGCTTCGACGGGCAGCACGTCCAAGCCCTGCACGGTGCGAAACGGAACTTGACCGGCGCGCACTTCGAGGCCGTCGTTCAAAGTGATGGTCTGCGCCGGGCCGCGCTCGTTCGTAAACTGGACGAGGCCGACCGCAGACGACGCCGATTGCAGCGGCACGCCGAGCAGCGAGAGAAACTTGCGCCGGTTGCGTTCGGGAATCTGGTTGCTGCGGTAGAGCAAATTCTCCGTCAGGAACGCGAAGATTTCGATGAGCGTGACGCCGGGGTCGCTCTTGTTGAAGTTCGTCCACTCAGGATTGTGGACGGGCACGCGCGCCAGCGCCTCGTCGAGCAACTCCTGATAACGGCGATCATCCAGATTCGGAATCTGCAACGGCATGTAACGACTCCTTTAAAAGTGACGAGTGACAAATGACGAGTGACAAGTTAAAGACTTGTTCGCTCGATAGTTTTGTTTTAAGCAATCACTACTCATCAGACACTCCGCATCAAAGATTTTCTTGCCGCATCAGGTGCGACAAATTGCACAGCAATCGTTCGCTTCCCGCTTTGTTCTTGGCTTTCTCTCGTCACTTGTCACTTGTCACTCGTCACTGTCTTCTCACCCTGCGAGCACGACGTTCAAACTCACCGTCTGCGCCGCGCGCGTCGCCACGAGCTTGTAGTTGATCGTGGCGACGACGGCCTGCGGGTCGCCGTCTTCGGGTTCGACCGTCACCGACTCGACCGCGATGCGCGGCTCCCACTGCGCCAGCTCCTTCGTGATGCGATCCTTGATCAGTTGTCTGGTCGTCACCGTGTTCGGCTCGAACAAATAGAGGTTGAGGCTGCCGCCGAAGTTCGCCAGCCGCAGACGCTCGCGTTGCTCCGTCAACAGGATCACGCGGACGCTCTCGCGCACGTTGATCTCGCCCTCCGACCACATGACGCGGCCGTCCGGCCCGACGCGCGGCGGGAAGCTGATGCCCTTGCCGAAGATGCGGCCGCCGTTATTCATACGCTCTCGCCCTCACCCTTTCGCCTTCTTCCCGCTGATGCCCGGCAGCGGGAAACAGATCAGGAAATACGGCAACCAGCTAAAGATGATGTTGAGCAAGCTCACGATGATCATCAACAGGATCAGCGCGCAGATCGTGATGATCGGGATCGAGAGCGAGCAGATCATGCCGAACTCAAGCGAGCCGCCCGGCTCTTTGCAAGGCCCTTTGTCCGGCGCGCTCAAATCCTTGTGCAGCGGCCACGGCAAAACGGAACGCACGAGGTCGCCGAGGCTCATGCCCTTCGCGCGATCGATCTGCCCGCACAGCATGTCGGAGATCATGAAGGCCGTGTTCTTGTCGAACTTCCGCAAGCCCGCGGGCGACGTGTCGAGCGGCATCGCGATGCGGATCGGGCGCGCGGGCGCGTCTGGGTCGAAGAAGCCTGCCAACTGGAAGGCGCGCGTCGGCGCGCTCACCACCGGCGGATCGACGGGGCCGCATTCGGGTCGTTCGTAGACGCAGCGCACGACGAACCAGCCCTCGCGCGTGTCCAGAACTTTCTGCGCCGCGAGCGGGAGCGGCGCGGCGGCGGCGGCGGTCGCCGGTTGCTCCTTCAACGCGGCGGCGACGAGGTTCGCGAGGTTTGACACGCGCGCGGCGGCTTTCAGGAAACGGTCTGGGTCGTCGGCGACGTTTGGAGCTTTGGGCGGCAAAGGCCCTTCAAATTCCGTGTCGGCGAGCGGGAACAGGAAGGTCGGCCACTTCGCGTCCGGCGCGTTGCGCAGGTACGCAGTGGAGACGGCTTCCAGATCGTCCGCGATCTTCTTGGCCTTCGTCTGGTTGAGCGGCGTGCCGCCCTTGATGGCCTTGAGCGCGTCGGCCAGAGTCTTGACGACATCCTGCGCTTGATAGCTGACGCCTTTGACGAGCGACTTCAACTCGTCCGCCCCGGCCGCGTTTTCGTTCGTGAGTTTCGTGTAAGTCGTCTGGTCGAAAGCGGTCTGCGTGAGCGCGCTCGTGAGCGCGGCTTCGGCGGTCGAGAGCGCGGGCGTCGCCGTCCCCATGACGGTCGCCCACACGTCGGGCAGGTATTGTTCGAGAAACTTGGCGAAGTCCAAGAGGACGTACCAAGAGACCGTTTGAATCTGCTCGCGCAGAGACTTCAACGTGTCTCTCTTCGCCGTCGCGTCGAACGGAGCATCGTCGGTCTTCGGCAGCGACGGCGGGTTGAACATTTTGTCGGACGCGCCCGCGCGCTCGATGAGTCGCATCCACGGCTCGGTCACGTCCAACCAGAGGGGCATCATGCGCGGGTCAACGGGCGCGTCGTAACTGTTGGCGGGGGGCGCGTCCGCCCCGACGTTGTTCGCGTTCGCAACCGCGCCCGCGCCCATGTAGTTTTCGCGCTTGCCGACGGGGACGAGGCCGGTGAGGACGCGCCGCCGGTGGCCGTCGTCCTGCGTGTAGTTGACGGGAAAGAGCGGCAATTGTTCCTCGCCCGCGACGAGCGCGTCGGCGCGCGTGTTCGCGCCCGCGACGATGACCTTTTGCCAGCCCGCGCCCGTCGCCGTCGTGACGAGCGCATACTCTTCCCACGTTGCTTCGTCGAAGGCGGGCAACTTCTGCGTGCGGTCAATCGTGCCGTTCGCGCTCAGGAAGTTCGGCGGCATCATTCGGCGAATGACGAACGACGCGCGTTCGTCTCGCGCAGGGTTCAACGCGCGATCCGGCAGCCCCGCGCGACCGCAGACCAGACAGGCCGTGATCAGGTAGAAGCGTTGGTGCGCGGGTTGGTAGAGTTTGAGCGGTTTGTCGGGCGAGACGGGCGCGCCGCCGCTGATCACGAGTGCGCTGCCCTGTGCGGCGAGCGCCTTCGACTTCTTTTGCTCCGCGGCGAGACGCAGGCGGTTCAAGGGGCGCAGGAACGCGGGCTTGCGCACGACGGGCGCGGGCGTCCGCATCGGGCCGCGCCAAGTCTCCGGCTCGGCGACGTATTGGGAGAGCCGCGCCGGGTCGTTCTCCATAAGCGCGAGGTAGTCGTCCATGAAGTTGTCGGTCGCGAAGCGCAGGATGGCCGGGCGACGCAAGGTGCGGCGGCGCACGGAGAGTTCCGTCGTGGCGGTCGCTTCAGGCCACAGGGGCGCGGGCGCTGTCCATTGCACTACGTCTCGCATTCAGTTCCTCACCAGATGTTTCCCGCGCCGGGCGTGTAGGACGCGCTGATCACCGAGTTGCTGATCAGCGTGTCGCACTGCACGATGCCGGAAAACTTCGACATCGCCGAATCAACCGTCACCATCGAGGCCGACACCTGCACGAGCGTGGCGTTGATGGTCACCTTCGCCGAGGCGGTGACGGTGATGCCCGCCGGTTCAAGCTTGATCGAGTTGCCGTTGCTGTCCACGATCTCGACCGTGCCGGGGCCGTCCTTGAGCGTCAACTTCTGCCCGCCCGGCGTCTCCAAGATCATCTGCTCCTGCCCGTCCGTGTCGTCGAGCGTTATCTTGACGCCGTTGCGCGAGCGCAAAACTTTGCGGTAGTTGTTGCCCGCGCCGTCCATCGAATCGGGCGGCGCGTCGCTGCCGTTCCACAGCCCGCCGATGACGTAAGGCCGACGCGGGTCGCCGCCCTCGAACGTGACGAGCACCTCGTCGTTCACGTCCGGCACGAACCAACTGCCGCGATTGCTGCCGCCCATCATGGTCGCCAGACGCGCCCACACTTCGTAGCGGCCGCTGCCCGTGTCGGCCGACCACGGCAGCGTTATCTTCACGCGCCCCTGCCCGTCCGGGTCGCGTATGTCGCTGACGAGCGCGGGGAACACGCCGTACCAACGCCCGCCCAACCCCGCGGGCTGGCGCACGTCCAAGATCATTTCCAATTGATTCTTCTCACCCACGTTGTCACCTGCCGGAGCGTAGCCGGTTAAACTCTGCCGATGCCGGGTCGTTCGGCGCGAAATTCGGTGCGGATGCCTTTGGCGTTGTCGAAGAGGTGCTTGATCTCTGTGACGTAGTACTTGCCGGAAAACAGCGGGCCGAGTTCCTTCAAGTCAACGAACGCCCCGGCGCGCAGATCGGGCTTCGTCTCCGCCACGCCGTAGCCGACAATGAAGCGGCGCGCGCTCATGCGAAAGAAGGTCTCCGCCTCGTACTGCGCCTCCTGACTGTTGAGCGGGACGGTGTGCGCCAACGCTTCCTTGCGCGCGCCGAGGGCGGATTGCAGGATGCTCACGCCGCTCGCGTCGCCGTTCAGTTCGCTTGCGATGACCGACTCGGTGGCCTCGTAGGTGAGCGCGGACTTGCTCGGCACGTCCCAGCCGTTGACCGTTACACTCGTGCGCTGCATGGCGAGATCGGCCAACACGTTGAACTCGCGCAGTTGCGCGCCGCGCTTCAACTCAAGCGTCGCGCCGCCGCGGTTCGTGTGCGTCTTGGCGTTCAGCGTGCTGCCCTCCATCCAGAGTTCCGCATCAATCGAGCGCGCCCGCTCGCGCGCAAACGCGAGATCGCTCTGGTTGACCTGCGCCAGCACCTTGTAGGTCGGCCCCGTGACGCTGACGCTCGGACTCAGCCCGTGGTCGCTGGCGATCTGTTTGAACACGTCGGCGTCGGTCGCGTCGGCGAAGGTGCGCGTGCGGCGCGTCATGCGCAAATCCTGAAAGCGGTCTTCGGCGAGGACGTTGATCTCCGGCGCTTGGCCTTCGGGGAAAGAGGCTTCGAGTGCCATGATGCGGCCGTCGAAAATAACCTTGTCTTTGATCTTCACTTGAAAGGTCTTGCCGAAGTCGAGCGTGCGGCGGTCGAAGTAGAGAAAGTCGGTCGTGTTGTTGACGTTGCCCCAATTACTGAAGCGCGCCTCGCAACGATAGAGGCCGCTCGTGTTCTCGACGATTGCCATGCGGTTGAGGCCGCCGCCGAGCGCGGGCTGCTCCGCCCCGCCGACGTAGAAGGTCGGGCGCGAATCAGTTAGTCCGGTAGTTGAATCATCGGCCATAAAATTTTAGTGCGCGCGCAGACGCTCGGCGCGTTCCGCCTGTTGCTGCCACATGCGCTCGAACTCTTCGGGCTTCGGCGGTTCGCCGCCGCCACCGCCCGCGTCGCCGTCGCCGCTACCGCCGCCGCGTTTCTTCGGCGCGTCCGGCTCGGCCACGTCCACGTTCATCTGATCAACCACTATCGGCATCTCTTACACCTCCCGCTAAAACAGGTCGCTGACTTCTAAAACAGGTCGCTGACTTCCAACTTGATGTTCGTCTCGATCCCGCCCGCGCCGCCCCCCGTGTTCGCGCCGCCTTGCACCGACAGCGACGACGACGCGCCGAACGAGCCGGACGCCCCAACCGACCCTGACGCGCCGAACGATGCGGACGCGCCGAACGACCCCGACACTCCCGCCGACCCGGAGATGCCCGCGCCGAACGACGCGCCGACGGAGACGCCCGCGTTCATGTCGAGCAGTTGGCCGGGTTCGAGCATGCGCGGGTTCTCGATGTTGTTGGCGGCGGCGATTGACTGCCAGTCGTCGCCCTTGCCCTGACTGTCTGCGAGTTCGGGCAGGCTCTTGTCCTTCGGCGCTTCGGTCAGCGGACGCGTCCCCGGCGTCTGCGCGTTCGACGCGGCCACGTCCTTGATCGTGAACTCCGTGATCTTCTGCTGCGACAAGTTGAGCGCCATGCTCGCGCGCAGCGGGCGGCCTTCGGGCGAGAAGAATTCGAGCGACTCTTCGAGCGACTCCATCAAACCGTCGAACTGGAACGACCCCCAGATGAAGCGCACCGACGGCGGCACGTAGTTTTTCCCTTCCTGCACGGGCGTGATGAAGTAGGCGACTTTCTGCGTCAGCTTCCGCACGTCGTTCTCGGCCGTCTGCCCTTCGGGCATCGGCTGGGTCACGTCGAACCAGAGTTGGAGCGTGAGCTTGGTCGTGCCCGCGCCGACGAACTGGCGCGCAGGCGTGCCCTTCTGATCGCCCGCCCCGGCGGGCGTCGCGATCTGATTGGCGAACGCGACCTTCAAAGACTCCGGGTTGAACTGCACCTTGGCAGTCTTGTCCGGGTTGATCTCGTTCTTGAACTCGGCGTCCAACTGCCGCAGTTCCGCTTTTTCGAGTTTGACCGAATTAGACATAATTACCTCGGTGACGAGTGGCGAGTGACAAGTGTTCAAAACAGTGACGAGTGACAAGTGACAAGTGACAAGCCAGCAAAACGCCCGGCTCGTCGTTCATCAATGCATCATTTATCAACTTGTTACTCATCACTCATCACTTGTCACTTGTCACTCGTCACTGTTCTTTCGTCACTGACCTGAAGTGCCGCTGTCGTCTTTGAGCGAGAGCGACTCGTAGGCGAGTTGGAGTTCTTCGATGGCGACCATGCCGTCCTTGGCGTTCAAGGGCGGGGCTTTGAGTTTGACGGGCACGCAGCGCGAGAGGATGAAGCGCGCGCGCTCGGTCGTGCCGTCGGACGCGAAGACGACCACCTCTGCGTCGGCGCGCGTGTCCGGTTTCGTCAACATCAAATTCATCCACTTCCACAAATCGAACGTCTCGGTCATGCCCCGCTTGAGCGTGACCTGCCCGAAGTTGAGCGGCCCGGTCAGGCGAATCTGATGGCCGTTGTTGCCGCCCTCGCGGATGGTCTTGACCTCCATCGTCATCTCCAACCCGTCGCACTCGGAGAAGGCCGCGTCGCATATCTGCATCGCCACGCCGTCCACCCTGATCTCGACCGAGAAGTTGAAGGCGACGAACGGGTAGATGACCGTCTCGTTGGCGGATTTCGTCATGCGCTCACCTCGCCTCCGTGACGAAACCGCGGTCGCCCGTCTGCACGAGCCGGATGGTCATAAATGTCAAAGGCAGCGACGGCGCGACGCGCAGTTCGACGACGAAACGTCCCTGCTCGACCGACTGACGCGTGTTCAGAGAGTCGCCCGTCACGACCTGATAAGACGCGGAGGCCGTCCGCCCGGCGAACGCGCCGCGCAAAAACATGCGTTCCAGCAGCGACTCGAAACCGCGCTGGACGAGGCGACGGAAGGCCGCGCTGTTCGGCTCGAAGACGTAGGTCGCGCCGTGGCGCAGGGCGAGGCGGCGGAGCAGGATGAGCAGGCGGCGCACGTTGATGAGGCGCAGGTCTTCGTCGTCGCTCAAAGTGTCTGCGTTTAAGGCGAGGAAGCCGCGCGGTTCTTGCCGGATGAGATTGAGCCCGGCGAGTTGGAGGTCGAGCCAGCGATGACGGACGATGGGCGGCGTGAGCGCGACGCAACCACGTATGAGTTCGTTGGCCGGGGCGACCCACGCGCCGCGTGCGTTGGCGCGGCGGGCGAGGACGCCGCAGGCCGCGCCGTCGGGCGGCGTGTCGCGGAAGAGATCGAAGCGGCGCGCGTCGCGCCCGGTGAGCCACGGGTGATAGAGGGCGGCGTAGCTGAACGCGCCCGTCTCGTCGTGGTTGAGGCGCACGCTGTTGTCCGAGCCGGGCGCGCGCGTCTGCGTCGTCTTCAAGAGCGAGATGTGCTCGATGGCCTTGTCCTCGCGGTAGTGCGACGGCAGCGAGAGCACCGCGAGCAGATCGCCGCGCGCGGCGCACATGCGGACGAGCGCGCGCTGCACCGGGAGCAGTTCGGCGTTCGTGTAGTCGGACACTTCCGCCAACTGCCACTGGTTCGACGTGGCGACGCGCACGCCGACGCCGTTCGACCAGTCGCTCGTGCCCTTCGCGGTCGTTGCGCGCACGCGGTAGTAGTAATCGCCGGGGCGTCGGCCGTAGAGCGTGTAGCGCGTCTCCTTGCCCGTGTAAACAATCGCGCCTGCGCTCCAATCGCGCTCGGTTGATTCTTCGACGACGAACGTCGCGCCCGGCACGGTGGACGCCCAAGAGAGCGTGTACGTGCCGCTCTCGCTGAAATCGTCGAGCGCGGCGAGCAGCGGTCGCTCGATCACTTCGATGTCGCAGTCGAGAAAGTGGCCGACGGGCGGGCGGCGCACGAGCGGCGGGTCTTCGTGCTTTTGGCAGTCGAGGAAGTGCCACCATTCGGGGCGCGGGAACGGCGCGGAGCGGCGCGCGATGGGAGCTTTCTCAAGCCCCGCTTTCGACCAACCGCGATGCACCGCGTCGGGCACGGCGACGATGGTCACTTCTTCGAGCGCGAGCGCGGCGTGGATACCACGCAGGCGACGCGGCCGGTCGCTCAGGTAGCGGATGAAGTCGGCGCGAGAGAGCAGGTCGTTGAGACTGGCTTCTTTGAGTTCGGGATCGAGAAAGAGGTCTGCGTCGAACCCGGCCAGACCGTCCCGTTCGAGCGGCGAGCCGGGGAGTTTGACGGCGGGCAAAAATTGCTCCGGCAGAAATTGCATGCCGAGCGGGAAGTAGATTGCGTTCTCGCCCTTGACGCCCGCGAGCGGGAAGCGTATCTCGCCGACAGGCTGCCAGAGTTGTTCGGCGGGTTGGTTGACGGGCGCGGTGCGATCCGTGTCGTAGGCTTCGGCGTCGGTGGGGAGTTGCGCGAAGTAGCGCGGGTGGCTCGCGCCGAAAGCGAGTTCGCCGAGCGTCAGCGCGTAGTCGCTGCCCTTGCGCGCCCACAACTCGAACGAGAGACGTTCGCCGTCGGGACTGACCTTCCCGTCCTTTTCGAGTGCGGCGACAGGCGGCGCGTCGGGCAACCACCAGAAGCCGCGCCCCTTGATCTGCACCGCTTCCTCTTGTCCCCCCGGCAAGTTGGCGTTCGTCGTGATGCCGATCTCTTCGACCGTGACCCAGAGGTTCTGGCCTTCGACGCGGACGAGCGAGCCGACGGCGGGAGCTTCGGCGGCGGAGACTGCCAAGTCGAGTTTGATCTCGCGCCCCTCGCGCGATCTCTTCTCGTTGTCCCAAGGGTAGAGGATGCACGCGCGGCGCGCGGCGAACTCGTCGGCCTGCGTGCGCTCCGGCGACTCCTGCGAGTCGTAGACGATGGGCGTCGCAGGCTCTGCGGTGTAGACGCGCGCCTCGACGAGTTTCGGCTCGACGGGCGATGCCCCGGACGGCGAGGTGGCGCGCAGCCAGACCGCGTGTGCCGCGTCCGCCTGCACCGTGCGCCGCGCCGTCGGCGTACTCGCCGAGAGCGGCACGACTTCCGTCGCCTGAAACAGCAACACGAACTCGTCCTTGAAAGTGAGACGCAGCAGGTCGCCCTCGGAGAGATCGTCGGGCGAGTCGAGCGCGAGTTCGACGCGGAGTTTCGCCAGCGAGAACGAGAGCACCTGCGCCGGGCGGCTGACGAGCGACGCGCCGACGCCCAAGTCGTCAGACCAACTGCCCTCGGAACGCGCCTGCACGTAGGCCGGATTGAGTTTCTCGACGACGCCCTTCTGGTTGTCGTCGGTCGTGTTGAGCGCGCCCGCCATCAAGCCCGGCACGTGGAAGAAGTTGGCGCGGGCGCGGTTGCGCGGCGCGTCCTCTGTGGCCTGCTCGCGTGCGACGCGCACGATCCAGCAACGCCGCCCGCCGTTGTCGAAGAAGGCGCGCACGGCGGGCGCGAGGTAAGCGAACGTCTCCAAGCCGCGCTGCCTGTCCCACGCTAGACCGGCGTCTTCGCCGAAGATGGCCGTGAACTGCGCGACGGATTCGACGGCCACGGCCAAGTTCAACGGCCCCGACGCGGCAAAGCCGACGAAGGCCGCCACATCCATGCGTGGCAACCACTCGTCCAGAGCCGGCGCTTGCGCCTCGAACCGAAACCCCGGCAGACGCCGCGTGACGACGCGCTTCAACATCACTCACCCCATCCCGCTAAGAGTTGGCACTACTGCGACGGCCACCGCTGTCGAAACACGCGCCCGACGCTTTCTTGCGAAAAGCGTTTGCCTCGCGCCGCGCCCGCCGCCCGGCTAGCGCCTACTCCATTTCCAGACGCTCGTAGGCGAGCGTCAACTCTTCCATCGCCACGTCCGTGCCCTTGGCGTTCATCGGGCCGCTGACGTGCTTGATGATGCGCGCGCGCAGCAGTTTCCAAGTCTGCACGACCGCCGTGTGATCCTCGTTCTGCAACTGGATGACGACCGTGCGCTCGGCCATCTGGTTGCCGTTGCGGATGTCGTCGAGCCACTTGTAGAGGTTGAGCGAACCGATCACGCCGCGCTTCAAGGTCACGTCGGTTGACTTGTTGAGGCCGGTGATTTTGCGCACGCTGTTCTCTTTCGAGTTGCCTGTGCGGTACTCCGAGACGGTGACTTCCATGCCGATGTTGCTGCACTCTTGAAAGCCCGCCTCCACCCCCTCGGTCGTGCCCGTGCCGAGGTCAACCAGAAAATTGAACTGCACATACGGACGATCACGTAGGATTGCCATAAGTTCCTCCTTCGTCGGAGTGACGAGTGACGAGTGACAAGTGACGAGTCAGAAGCAGGTTCGACTCATCGCTCATCACTAATCACTCATCTCTCATCACTCATCTCTCATCATTACTGACTTGTCACTTGTCACTCGTCACTCGTCACTGTTTTCGATCCGCCGTCCACTGGCCGATGCGGAAGATGACGAACTCGGCGGGGCGCAAGGGGGCGACGCCGACGAGGCAGACGAGCCGCCCGTTGTCGAGATCGTTCTGCGTCATGGTCGAGCGGTCGCAGCGCACGAAGTAGGCTTTGTCCGGCTTGTCGCCGAGCAGCGCGCCCATCTGGAATTCGTTGAAGAGGAAATCTTCGATGGTGCGGCGCACGTTGTCCCAGAGCATCGAGCCGTTCGGCTCGAACACCGCCCACTGCGTACCCTTGTCAATGGAGCGTTCGAGGTAGGCGAAGTAGCGGCGCAGGTTGACGTATTTCCATTCGGGGTCGGAACTCGTCGTGCGCGCGCCCCAGAGGCGGAAGCCTCGCCCCTCGAAGAAGCGGAAGCAATTGATGCCTTCGGGGTTCAACACCTCCTGCTGCGCGCGGTTGAGCATCTTCTCGAAGCCGATGGCGAGCGAGACCACTTCGTTGGCGGGCGCTTTGTAGACGGCGCGTTGGGTGTCGTTGCGCGCGTAGATGCCCGCGACGAAACCGCTCGGCGGCAAGTTGATCTCGGTGTTCGTCACGGGGTCGAGCACGCGTATCCACGGGTAGTAGAAGGCGGCGTACTTGGAGTCAATCTTGGCGCGCATGGCGCGCACTTCGGAGATGGATTGGTTGTCGCCGCTGTCTATGACGGCGATGCGGTAGCGCATCCGCTCGGCGTGGGCGATGAGCGCGTTGATGATCGCCGTCGCCTCGGAAGTGTTCTCGGCGTAGTTGGCCGTCGCGCCGGGCGTGGCGACGATGGAGATGTCCTCCAAGTCCTCGAAGGAGACGAGGCCGAACTTGGCGTTGGTCTGCTCGTTGATGCTGCCGGTGTACTCGTCCGTGCCGGGCAGTTGGCCGTCGTTGCCGCCGGTCAACAGAATCTCCACGGAGCGTTCGCTGTCGGTCGAGTTGAGGTTGTTCAAGAGGTTGTCGCCCAAGATCGCGTTCGACCCGGAACTCGCGCCGTAGGCGATGAGCGTCTCGATCAGTTCGACGCCGGTCGAGAGATCGTCGCCGACGAGGATGACGATGGGGAGCGTGCGCGCCTGCGAGAGACTGCTCGGGTTCTGCGAGAAGGTTTGGCTGATGGAGTCGGGCGTGCCGAAGGTGTTCTCGTGTTGCGGGTCGAGCGCGATGTTGTCCCAGACGTTCGTCGTCGCGCCGTCGGCGGAGGTGACGGAGATGATCAGCGTCGCGACGCGCACCTGATCGCCCTCGGCGATGCTGAGCGCGGTGAAGCCCGAACCGGAAGGCGTGTTGAGGCGGAGATCGCCCGACGTCGTGGTGGACGTGTCGCCGAAAACCCACGTCTGCTCGGCCTCGTCGTAATGCGCGAGGCGGAAGCCGCCGCTGCCCGGCGGGCTGTCAACCGGACTCGTCACGTTGCTCAGCCACACGGTGTCGTAGGGGCGCAGCGACTTGGCCGTGAGCGCGCCGTCCGTGCCCGTCAAAATGTTCTGGCCGAGTTTGACCGTGATGCGGACGCGCATGTTGCCCGCCGCGCCGGGGAAGCGCGCGCGGACGAGGACGGACGTGCCGACCGTCTCCGCGTTCGAGTCTTGATACATCCACCCGCGCGCGTGGCCGTCGGAGTAGAGCGCGCCGGTCTGGCTCGGGTCGTCTTCCGAAATTTTTTCGCTGGGGCGGCGATAGACGTTCTCCACGCCGTCGGCGTCGCCGTCAATGACGAGCGGGCGGAAGATGCGCCCGACGTAGAGCCGCTTGCCGCCCTCCTCGAAGAAGGCGCGGACGGCGTGCCAGAGATAGTTGTGTAACTTCGCGCCGCCCGCGAACTCAAGTTTCTGCCGGTCGCCGTAGACGCGCTCGAACTCGACGAGACCGGTGATGATGTCCGGCTCAAGATCAATTGGGCCGAAGCGCGACGGGCCGACCAAGCCGGTCGTGGTCGTGCTCACGCCTTCGATGGACTTGGCACGGAACGAGGTCTCTTCGATGTACACTCCGGGAGCGAGATATTCAGGCATGACTCCTCCTTCAGGGCGGTGAACCCGCCGGGGTAATGAACAGCACCGCCTGCGGGGCAGGCGGTGAAACGGTGATCGAATCTTGCGACTTTAAAATTAGTTCCTGACCGTATCTCAGGGTCACGCTCGTGAGTTCGACCGCGCCGCCGAAGTCAGTCCACAATTTCGCGGGTGGCGCGTTGAGTTGGTCGAGCGCGGCGCGCAGGTCCGGGAGCGGCGCGGGCTTCGCCGCCGCAGCGTCGTCCGTCGGGGCGTAACCCGCGCCGAGCGTTAGTTCCCACGTCTGTTCCAAGAGCGGCACGTTTTGGTTGACGGGCGGCGACGCGACGGGCGACGCGAGCGGCGAGTCGGTCGGCTTCGGGTAGGGGAAGATGAGTGCGACGCTGCCTCGCCGGTCGCTCAGGCCGCGCGCATGTAGTTGGCCGTCCATGCGCGCTTCGACGATTGCCCAAGCGGCGGGTGCGTTGGCCTGCGCGTTCCACAGGTCGGCGCGGATGACGGCCATGCCGGACTGGATGCCGCGCGCCGGGGCGGAATAGAGCGGGATGCTCTGCTGCGCGCTCGCGGGCGACGAAGGTTCGGCGGGCGAGAGCCAGTTGAAGAGGCCGCGCGGCGCGGGCAGTTCCGCCTCGAACGAGAAAGGCTGAAAGCGACGCTCCTCGTCAACCACTTCGACGACGAACGTCTGCGGCGGCGGCAAGTTGTTCCAGAAGTTGTCGTCGCCCGCGCCGTGTTCAAACTCGCGCAAGCCCGGCGCGTGATGCAGAACGTAAGTGCCCGAACGGTTGGCGTAGGCTCGGACGCGCTGCGCGCTGTTGCTCGCGGGGTAGACCGTGATGTTGAGGCCGTCGCCGACGCGCTCGCCCGTCGCCGCGTCGTGAAAGCGCAGGCCGAGCGGCGCGACGAGCGTCATCCTTTCCAGGACATGCACAGGGTTCAAGGCCATCACGCGCGCACCTTTCCGAGATCGAAGGCACGCGTCTGCACCAACTCGGCCTCTTCGAGCGCGACCTTCGACTCGACCGACACCATGCGGATCACGTAAGTGACGGAGAGCGGCGGGTTCAGTTTGGTCAGCGTCGCCAGGTTCGACATGTCTTGCAAATTCAGCGGGTCGAGGATGATCTCGATGGTTTCGCCGGGTCGGAACGTCGCCGGGTCGGAGGCGTAGTCGTTCAACAAACTCGCGTGCAGCACGGGCACGTCCTGCAACATGCGGATCGCCCACGACAGCAGGAGTTGCTGCTTCTCCGCCGTCTTGCCCCACGCCGTCAGCATGTAATGGAGGTCGAGCGGGATCGGCGAACGATAACGCCGCCCGTCTGCGCCCACGCTCGGCGGCAGATTGCGCCGCGAACCGTTGACCGCGATGCGGTAGAGAAACAGCGACAGCCCCTCTTCCATCGGCGACAGGAAATCTTTGATCTGGTAGAGACTGAAACTCGCGCCCGCGAATTCTGGCTTCGGGCACGCGTCGCCGAGCAGCCCGACAATGGCCTGCCCCGCCGCCGCAATTGACTCGTAAGTCGCCATCTATCACGTCACAAAAAAACCGTGCGGTGTGTGCAACCGCCAGTTGCGGTATTCGCAATTGTTAGTTGCGATGTTCGCAACCGTTAGTTAGCGCCCGGCGCGCGCGTGCCGTTCACTCGTGCCCGGCCGGGTGGATGATGAAACGCTTCAGCCAGTGTCGCAGACGCCAGCGACTGTCCACGTTGACGCCCATCTCCACCAGATACGGCTCGATGAAGATTTTGATCTCGTCGAGGTCTTTGAGGTAACGCCGCGCGCCGTCGGAGACGTGTGTGATGTGGCCGTGCCATTTCACGCGCCCGCCCGCGCCGCCAGCGGCCTCCTCCGTCCACAACTTGACGATGAACGAATCCACTTGGGATTCAGGCAAGTCCATGATGACCCCGTGCGAGGGGATGGGCTGTGAGATCGGGCTGAGTGCGACCCTCGTCCAGTGATCGGGTGGCGGGCAAAAGAGCCTTGGGGTCAGACCAGCAATCATGCGCGGGGAGTTGTATAACAGGCGGGCAGGCGGGCGGGCGTCTCGCGGGCGTCTGTCAAAGCGTCTTCCGATTGCGGAATGCGGAGATGGATGTCTAAATCGAGAAGTCGGAAGACAGGAAACAGGAGTCAGAATGAAGACAAGTTAACGCCCGCCCTAATTCTGACTCCTGTTTTCTGTTTCCTGTTTCCTGTCTTTCGCTAATCCTTCCCCGCTTAGTGCTTCAAGGCTTGCTGGACGGCCTTGATGTCTTGCTGGATGCGGCGTTGCACGTCGGACATGACGAGTTGGAGTTGTTGGAGGCGGCCGAGCACTTCGGGCAGCGAGGCGGCGGTCGTCTGAGCGTCCGTGTCGAGTTCGGCGGCGGGCTGGCCGAGTTCTTCGAGTTGGTCGAGGCGGATTTGCTGGTAGAGCGCGACGGTGCGGCGGTCGGGCGCAACGTCTAGTTCCTGCCTGAGCGCGGCCACGCAGCGTTCGTACTGGCGCAGCGCGGCCGTGCGGTCGCCCGACATGTGGAGCAGGTGCATCAACTGGCGGTGCGTGCGCTCGCGCGCGCGGTCGTAGCGCAGGATGGTCGAGCCGTAGAGCAGTCCCGTCTCGTAATCGCCGTTCGCCTCGCAATAGCTGATCAGTTTGTCGAGCATCACGAGGTACATGTTCTGCAAACGCTCGCGCTCGTACAGACACCAATCCTGATACCAGCCTTCGAGCAGGTCGCCCTTGTAGAGTGCGGCGGCCGCTTCGACAATGCGCTTCGTCTCTTCGTCCAAGTCCTTCCCGGCCTTCCCCTGCACGCGCGCGAAGGCACGCTCGAACACTTCCACGTCGAGCCACACCGCGGCGGCGGGCGCAACGTTGAGCCGCACCCATTCATGTTCGGCAGAGAGCAACGCGCCGCCCTCGTCCATGCCGCCGCCATCACTATTACCACCGCCGTGGCCTTCGAGCGCGGACTGTAAATGCCAGAGAGTTTGCCTTAGATATTTTTTCGATTTGTCCGTGGCCGTCTCGCCCCAGAGCAGTCCGGCGAGCGATTCGCGCGTGTGTGGGCGGGCGCGGTGGACGAGGAGATAACTCAGAAGTTCCTGTGTCTTGCAGGCGTCGAATCCTTCGAGCGGCTGCCCGCCCGCGTGGACGCTGAACTTGCCGAACAGATGAATACTCAACGTGGACATTGCATCCAATTCCTTTCCCGTGGTGGGAATGTTGTGAGAGCCGGGGCTTCGACGCGGACGACTACCAACGGTCGGGCTGCTAGGTGATGGTGCAGTCGGGTTGTCGCGTTGATGGCTCAGTCCGGCGGGGATTTCCTGAGAGCGTGTCTCCCGTTTCGCCGGGCAACGAAGTTAACCGTCCTTCCGCGTCGCGCGGGGACGGAACAACCGAGGTGCGATTCTGAATGGTGCGAACTACGACAGGTTCAAGCGGGTGAAGCGTTCCTCTTGACTCCGAGAAAGAGTCGTTGGCTGCGAGCGGACATGAGAGAAGCTGTGCCGAGCATGGGAGGATTCTCCAAATTGAGATGGCGAGGACTGGGAAATATCGAGGAGCACGTAAAGCGGTGTGGCCTGTGCTGTCAACCTGCGCCCTCCCGTTGGAGAGCGCCGACCCATATGTGATGCGTCCTGTGTGAGACGGCGGGAGTTATAGCGTCGGCGTGCCCCTTTGTCAATCCTTAAAGTTAACTGTAACCAAAATATAACAACGCCTGCATGAATTTATGCAGTGCCGCCGCGACTCACGCGGGCGCGCCGTCAACGCGCGGGCGGCACTGTTACTTCGAGCGAGAAGTTGCCGCCGCGCCCCGCCCTGCCCGGTTCGGTGAAACGCAGATCGGCGAATTGCACGAGCAACTCCTCGGCGCAGCTTTGCCCTTCCACGCGGACGGCGGGAAAGCGCGCGAAGTCGAGAAAGATTCTCGCGCGTTCGTCTGCGGCGGCGCGCGTTGCGACTGCGGCGGCCTCGCCTTGCGGCTTCTCGAAGCGCGTCAATTCGCCGGGCGCGTCCCGCTCCGTTTCGACGTGCGACAAGAGCGAAGTTTCAAAACGATAGACGGCGCGATCCGTCTCCGCCAGCACGCGCCACCGCGTCGGGTCTGCGAGCGACGGCATCGCCGCGACTCTCTGCACAGTCTCCTGCTGTCGCGCGGCCTCAGCCACGGCCACCTCTTGCGCCCGCGCGAGCGCGCGACCGTGCAAGAGGCCGAGCGCGCCCCAGTACACGACGACGAACGCCAGCGCGACCAAAGCGATCGAGCGTCCCCAACGCACGGCGAAGTTCATAGCGAAGTTCATTTGATGCGCGACGACGAGCGCGACGAGGCACGCCAGCCACAGCGCGCGCGACGCGACCGGGTAACCCATCCCCGCACGCATCGGCAGGACGACGAAAGCCAGCGTCGCCACGAGCGCGAGCGCGCCCCACGCGACCGCGTGCCAGCGCGTCTTCGCCGTCAGCAGAAACGACGCCCCGCCCAGACTCAACCACAGCCACGGGTCAACAATGTAGACGAGGTCGCCGTAAAACCAACGCCCGTCCCAAGGCAACAGCGGGCGCACGCCGTAGTTGTTCGTCCAGTCCATCAAAGGGTGCGACGCGCTGACCACAAGCGACGCGACGACGAGACCGCGCAGGCGCACGCCCGGACGAAGACCACGCAGGCGCGCGACGGTGCGGTCGCCGGCGTAGAACAACAGCGGGATGATGAGCGCGATGGCGAGCGTACCGACGACGGAATGCGTGATGCCGCGATGATGTTTCAGATAAAACCAACTGCCGCCGAAGGCCGCCAGGATGTCGGCGTCCGGCGCGTTGGCGGCCAGCAGGCAGACGGCGGTCGCCCCCGGCGACAGGCGTTCCAGCCCCGCCTTCGCAGCCGTCAACCCGACCAGCGTATGCGTCAGATTATCCATCGGAAAAAGAGGCCAGAGGTTAAAGGTCAGGGATCAGTTAAAAAGAAAAACCTCTTCAACTGTCTTCACTGAACTCTAACCTCTGGCCGCTGCTTTTAGAACGGGAGGTTTCTATCGGGGGCAGGCTCAGCGGGCAGTTGGGCGTGGCGCGCGGAGTCGAGGCGTTCAAGTTTCTGCGCGGCTTCGCGCGCGGCGGCCGACTGCGCGACGGGCTTGCCGTCCTTGCCTTTGGCCTCGCGCGCAGTCTTGGCGATCTGGAAGAGGATGTCTGCGGCCTCACTCTTCTTGCCCTGCTTTTCATAGACCGAGGCGAGCCGCAGATTCGCCGTGTCCACGGGGACGGCCGGACTCTGCCCGCGCGCGAGTTCCGTGTAGAGCGCGGCTGCGGCATCGTACTGCCCGTCGGCTTCCCTCGCCTGCGCCAGCGCAAACTTGGCGCGCGCCGCCACCTCCGCCTCGCCGCCTCCGGCCAGAGCTTGTAGTTCGCCCAGACCCTTGTCTCGATCAACCGTCAACAAATTGGCGGCGCGGAAGTAGCGCGCGAGCGACTTGTAAGGATCGCCGTACTTGTTCTCGACCTTTTGCGCTTCCGCGACGACGCGCTCGGCGCGTTCCTTCTCGGTCGTGAAAGTTAAGCCCGTCGCGCCGGGCGCGACCGCGGGCGCGGGCGAAGCCGACACGGTGGCGTCGGCGATCTCGATAACGCGGCTCAGGGCGCGCGTGGCCTCCTGCGCCTTGCGCCCGCTCCACCACGAATAGACGCCCGCCAGCACGGCGAGCGAGACGAGGGCGACCACGGCATAGAGGATCGTGCGGCCACGACCTTCGAGGCGGTCGCCGACGCGTTCAAATTGTTCGAGTGCCTTTTCGCGAACCTTGTCGCGCCGGACTTCGCGCGCATGTTTTTTCTTGGATGGAGCCACGTTTTTTTCTCTTGCAACATCGCACGGTTGTGCGCGTTCTGATTTCAGCAGTTAGGGTGAAACGATTCACTCTACCGACCGCGGCGCGGGGTTGTCAAGCAAGCGTTCGGGCGGCCTTAACTCTCTGGCTGCGGGAGACTTTATTGACCGCCGGGGGGGTGCGTGCTACGCTTCGCGCCCGCACCCGTGGGCGCGCACGAAGCGGGCGAAAATTGGTTGAAATGTTTCGGGAACAAGTGGCGAAGGGGCGGTGTCTAATGGGACGTGTACACGGCGAGCGGCCGGAAGCGATGCCGCACAATTCGCCGGTTCGCGCTGGAGGACGTTTGTGAGCTTCGGAGAGCCAATCGCCCTCCGCGGGCAAGCCGAATTGGAGCATCCCGCCGCCGTGGCGGACTCGGCGGAGGCGCGTCCCGTTGCTGAGACACAGTTCATTGACAGATTACGCGCGGGCGATGCCGCGGCCTTCGAGCGTCTCGTCGCGGAACGTTCCGGCGACATTTACGCCCTGCTCTACCGCCTGACGGAAGACCCCGAAGAGGCGCGCGACCTGACGCAGGAGACGTTCCTGCAAGCCTTTCGCAGCATCGCGCACTTTCGCGGCGACGCCGATTTGCGGACGTGGCTCTACCGCATCGCCGTCAATCAGGCGCGTAACCGCTGGCGTTGGTGGCGGCGCAGGCGACGCGGCTCAACCGTCTCGCTCGACGCGACGGACGAGACGCACGAACTCTCGCTCGCCACGCGCCTCGTTGACGAGCACGCGCCCGACCCCGAAGCGCGCACGCTCTCGCACGAACGCGAGGAGATTCTGCTCGCCGCCGTCCGCCAACTCGCGCGCCCCTACCGCGAAGCCGTCGTCCTGCGCGACGTGGAGGGCTTGAGCTACGAAGAGGTCGCCGCCGCGCTCGACATCAGCGTCGGCACTGTCAAGTCGAGACTCTCGCGCGGTCGCACCGAGTTGCGCCGCAAGTTGGAAGGCTCTTTGTAAGAACGTTCTTTGAAAACGAATGGCTGCCCCGCCCCGGCTTCACCCAACCAACCAAGGTGCCAGTGGGTCGGGAAGCGACGAAGGTTGTAGTTTCGTCGTATGCCCTGCGGAGGGCGGCAGACGTGCGTGAGGTTTGTTTAGACGCGGCCAGCAACACCCGTCTGGAAAGATCACGCGCCGGACGCCGACGTTTGCGGGCAAGCGTTGGAATGAGATCAGCACGCGTTGCTTCCTTGAGCGAGGGAGCAGCCGGGGTCGGCCAGCCATTCGTTTGAAAGCAGAGACCGGAGGTGAGAGGTCAGAGATCAGTAAGAAGCGAAACTGATTTCAACTGACCTCTCACCTCTGACCTCTCACCTCTACCCCTTATGACTTGCGAGGAGACACAAAAGAGTTTTTCGCCGTACCTTGACGGCCGGCTGGCGCGCAGCCTACGCGCGGGCGTGGACGCGCACCTCGAAGTCTGCCCCGTGTGCCGCGGTGAGTTTGCCCGGACGCGCTCGGTCGTGCGCGCGCTCGCCAATCTCGAACGTCCGGCCGCGCCCGCGGGACTCGCTGCCTCCATCAACGAACTGCTTTTGATCGAACGAGCCGCGCGCCGCCAGCAGCCGAGCGGCTCGTTCGCCGCGCGTGCCTTGCGCTGGCTCGAACCGCGCCTCATGCCCTACACGGTGGGCGCGTTCGCCTCGCTGATTCTGTTCATCGGCGTCGTCAATGGGCTGCGCCCGCAGTTTCGCGTGCTCCGCGAACTGACGATTGCCGCGCGCATCGCCGCAGACGACGACTCGCTCGACAAGTCTCTGTTCGAGGGCGGCGGCTACGACGTGACGAAACCCGTCCCGACCATCAACCCGAACGGCGCGCTCGCCGCGCTCATCCAAGCTCCTTCGCGCGGCGGCGATGACGACGCCGACGACATGGTGATTTACGCAGACGTGTTCAGCAACGGCAGCGCGTCGCTCGCGGGCGTGGTGCAGCCGCCGCGCAACCCGCGCCTGCTCGACGACGTGCAAGAGGCTTTCCGCCGGACGCCCGCCTTCGTCCCCGCCTCGCTCGACCGCCGCCCGCCCACCCTGCGCGTCGTTATCTCGGTCTCCAAAGTCAGCATCCACGAACGCAGTTTCTAAGCGCGGCGCGTTCCTGTTCAGTCAGGCCGCCGGAAGCGAATCCCGTAAACAAAACGGCCGCCGGTTTACTCTTATAAACCGGCGGCCGAAGTTTGTCGTTGTCTTCTGTCGTCTAATGACCGAAGCGCAACTTGTACTCCGTCGAGTTGAGGAAGCCGTCAACCATCGTGCGGACGTTGCCCGACTGCAAGACGGCGAGCCACGCGTTGAAGCCTGCCGGGTCGGGCTTGCGCCGCAGGTAGCCGTAGTACTGCATGCCGACGAACGCGTTGTTGAGTTCCACGCCTCCCACTTCGTCCGAATCCGCGACGGCACGCAACACCTGCGCCCGTGTCATCGTGCCCGCGTTCAGCCGGTTCGTCAGGTCTGCGCCCGACAAGATCAGTTTCGGCAACGTCACGTCGGGCGTCGCCGGGTCGGGCGTGATGACCCGCGTCAGTTGATAGCGGGCGAACAGTGCGTTGACGTACTGCCCGTTGTTCATCGCGCCGTAGGCGGTCTGGAACTCAGGCCGCTGCGTGAACAGCAACGCCAGTTGCGCCTTGCGCGCGTAGACCTCTTCGGCCGTCTGCCCCGCGACGAAACTCATGTCGGAAACGATTTCGGTGTACTCCGGCATCCGGCCGAACGCCACCTTGTAGAAGCGGAACACGTACAAGCCCTTCAACTGGAACTCCACCGAGCGGAAGAAGCCTTCGCCGGAGACGTAAATGCGGTCGCACTGCGACGGCACAGACGGCCCGGTGAAGGCGTTCGGGCAATTGTTCAGGACGCCGAGCCACGCGTTGAAGCCGCCCTGATCGGGTTCGCGAGAGAGGAAGTCCAAGTACTGCTGACGGACGAAGAACGGGAACGAGGTCGTGACCGGGTTCGGCGCGTTCGCCGCGTCGTTGTCCTGAATAGTTAAGGTGGCGAGGGTGGACGAACCGAGCACCGCGCCGGTAGCGTTGCTCAGGCGCAGTTGGAAAGTCTCCGCGCCTTCGGCGTAACCGTCGTCAATGAGCGGCACGTTGATCGTCTTGCTGGTCTCGCCCGCGTTGAACTGAAGCGTGCCGACCGTGGTGGCGAAGTCGCAGCGGCCGTATGCCCCAAAGTTATTGTTATCAGAGTCGAAACAACCGACCGTGAAGGTGTCTGTGTCAATTGTGGTGTAGTCCACCGTGGCCGCGCCCGACGTGTTGCCCGTGCGCGTGACGTTGATGCCGGCACGCCCGGCGGCTTCGCTAGCCTGCGCGGTCGCGGCGGCGAAATCGAAGACGGCGGGCGTGGCCGACGCGCCTTGCGCGACGTTGTAGAAAGAATTGTCCGTGTGGAGTATCTGGCCGTTGCGCGCGCCGCCGAAGTTGGCGGCGACGTTGTAGTTGACCGTGCCGTTGCCCGTGCCGCTGCCGTTCGTGATCGTGATCCAAGAGGTGAGGCTCGTCGCAGCCCACGCGCAGCCCGCCTGCGTCGTGATGTTGAAACTGCCCGCGCCGCCGCCCGCCGCAAAACTCTGCGGACTCACGGGCGTGACGGAATAGGTGCAGGACGAAGCGGCGGTGAAATTCACGCCCGACTGGTTCGCGCTGAGGTTGTTGATGGCTGCATTCTGCGGCGCGAAGGTGTAGTTGGCTTTCGAGGGCGTGATCGTGTAGTTGCCCGTCGGCAGCAGGTTGATGAAAGTGTAGTTGCCGACGGCGTCCGTGTTCGTCGTGCCGCCGAGCGAGCCTGAGAGCGTAAGTACGACGTTGGCGATGCCGGTGCCGCCCGCGTCCACGACGCGCCCGCTGATGCTATAGCGCGCGTCGGAGGCGAGGAAGTTCGCGGCCGTCTGGTCGGCGTTCAGGTTGGAGAACGTCAGGCTCGTCGGCTCGAACGCGGTGTGGATGCGCGTCGGCGTGACGGTGTAGTTGCCGTTGGGCAGATTGGGGAACGAGTACGCGCCCTGCGCGTCGGTCGTGGCGGTGGCGTTTTGCGAGCCGCTGAGCGTCACGGTCACGTTGCTGTAGGGCGTGCCTGCGGCGTTGAAGATTCTGCCGCCGATGGTGTAGGCGGCCGTGCCGGTCAACTCGTACGCGCCGCGCCCGTAGGTCGAGAGTTGGATGACGCCGCCCGCGCTCGTGGCAAAGCCGGTGACGATGGACGGGGGCATGCCGTTGTTGAAAGTCGCCCACGTCGCGCCGTTGTCGGTGGAGCGGAAGACGCCGATGTCCGAACCGGCGTAGAGCGTGTTCGGGTTCACGGGGTCAATGAGGAACGCGCTGACGGGGACGTTCGGGATGGCCGTCGGTTGCCCCGGCGAGCCGCCGATGTCCGTCCAGCTTCCGCCCATGTTCGTCGTGCGGAAGACGTGCCCCGTGCCGAAGCCGCCGTAAGTGATGTAAGCGATGGCCGCGTTCGTGGGGTTGACCGTGATGCTTTCGATGAAACGGTTGGGGAGGCCGGTTGACCTGTCCGTCCAATTGATGCCGCCGTTGGTGGAGACCATCACGCGCCCCTGCGCCGAGCCGGTGTAGATGACCTGCGCCCCGGCCTTGCGCTCGACGCCGATAGCGCTCAACACGTCGGGCGCACCTTTGGTGAGATCGTCCATGCCCGCGGGCGCAGTCCAGTTGGTGGACGGGTAGTTGGAGGTGCTGCAGTTCGTGCAGGTGAACAGACGCCAAGTGCCGAAATAGATCGTCGCGTCAACGCCGTTGCCGACCATCGGCGGGTAGAAGGCGATGCGCTGGCCGGTGTCCGGTTCGCCGAAAGACGAGTTCTGGGCGATGGAGTTGCCGCCGGAAGTTCCGTTGTTCGTGAAACGACTGACTGTCCCGTAAATGTAAGTGGTGAACACCTGGCTCGGCGTCGCGGCGTTGACGATGTTGCGGCCGCCGTCGCCGCTGCTGAACTCGCGCCACGTGTTCGTGCCGACGATGCGACGCTGCGTGCCGTTGTCCTGCGAGCCGCCGTAGGAGATGGTCGGGTCGGTCGGGTGCATTGAGATGCTGACGAACTGTGTGAGCGTCAGCGACGCGTTGAGCGAGGCGAAGGTCGCGCCGCCGTTGGTCGAAACAGAGATGCCGCCATCGCTGCCGATGTAGATGACATCCGGGTTGGCCGGGTGGAAGGCGAAGGTGTGCTGGTCTGGGTGCGCGGTTGAGCTGAAAGGGGCGTAGGCGAAATTAGCGCCGGAGAAATTCTTCGTCACGCTCACCCAGCTATCGCCCGCGTTCGTCGTCTTGTAGACGTCGCGCGTGCCGACGTAGATCGTGTTCGGGTCGTTCGGCGAGACGTGGATGTAGGTGTTGTAGCCGAACTGGCCGGGGTCAACTCCCGTCGTCGGCTTGTTCGTCCACGTCAGGCCGGCGTTGTCGCTGATGTCAACGCGGATGGCGCCCTTCGCGCCGGAGAAGACGCAAACGCGGTCGGGCGCGGCGGGCGTGACGGCGATGCGCACGTCGAGCGTGTTTATGCCGGAGGGCGCGATGAAGACGGGCGCGGGCAGCCACGACGCGCCGCCGTCCAGAGACTTGTAGACGCCGGCGACGTTCGCAGGGATGCCGGCGAACGCGTCCACGAGCGCCATACCCATGTAGAGAATCTGCGGGTTCGTCGGGTGGACGGCGATGTCGCGCGGCCTGCCCGCCAACGTTCGCCGCCAACTGACGCCGCCGTCTTCGGAGAGATAGAAGCCGTTGCGGTAGAGATTGCCGTCGGGGTTGAGATCGTTATAGGAGGTCGCGAGCGTGCGCGTCGCCTGGAGAACGTAGACGCGGTTGGGATTCGTCGGGTCAACTTCGATCTCGGCTGTCGTGCCGAGCGGGGGGAGCGTGTTGTTGCTGATGCGCGCCCACGTCGCGCCCGCGTCCGTGGACTTCAAGACGCCCGTGCCGAAATAGCCGTTGCCGAGATCGCCCATCCCGGCGTAGACGATTGACGGGTTACTTTTCGAGAAGGCGATCGAGCCGACGGCCAGATCAACGTGCGTGTCGGTGACGGGGACGAAGTTTGCGCCGCCGTCGGTCGAACGCCAGATGCCGCCGGTGGACGCGCCGATCAAGACGATGTTCGGGATCGTCGGGTGGAGGGCAATGGAGTTGAGGCGGCCGCTCGTCACGCCCCAGTTGTTCGGGAAGGCGGGCGTCGTCGGCGCGGGGCCGATGCTGCGCCACTGTTGCGAGATGGCGCGGGTGCTAGCGTCGTCGCCGTCCTTGCCGCGTCCGGCGTCCTTCGGGCGCGCGAGCCACGCCTTGAGCCGACCTTCGGCGGGCGGCGCGTCGAACGGGTAGGCGCGCTGCATCATGAACCACTGCTGGCGCGCATCAATCACCTCGCGCTCGTCGCCGTCTTCCTGATCGCCGATGCTCGGCTCGTTGAACTCCTCGTCCGTCTCTGCCTTCCGCGACTTCGCTGCGGCAGCAGAAGCAGGAGCGGCGGTCGCGCCTTTGCGCGCGCGCGTCGTGTTCGCGCGTCGTCGCGTCGCCTGACGCTTCTTCTGCACGCCCTTCGAGGCTTCGACCGTCGCGGACGAAAACAGGAAAGCGGCCGAAGCGGCGAGCGACAAACTCAACAGGAAGAAGAAGGCGAACCACAGGCGGCGCTGCCGGAAGGGGGGGCGGGTCATGGGGAAACTGATTTTTTTCAAAGCGACGTCCTCTGTTAGAAAGGGCGAAAAATCAACACTCCGTCGGATGCACGAGGGGATGGCCGGGGCGGTGGTTATAAGTGCGAAGCCGGAGCAAGAATAATGGGCGACTCTTGATGAAAAGTTTCGGGAAAAGGTGCGACTGGCATGAGGGGGATTCTGCGGCCAGTAAATTCAAGGGTCATTTGCCGACCGTCGGAACGGACACCGGCGTTATTTCTCTCGACAGCCGGGGTGGTTCAAAAACAGGTCATCCAAAGGTCAGAGCTTAGACGCGAAAAATGTGTTTCAAGATGTCCGGCGAGGCCACGAGACGGCGAAAAACGAGGTCTTCTAAACGCTCCACCAAACCAGCGGGACGCTCGCAACTTTACCGTCTGGATTCCCGCCCCGTCAAGAAAAACAGGGATGAGGGCGGAGGGATGAGGGATGAACGAGGAACAGTAAATCGTGAATCGTCAATCGTGAATAGAGAAGACCTGCTTTCTTCTATTCACGATTGACGATTCACCATTGACGGCTTTTCTCATCCCTTAGTCCGTGCGCGGGTGACTTGCTTGACGCACCGGGCGCGGCATGTTAGGTTTTCTCCTTCGTAAACATCAATCATTTTCAGCGTTCCACCCATCTCAACGAGAGAGTCAGGAGAGTCGCTTGACTACTGCGCCGACACCACTCAAGCAGACGCCGCTCAACGCCGCGCACCGCCGTCTGGGCGGGCGGATGGTTGATTTCGGCGGCTGGGACATGCCCGTCCAATACCCCGCCGGGACGGTCGAGGAGCACCTGCGCACGCGCCTCCACTCCGGCCTCTTCGACGTCTCGCACATGGGCGAGATCGAGGTGCGCGGCTCTGACGCCATCGCCTTCGTCAACCGCCTCTGCTCGAACGACGCCACCAAACTCGTTGACGGGCAGGCGCAATACTCCGCGCTCACCACGCCCGAAGGCACGGTCGTTGACGACCTGCTCGTCTATCGTTTCGCCGAAGATCACCTGCTGCTCGTCGTCAACGCTTCGACCACCGGGAAGGACTGGGACTGGATCAACGCGCACCGCGGGGACGAGACGTTGACGCTCACGAACCGCAGCGCGGACTTCTGCCAGATCGCCGTGCAGGGGCCGGACGCGCTCGGCATCCTGCAAACGCTCACCGAGACGCCGCTCGCCGAGATCAAGTATTACCACTTCCGCGAGGGCGCGGTTGACGGCGTGCCCTCGATCATCTCGCGCACGGGCTATACGGGCGAGGACGGCTTCGAGGTCTACGCCGCGCCGGACAAGGCCGAGCAACTCTGGGATCGCCTGCTCGAAGCGGGAGGGCACGGCACGCCCGAAGGCATCCTGCCCTGCGGGTTGGCCGCGCGCAACACGCTCCGGCTCGAATCCGCGATGGCTCTCTACGGCCACGAAATTGACGAGACGACCTCCCTTTACGAAGCCAACCTCGGCTGGATTTGCAAGCTGAACAAAGGCGACTTCAACGGGCGCGAACGCCTCGCGCAACAGAAGGCCGAAGGCGTCCAGCAGAAACTCGTCGGCTTCGAAGTCACCGAGCGCGGCATCGCGCGCGACGGCTACGACGTTTTAGTCAACGGCGAGAAGGTCGGTCGCGTCACGTCGGGCAGCCCCGCGCCCTATTTGAAGAAGAACATCGGGCTGGCCTACGTGCCCGCCGCACACGCCACCGAGGGACAGGAAATTCACGTCGTCGTGCGCGACCGCCCCGTCGCCGCGCGCATCGTCCCCGTGCCTTTTTATAAACGCGAACGAGGGTCGAAATAAAAGTGATGAGTGAAGAGTGATGAGTAATGAGTGAAAACAAAACGCTCTTAACTCATCACTCATCACTCATCGCTCATCACTTTTCAGTAAGGAGCATCATGGCAAACATCCCGGACGATTTACACTACAGTAAGGATCACGAGTGGGTCAGGGTCGAGGGCGACACCGGCACGGTCGGCATCACGGATCACGCGCAGAACCAGTTGGGCGACATCGTGTACGTGGAGTTGCCGCGCGTGGGCGACAGCATCGAGGCGGGCGCGGTCTTCGGGCAGGTCGAGTCGGTCAAGGCGGCTAACGATCTCTACACTCCCGTCTCCGGCGAGGTCACGGAAGTGAACGAGACGCTCAACGACGACCCGGAGCAGGTCAACAAAGACCCTTACGGCGCGGCGTGGATGCTCCGCCTGCGCCTGAAAGACGCGGGCGAGGTGGACAAGCTGATGAACGCCGCCGAGTACGAAGACTACACCAAGAAAATCACGGAGTAAGAGAATTTGCGCTACATTCCCAACTCGCCGGAGGAGCGCGCAGAGATGCTGCGCTCCGTCGGTCTGAACGCGCCGGAAGAACTCTTCGACACCATCCCGGCTGACATACTGCTGCGCGATCTGCTCGACACACCGGCCGCGCTCTCCGAACCCGAACTCATCGCGCGCTTCGAGTCGCTCGCGGCCAAGAACGCCGCGGCGCACCGCCCGAACTTCCTCGGCGCGGGCGCGTACTCGCACTATCAACCGACCATCGTTGACAGTCTGATCTCGCGCTCCGAGTTCTTCACGGCCTACACGCCTTACCAGCCGGAAATCTCGCAAGGCACGCTGCAAGCCATCTTCGAGTTCCAGACGCTCGTCTGCCAGTTGACCGGCATGGACGTGGCGAACGCCTCGATGTACGACGGCTCAACCTCCGTGGCCGAGGCCGTCCTGATGGCTGAACGCGTCACGCGCCGCCGCAAGGTGGTCGTCTCCGGCGCGCTTCATCCCGAATACTTGCACGTCGCCGAAACCTACGTCGCGCACGCCGGGATTGACCTCGTCCGCGCCGACTTCGACGAGACGACGGGCACGACCAACTTCGACGCGCTCGGCGAACTCGACGACCAGACCGCGGCCATCATCGTGCAGTCGCCGAACTTCTTCGGCTGCGTCGAAGATTTGCAAACGCTCGCCGAGCGCGCGCACAAGGCGGGCGCGCTCCTCGTCGTCTGCGTCACGGAAAGCATCTCGCTCGGACTCCTGCGCGAGCCGGGCGCGTCGGGCGCGGACATCGTGGTGGCCGAAGGGCAGTCCTTCGGCGTGCCCTTGAGCTACGGCGGCCCTTACCTCGGACTCTTCGCCACGCGCGAGAAGTATGCGCGGCAGTTGCCCGGCCGTCTCGTCGGCGTCGCGGCCGACAAGGAAGGCCGACGCGGTTTCGTCCTGACGCTCGCCACGCGCGAGCAACACATCCGCCGCGAGAAGGCCACCTCTAACATCTGCACCAACGAAGGCTTGATCGCGTTGATGGCGACGATCTACTTGGAGACGCTCGGACGGCGCGGCCTGCAAGAGGTCGCCATGCAGTGCGCGCAGAAGGCCGCCTATGCCGCGCGCCGCATCTCGGAGATCGAAGGCTTCTCGCTTCCCTACTCTCAGACCCCGCGCTTCAACGAGTTCGTCCTCCGCGCGCCCGTCGCGGCGGAAGAACTGCTCCGGCGGCTGGCCTCCGAACACAACATCACCGGCGGCCTCGCCCTCTCGCGCTACTTCCCCGAACGCCCGAACGACCTGCTCGTCTGCGTCACCGAAACCAACCCCCGCGCCGAAATAGACGCCCTCGTCGCCGGATTCGCGGAGTTGACGAAACAATGAACATGAAAGCTACGCCGCACATCACGCAGAACGAGTCGCTCATCTTTGAACGCTCGCAGACGGGTCGCAAGGGCTACATGCTGCCCGCGCTCGACGTTGACGAGACGCCGATAGACGAACTGTTGCCCGCCGAGTTTCGCCGCACGGACGACCTCGAAGGCGTACCCGAAGTTTCCGAGGTTGACGTGGTGCGCCACTTCACGCGCATCTCCACGTGGAACTACAACATTGACCTCGGCATGTACCCGCTCGGCTCGTGCACGATGAAGTACAACTCGCGCCTCAACGAACGCGTCGCGCGCATCAAGGGCTTCGCCAACCTCCACCCGCTCGCTTCCGAAGAAGATTCGCAGGGCGCGCTCCAACTGCTACACGAACTGCAACAGCACCTCTCGGAGATCACCGGCCTCGCCGCAGTCTCTTTGCAACCGGCGGCGGGCGCACACGGCGAGATGACCGGCGTCATGCTCATCCGCGCCTTCCTCGACGCACGCGACGGCGTGGGCGAGGGCGACCGCCCGCGCCGCCACGTCATGCTCATCCCCGACTCGGCGCACGGCACGAACCCCGCCTCCGCGCACCTCTCCGGCTTCACCGTCAAGACCGTCCGCTCGACTTCGGAAGGCCAGACAGACCTCGACGCCTTGCGCGAGTTGTGCGCGGCGGGCGACGTGGCCGGGCTGATGTTGACCAACCCGAACACGGTCGGTCTCTTCGAGCGCAGCATCAAAGAGATTTGCCAGATCGTCCACGATGCGGGCGGCCTCGTCTACATGGACGGCGCGAACATGAACGCGCTCGTCGGCTGGGCGCGCCCCGGCGACATGGGCGTGGACGTGATCCACCTGAACCTGCACAAGACGTTCTCCACCCCGCACGGCGGCGGCGGCCCCGGCTCCGGCCCTTGCTGCTGCACGAAAGAACTCGAACCTTACCTGCCCGTCCCGCGCGTCGTCGTGTCGAACGGCGACGACGGCCACACGCGTTTCAGTCTCGACTTCAACTATCCGAACACAATCGGCCGCGTCAAAGCCTTCTACGGCAACTTCGGCATGGCCGTGCGTGCGCTCTCTTACATCGAGACGCACGGCGCGGACGGGCTGCGCGAAGCGACCGAGGCCGCCGTCCTGAACGCGCGCGTCGTCGCGCACGGGCTGGCGGCAGACTACGACAAGCCCTTCGCTGCCGCGCCCATGCACGAAGTCGTCTTCACGGATAAGCGACAGGCGCGCAAGGGCGTCCACACGCTCGACATCGCCAAGCGGCTCATTGACTACGGCTTCCACCCGATGACGATCTACTTCCCGCTCATCGTGCAGGGCGCGATGCTCATCGAGCCGACCGAATCCGTCGGCCGACAGGAGATACAACAGTTCGTCGAAGCCATGCGCGCCATCGCACGCGAAGCCGAGGAGACGCCCGACCTCGTGACGGGCGCGCCACACACCACCCGCATCGGCCGTCTCGACGAAGCCGCCGCCGCGCGCAAGCCCGTGCTGCGCTGGCGTCCCGAAGAGAAAGCCGCCACCGCCTCCTGAGCAAACATCCCGCGCAACCTTGAAGCGCGCCGCGTGAACCGACAC
>JAVEDE010000098.1 GCA_030841105.1 Pyrinomonadaceae bacterium
CAATCTCCTCGTGCTCGTGCCCCTCCACATCGTGCAACACAAACACCGTCCGGTAGCCGGGTGGCAACTGCCCGATCGCCCGGTCTAACGCGATTCTGTCCACCACCGGCATCTGGTTCGGGTTCTGTGTGCCCGTCACCACTTGCACCGGAGTCTCCCCGTCGTCCGTGGTCTGTTCCAGTTTGACGCCCTTCTTGCGAAAGTGCATCAGGACTTGGTTGACCGTCAGACGATGCAGCCACGTGGTGAAGGCCGACTCGCCGCGGAAACTACCGATCTTACGGAACAGTTGGATGAAAGCTTCTTGCGCGAGGTCTTCGGCTTCGGCCACGTGCAGCGTCATCCGTAGGCACAGCGAGTATACGCGCCGGTGGTGTCGCCCGTAGATCTCTTCAAAGGCGGCGAGGTCTCCGCCCGCCGCGAGTTGCGCGAGTGCATGATCGGTCATGGGAGTTGAGGCTTTCTCGGTCGCCGTCGTCGCGGGGTCGGCTTGTGCGTTTTGCCAGATGGGGTAAGTTGCGGCGTTGATGGTCATAATGCTTTAGGTTGAGAGCAAGCGCAGTGCCACGGCGGACACCGCCGGAGGGCGGCCAATTTACAGGCGTGCGGCGCACAAAACGGCGCGCCCGACCATATCAGGCACACCTGCTCCCAAAGCGTGTAGCGGAGAAAACTGCGTTTGCGGTTGATTTCCGGCGGCGGGTGTGCGATCCGAAAATTCGTGTGAGAGTGGTCGGGTCAGCGCGTCGGACTGGTTACGGCTTGACGCATGAGAGAGGCGCGACTCAAGCTCTCTCGTAGAAGGTGACTTTCAGTTCGTCCGCGAGTGTGAGCGAACGCCGCGGCCGGAAGTTCTGCAAAAAATCCGTGGGCATGAACGTGTCCGCGCCCTCGACCGCGAGGGGGATTTCGGTCACGATCCATTGCTCGATCTCCGGCCGGAACATGCGGTAGATTTGCTCCCCGCCGATGACGTAGAGGTGGCACGAAAGATAAGGCGCGAGCGCGAGCACGGAACGCTTGTCCGGCAGGACGATTACGCCCCCTGTCTGTTGCGGCGGCGACTGCGGCTGTGGTGACTGCGGCAACTGCTCCGCCTCCCTCTCTTCCGTCCGCGCCTCCACTCCCGCCGATCTGCTCAACACGACGTTCAGACGATCCTTCAACGGCCGTTTCAACGACTCCCACGTGCGCCGACCCATCACGCAGGCGTGCCCCGTGGTCTGCTCCCTGAAAAATTTCATGTCGGCGGAATAGTGCCAAGGGATCGAGCCGCCCTTGCCGATGGCTCTGTTCCGGTCAACCGCCACGATACCGATGATGGACATGATTTACGTGCTACTCATAGAGCTTTCCGCGTCACACAGATTCATAGAGAATGTTATTACCTAAAGTCGCTATTTTAATCATCCATGTTAATGGACGGCTGTGCAAGTGTATAAGTGAATTTTGAAATTACCGGAATTAACTATATACAGACTTAACAGCGTCAGGCTTCGCTGCTCGTGTTGCTCCTGAGTTCGCTCGGCTTCTACGCCATCGTCATCAATTGACGGGGTGACGGAATGTTTGCGCCCCGGCGGCCTTTTGGTACTGGCCGAAGTGGCCGGGGATTTGCGAAATTTAGATGGACAATTCGACGTTTCATCGCCTATCCTGTTCACGAATTTCTGGAGACAGTACTTCACCGAGCGTGGCCGCCATGCCGCGTGGCCGCCCACCATCTTCGTCTCCGATATCAGCCAAGTTCTGGCTTACCTATACGACACTAAACGCCTCATGCTCTTTCAAGACACAATCCATCTTTGGCGCGCGCAAGCCAGCCGGCAAAATTTCTGTGATTGGATCGCGTCCGCGCCCGTTTCGTCTTCGAAGAACTCGCGCGCCACGAACTCTCTGACATGGAAGGCGTGCTCCGCTCCACCGAGGAGCGCAAGACGGAGGCGTGGAAACTGCCCGGCTTGAACGACCGCTTCTCGCTCCTGCGCCGCGCCGAGATGTTGCTCAAAACTTACTCACACCGCGCCGCCGTCCACCCGACGGTCGCGCGACTCTACAGCAAAGGGCGCACGCGCGCCGACCGTCCCACAGTAGAGGATTGAACTTTCGGGTGAGAAACCTCTCGCAGCACGTCGCCGCGCGGCTTGCTCATTACTCATCAAGCCCCGCGCCCGACGACTGAATGCTACCTTTAAAGGAAGTGCCCGCTTATGCCTCACGAAATTACAGAGCGCCGCCGCCTACTCGAAGTCCTCGCGGAAGTAGATTGCCTGTCCGAGTTGTTCGAACGACACGAGAAGCATTACGTCCACGAACTCGATCTGGAAGTGATTGTCTACGGCCGCGGTTACACGGGCGGGGCGGTCGGGCCTTACGCGCGCCTGTGGGAATATCGCGCCGGCGAGACGGTGACGCATAAGGACGACTGGGCGGTAAACAGTTTCTACATTCCGGTGAATGGCGAGTTGGAAGTGTGCGACGGCTCGCCGCTGAACAAGGTCGGGGGCATCGCGCCGGGGCACATCTTCGGCGAGATGGCGATCATCGAAGGCGAACAGCGAAGCAAGACCATCCGAGTGCCGGAAGACGCGAAAGACGTTGCCACCGTCCTCGAACTGCAAAGACCGGCGCTGCGCCTGCTCCGCAAGCTGCCGAAGTTCGAGCGCGTCTTCGATGAGATTTACCTGAAACACGGGTTGGACGACACGCTGCGCTTCCTGCGTGAGCGTGTCTACGGCTCGCTCGCTCCCGCGCTGCTCGAAAGGCTCGGCGGCATCGCGCGGTTCAAAGTCTACGGGAATCGCCACCCGCTCGTCGCGGCGGGCGAATTCATCGAGGACGTGCTGTTCATCAACAAAGGCTGGGTGGAGATCGTGCGCGTCCTTGACGCCGACGGCGGTGCGGCGAAGGGAACTGGCGAGGCCGCCGACGTGCGCTTTCTCGGCGCGGGCAATTGTCTGGGCTTGGAGGCCGACCCCGATACGGCCGCGGCGGCGGCGTGGCCTTACAGCGCGACGGCGCAGGCGCGCACGGAAGTGTTGGAGATTCCGCTCGACCGCCTGCGAGCCGACCCCGAACTCTGGCGCGCGCTGCGCGCGAGTCTCTCCACCGTCTCAGAGGTTGACGAGCAAGCCCTGCTCACACCCGTCGCCGACCCGCGCTCCTTCAAGGCTCTACAAAAAGAGATCACCACGGGCGTCGTTGACGGCACGAATCTGCTCATCATGGACATGGACTTGTGCGTGCGTTGCGGCAACTGCTCGCTCGCCTGCCACAAGGTGCACGGACAGTCGCGCCTGCTCCGTCGCGGCATCCACATCGAACGCCCCGTCCGCATCGGCAGCAGTTCGACGCAACACGTGCTCTCGCCCTCGGTCTGCATGCACTGCCAAGACCCTGAATGTTTGACGGGCTGCCCGACCGGCGCGATCAGCCGCACCGCCGCCGCCCTGATAGACATCAGCGCCGACCTCTGCATCGGCTGCGGCGACTGCGCGACGCAGTGCCCCTACAATGCCATCTCGATGATCCCGCGCCGGAAGCGCGCAGACCCTCCCGCGCCCGGACTCCCCGCACGTCTCAGGCGTTGGCTCAGTCTCTCGCCGCCGCCCCTGCCCGCCGTCGCCGACGACACGAAGAATCTGCTGGCGATCAAATGCAACCTGTGCGCGGGCACTGCGCTCAACCCCGAAGGCGCTGCGAAGAAGGCGTACTCGTGCGAGGAGAACTGCCCGACCGGCGCGCTCGTCAGGGTCAACCCGCGTGAGTATTTTTCCGAAGCCAAAAACACCGTCGGGATCGTCTATCAGGACTTGACGCACGCCATCGGGCGCAACATCCACAAGCGAGACACCCCTCTGCGCGTCCTGCACGCCGTGGGGCTGTGCCTGTTGTTCGCGCTGGCTTACGCGACGTTCGCCGCCGTGCGCCGTTACGGCTTGGACGCGCGCCTGATGGTCGCGGGCTGGCTGCCGTGGCTGACCATGCGTTGGCTCACAGGCATCCTCGGCTTTGTGGGCATCTTCCTGACGATGCTTTACCCGTTTCGCAAACAAATCTACACGAAGCGTCGCGGAGCTTTGCGCTACTGGATGTGGGCGCACGCCTACGTCGGCGCGTGCGCGGGGCTAGTCCTCGTCTGGCACGGTGGCAGCCACGCCGGAGGCACGCTCACGCTCGCCCTGATGATTTGCTTCGACCTCGTCATCGCGTCCGGCCTGTTCGGGCTGGCCTGTTACCTGTTCGTGCCGCGCGTTATGACCAGCATCGAGGGCGACCCGCTGCTGCTCGAAGACCTCCAACAACGACACAAGGAACTGTGCGCCGCCCTGACGATTATTGACACGCAGAACCCCGAACTGCGCCCCGTGATCAGAGGCGAGGTGCGCAGCCGTTTCTTCTCGCTCTCCTTCCTGCTGCGCCAGTACGCGCGACGCGAACCGCTGACCGAGTTGCTCGACGGGCTGTGCGACGAGTTCAACACGGAGGCGAGCCGCCGCAACTTCAGCGACACGTCGCGCGCGACGCTGCTCGACGCGGTGGAGACGACGGCCACGCTGCGCCGCGTACAATCGCTCATCTACCTGCACAAGTTGCTGCGCCTCTGGGTCGCGCCGCACGTCGTCTTCACCTCGCTCATGTTGCTCCTGATGCTTGTCCACATCGCGCAGGTCATCTTCTTCGCCGTGCGTTGATCGTCCACGGCGCGCGGTCGCGAGGGCTATGCTATGCCAAACGCTCAGAGCACCTACATCATCACCCGCACCGATCTGTCGGTCGCGCCGCAGACGATCTCGGTTGACGGCTTGCGGATCGGGCGGCTCGCGGAATGTGAGATCAAACTGAATCACCCGTCGGTCTCGCGCCTGCACGCAGGCATCCGCCGCGAGGGTGGCCGTTTCTACGTCACCGATCTCAGCCCGTCGAACTCGACCATCCTCAACAACCGCCTGATCATTTTCAACCAGCCGGAAGCGTTAGGCCACGACGACGTGCTGCTCATCGGCCCTTTTACGCTTTACATCGGCGAACGCGACGATGGTTTGGAAATCAAAGTCGCGCTGCGTGCGGCGACGGATGCGGTCGAGGTGCAGGCACGCGAGCGCGCCTTGGCGACGGCGAACGAGCAGGCCGCACCCGACGCCGCGACCGCTGCTGCCGCTGCTGCCGCCGCTGCCATTGTCTCCAACGCGGACGCGCCGCAGGAAGAGGTGGTCAATGCGCTCAGGCTGTTCTGGGAAGCGCGCAGCCGCGAGAAGGCCGCGCACCCTTCGCCGCTTCACCCTCACAAACCGCCGCCGGCCGGAAAGGCGCGCTTCAACTGGCGACCGACCGGCGATCTCCAACGCCCGTGGCCTGTCTCGATCTTCATCCTGACGCTGCTCGTCGGTTGCCCTCTGCTCGCGGTGGCCTACTGGCGGCCGAACATCTACTCGCCGCGCCCCCTGTCCGCCCCGCACGCGGCCGCGTCGTTCGCTCTTACTCCATCGTCCATGGCGCGGCAGTCGAGCGGGAACTCTTGCCGTTCGTGTCATAGCCTGACCGCGCGGATGGAGTCGCGCTGCGCCTCATGCCACCAGACCGAAGCGTTTGCCGCGACCGTCACGCCGCCGCACAGAGACAACGCCGTCGGCTGCGTCTCCTGTCACGCGGAACATCGGGGCGCGGAGTTTCGTCCGCGTGTCGCTGCGCTTGAGACGTGCGCCGGGTGTCATCGCGACGGGCAAGCCTACGAAGGCCGACAGATGAAGACGCCGCACCCGCGAACCGGCTTCGGCTACCCGGTGGTGAAGGGCGCGTGGGTCTGGCGCGGGCTGGACGAGGAAGAGTGGGCGAGCAAGCCGGAGAAGGTCAGAGCCATGATGAAGCAATGGGTGGTAACCGACGAGCGGAGTCGCCTCGTCGCGCAGTTCCACGCGTTGCACATTTACCGTGTGCGCGCTGTCAACGGTCTCTCGGCGAATAGCGAAGGGGAGATTTCATGCAGCAGTTGTCATCATTCGATCCAGCCGCTTGATCGAGATACCCCGCGCACCACCTGCGGCCAGTGTCACAACGGCAAACTCGACGAGACGACCGCGCGCGTCCTCTTGAGCGCGGACACGCCGAACTGCACGTCCTGTCATGTGCAGCACATCAAAGATCGGAAGCACTGGAATCCGTCGTTGCTCATCCCTTGAGAGTTGAGACGCACACACACGCAACACGACGCGCGGCGTCGGCAGGGGTCAAGACCATGAAATACTCACAACTCATCGCGGCGCTTCTGGCAGTCGCCATCTGCTGGACGGTCGGCGCATACACGCTCGGCGGCGGGGGCTACGTCGGGGGCATCCCGTTCTATAGCTGGGGAGTGCTCGGTGGCCTGCTCGTCCTGACGGGCAGCGGCTTCGCGCTCTGGGACGCCCGGCGCACGCGACGGCTGCTCGAACAACCCGCACCCGATGAACCGGACGAGGAACTACAAGCCCTCCAACTCCTTCTCGAAATGCGGAAGAAGTACCCGAACGGGCCGGAATACCCGCACCCCGTCATCGAAGCGGATCGTTGTATCGCCTGTCAGGCGTGCGTCGAAGCGTGCCCGCATGACGTGTTCGCCATGAGCGCCAGCGCTGCCGGTAAGACCATCGCCACCGTTAAAAATCGTGAACTGTGTGTTGAGGACACGAGTTGTCAGGTCGCGTGCCCCATCAACCCGCCCGTCTGTCTGGTCATCAACACGATCAAGCCCATCCCGCGCCGCCCCGCGCCCGCGCGCAGCGACGAGTACATGTCGAAAGAAGTGCAGTCGTGCTACCTGATCGGCGACGTGTCCGGCACACCGCTGATCAAAAACGCGGCGAACGAAGGCGCGAACGTCATTGACTTCATCGCACGCGAACTCGAAACCACTGCGCCGCCCGCGGCCGCGATTGATTTCGATCTGGCGATCATCGGGATCGGGCCGGCGGGCGCGTCGGCGGCCGTGCTCGCGAAGAGGCGCGGCCTGAGTTTCGTAGGGATCGAGCAGGGCGAAGTGCTCGCCACCATCGCCTCTTACCCGGAGGGCAAATACGTCCATTTCAAGCCCGACGGGCTGGCGTCGTGCGGCGGCATTGACGTGGCGGGCGAGGGCGCGGAGCGCGAGCACCTGCTCGAACTGTGGACGAACGCGTTGCTCGATTGCGGCATCACGTTCAACCGGAACGGCGACGGCAGCAGCTACAAACAGGCGACGCACGTCATCAACGAAAACGAATGTTGCAGACACGTCGAGCGGGCAAGCGACGGCGATTACTTCGTCGTCCGGACGCAAAGAACCCTGCTCGGACAGTCGGCCACCTATAAAGTCCGTCGCGTCGTTTTAGCCATCGGCGGGCGCGGCTCGCCGAAGAAGTTGGGCGTGGACGGCGAAGGCTTACAGGTATCGGACGGCGAAACCGAGCGCGACAAGGTGTTGTACCGGCTGGAGACGCCCGACGCGTTTCGCGGAAAGCGGATCATGGTGGTGGGGGGCGGCAACTCCGCCGTCGAGGCCGCCGTCTCTTTAGTCGCGCGACGCCTGAAGGACGACCGCGTCGAGCCGCGTCCGGCGGAGGAAATGAACGACGTGAGCTTGATCATCCGCTCCGAACTCAAGAGCGACATCAAGTTCGGCAACAAGCAACAAATTTACGATTGCATTGACGATAAACTGCTCAAGGTTTATTACAACACGAGCGTCAAACAGATACGCGCGGGCGAGGTCGTGTTGATGAACACCGAAACGGGCGCGGTGATCGAAACCGTGCCGAACGATTTCGTCTTCGCGCTCATCGGCAGCGATCCGCCCAGAGGCTTCCTTGAGCAGATCGGCATTAAAGTTCCCAAAGAGGCCGCTTAAGTTTCCCGTCAGACCGCGATGGGCGCGGCAATGTGCGGGTGCGCTTGGTAGTTGACGATCTCAAAATCCTCGAACTCGTAATCGAAGATAGAAGTTGGTTTCCGCTTAATAACCAGTTGCGGCGGGAGATAGGGCGTGCGCGTGAGTTGCAACTTCACCTGTTCGATATGATTCAAGTAAATATGGCAGTCGCCCCCAGTCCATACGAAGTCGCCGACGCCCAGATCACATTGCTGTGCGATCATGTGCGTCAGCAACGAGTAACTCAATAAATTATACGGAAGCCCGATCAGCGTATCGGCAGACCGTTGATAGAGTTGACAGGAGAGCTTCCCTTGCGCCACATAGAACTGGAAAAAAGCGTGGCAGGGCGCAAGCGCCATCTTGTCCAGTTCTCCCACGTTCCACGCCGATACGATCAAGCGACGAGAATCGGGATTACTCCTGATGTGTTTAATGACTTGGCTGATCTGGTCAATCACTTTCCCGTCGGCCGACTGCCAACTGCGCCACTGCTTGCCATAGACAGGCCCCAGATCGCCCTTCTCATCAGCCCACTCATTCCAGATACTGACGCCGTGATCTTGCAGGTACTTAATATTCGTGTCTCCCTGCAAGAACCACAACAGTTCGTAGATGATGGAGCGCAGATGAAGTTTCTTCGTGGTGATGACGGGCAGCCCCTCTTCCAACGAAAACCGCATTTGATGTCCGAAGATACTAATCGTGCCAGTCCCCGTCCGGTCGTCCTTTCTCACGCCGTTCTTAAGAATATGATCAAGCAAGTCTAAATACTGCCTCATGTTCTCTCTCTACCTCTCCTCGTTTTTTCATCACTCGAAGACTAAACGTATTGCTCCGCACACTCTTGCCTTATTTGAGTTTTCGTAGTCCAACTGCCGCGTGCCGCGTTCGAGAATGGATTTGAGCCGGTCGTGATATTGTTTCATATCGAGTAAAATTCGCGGACGCGCGAAGCATATCATAGAGCGGGCGGGACGAAATAAAACAGATGACGGTGCTGAAGATAAGCGAGTACCCGGCGAAGGTGCTGGGACAAGTGGGCGACGCGGTGGATGTTTTCGACGACGAGTTGGCGCAGTTGTGCGAGGACATGTTCGAGACGATGTACGCGGAGGAGGGCGTCGGTTTGGCCGCGCCGCAAGTCGGACTCTCGCTGCGCCTCTTCGTGATGGACTGCGCCGGGATCAAACTCGTCGCGGCCAACCCGCGCATCGTGGGCGCGGATGGCGAACAGGCGGGCGAGGAGGGCTGCCTGTCGGTGGGGAAAGTCCACTCGCCTCTGAAGCGCGCGGAGCGGGCGACGCTGCGGGCGCAGGACGTGCGGGGCGAGTGGTACGAGCGCGAGGCCGAAGGACTCGCCGCGCGCTGCTTCCAACACGAGACGGATCACTGCGACGGCATCCTCTTCGTCAACCGCCTCACGCCGCTCAAACGCAACATGGTCTTGAAGCGTTTCCAGAAGTTGAAATCGTGGCGTGACTGAATCGTCGCGTAGTTGAATCGTGGTCAAGTCGTAAACGCATCCGAGAGACATCCGAAGGAGTCATCAGGTAGTGAACATTTTCATGTCCGTTTTATTGCTCGCGTTGTCGTTGCCCGGCCTCGTTGCCGTCCCGCCCGTTCCGAAAATTAAAGCCGACGATTTGCAGCTTGTGACGGGCGCGCAGTGGACGGGCGCTTTGACATATTTGGATTACGGCAGAAACAAAAAGGTCTCGATTTCTTCCAACCTCGTCGTCACGCGCTCGGCGGCGGATCAGTTGTCGTGGTTTTTTGAGTACAAGTACCCGGACGAGCCGAAGGCCGACGGCAAGAAAAATCTGGTGATCGGGAAGAACGGGCGAACCATCAACGGCGCGACGGTGATGGAGCGAACGACTCTCGCCGACAAGACGCTCAAGGTCGTGACGGAAGATGCCGGGACGGACAACGACGAACCGGCATTGCTACGGCTCACCTACCTGATGGGCGCGAAGAGTTTCTCGATCAAGAAGGAAGTGCGATACGTAGGCGCGGGCGAGTTCATCGTGAGAAACGAATACAGTTGGAAAAGATAAATTCGCACGACGTGACGACGGCGGCCGCTGAAAGCGACGCGAGTTAGAATCAAGTCGAGGCGACGCGCTTCAACGATCATCTCGCCGCGCGCCCTCTTTCGGGTGCTCGCGGCGATACTGGCGCGCGAACGCCCAGACGGCCACGGCGCAGATGGCGAGGAAGAAGATCATCGCCGCGATGATGACGAACAGTTCCGTAGATTTCGCTTCCATTCCTTAGTCGCTCCTGCGACGAACACGGCTTCTCATTCGTCAAAACTTAACCGGCGGCAGGCTGTTGCTGCGACAGGCAATGGAGCGTGCCCATGCCCCAGACGAGCGGCTCGGCGTTGACGGGGACGACGCGGCGTGTAGGCGAGAGGCGTTGCAAGATGTCTGCGGCGCGCGCGTCGTTCGGGTGGCCGAAGACGGGCAGGAGTACGACGTTGTTGGCGATGTAGAAATTGGCGTAGGACGCGGGCAGGCGATCTTCACGCCCGCCGACCGTGCCGGGCATCGGCAGCGTGTGGACGCGATAGGCCGCGCCGCGCGCGTCTCTCTCGCCGAGCAGTCGCAGGTGGTTCTCGCGGAGCAGTTCGTAGTTGGCGTCGGCGGGGTCTTCTTCGACGGCGCAGACGATGGTGTCCGGCGCGACGAAACGCGCGATGTCGTCAATGTGGCCGTCCGTGTCGTCGCCGACGATGCCTTCGCCGAGCCAGAGCACTTTCTCGACGCCGAGATAATCGCGCAGGTACGTTTCGACGCCGTCGCGGTCGAGGTGCGGGTTGCGGTTCGGGTTGAGCAGGCATTGCTCGGTCGTCATCACGACGCCCGCGCCGTTGACCTCGATTGAGCCGCCTTCCATGACGATGCCCGGCTCGAAGCGCGGCACGCCCAAGACGCTCTCCAGCCGACGCGGAACGCCGTCGTCTTCTTTCAACGCCTCGTACTTGTCGCCCCACGCGTTGAACACCCAATCGTTGTAGGCGAGTTCGCCGCGACCGTTGAGGAGAAAGTTCGGGCCGTAGTCGCGTATCCACGAATCCACGGTCGGGATGCGATGGAAGCGCACGTTCTCGCGCGCCTCGAACTTGCAACGCGCGCGCACCGACGCCTCCGTCGCCTCGTCGTCCACGAGCAAGTTCACCGTCTCGTGCGGCGCGAGCGCGGCCATGATCTCAAGGTAAATTTCTTCCACCTGCGGCACGCGTTCCGGCCACGTGAGCGGGTCTTTCGGCCACGTCAGCCACGTCGCGGCGTGCTCGTGCCATTCGGGCGGCATGCGGTAGCCGAGTGCGGCGGGAGTCTGCTGCTTCGTCATCAGGATTTAGTCGAGGGCGTTTCGAGGAAGCGGTAGCCGAGTCCCTGATAAGACTCGATGCGGCGGTCGCGCAGAAACGGCCAGTTCTGCCGCGTGCGTTCGAGCAGGCCGAGGTCGCACTCGACGATCAAAATCTCCTCCTCGTCAGCCGACGCACGCGCCACGATGCGCCCGAACGGATCGACGACGAACGACTGACCCCAGAACTTCAACTTGCCCTCCGCGCCGACGCGGTTGACGGCGACGACGTAGACGCCGTTTGCGATCGCGTGGCCGCGTTGGATCGTCTCCCAGGCCTGATGCTGAGCCTCGTTCATCTCCTCCTCTTCGTCGGGCAGCCAGCCGATGGCGGTCGGGTAGAAGAGGATTTGCGAACCGGAGAGAGCGGTCAAACGCGCCGCTTCGGGAAACCACTGATCCCAGCAGACGAGCGTGCCGATCTTGCCGAACTCCGTGTCGTGGCTGGCGAAGCCGAGGTCGCCGGGCGTGAAGTAAAACTTCTCGTAGTAGAGCGGGTCGTCGGGGATGTGCATCTTGCGATACTTGCCCGCGATCTCCCCGTCGGCGTTGATGATGACCGCCGTGTTGTGATAGAGACCGGCGGCGCGCTTCTCGAACAGCGAGGCGACGATGACGATCTTGTGCTTAAGCGCGACCTTCGACAGGGCTTCGGTCGAGGGGCCGGGGATCGTCTCGGCGAGTTTGAAGAGTTCGATGTCTTCGGTCTGGCAGAAATACTGCGAGCGGAAAAGCTCTTGCAGGCAGACCACCTGCGCGCCGCGTTTGGCTGCCTCGCCGATGCGCGCAATCGCCTTCTTCATGTTGACTGCAGGTTCGGGCGCGCAAGTCATCTGCACCAGCCCCACCGTGACGCTGTTCGGAGAATTCTTTTTTGGCATGCGGCCGAGTATAGCAAAGCCACCCGCGAAACTTTAATTTCAAACGGCGCGTTGTTCATCCGCCGGGCAATAGTCGCCTCAACGCCCGCCACTTAATTTGCCATTAGGTTCGCAATATGAGAACCTTAAGAAGTGAATGTGATTAGTCGGCAAAGACTGTATGAGTTTATCGCGACTCACAGAGAGGCCGAGACATCGCTAGCCGCGTGGTACAGCCTGACGAAGAAGGCAGAATGGAGACATCCGGCCGATCTAAAGTTGGATTATCCGGGTGCTGATTTAGTCGGAGATTTGACCGTATTCAATATCAAAGGGAATGATTACAGATTGATTGCTTATGTTAATTACCGATTCAGGGAAGTCCTGATAAAAGAGATTTTGACTCACCGGGAATACGACAAAGGGAAGTGGAAGCGATGAGCGTTACACAATCAAAAATCAACCCGCAAAAATACAGCAGGCTGGTGGCTAAGGCGCGGCCGACGGTTATTAAAACTGAAGAGGAAAATAATCGCATGCTCGCGATTGTCGAGCAGTTGATGCAGAAGGGTGACAACCTGACCGCGGAAGAGGGCGAGTTGTTAGAACTACTGGCTAATCTCATCTCTAACTTTGAAGATAAACACTATCCGATCAAAGAGCCGTCGCCGCTTGAAATGCTGCAACACCTGATGGAGGCGCGCGCGCTAACGGCAAAAGACCTGTGGGATGTGTTCGGCTCGAAAGGCGTCGCGTCGGAAGTCCTGAGCGGCAAGCGGGGACTCAGCAGAACGCACGTTAAGAAGTTAGCAACTTTCTTTAAAGTCTCACCCGAGTTGTTTATATGACTCTTAGTAGTCGGGTTAATTCAACTTGTGTGCGCGAGATTTGATCCATGCTTGTGCGCCGCCGGATGAAAAGCCTTCCACGCGCCGTTGAAACTTTCGCCGTTCAAAAGTATCTTAAGCGCAACAACAGGCGGTTAAAATAAGTTAAGCGAATTCGCTAGACGGAGGCGACATCATGTCGAAACGCGGCATACCTTTCATCGCGCTCGGGACGGCCTTTCTGGGGATCGGCATCGCCAGCCAGCGCACCTTTCTCTACGTCGGCATCGTCTTCCTCGTCATCGGGCTGATCCTGCTCAAACGCAGGCACGGCTGAAGCGGCGCGCCCCGCTCCGCCGACTCACTATTTCAATTCACGCGAACGCGCCCGGATCGTGCAACCGACATTCCACTACCACTGCGGCGGTTGCCCGGAGGAAACTACATGATGGTGACCAAGATGAAAAAAGTTAAGCCCGACATCCGTCTGATCACGCGACTCGTCCCCGCGGACGGCAACCTCGTACAGGGGCAGTCGGAGTTGGCGATTGACCCGAACCTCGCGCGGGCGGCCTCCGAGATCATCGCCGCGAGCCAGAACCACTACAGCCCCGCCGAGGGCGCGCGCGAACTGCGGCGCGCAGTGGCCGACAAGATCAGGGCGTTCAACGGCATCGAGGTTGACCCCGACGCCGCCCCGCTCGAACTCCTCATCACGCCCGGCGCGACGGGCGGCCTCGTCGCCATCGCCGACGCTTATCTCAAAGACGCCTCCGCCCTCATCTTCGAGCCTTACTACCCCTATCACCGGCGCATCATCGAAGAACTCGGCGGGCGCGCGGAGGTCTTCGCGCTGTCGGGCGAGACGTTGCAGTTCGACAAGGACGAGTTGCGCGCGCGCTGCCGCGAGTTGAAGGCGCGGCGCGAGTTTCCCTTGCGCGCGATCATCATCTGCACGCCCGTCAACCCGACGGGCAAAGTCTTCACGCGCGCGGAACTCAAGGCGATTGCCGAAGTTTGTCAGGAACTCGATCTGCTCTGCGTCTCCGACGAAGTTTACGAGCACTACGTCGCGGGCGACGAGCCGCACCTCTCCATCGCCGCCTTCGACGGGATGCGCGAGCGCACCGTGACGGTCAACTCCTTCTCCAAGTCTTGGAACATCTCCGGCTGGCGGCTCGGCTACGCCTACGGCGACGCGAAACTCGTCGCGCCGCTCAACAACGCCAACAACGTCTTCTACGTCTGTTCGCCGACGCCGCTGCAAAAAGCCCTCGCCGAGGTTTTGATGTCCGACGCGGATTACTACGCGCGGCTCAACGCGCGTTTCGCGGCGAAGCGCGCGCGCGCCGTGGGCGTGCTCGAAGAGTTGGGCTTTCGCATCTACGATTCCGGCTCGACCTTCTACGTCTGGGCGCGCATCCCCGAACAGTACACGGACGCGATGCGACTCAACGAGCAACTGATCGCGCAGGCGGGCGTCGCGGCCGTGCCGGGCAGCGCCTTCACCGACAGCGACACGTGGGACAACTATATGCGCCTCTGCATCGCGCGCGAGGATCACATCCTCGACGCCGCGCTCGGCAAACTGCACGGCGCGCTCACGCGCGGGCTGAACTAGCGAACGATTGCGACTAATAAACGTCGCTCGATCCTTAATACCTGCCTTTGCGTCTTTGTGCCTCTCGCGTGAGAATAAGTTCTCGCAAAGACGCAAAGGCAGCGGAAGAGTTGTCGAAGCGTAACTTCAAATTGGCTCGCACGGTGTCGGCGCGAGTTGAACAGTACAAGGGGGAATGAACATGCGTAGATTGGAAGAACTGCAATTCGATAACACCTACGCGCGCCTGCCCGCCGCCTTCCATTCCAAAGTCAGCCCCACGCCGTTTCCCGCTCCCTACCTCGTCAGTTTCAACCCGGCCGCCGCCGAGTTGATCGATCTCGACCCGCGCGAGTCGGAGCGCGCGGAGTTCGTCGAATACTTCGGCGGCCGACGCACGCTGCCCGGCGCGTCGCCGCTCGCGATGTTGTACGCGGGACACCAGTTCGGCAGCTACGTGCCGCAACTCGGCGACGGGCGCGCGATCCTGTTGGGCGAAGTCAGGAACACGCGCGGCGACAAGTGGGACTTGCATTTGAAGGGCGCGGGGCAGACGCCCTACTCGCGCGGTTTCGACGGCCGCGCCGTCCTGCGCTCGACCATTCGCGAATATTTGTGCGGCGAGGCGATGCACGCGCTCGGCATCCCGACGAGCCGCGCGCTCTGCATCGTCGGGAGCGACGAGCCGGTCAGGCGCGAGACGATTGAGACGGCGGCCATGCTCGTGCGCATGTCCGAGAGCCACGTGCGCTTCGGCACGTTTGAAGTCTTCTACTACCGGCAGCAGCCCGAACGCGTCCGCGAGTTGGCCGATTACGTGATCAGTAATCACTTCACCGAACTCGCCGCGGCCGAAGACAAGTATCAACAGTTTCTACTCGAAGTGGCGCGGCGCACGGCGCGGCTCATCGCGAAGTGGCAGGCGGTCGGCTTCGCGCACGGCGTGATGAACACCGACAACATGTCCGTTCTCGGCCTCACGCTCGACTACGGGCCGTTCGGCTTCCTAGACGACTACCGCGCCGGGTTCGTCTGCAACCACTCTGACTACTCCGGCCGCTACGCCTTCGACCAACAGCCCGCCGTCGGCCTCTGGAACGTCAGCCGCCTCGCGCAGACGCTCGTCAACTTGATCACGGTGGAAGAGGCGACAACCGCGCTCGGCGTCTACCAGCCCGCCTTCGCCGCGCACTACGGCGAACTGGTGCGCGCGAAGCTCGGCTTGACGACCGAAGCGGACGGGGACGCGGAGTTGCTGCTCGACCTGCTCTCGCTGCTCGAAGCGAACGGCGTTGACTACACGAACTTCTTCCGCCGCCTCGGCAACTTCGACACGGCGACGGCGGGCGCACGCCACGACGAATTGCGCGACATGTTCGTCGAGCCTGAGGCTTTCGACGCGTGGGCAGCGCGTTACCGCGCGCGTCTGCACGCGGAGGCGAGCGCAGACGCCGCGCGCAAGAGCCGCATGGACGCGGTTAATCCGAAGTACGTCCTGCGCAACTATCTCGCGCAGGACGCCATCACGGCCGCCGTCGAGCGGCGCGACTACACGGAGATCGAGCGCCTGCGCGAAACACTCAGCGCGCCTTTCAAGGAGCAGCCGGGAAGGGAACGCTACGCCGAGTCGCCACCCGATTGGGGCAAGCGTCTCGCGGTCAGTTGCTCGTCATAAACGCGCCTTTGCATTTCGGGCGCGAGGCTCGTAGAGTTCCGGTTGATTCCCCGGCAGACATCCGTAGTAGAAACGGTGCGCGTATCTACGGGGTACGCAGCCGTAAACGGTTCGCGTTGAGTTTTAATGACGGGGAGCGGGCGCGGAGATGTTGATTAAGAAGCCGGACGACATCAAGAGCAGCGAGATCACGGACAAGAAGTTGTACCTCACGCGGCGCAACTTCATGCGCGCGGCCGCGCTCGCAGGGACGACCGCCGCCACCGGACTCGTCTACCGCCGCTTCGCCGTCCCCGCGCCGCCCCCTGTGAAGGGCGAGCGGATCGAGAATGTCCAGACCGCCGAACACGCGACGAGTTTCCCCCCGCCGCCCGGCGAGGCGCGCACCTCCTACGAAGAGATCACGAACTACAACAACTTCTACGAGTTTTCGACGGGCAAGACGGAAGTCGCAGGCGCGGCGCGCGGGTTCGTCACGCGCCCTTGGACGGTGGCGGTCGAAGGCATGGTGCAACGCCCGCGCGT
>JAVEDE010000008.1 GCA_030841105.1 Pyrinomonadaceae bacterium
GCGCAGAGAGTGATCACTCTCTGCGCCCTTCGCGTCTTCGACTTCGTATGCGCCTAGTTAAAACTTGCAGCTAACAGGTCACACAGTTGCCTGTGGCTCGACCGTTTTGGCTGTGGCGGGCGTTGGCTTGCGTGTGTTCTTCTTCACGGTGAAGACCACCGTGCTCTGGTTCTTGCCTTTGACCTTCACGTCGCCGAGCGGTTGCGTGTCGTAATCAACGCCCAACAGTTCGGCCGTCGAGTTGCTGATCAGGATCGGCACGCCCTTCTCTTTGGTCGTTGATTCGAGTCGCGCCGAGAGGTTCACGGTGTCGCCGATGATCGTGTATTCGAGACGGCCTTCCGCGCCTACCACCCCGCACGTCGCCTCGCCCGTGTGGACGCCGACGCCGATGGCGAGCTGCGGGCGATCCTTGTTCTTCCACTCCTCGTTGATGCGCGCGACTTCGGCGAGCATCTCCAATCCACACGCCACAGCCGCCCGCGCTTCGAGTTTCTGCCCGCGATCAATCGGCGCGCCGAAGACGATCATCAGGCCGTCGCCGATGAACTTGTTGATGTGTCCGCCGTAGGAGGTGACAATGCGGTGCATCCGGCTGAAATACTCGTTCAGCCACTCGACGACCACGGCCGAATCAACCGACTCGGAGAGCGTGGTGAAGCCGCGTATGTCTGTGAAGATGAGCGTGACGATGCGCCGCTCGCCGGCAATGGACAGGTCGCCGCGCTGCTGCCAGAGCGTGTCGGCCACTTCCGGCGACACGCACTTCGAGAAGATGTCCATGATGGCCGCGCGCTCGGCCTCCGTCGCGTCGCGCACGGCGCGCTCGTGCGCGTAGCGCAGCAGGAATCCGGTCGGTGCGAGCATGCCGAGGATGCCGAGTTCCGCACTCGCCAGCGGGAAGATGAACCCGTGTGTGTTGAACGCCCAAGAAGAGATCGCGAGCACCGCCGCCGCGACGACCACCGTCACCAGAAACCCCCACATCGCGCGCAGCCAAAAGACCGCCCCCGCCACCAACACGAGCGGCAAGAGCAGCATCAACAACTGTCGCCGGTATGACGGGCGCACGAGGTCTTTGCCGTAGAGAATGGTCGCCAAGATGTTGGCATGGACTTCGATGCCCGGCATCAACTTCGGCAGCGTCGGCAAGTTTTTGTCGAACAGTTGCAGGATCGGGCGCACCACCTGCTTGGGCAGGTAGTAGGGCGTGGTGAAGAGATCGGGGGCGTCGTTGTTGGTCGCGCCGATGAGCACGATGCGGTTGCGGAAGAGTTCGTCGGCGGGCTTCGGGCGATCGGCGCAATTCAGTTGGGGGACGGAATCGCGTTTGAAGTCTTCGCACAGAATGTCTCTGGCCGAGACGCGCGTGAAGGCGGGCGAGCGGCCGCGAAAGTCAACCTGCAAATTGAGATCGTTGCGCAAGGGGAGCGTGCGGTCGCCGAGCTTCACTTGATTCTGGCCGGGCGGGACTTCGAGCACCTGTTCGGTGAAGCCGCGCGCGATCTGCGTGGCGAAACTGAACTGCTCGTCGAACGTGCCGTCGTCCTTGCGCACGATGCGCGAGAGTTGGCCGATACGCACGAAGCGGTCGCTTTCGTGCGGGAGGTCTACGAAGCCGATGAGGTAGGCGTTGTCGGCGAACATGGGCAGCGGCTTGATGGACGACGAGCCGCCCGCTTCGAGTTTCTGCGCGAGCACGACGTTCCCGGCGTTCGCGAGCGACTCGACCATCTTCTGATCCCCCGCCTTGTCTTCCGCCGAGATGCCGCCCTCTTCGCTCAGATAGAGGTCAAGCCCGACGGTGTTCGCGCCGCCCTCCGCGGCGCGGTCAATCAGGCGCGCGTACCAACTACGCGGCCACTTTTGCAGGCGTATATTCGACTCTTTGATCGAGTCCTCGTCAACCTCGATGATCGTGATCGGCTCGCTTTGCCCGCGCCCGCGCAGTTCCGGGTGGCGCACGTCGCGTAGTTGGAACAGCACGTCCAGCGCGGAGTCTTCCATGCCCGTCATGTAGCCGTAGGGGCGCGTCGCGTAAGTCCCGGCGCGGTCTTCCACAGGCTTGAGCGCGAGGGCGAGCACGCCCCAGATGACGAGCGTCAAGATGATGGTGAGCAGCCAGTACCACTGGCGCAGGAGGTAAGGCGCGAAGGAAAATTTTTTAAAAATTGACATGGGGGTTGTGGCGTCAACTACTGCTGCTGCGGGTCGGGGATCAAGTTAACAGAGACGAGCGAGAGCGAAGAGCGCGTGCGATTGTAACGCCAGCCGTGGGGTCGGTCAATCTTCTTCCGGCGGCCGTCCGCGATGCGCGTGCGCGCCCTCCGGTCTAATCTTGACTAAAAAGTAAGGTATCCGTATAATCTCTCCGTAACTTGGTAATTGCTGATGTTGGAGCGGTTTACATGAAAGTCTCCGCACAGGAAGAATATGGGCTGCGTTGCCTCTTGCAACTCGCGCCGCTCGGCGAGGGCGAATACCTGACGCTCACGCAGATCGCCGAGCGCGAGGGCATTTCGACGGCCAACGCGGGCAAGTTGCTCTGGATTTTGAACAAGGCCGGGCTGGTGTCTTCGATCCGCGGCACGAAGGGCGGCTACCGTCTGGCGCGCTCTGCCGCCGAGATACACCTCGACGAAATCATCAAGGTGCTCGACGAAGACGTGCTGGCGAGCCACTGCAACAGCTACACGGGCATCCTCGACGCCTGCATCCACACGGGCAACTGCGGCATCCGCCCCGTGATCGTCGGCCTGCACGATGTCGTGCGGCGGGCGATGGCTGGCATCACGCTCGCGCAGCTTTTGGGTACGGAGTCGAACGTCGAGACGACATTGCACCAGATCAATTCGCTGTCGCGCGAGACGGCGCACCGGCGTGCTTGAAGACTTAAGACGAAACTTTGACCGGAACGGATTTCAAGCTAGAGGGTAGAAGAGACAAAGATGAGTTCAATCGAATTACTGACCAACAAAGAATACAAGTACGGCTTCGTCACCGACATCGAGTCGGACATGATCCCACGTGGGCTGAGCGAGGACACGATCCGGCTGATCTCCGCGAAGAAGAACGAGCCGGAGTTCATGCTCGAATTTCGTCTGAAAGCCTATCGCAACTGGCTGAAGATGGAAGAGCCGCAGCACTGGCCGAACATCACCTACCCGAAGGTTGATTATCAGGACATCATCTACTACAGCGCGCCCAAGCAGAAAGCCACGAAGGCCAGCATGGACGAGGTTGACCCGGAGTTGATCAAGACGTTCGAGAAACTCGGCATCCCGCTCACCGAGCAAAAGATGCTGGCGGGCGTGGCGGTTGACGCCGTGTTCGATTCGGTCTCCGTGGCGACGACCTATAAAGCGAAACTCAAGCAGCACGGCGTCATCTTCTGTTCGTTCTCCGAGGCGGTATTGGAGTACCCGGAACTCATCAAGAAGTATCTAGGCACGGTCGTGCCGACCAACGACAACTACTTCGCGGCCTTGAACAGCGCGGTCTTCACCGACGGCTCGTTCGTCTTCATCCCGAAGGGCGTGCACTGCCCGATGGAGTTGTCCACCTACTTCCGCATCAACAACTCCGAGTCCGGCCAGTTTGAGCGCACGCTGATCATCGCGGAAGAAGGCGCGCACGTCTCCTACCTCGAAGGCTGCACCGCGCCGAAGTTCGACAAGAACCAACTGCACGCGGCGGTCGTCGAACTCGTCGCGCTGGACGACGCCGAGATCAAGTATTCGACCGTGCAGAACTGGTACGCGGGTGACGAAGAAGGCAAGGGCGGCATTTACAACTTCGTCACGAAGCGCGGCGCGTGTCGCGGGCGCAACTCGAAAATCTCCTGGACGCAGGTCGAGACCGGATCGGCCATCACCTGGAAATACCCTTCGTGCATCTTGCAGGGCGACAACTCCATCGGCGAGTTTTATTCCGTCGCGCTCACTAACCACGCGCAGCAGGCCGACACGGGCACGAAGATGATCCACATCGGCAAGAACACGCGCTCGAACATCGTCTCGAAGGGCATCTCGGCGGGCAAGTCGAACAACAGCTATCGCGGTCTCGTCAAAGTGCTGGCCGGGGCGGAGGGAGCGCGCAACTACACGCAGTGCGACTCGCTGCTGATCGGCGACAAGTGCGGCGCGAACACATTCCCTTATATCGAGGTGTCGAACAACACGGCGAAGGTGGAGCACGAGGCGACCACCTCGCGCATCAGCGAGGAGCAGTTGTTCTACCTGCGCCAGCGCGGCATCTCTCAGGAGGACGCCGTCTCGCTCATCATCAACGGCTTCTGCAAAGACGTCTTCCGCGAACTCCCCATGGAGTTTGCCGTCGAAGCGCAACGGCTGCTCGGCATGAAACTGGAAGGCAGCGTTGGATAAGAACTTGGGTGACAGGTGACAGGTAACAGGTGACAGGAAAAGAAGAAGTTCCTCCTGTCACCTGTTACCTGTCACCTGTCGCTCTCCGAAGGAGTTAATAGTGTTAGAGATTCGTGATTTACATGCGAGGGTTGAGGGCAAGGACATCCTGCGGGGCGTGAGCCTGACGGTGAAGCGGGGCGAAGTGCACGCCATCATGGGGCCGAACGGATCTGGGAAGTCAACGCTGGCGAAGGTGCTGGCGGGTCATCCGTCTTATGAGGTGACAAGTGGCGAGGTGTTGTTCGACGGTAAAAACCTGCTCGAACTCGAACCCGACGAGCGCGCGCGAGAGGGCGTCTTTCTCGCCTTTCAATACCCGGTGGAAATACCGGGCGTGTCGAACGCGCAGTTTCTGCGCCTCGCTTATAACGAGAAGCGGAAGCACCTCGGCGAAGAGGAACTCGACCCGCTAGAGTTCAAAGACTTGCTGAAAGAGCGCGCGCAGATCGTGGAGATGGACGCGGGTCTGATGTCGCGTTCGGTCAACGAAGGCTTCTCCGGCGGCGAGAAGAAGCGCAACGAGATTTTGCAGATGGCTGTGCTCGAACCGAAACTCGCCGTGCTCGACGAGACCGATTCCGGCCTCGACATTGACGCGCTGCGGATCGTCTCCGAGGGCGTCAACAAACTGCGTCACGCCGACAACGCCATCGTGCTCGTCACGCACTACCAGCGTCTGCTCAACTACATCGTGCCCGACTATGTTCACGTGCTCTACAAGGGTCGCATCGTGCGCTCCGGCGGCAAAGAGCTTGCGCTCGCGCTCGAAGAGAAGGGCTACGACTGGATCAAAGACGAGGCGGAGGAGAGCCAGCCGTCGGCGGCCAGCGCGTAACGCGTGCACGGAGTTGAAAGGTGACTGAAGGTTGACGGCGAGGAAGTTTCAAAGAGGATGATGGCACAAGCGACGAAAGAGAAGAGTTCGTACCGGGCGGCGTTTGAGGTGATGCAGGCGGAGGACGCGCGCTGTCTGCCCGCGTGGCTGTTGCGCCTGCGCGAGACGGCGATGGAGCGTTTCGAGCAGGTCGGCTTTCCGACGACGGACGTTGAGGATTGGAAGTACACGAACACCGGCGCGATCACGAAGGGCGCGTTCGCGCCGGTCGCCGCCGACGCGCGTGTCGAGTTGGGCGCGGATGACGTGGCCGCCTTTCTCGCCCCCGAAGCGTCGAGCCGGTTGGTCTTCGTTAACGGGGTCTACCGCGCGGAGTTGTCTGCGACCGAAAATTTACCGGCGGGCGTAGTCGTCGCGGATTTCGCGACGGCCTTCGCGGGCGAGCATGAATCCGTCCTGCGCGCTTATCTCGCGCGGCCGAGCGACCCGGAGGTTGACGGCTTCAACGCCCTCAACGCCGCGTTCCTGCGCGAAGGCGCGCTCGTCTACCTGCCCAAAGGCGCGCAGGTGTCCGCGCCGATTCAACTACTGTTTCTGTCCGCCCCGGCGACGCAGACGGCGGCCGTCTTCCCGCGCGTGCTCGTCGTAGCCGAACGCGAGAGCGCGGCGACGATCATCGAGAGCTACGCGTCAACGGGCGAGTCGCGCTCGTTCACGAACGCTGTGGTCGAAGTCTTCGTCGGCGAGAACGCGCGCGTCACACACTACAAAGTGCAGCGCGAGAGCGAGGCGGCCTTTCACATCGCCACGACGAACGCGGAACTCGAACGCAGCGGCGTCTACGACCTGACGACGATCACGCTCGGCGCGCAGCTTTCGCGCCACGGCATCGGCGTCAAACTCGCGCACGAAGGCGCGGAGTGCTGGGTTGACGGCCTCTACCTCGTCGGCACGGGGCAGCACGCCGACACGCATTCGCTGATCGATCATACCAGCCCGCACTGCACCAGCCACCAACTGTACAAGGGCATCCTCGACGGCAAATCGCGCGCCGTCTTCAACGGCAAGGTGTTCGTCCACAAGGACGCGCAGAAGACCGACGCGCAGCAGTCGAACAAGAACTTGCTGCTCTCGAACGAGGCGCGCGTTGACACCAAGCCGCAGTTGGAGATTTACGCCGATGACGTGAAGTGCGCGCACGGGGCGACCGTGGGGCAACTGGAAGAAGAGGAGTTGTTCTACCTCGTCAGCCGGGGCTTGCACACAGACCTCGCGCGCAATTTGCTGACCTACGGGTTCGCGGAAGAGTTAGTGGAGAAGATCAAGATCGAGTCAATCAAGCGGCAGTTGGACGAGGCGATCCTCAACCGCCTGCACGCGCGACTCGAAGTGTAGCCAGTGGTTTCAAGTTTCAAGTTTCAAGACTGACAGGTTCTTCGTTCTTTAACTTGAACTTTGAAACTAAATAAAATTCTATGATCGCAACAGAGAAATCTATGTTGGCTGAGAGACAAGCGGGCAATGGGGTGGGGGACGCGGCGTCGCCGTGGGATGTGGCGCGCGTGCGCGAAGATTTTCCGGTGCTGGCGCAGACGGTCAACGGCAAGCCGCTCGTCTATCTCGACAACGCGGCCTCTTCGCAAGTGCCGCAGGTCGTGATTGATCGCGGCAGCCGTTACCTGCAAGAGGAGCATTCCAACATCCACCGCGGCGTGCATTACCTGAGCCAGCGCGCGACGACCGCCTACGAAGGCGCGCGCGAGAAGGTGCGTCGCTTCATCAACGCGCGCGAGTCGCGCGAGTGCATCTTCGTGCGCGGCTGCACCGAGGGCATCAACCTCGTCATGCACGGCTACGGGCGCAAGTTCGTCGCGGCGGGCGACGAGATCATCGTGTCGGCGATGGAGCACCACGCGAACATCGTCCCGTGGCAGATGCTCTGCGAAGAGAAGGGCGCAACCTTGCGCGTCATCCCGATGAACGACGCGGGCGAATTGTTGCTCGACGAGTACGAGGCGTTGCTCAACGAGCGCACGAAACTCGTCTGTGTGATGCACGTCTCGAACGCGCTCGGCACGATCAACCCGATCAAAGAGATCGTCGCGCGCGCGCACAAGCAGGGCGTGCCCGTCCTCGTAGACGGGGCGCAGGGCGCGCCGCATCTCACGATTGACGTGCAGGACTTGGACGCGGATTTCTACATCATCTCCGGCCACAAGATGTTTGCGCCGACGGGCAGCGGCGTCGTCTACGGCAAGGCCGAACTATTGGAGCGGATGAACCCGTTCCTCGGCGGCGGCGACATGATCCGCACCGTCACCTTCGAGAAGACGACCTACGCGGGGCTACCGAACAAGTTCGAGGCGGGCACGCCCGCCATCGCCTCGCAGATCGGACTCGGCGCGGCGATTGATTATCTGAACTCGCTCGACCGCCGCGCCGCACACGCCTACGAGCACGAGTTGCTCGCCTACGCGACCGAGAAGTTGACGGCGATTGAAGGCGTCCGCATCATCGGCACGGCGCGCGAAAAAGTGGGCGCGCTCTCGTTCGTCATCGAAGACGTGCACCCGCACGACGTGGGGACGATTCTGGATCAGGAAGGCATCGCCGTCCGCGCCGGACACCACTGCGCGCAGCCGGTGATGAAGCGTTTCAACATCCCGGCGACGGCGCGCGCGTCCTTCGCTTTTTACAACACGAAAGAGGAAATTGACACGCTCGCCTCGGCGGTGCAGAAAGTGATCGAGGTGTTTAGTTAACCTCGCACACGTTTGTGGTAAATGAGATTGACGCGAACGCTTCTTAAGTTAACCTTGACGTTCGCTTTGTTGGCGTCGGGCTGCACGTTCGATTCCGAACAACGCCAAACGGAGTCGGATTTTCGCAAAGCGCACCCGGATTACAAGATCATTTCGGTCGGCTTCCCTGATGGGAATGCCTCCACTTACGTCACCATGTTCATTCGTTATAAGAAACCTAATGACGAGCGTGAATACTGGTCGGACTGGACATACGACACCAAGGATGGAAAGTTTGTGTTCTTCAGTCAGGGGACGGAGCACATTTATAGCGAGAAATCGCAGCAGTAAATTATCACCATGTCTGAACTGAGCGAACTCTATCAACAGGTCATCCTCGACCACAACAAGAAGCCGCGCAACTTCAAAAAGTTGGAGACGGCCAACCGTCACGCCGACGGCTTCAACCCACTCTGCGGCGATCAACTCACCGTCTACATGCAGTTCGAGGACGACCGCATCGCCGACGTGAGTTTCGAGGGAACGGGCTGCGCCATCTCGAAGGCGTCGGCGAGCATGATGACGCAGAGCGTGAAGGGCAAGACGCGCGCGGAGGTCGAATCGCTCTTCAATGAATTTCACCGGATGGTGACGGGCGAACTCGACGAAGAGACGACGCCGAACAACCTCGGCCGCCTGACCATCTTCGCGGGCGTGCGCGAGTTTCCGGCGCGCGTCAAATGCGCGAGCCTTTCGTGGCACACCCTGCACGCCGCCCTCGCTGGTGAAGACGCCGCGACGACCGAGAATCTGGGGGCGGACATCACCTCCGAACAAGTTTCCGCGTAAGCGACGGTAGACAACTTTGACGAACCCCAAGACGGCTGCCCGGCCGTCTTTTTCTTTTTGCCCGCACGTGTTGGCAAAGCCGGCGGAATCCGTCCATAATGGTTTACCGAAGGAGTCCCCGTGTGAAGATCGCATCAATCGAACTGCGCGAAATTCGACTGCCGCTGATACATTTTTTCGAGACCAGTTTCGGGCGCACGACCGAGCGCAGAATCCTGCTCGTGCGCGTGCGCGACGAAGACGGGACTGAAGGGTGGGGCGAATGCACCGCCGGAGAAGGGCCGTTCTACAGCGAGGAGTGGACGGAGAGCGCGTGGTCGGTGATCAAAAACTGGCTCGCGCCGATGACGGTCGGGCGCGAAGTGGAACGCGCGTCGGGCGTGTCGTCGCTGATGCGCTCGGTGCGCGGCAACCGCATGGCGAAGGCCGCAATTGAAACAGCGTGCTGGGACATCGAAGCGCGCCGCGCGGGCGTCCCGCTCTGGAAGTTGCTCGGCGGCGTGCGCGAAGAGATCGCGTGCGGCGTCTCCATCGGCATACAGGACACGCCCGAAGCGTTGCTCGACAAAATCAGTCGTGAGGTCGCTGCGGGCTACCAGCGCATCAAGATCAAGATCAAGCCGGGCTGGGACGCAGGGATAGTCGAACGCGTGCGCGCGCAATTTCCCGACATCGGGTTGATGGTTGACGCCAACTCGGCGTACACGCTGGACGACGCGCCGCTATTCCGCGAAATGGACGTTCACAATTTGATGATGGTCGAGCAGCCGTTGGCCTACGACGACATGGTTGACCACGCGCGCTTGCAGGAACGCATTGCGACGCCCGTGTGTCTGGACGAGTCAATTCGTTCGAGCGCGGACGCGCGCAAGGCGATTGAGATGGGCGCGTGCCGCATCGTCAACGTCAAACTGGGTCGGGTCGGCGGGCACGGCGAGGCGCAGGAGGTCGAGCGCGTGTGCCGCGAGCGAAACGTGCCGGTCTGGTGCGGCGGCATGTTGGAGTCAGGGATAGGGCGCGCGCACAACATCGCGTTGGCGACGCTCGCGGGCTTCACATTGCCGGGCGACGTGTCGGCGAGCGCGCGCTACTGGGAAGAGGAGATCATCGAGCCGCCCGTCACGGTCTCGTCGCGCGGGACGATTAACGCGCCCGCCGCGCCCGGCATCGGCTTCGAGATCAAGCGTCAAAGAATTGACGCGCTGACGGTGCGTAAAGAGAGCTACACGGCGGAGTGATCGTCGTGAACAAAGTTGAGCGAAGTCGGGCGAAGAAAGTTGTCGAGAGAATATGCCGCTTGAGTTGAAACAGGGTGAGGCGAGAGCGCTCGCAGAGTATTTCGCGGGGCGTGAGGGCGAAGTGTTGTCGCTGATGCGCGCGCTCGTGGAAACCGAATCGCCGTCGGGTGATCTGGAAGGCAACGCGGCGGTCGTCTCACTGCTCGCGAAGGCCGCGCGAACCGTGGGAGTGGAGACGGAGGTCAGGCTTGAGTCAGACGCCGAGTACGGCTCGCATTTGTTGATTCACGCCTTCGGCGACGGCCGCGACAGCGACGCGCCGACGACGCTGATTCTGGGGCACACGGACACGGTTCACCCGCGCGGCTCGATCAACGCGCGGCCGTGGCGCGAGGATAACGGGCGCGTCTACGGCCCCGGCATCTTCGACATGAAGGCCAACTGCGCTTTGGCGTTGGAGTCGTTGCGCGCGTGTGCGACGCTCAACTTACAACCGTCGCATCCGGTCGTCATCCTGTTGACGTGCGACGAAGAGGTGGGCAGCCAGAGCGGGCGCGCGCTGGTGGAAGCGGAGTCGCGGCGCGCGGCGCACGTGCTCGTTTTTGAACCCTCCGCGCCGGGCGGGCGCGCGAAGACGGCGCGCAAGGGAACGAGCGGCTACACGGTGCGCGCCGAAGGCGTCGCCGCGCACGCGGGACTCGACCCGGAGAAGGGCGCGAGCGCGATTCTCGAAATCGCGCGACAGATCGAGCGGCTGCACACCTTCAACGACGCGGCGCGCGGCGTGAACGTCAACGCGGGCGTGGTGTCGGGCGGGACGCGTTCCAACGTCGTCGCCGCCGAAGCGTGGACGGAAGTTGACGTGCGTTTCAGCACGATGGACGACGCGCTGCGGGTTGAAGAAGCGTTCTTGAATTTGCGCGCGTTCGACGAGCGGGTCAAACTCTCTGTGGAGGGCGGCATCAATCGCCCGCCGCTCGAAAGGAGCGAGGCGGTCATCGCTCTCTACGAGCACGCGCGGCGCATCGCGTCCGTGTTGGACTTCGAGTTGGGCGAGGCGAGCGTCGGCGGCGCGTCGGACGGCAACTTCGCGGCGGCGGTCGGCGCGACCGTCCTCGACGGCTTAGGCATCGAGGGCGACGGCGCGCACGCTTCGCACGAACACATCATCCGTGGCGACATCGCGCGGCGCGGCGCGCTTCTCGCCGGTCTGCTCGTCACGCTGTAGTTGCTCGGGCGTGACGGCCGCGCGAACGTTGCTTGAGCACCGGGCGCGAAAGGTTGGTCGCGGTCGTCGCCCGTTTGGGGCGTGAAGCGTATGCGTATCATCGAGGCCGCGTCGCGCGTAGAGTTGGCACAGGCGCGCGAACTGTTCGAGGAGTACGCGGCGTCGCTCGGCGTTGATCTCGGGTTTCAGAATTTCGACGAAGAGGTCGGGCATCTGCCCGGCCATTACGCGCCGCCGGACGGTTGTCTGCTGCTGGCCTTCGATGTTGACGGCGCGACGCTCGCGGGCTGCGTCGCCTTGTGGAAGTTCGCGGAAGGCGTCTGCGAGATGAAGCGGCTGTACGTGAGGCCGCAGTTTCGCGGGAAGCGTCTGGGGCAGACGCTCGTGGCCGCCGTCATCGCGCGGGCGCGCACGCTCGGCTACGAACGCATGCGACTCGACACGCTGCCGACGATGCGCGGGGCAATCGCGCTCTACGCCTCGCACGGCTTCCGGCGCATCGAACCTTATCGCTACAACCCCGTCGCCGGGACGCTGTTTATGGAGTTGGAGTTGAATTGATTTCCGCAGACCACCGGAGAGGCACAAGATTCATGTCCGCACCGCTACTGCGCACCGCAGTCTTTTTTCTGCTCGCCATACTTTTCGTCAACGCGCCGTTGACTCGTTTGCGCCCCGCGGCCTTTACTCCGCGCGTCGCCTCTGCGGCCTCGCGCGACCCGGTGCGCGCGTCGCACGGCATGGTCGCTTCGACAAATAAACTCGCGTCCGAAGTCGGCGTGGACATCTTGAAGCGCGGCGGGAACGCGGTGGACGCGGCCATCGCCGTGGCCTTCGCGCTCGCCGTGACATACCCTGCGGCGGGCAACCTCGGCGGCGGCGGCTTCATGTTGATCCGTCTGCGCGACGGCCGCACGACCGCGATTGATTACCGCGAGATGGCTCCCGCCGCCGCGACGCGTAACGTCTACTTGGACGCGCAGGGCAATCTGATCAAGGGCGAAGGCTCGTCCACAATCGGATATCGCGCGGCGGGCGTGCCGGGCACGGTCGCGGGGATGGCGTTGGCACTCAGGAAGTACGGGTCTGGGCGTCTGACGTGGGCGCAGTTGGCCGAACCGGCACGGCGTCTGGCGTCCGACGGATTCACGATCAGTTATAACCTCGCAAACAGTCTGGACGGCAACAAACTGCTGGCAGGCTACGCCGACAGCAAGCGCATCTTCCTGAACAACGGCCGCTACTTCAAAGAGGGCGACACGCTGCGCCAGCCGGAACTCGCGGCGACGTTCGCGCGTTTGCAGCGCGGCGGGGCGCGCGAGTTTTACGAAGGCGAGACGGCGCGGCTCATCGCCGAAGACATGCGGCGCAACAAGGGCTTGATGACGCTCGCCGATTTGCGCGGCTACGAGGCGAAGGAGCGCACGCCCATCCGCACCACTTATCGCGGCTACGAAATCATCTCCATGCCGCCGCCGTCTTCGGGCGGGGCGGTGCTCATCGAGATGCTCAACATCCTCGAAGGCTACGACCTGCGCGGCATGAACTGGGCTTCGTCGGAAAAGTATCATCTCGTGACCGAGGCGATGCGGCGCGCGTTCGCAGACCGCGCCGAGTACATGGGCGACACGGATTTCGTCAAAGTCCCCATCGCCGGATTGATTGATAAGAAGTATGCGGAGCGGCAGCGCACGAGCATCAACCTCGAACGTGCCTCGACGAGCGCGGAGATCGGCGCGGGGCGACCGACGGGTTACGAGTCGGAAGAGACGACGCACTTCACGGTGGTTGACGCGCAAGGGAACGCCGTGTCGAACACTTACACTTTGAACCTCGGCTTCGGTTCGGGCGTGACGGCGAAGGGGACGGGCGTCCTGTTGAATAACGAGATGGATGACTTCGCCGCGAAGCCCGGCACGCCGAACGCCTTCGGGCTGATTCAGGGCGAGCGCAACGCGGTCGCGCCGCGCAAGCGTCCGCTCTCGGCGATGACGCCGACCTTCGTCCTGCGCAAAGACGGCACGCTCTGGTTCACCATCGGCACGCCGGGCGGCCCGACGATCATCAACACGGTGCTGCAAGCGATCATCAACATCGTGGATCACGACATGAACATCCAGCAGGCGATTGACGCGCCGCGCATACATCACCAGTGGCTGCCGGACGAGATCGCCTATGAGCCTTACGGTCTCTCGGCCGACACGCAGCGCGCGCTCGTGGGGCGCGGGCACAAACTCGTCACACGACCGCGCTACATGGGCGACGCGCACGGCATCATGATCGAGGAGAAGACCGGCATGCGTCTCGGCGCGAGCGACTCGCGGAACGAAGGCGCGGCGGTCGGGTATTGAGGGAGTGACGAGTGACGAGTGACAAGTGACGAGCCGGAAGCGGCGTGGCTTGCGTCGTATGTGGAAAGTTTATTCTTTGCGCCTTTGCGTGAGATTCATACCGACTAAAGAATAAACTCACGCAAAGGCGCGAAGGAAGAACGCCGGGGTAATGTTTGGACGAAGGTTGGAGTTAAATGAGGTTTAAGTTCATGTGTAAAAGGCGTGTGAGTTTTGGTGTGTTGGCGTTGCTGCTGGTGCTGTCTGTGGTGGCGGGTGGGGGCGTGCGGCGGGTCAGTTCGCAGAACAACGTGGCGGGCGCGCCCGCCGCGGCGATCCGTGTGACGCCACCCGCGCCGCTCTTCGACGCGCAGGCGCGTGTGGCGGAACTCGCCGCGCGGCGCGCACGCGTGGCGAACGAGACGGGGAAGCAGTCGCTCGTGGTGTTCTTCAGCGGCGAGCCGCGCGTCTACACGAACGACGTGGATTACGAGTTCCGGCAGGAGAACAACCTCTATTACCTGACCGGACTCCTGCAAGAGCGCGCAACGCTCGTGCTCATCCCCGGCCACACGACGACGCGCGAGATACTGTTCATCCCGCGCCGCAACCCTGCGGCGGAGACGTGGACGGGGCACATGTACAGCCCGGAAGAGGCGCGCTCTCTCTCCGGCATCGGAGAGATTTGGGAGGCCAGGGAGTTCGAGCCGTTCATGAGCGCGATCCGCGCGCGGCGTGCGTATCGGCCGAAAGATGAATCAATCTTGTTGTCGAGTGTGCCGCCGCTCACACCAAGCCCGACGCCCGCAACGGCAGCGGCGACTCCGTCGGCGACGGCCGCTCCCGGCACGCCGCAGAACGCGGGCGGGTATGAGGCGTTGTTCGGCGCGATGGCGCAAAAGAGCGGGTCGCTCTACTTGTTGATTCCGGGCGGCGAGGGCGACAACCGCGAGTTTCGACAGGAGCAGGCGTTCGCATCTCGCTGGGCGCAGTCGTCGAGCGGTCTGACGGTGCGCGACGCGTGGCCGATCTTGATGGAGATGCGCTTGCGCAAGTCTCCGTCGGAGTTGCAACTCTTGCAGCACGCCGTGGACATCACGACGGAGGCTCTGGGTCGCGCGATGGCCGTGGCGGCGCGCTCGAAGTGGGAGTATGAAGTCGAGGCCGAAGTTGACTACACCTTCAAGCGGCGGCACGCTGACAACTGGGGCTACCCTTCAATCGTCGGCTGCGGGACGAACGCGACGACGCTACACTATGAGGAGTCGGCGGGGGCGGTGGGCGCGAGCGATTTGTTGCTGATGGACGTGGGCGCGGAGTACGGGCATTACACGGCGGACGTGACGCGCACGTTCCCGGTGGGCGGGAAGTTCACGGCGGCGCAAGCGGACATCTACAACGCGGTGCTGGCGGCGCAGGAGGCTTCGATGGCGACAGCGCGGCCGGGCAACACTTTCGCAGACGTGAACCGTGCTTCCGTCGAAGTGATCAAAGACGCGCTCCTGCGTCTCGGCCTGATCACGGATCGCAACTCGTTCCAGTACGCGCGCTGGTTCATGCACGGCACGTCGCACTGGCTCGGCATGAACGTCCACGACGTGGGCGCGCTCAACACGAAGTTTGAACCGGGCATGGTCTTCACCGTCGAACCCGGCATCTACATACGCCCGGACGCGCTCGACAACTTGCCGAAGACCGAGGAGTGGCGGAAGTTCGCGGAGGCCGTGCGCCCCGCGTTCGAGAAGTACAAGGGCATCGGCGTCCGCATCGAAGACGACGTGGTGATCACGACGGAAGGCCACCGCAACCTCACGGCCGCCCTCCCGCGCACACTGGCCGACGTGGAGAACTTCATGGCGCGCGCCGTCCGCGAGTTTCGCGCAGGCAACTAGACAGGCATTACATCCGGCAACTTGGCAGGTGCTAAACGCAGGGGCGGGGCGTGTCCCGCCCTTTGCGTCTTCGTCGGCACAAAGGGCAGGAACGCGCCCCGCCCGTACTACGATTCCCCAACAATAAAATCCCGCTCATCCGCGCCCGCCGGACGCTCATCCGTCCCTCTAACGCGCTCATCCGCCTGTTTTAAGCGCTCAGCGACACCTTCAACAAGCTCAGCGGCATGTTTTACCGCTCAGCAACAACTTTCACCCGCTCAGCGGCGTCTTTTACATGCTCAGCCGCATCTTCCGCCTGCTCAGCGACATCTCTAACGCGCTCAGCGGCATGTTTCGCACGCTCAGCGGGATGTTTACACCGCTCAGCGACGTGTTTGCGCTGCTCAGCGGTATGTTTGACGCGCTCAGCCGTCCCTCTAACATGTGCAGCGGCAGCTTTTACGCGCTCATCCACGTCTTGACGACGCTCAGCCGCGTCTCGGACATGTGCGGCGGCAACTTTCGCGCGTGCGGCGGCAACTTTAGAGCGCGCGGCGTCGCCTGTGACGCGTGCGGCGTCGTGCCGGTCACGCGTCGCGGCCGTTGCGTCGAGTTTTAAAGTTTATTCGTAGCTGAGGGCGTCCACGGCGTCCTGCCGCGCGGCGCGCAGGGCGGGGTAGAGCGCGCCGATGCTGCCGCCGACCACGCCGATGAGGAGCGAGATCAGAACCCAGCGCGGCTCGATCTCGACGCTCAGACTGCTGACGCGCATCAGCGCGAAACGCGCCGCGAAGGTCAAAGCGAGTCCGAGCAATACGCCGAGGATGCTGACCAGCAACGCCTCCTGCTCGATCACCCAAGCGATCATCGTGTTCGACATGCCGAGCGATTTGAGGATGCCGATCTGGCGCGTGCGCTCCGTCACCGTCGTGTACATGGCGAGCAGGATGACGAGCATGCTGATGGCCGCGGCGATGGCGACGACGACGCTGATGAAGACGTTCAAGGCGGGCACGCCCGTCGCGTAGAGTTCCGGCAAGTCGCGTGTGAAGATGATCTGATCTTCGGGGAACGCCTGATGGATACGTTCGGCCAGCGCGTCCTGCTCCGCAGGGTTCGCGGCGGCGACGAGGATGCTCGTGGCGCTCTCAAGGCTGCCCACCTGTTCCTGCATCGTCGCGAGCGGGATTTTGATGCGCGCGCCGCCGGGCGGTTCGTAGATGCCGACGATGCGAAACGGGCGGTCGTAGAGTTCGAGCGTGTCGCCGAGATGCGCCTTGCGCTGTTCGATCCAGATCGAATCCACGATGGCCGCGTCGCCGCTTTTGGGGAGCGGCTGGCCTTCGAGCATCCGCAGCCCTGCGAGTTGCGAATAGGAGTCGAAGTCTATGCCGTCAACGAGGCGGACGCCGAAGCCGCTGTCGCTGCTGGCGGTGGTCTGGCCGAGCGGGACGGCGGCGCGAACGCCCGCGATGCGCGCCACCTCGCCTGCGTGCGCGACGGGCATCGCGAACGGCTGCGAGCCGCTCAGGCCGATTGTGCCGGAGGCGCGCAGCATGAGTTCCGCGCCGACCCCGGCCTCGCGCCGCCCGCGCTCGCGCAAGACCCCGTGCGCCAGACCGACCGTGAACACGATGAGCAACACGCCGACGGCGATGCCCGCGACGCTCACCAGTGTGCGCGCCGGGCGGTGTGCGATGTTTGAGAAAACGAGATTGTCCATGGCTTTAACTAAACGCGGGTGGCGTTCGATGAGGCGGCGCGTGGCCGCCGGGAGCGTGCCGGTAGCGAGCATCGCCAGCCCGACGCCCGCCCAGAAGATCATTCCGGCCTTACGCACGAGCGCGAGCGTGACGCCCGTCGCCGCGGCGAAGCCGAGCGTGCGCAGGATAACTTCCGTCCCGCCCTCGTAGACGCCGATGGTCGCGGGCACGAAGCCGAACACGAAGTTGATCACCTTCGTCAGAGACTCGATGACGTAGGGCGCGTCGAAGCCGGGGCGAAAGCCGAGCATCCTGAGCGTCACGTAAACTTCGACCACGCTCGAAACATGCGCGGCGAGATCGAAGGCGACGATGAGGAAGAACGCGCCGCGATGGTCTTGGTAATAATCGTAGACGTTGGATTCGAGTTCGACGATGTGCGCGCGACGACGCGCGAGCGCACGCGGCTCGAACCCGCGCGCGGCGAGTCGTTCGATGAACCACGTCAGCGGCATCACGCGGCGCGAGGCGGCGAGTCCGACGGCCACTAAAGTCAGCATCGCACTCGTCGCGATGAGGAGCAGCGTGTAGTGTGCGGCGTCGGGCAGATTGTAAGAGGCGAGCATGACGCACGCGCCGCTCAGGATGAAGAGTGCGACCGAGAGGTTGTAGAGCAGGTTGTCCACGACGAGCGCCTGCACGGTCGCGGCGAGCGGGACGCGCTTGCGCAAAAGCGCGGCCTTCGTCGCCTCGCCGAGAATCGGCCCGGTGAAGGTGAGGAAAGTGATCGCCTCGCCGCTCAGACGCGTGGTGAAAGCCTGCCAGAGATTGAAACGGCGATGGGCGGGCGGGACGGCCAGATACATGGGGACGGCGCGGAAGAAATGGCGCGTGCCGCTGATGGCGAGCAGGACGAAGAAGCCGAGGCCGATGCGCGCGAGCGTGTCGAAGATGGATTGCACGCCGACGCGTTTGACGACGTAGACGAGCAGCGCGAGGCCGAACGCGAAAGCCACGAGTTGCAACCCGACGATGCGGCGACGACTACTTTTGCCGCCCGCCGATTCGACTTCGGGTTCGCCCGCCGCTGCGCCCGCACGCGTCGCAGCAGCAGCAGCCGCGGCGGCGTCGGCTCTGACTTTTTCGTCGAGCGAGATCAAGGCGAGTTCTCCGCTTTAGGTCTCGCGCTGCGGCCGACCGACGCCGCGCCCGTCGCCGTGTCGGCCGCGCGGGGCGCAGGCGTCTGCGGCGAATCGAAAAGTTCGTTGATGATGCGGCCGGGATAGGGGCGCGGGCGCGCGTCGAATGTCGCGGGCGAAATCGGCGCGGGCGGCGGCAGTTGATTGGTGAGAGCTAAAATCGTCGGCACGAAACTCAAACTATCATACGGCTCGCGAATGACCAACGCGCGGGGGATGCGCGTGGCCGCGCCGCCCGCGAGCATGAGCGTGGAGTGTGTGGAGACGCGCAGGAAAGAGCCGTGGTTGCCGCCGGGGTTGAAGCCGCGCACGTCGAAGTTCCAATGATTGTTGGCGAGGACGAGCAGGTCTGTCTCGACCAGCAGGCGTTGGCGGCGACGGAAACGGCGGATGAGTTGTTCGTCTTCGGACAGGCCGGGCACGTCCGGCTCGGTGGCCGGTGTCGCGTGTCGCCCGAAGTGTTCGTGGAGGCCGACGAGGCCGTTCGAGTAGGTCGTCAGGTGGAGCGCGCGCAGCCATTCGAGATCGGTGTGCCAGCCGCCGAGCCAGTCTTCGCGCCGCACGCCCGCGGGCAAGTTGAGGCGTGCGTCTTCCCACATCTTGAGCGGGAGTTCAGCGCGCCACGCGGCGCGCTCGTAATGGATCGTGCCGTCGGATGACTGGCGCAGCTTGGCGATTGGCACGTAGCGCAGGCGCAGTTCGTCGCCGTGCCCGTGGCGCGCGAGGACGAGCGCTTGATTGTCTTCGTCGCGGTAGAGCCAGACGGCCTCGTCGGCGCGAAAGTCGCGGCCGTGGTCGCCCGTCAAATCTTCGGCCGGGACGCGCATGGCGACGAAATCAACGGGTCGGCTGTCAACGCCGCTCTGCACGTTGTTGCGCATCTTCGCGTCGCGCAGGAGTGCGAAGTAGTTGACGCGCGCGAAACTCTTCTGCATGTCGAGCGAGCCGTCGGGCGCGAGCGCGAGTCCGCCGGGCGCGACGCCGACCGCGTAATTGCGAAGTTCGCCGATGGTGTTCTGCTCGCCCATCGCGTTTTTGGCGATGTAGTCTGGGACGTTGAGGCGCGCGGCATCGAAGGTCTCACGTTTGAGCGCGAGCAGGTTCGCGAGCGTGCGCGCGTATTCGGTGTACTGGCGTTCGTCGGTCGCCCACGAATCGGCGCGCGCCTTGGCGCGGCGCGCTTCCTTATCGCGCCCGGCGTCCGCGTCGGCCTTCGTCCACTCCTTCGGCTGCGCCGCGACAAGTGCGCTCTCGCGCTCGACGAGACGATGGAGCGCGGCGAGTTCCTCCTGTAAGTTCGCGTGCAACTTTCGCCAGTCGTCGCGGCGCGATTCGATGGTCTGGAAGAAGGCGTCGGTGGCGGCGCGTTGGAGCGCGGGCGAGAGCTTTTTGCCGCGCAACTCTTCGAGCAGGATGTGCAGGACGTTGAGGTCGCTGTCGCGCAAATGGACGGAGGCGCGTTCGTTGCCGTCGAAGTCAACGAGCGCGGTCGGGTATGACGTGCTCTGGCCTTTGAGGTAGTAAGAGTCGTCCGTGGTCGTCGTGATCAAAGGCACGAGCGGGTAGATACTTTTGAGCGCGTAGTCGCTCAGCAGCCGCCGCTTGGTGATGACGTGATGGCCGCCGCCCGCGCGACTCGCCAGCAGCTTGACGAGGTTGAAGCCCTGACTGTAGACGCGCTCGTCCGTGTTCGTGCCGTGGTCGGAGACGACGACGAGCGCGGTCTCGGCCGCTTGCGGCGTCGCTTCGATGGTCGTCCAGATGCGGCCGATGATGCGGTCGAGTTCCTGCACGGCGACGAGTTGCGTCTCGCGGTCGCGGTTATGGTGGGCGGCGTGGTCGAACTCGGTCGTGTAAAAGTCGAGATAGCGGATGCGCGGGTCTTTCAACTTCTCCAGCACCTCGCGTTCGAGTTGATCCATGACGATGTTGCGCCCCTCGAATTCCACGAGCCACTCGTCGAACAACTCGCGCGGCGTGCGCGTGAGAAAGCGGTTTTTGAGGCCGCGTTCGAGCGTCGTCCAGCGCGTGCCGCGCTGGTAGAGTTGGAAGCTGACGTGCCGCTCGTCGTAAGGGTATGAGTCCACGAGAAGCGGGATGCCGAGTTCGTCGAGGAGTTCCGCGCCGGGCATGTCCACGCGCACCTTGCCCGCCGTGCCGAGCCAGAAGGGGATGAAGTTGAGGTAATCGTAGGAGTGCAGCGTGAGGCGGTCGAACTCGACGTTGCCCTTGATCTGCTGGTGCTGCCCGGTGTCGAGGAGCGACCACGACGGGCCGGAGAGGCTCACGCCGCGCGTGTAAAAATTCGCGACGCGCGTGCCCCGCTCGTAGAAGATGTGCTCGAACCACGGCAGCAGGCTCTTGCCCGTGCGCGGGTCGCGCTCGCCGACGAAGCGATCGATCACGTCCTGCGAGAGGCCGTCAACTTTAACCAAGACGAGGCGGCGCGCCTGCGCGAAAGAGTTGTGCGCGGCCAGCATGAGACACGCACACGCGACAATGCTGAGCGCGCGACGAAGGACGACGGACGGTGCGTGTCGTTCGTGCATCGCGCGCCTACTGTCCCTCCGACGCGGAAATGGTGGCGATGATCCGCGCGTCGCCGTTGGAGATGCGCTGCGATTCGCGCGCGGCTTTGCGCAGGTAGCCCGCGCTCAAGGTGCGCCAGCGGGCGTCGGCCGCCTCGTCGCGGTAGATGCGCACGAGCGTCGTCTTCGCCGTCTCGTTGTTGATGCGGTAGAGGCTTGAGAGGCAGAGCTTTTGCGTCTCTTCGTCCTTCGTGTGAGCGAAGATGTGGCCGACGGCGGCGGCCGTTTTGCCGTCGGCGCGCTCGCCGTGCTCGTTGACGAAGGCGAGCGCGCGGCGCACGTCCGCGATGTTCCACTGCACTTCGACGGCCGCGCTCGAACGCGCCACTTCGCGCAGGAACTGACGGTGGTGCGCGAGACGCCGTGCGATGTCGAGCGTGGCGATTTGTGAATCGGGCGCGGACGCTTCGCGATGCCGGTAGAGGCCGAAGGTGGCGACGTTGGCGACGCGCAGCAGCACCCGCTCGGCGCGCGTGTGGACGAGCGGCGTGAGTTCGGCGCGGCGGTCGCGTTCGAGTTGATCGGCGAGTCCGCCGTTGGGGCGGCGCGCGTGTTCTAAGAGCGCGGCGTATTGCTCGCGTGCGAGGCGCGCCTCGGCCTCCGTGTCATTTTCTAGCGGGTTCAGCGAGACGCGTTCGAGTTTCCGCGAAACTTCGTCGCGCAGTTCGGGGTCGAGCGAGGCGTCGAGCGCGAGCAACAGTTTGAGTTGCGAATAGGCGCGCAGGCGCGAGGGCTGATTGATGTCCGCGCCGCGTCGCTCGGTGACGTAATCGTAGACGGCGCGGCCGAGGAGGAAGGGGAGGTCGAGTTGGGTGAGGCTCGCCGTCGTGCGCGCAACGTCCTGCAAGACGCGCTGCGACATCTCGCGCCGCTTCGGGTTCAGGTTGTCGCGGAAGTCTACGAGCAGGATCGGAATCTTCGGATGATCGAGTCCGTAGAGCGCGAGCGGGATCAGTTCGACGGCGCGCGCGCCCGTTGTGTCGGCCGCGACGGGGCGGTTGTCCGCGTCGAAGTAGCGCGTCTCGGTGTAGCCGCGCCAGCGTTGGAGACGTTTGTCGCCGTAGGGGTTCGAGAGGTTGAGAAAACGTTTGTCGTAAGGTTGCGCGCGTTTGGCTTCCACGTCGGAGCGTGCGATCCAGAGGAGCGCATGCGTGGTCTGGCCGCCGGGCATGTCGAGCGGCTCGAAGTATAAGCCTTCGGTTTCAGCGCGCTGGCGCAGCAGTTCCCAGTTGTGGCCGCGCGTGTCGAGCCACTGCGCGTTCTGCTTGTCGTAGACGCGTCCGAGATAGAGGTCGTCAATGAGGCCGCCGAAAGTTTTCTGCGTGAGCATCAGGCGCGCCTGTATCTCTTTCAACTCGTGCGGCGCGAAGACCGACCCTGTGCCCGACTCGGCCTGATAGAGCGTGAGCACGGCGAGGGCGCGGACGACGTGCGCCTTGCGGTAGTCGTCTGCGTTGCGTCGGTAGGCGTGTGTCGTGGCTTTGACGGTCAGGCTGTAAGGGTTGAGGACGAGCGTTTGCAGCGCGTTCAAGAAGACCCTGTGCCAGACCTCGCGCTTCGTGCCCGCGAGATCGAGCAGGTGCGGCGGCGCGCCCTTGCCCGCGCTTTTTTTATTCGCGACGCGCGTGTAGAGAAAAGGGACGGCCGAGGCCGCGCGCTGGCCGACGGTGGGGCGCGTGTAGGTGTGCATCCAGACGTAGCGCAGGCGATCGTTCTCGGTCGTCGCGTCGCCGAGCGTGTCGCGCAGAATGGAGACGAGCGGAACGTCTGAGCTGGTCGAGTTTTCGTCGTGCGCGAGGCCGTCAAGACTGCCGAAGACGGTCAACAGTTCCGCGCCGCCCGCGAGCGCGACGCGTTCGAGACGGAAGCCGGACGTTTGAGTTGTTTGAGCAGACGTTTGAGTTGTTTGAGCGGATGTTTGAGCGGACGTTTGAATTTGTGCCGGGGCGGGAGCAGGGACGGCTGAGTCCTGCGCGACGGCGATACTCTGCGCGCCGGGCGGTTGAAGCAGCAGGAGCGCGAAGATAAGACAGGCGATGTGCCGCGCTCTCCCGTTCAAGTTCACGTAGTTCATGCGTTCGTGCGATACCGTCCCGTTGCCCACAAACCCGCTCCTCTTGGAGCAAATTAGCTGCGCCCTTTAGCCCGATGCTTTACCATCACGCAGCCTTTGTCTTCGTCAAATGCCCCGAAAAGAACTTCGCACAGTTGAACCGCAACCCGTGTGCCGTAAGAGGGAGAGATGTTTCGGTGGGCGACATTATAATTGACGCCGCGGCGATGCCAAACGTTTACAAGCAATCTTCCCGTTTACAAACGATCTTTCAATGTACTCTCCGATGCGCGCAGGTCAAACGTATGTTGCAATTCGTCAGCGCGCTCAACGCCCGTTAATTTCGGCAACGATTCGCAGGTCACGTTCGTCGAGTTGATAAATGCGCGTTGATGAAACGCCCGCGAGCGACAGTTCGGCGACGGGTCGGCTCTCCGCGTCGAGTTTCGAGATGAGCGCGTCGTTGCTGAAATAACGCCGCCCGCGCGCGACGATGATGATGTCGCTGACTGTTAACTCACTCAAGGCCGCACGGTCTGAGAGTGAAACGGAGACGAGATCGGTTCGTCCCGCGTGCGCGGCGTAGTGCGTGAAGAGTTCGGGCGCTTCGCTGGCGATGCGCGCGCCGGGGCGTGCGAGGGCGGCCACCTGTCGCGCCGTTTCGCGCATGCTCGCGTCGTAAAATTCGTCGTGCGGGAAATAGCTCCCGGCGCGCGCGTGCCCGCCGCCGAGCACGTTCGTGTAGAGACGGTAATGCGGCGACGCGCCCGCCGACGCGTAGACGGAAGAGGCGACGACGAGTAAGGCGGCAGCGTGCGCGTATCTCGCAGACGATGCGACGGACGACGCGCCGCGTCGCAGAGTTTGCGCGAGCCACTGTCCGGCGGCGTTGATGCCGATGGCTGCCACCATTAGCACGACGGGCAGAGCCATCGTGAAATAGCGCGTGAATTTACCGCCGAGCAAGGGGAAGGGGAAGAACCAGAAGAAGAGCCAGAAGAAGACGAAGTAACGCCCGTCGCCCAGTCGCTTCAAGAACAGGAGCGGCAGGCCGACGAGGAACGATGCGATGACGGCGGGCGGCAGTTTGAAGGCCATGAACGCGTAGTAGAAATACCACGGCGAGCCTTTGAGCCAGAGCGTCATTTGATTGCGATAGAGTTGCCCCATGAACTCGTAGGCGTCATGGCCGATGCGCCGCTCGCCCGCGAAGATGCGCATCTCGTGCCAGGTGCCCGGCAACAGGATCGTCGGGTTGCAGACGAGGAAGGCCGCGCCCATGACGACGAAAAAGAGTATCCACTTGCGCTTGCCCATGCGCCAGCGCGTGGCGGGGATGCCTTGAAAGATGTAGTAGTAAGCCCCGCTGATGCCGATCAGGTGGGGCATGTATTTCGAGGCGAGCATCGCGCCGAAACTCGCGGCCGTCGCCCAGTAGTAACGCGTCGGGTGCGGGTCGCCCGACTCGGCCGCGCGCTGGCCGCGCAGCCAGAAGACGTTTGCCAGCAGGAAAAAAAAGAGCAGGAACGTGTCCTCTTTGGCGATGCGGTTGAAACTGATCCCTGCGGGGTCGAACGCCCACAACGCCGCCGCGATCAAGCCCGTCGCGGTGCCGAACAACTCGGAGACCACCAGATAAATGAGGAGCGACGTGAACGCGCCGAAGAGCGCGGCGGGTAGACGCAGCGCGGTCTCTTCCGACATGCGGAGCGACGTGTTGCCCGCGGCGTTCCAACGTTCGGCGGCGGCGACGCTCGCCGTCATCAACGCTTTCATCAGAAACGGGTGCTCGCCGTTGGTCGAAGTCAGGCCGCGCGTGCGGTAGTCGTAGACGGCGCGCAGTTTGTTCAACTCGTCTTCGCTCAAGCCCTCCGCGCCGAGACCGCTCGCGCGGAAGCCGAAGCCCGCCGCCACGACGAGAACGAGCGCGGCGACGACGAGCGCGCGGCCGAGCACGCGCACGCCTTGCCCTTTGAATAGTTCGGGCGTGATGCTCGCCGTGACGGCGGTCTCTGCGGTTGTGGCGGACAAAAGTTTCGTCGAACCCCGTTACGGAAAATTTGCGCCCACGCGTCAACTGAAGCGACGCGCGTCGAGCAAAAGGCGAAAGGTTACTGTGCGCCCGTCGGTCTGTCAAAACAAACGGGGCGCGCCCAGTTTAATTTGGACGCCCGCAGCAGACCCCGCAGTTATGACACTTTCGGAATTGTCACTACGCGCACACGCGCACTTAGCCGCCCGCTCGAAATCAACAGTTGACGAATTAAAAACCTTAACGCGGCTGACTCTGCGTTGCGCCCGTCGCCGCGTTGCGCCCGTCTTTGACGGCCGTGTCGCCCGTCGCCGCAGTCGCCGTCGCGGCGTTGATAGACTCGGCGGGCGGCGCGGCGGGCTTCCACCCGGCGCGCTCCAGAAGCGGCACGACGAAGCGCACGGGCACGGCGAAGTTCGCATCTTGCAATCCCTCGAAGATGCCGAAGTTGATGCCGATGACGCGCCCGGACTGCCCGAAGAGAGGCGCGCCCGATCCGCCCTCGGCGGTGCGCGCGTCGTAGATGATGCGGCGCGTCTGCGAGTCGGTGATGTGCCCTTGGGTCGTCAGCGGCTTGATCAAGTTGCGCTCGGCGAGATGTCCGACGAGCACG
>JAVEDE010000076.1 GCA_030841105.1 Pyrinomonadaceae bacterium
TCGGCTCGGAGGCGGTCGTCTCTTTGAAGCGGCCGCGCATCATCGTCGTCGCCGACGAACCCGTCAGCCAGACGGGCTACGGCGCGATGTGGTGGACGTTCGAGCGTTACGGCGTGGACTTCACGCCCATGACCATCGCCAACCTTCGGCGCGCGAACCTCGACCAGTACAACGTGATCATCATGCCCGACGGTTCGGCGGGCGGTTACATGGGCGCGCTCGGTGCGTCGGGCGTCTCGACGCTGCGCGCATGGGTGCAGCGCGGCGGCACGCTCGTCTGTGTCAAGGGCGCGGCGGTCTTCGCGGCCTTGAAGGAGGTCAACTTAACTTCCTCGCGCCTCGTCGGCAGCGACGACGACGAGCAGCGCGATCAAAAGACGCCTGATGATGCGGAAGCGCAAGCGACGCCTAGCCCTTCGCCATTGTCCAGCCCGACGGCCGCGACGCCCGAAGCCACGCAGCAGCGCGAGCAACAGGCGACGGCGCGCAACCGTCGGCAGGCGACGCAGACCGCCACCGAGCAGCAGCGCGAGGCGCAAGACCGCAGCGAGAAACTCGACGGCGCGCCGCCCGATCTGCCGCCCATCGCGTCGCCCTCGGCGAGGCCGGGGCGCGTGCCCGAAGCCGTCCCCGGCGCGATCTTCCGCGCCACCGTGGATCGCTCGACGCCTTTGACCTACGGCTACGAAGACGCGTCGCTTCCCGTGCTCATTGATTCGGCCTACTTCTTCCGCCCGTCGAAGGAAGGCACGAACGCCGTCGTCTTCACGGGCGAGGCGAATCAACCGCTGCGTCTCGCCGGTTTCATCTGGCCGAACAACACGGAGCGTCTGTTGCGCGGCACGGCGCACGTCATCGAAGAACCGACCGGGCGCGGCCACGTCGTCCTCTACGCCGAAGACCCGAACTATCGCGGCTTCTGGCGTGCGACCACGCGTCTGTTCTTCAACTCGTTTCTCTTTCAACCGACGTTTTAGAAAAAAGTGACAAGTGACAAGTGACAAGTGGAGAGTTAAAAACGTATGCTTGTGTTGACGGGTTGAGTTTCGTTCTTACTTGTCACCCGTCACTTATCACTGGGGGTTTTATCGTGTTTCAGATCAAAGCGGCTTTTGAAGACAAACTTGAGATTAAGACCACGATTGAGCGTGCGCGCGCCTTCTTCGGCGACTGGCGCAACTTCGTGGAGTTGATGCCGGGCGTGGAGAGCATCCGCGAGGAAGCGGGCGGCGTGATGCGCTGGCTCATCCGCGCGGAAGTGCCCGTGATCGGCGCGATCCGGCAGGCGTTCGCCGTCGAGCAGACGCTCGACCACCCGCAGAGCATCGAGTGGTCACCCGCCGCGCAGGAGCGTAGCAACTTTTTGCGCTACGCCGCGCAGTTCGAGGAACAGGGCACGCGCGTTCTGATCCGCATCGTGCAGCGCGTCGAGTTGCGCCGCCAGAAGGCGACCGAGTTGCACATGCTCGCGGGACTCGTCGGCGAGAACCGTCTCAGCGCGGAGATGCAGAAGGGCGTCAGCGAGATGATGCGAACCTTCCTCCAACGCGCGCGCACGCAACTGGAACAATAGCCGGATGGTCAGTCGTCGGTTGTTCAAGACCATCTTTAAAATGCATGAAGATAACCACCTGCAACTGACGACTGACAGCCTCCCAAAACCACCTGCCAACCCCTGCCTCTAATTTTATCTTCTTGCAAGGGCACGGATTATCAAGTAATCTGAAAGCGGTTGACCTCCCCTAGCGGGGACTTGCCCACATCTTCCGGTCAGCCTCCTCAGCCAGCATGACAGTCCTCCGTTTCATCAATGCTCGCCGCCCTCTCTTTGTGCGCGCGCGTGCGGTCAGACGGCGAAAGTAGTTTCACCTTGAAGTCTCGTTGCGTCTCTAGAGCGTGTGCCCGCCGGAGGGCGCACGTCGCGCGCGACGCTCGCAGACCGAAAAGTTTCCCGACAAACTAGAAGCCCGCTCCCGCCGCCCGAACTGTGCGATTCGGTCGAACCGGCCGGGCGCGCCTCACCCGATACGACTATGAACTCATTCCCCCCCGCCATTGACCTCGCCGTCTTCCAGCGTTTGTGCGAGGTGCACGCGAACCAAGCATCCGAACCGGGCAGTTACGCCGAAGCGCAGCGGACGCTGCTCACGCTGATGGGCAACCTGCCCGGCATGGCCTACTGCTGCCGCAACGACGCCGACTGGACGATGCTCTTCGTCAGCGAAGGCTGTCTGGAACTGACCGGCTACGCGCCCGCAGACCTGACCGGCGACCGCAAAGTCTCTTACGCCGAGTTGATTCACCCGGACGACCGGGGCAAGGTCTGGGACGAGGTGCAGGCCGCCGTCGCGGCCGGAACGCGCTTCCGCCTCGTCTACCGTCTGGCGACCGCCGCGCAGGGCGAGCGTTGGGTGTGGGAGCAGGGGCACGGCATCTTCTCGGCCGAAGGCGAACTCGTCGCCATCGAAGGCTTCGTCACAGACATCACCGACCGCGTGCAGGCGGAAGAGGCGCTGCGCGCGGCCGAGTTGAAGTACCGCTCGATCTTCGAGCAGGCCGTCCACGGCATCTATCGCTCGACGCCCGACGGGAAGTTTCTCGCCGCCAACCCCGCCATCGCGCACATGCTCGGCTACGCCTCGCCCGCCGAGTTGACGGCGCACTGCACCGACATCGAACGCGACTTCTACGCCGACGCCGAGACGCGCGGCCGACTCCAAAGCCTGCTTGCCGCAAACGGCAAGGTGCAGGACTTCGAGGCGCGTGTGTTTTGCAAAGACCGCAGCGTCATCTGGATGCGCGAAAACATCTACGCCGTGTGCGACGCGCAGGGTGCGCTCCTGTATTACGAGGGCAGCGTCGAGGACATCACGGCGGGCAAGCGCGCTAAGGAAATGCTCGCACGCTCCGAAGAGCAGTACCGCGTCCTGTTCGAGAGCAACCCGAACCCGATGTGGGTCTACGACACGGACACCTACGCCTACCTCGCCGTCAATCAAGCGGCGGTCAGGCACTACGGCTACACGCGCGAAGAGTTTCTCAAGATGTCGATCCTCGACGTGCGCCCTCCGACAAACATCCCGGCCGTGCTCGAAAACATCGCCTCGCTCCCGTCGGAGCACCGCTACGCGGGCGAGTGGGAGCACCGCAAGAAGGACGGCACGCAGATTTTCGTCGAGATCAGTTCACAACTGATTGACTTCGGCGGGCGCACGGCGCGGCTCGTCCTGATCAACGACGTGACCGAGCGCAAGCAGGCCGAGGCCGCCCTGCGCGAGAGCGAGGAACGCTACCGCGAACTATTCGAGAACGCCAACGACGTCATCTACACGACCGATCTATCCGGCCGTTACATCACCGTCAACCGCGTGGTCGAGAAGATTTCCGGCTACACCTGCGACGAGATACGCCGGATGGATTACTCGCAGCTCGTCGCGCCGGAATGCCTCGAACTGTCGCGCCAGATGATGGCGCGCAAACTCGCGGGCGAGGAGTCCACCACGTTTTACGAGAGCGAGATCGTCTCGAAGAGCGGCGAGCGGGTGCTGCTCGAAGTGAGCTCGCAGTTGATCTACGACGACGGCGGCGTGCCGGTGGGCGTGCAGGGCATCGCGCGCGACATCACCACGCGCTCGCGCGCCGAGCGCGCCCTGCGCGAGAGCGAGGAGCGTTACCGCGAACTCTTTGAGAACGCCAACGACCTCGTCTACACGCACGACCTCGCGGGCAACTTCACTTCGCTCAACAAGACGGGCGAGCGCATCACGGGCTACACGCGCGAGGAAGCCGTGTCGCTCAACATCGCGCAGGTCATCGTGCCGGAACACCTCGCCCTCGCGCGCGAGATGATGGCGCGCAAGGGGTCAACCGACGAGGCGACCGTCTACGAAGTGGACATCATCGCGAAGGACGGGCGGCGCGTGCCGCTCGAAGTGAGCACGCGGCTCGTCTACCGGAACGGCGTGCCCTGCGGCGTGCAGGGCATCGCGCGCGACATCGCCGAGCGCAAGCACACCGAGGCCAAACTTCTCCACAACGCCTACCACGACGCGCTGACCGGACTGCCCAACCGCAACCTCTTCACGGATCATTTGCAGATGGCCGTCGAGCGCGCGCGGCGGCACGCGGACTACGTCTTCGCCGTGCTGTTCCTAGACCTCGACCGCTTCAAGAACGTCAACGACTCGCTCGGCCATACGGTCGGCGACCAGTTGCTCGTCGCGCTCTCGCGCCGCCTGCAACACTGCCTGCGCCCCTCGGACGTGGTGGCGCGGCTCGGCGGCGACGAGTTCGCGATCCTGTTGAACGACATCGGCGCGCAGCCTGACGAGGCCGTCGCTCTCGCCGAACGCGTGCAGCAAGAGTTGATGCAGCCGTTCAACCTCGGCGGCCACGAGGTGTTCACCACGGCGAGCATCGGCATCGCCCTGAGCACCACGGGGTATGAGACGCCGGAGGCCGTCCTGCGCGACGCCGACACGGTGATGTACCGCGCGAAGTCGCTCGGCAAAGCGCGCCACGAGGTCTTCGACCAGAACATGCACGCGCGCGTCGTCGCGCTGCTGCGTTTGGAAAATGATCTGCGCCGCGCCGTCGAGCGCAACGAGTTTCGTTTGCAGTATCAACCCATCGTCGCGCTCGACACGGGGCGCGTCTCCGGCTTCGAGGCGCTCGCGCGCTGGCAGCACCCGGAACTCGGTTTGATCCCGCCGAAAGATTTCATCCCCGTCGCGGAAGAGACCGGCGTGATCGTCGAACTCGGCCAGTGGGTGATGGAAGAGGCGTGCCGCCAGATGCGCGGCTGGCAGTTGATCTCGCCGCAGCACAGTCAACTCAAACTCAGCGTCAACCTGTCGAGCCGCCACTTCGTCCAGCCCGATCTCTACGAGCGCATCGAGCAGGTGCTCGCCGAGACCGGCCTCGCGCCCCACTCGCTCCAACTCGAAATCACCGAGAGCGTCTTGATGGAGAACGCGCACACCATCGTCCCGCTCCTCAGTCGCTTGCGCGAACTCGGCGTCGAGTTGGCGATTGACGACTTCGGCACGGGCTACTCGTCGCTCAGCTACCTCTCGCGCCTGAAGCCCATCCACACGTTGAAGATTGACCGCTCGTTCATCAGCATGGGCGGCGACGACCACGAGAATTCCGAGATCGTCCGCACCATCATCATGCTCGCCAAAAACATGGGCAAGGACGTGGTGGCCGAAGGCATCGAGACTTGCGAACAACTCGCGCGCCTCCGCACGCTCAACTGTGCCTACGGCCAGGGCTACCTCTTCTCCCGCCCGCAAGACCCCTTCGAGATCGAACGCCGCCTGCGCCAAGGACTGCACGCCGTCATCGCCACCCTCCCGCTCGCGGACGAACTGAACGTGGCTTGATTAGTAACGGTCAACGATGAACGGTGAAGGATGAATGATGAATTGAAGGTAAGTTGCTTTCAGTTCATCATTCATCCTTCACCGCGTTTCATCCGTGCGTCCGTCTCATGCAAACGAGGCGCGGTTGGGCTACAATAAGGGCATCATAAATTTTCATTCGGGAGAGAGTTCGTGCGATGGCAAACATCAAGATGTATACGACGACGTGGTGCTCCGACTGCCGCCGCGCCAAGAAGTTTCTGAACGAGAGCGGCATCGCTTACGAGGAGATCAACATCGAAGACGTGGACGGGGCGGCGGAACTCGTGATGCGTCTCAACGAGGGGAAGCGCAAAGTCCCGACCTTCGAGGTTGACGGGCGCGCCTTCAACCTCTCGCCCTACGACGAGCGCAAACTGCGCGCGGAACTCGGTCTGGAAGCGGCGGGGTAAACAAGCGATGGCGGCGAACACAAAAGGGGCGGGGCAGAGCAGAACGCGGCGGGTGGCGCGCGCCGGGGGCTGGAAACTCGCGCGGCGGCTGATCAAGCCGATCCCGGTCGTCGGCACGGCCGTCGCGCTCGGCTTCGCGGGCTACGAGATCAAAAAGAAGGGCTGGCGCAACGGCCTTCTGCACGTCGGCCTCGACATCATCCCCGTCGTCGGCACGGCCAAAGACGTGCTCGAAATCTTCACGGGCGACCTCATCCCCGACAAGAAAAACGGCAACCGTTAAAGCGACGCGCGCGGCTCGGTAGAGCGATGTGCGCGGCTCATTTCACGCCCGTCGTGAACCAGCCCCGTTCTGCGAGGTGCGCGATGATCCCGTCAACGAACACGTTCACGCCCGCGCCCACGCCGCCCCGGCCGAGCGGCGCGCTCATCCGGTCGCCGTGAATCTTCAACACCTCTTCCGGCAAATCCACCCTGAGACTGTCCGTTAGTTGAACGCGCCACTTGCGATCACGGATGGCGAGCATCAAGAGGATGCCGCCTTTGTCGCCCGCGCCCTTCGCCAGTCTCCAACGGCGCGCGGCGTTGAGTGAGTAGTCGAAAATCTCCTCGCCGCCGGTCGTCTCAATCGTCACGACGACGAACTCGATCCGGGCGCGCTTGCGCAGCGCGGCCAACTTCGTTTCGAGTTGTCGCTCCGCCCGCGCGTCTATCGCGTTCGCGAAGTCGCCTACGAAACTCTTCGGCCGCGCGGGCAGATCGTTGCCCGCGCTAACTGCGCCGCTGATCTGTGCCGACGCGCCCGACGCCGCGAGGGCGAAGACGGCGCAGAAGGCGACGAGCCGCATGATTCGTTGCATGGCAGTTTCTCCGTGTGAGGCGCGAACGCGCGTCCGGGCAAAACTCGTTTCGGTTAAACGTGCTTCATTGTTCTTCCGCCGAGACGGGCGGTCGCGCGTCGAAGGGTTGCGCCTGCTCGTAGGCGTGTGCGAAGCGGAAGAGCGTCGGCTCGCTCCAATGCGGGCCGAGCAGTTGCATGCCGATGGGCAGCTTCGCCTGCGAGAGGCCGCAGGGGACGGAGAGGCCGGGGATGCCCGCGAGGTTGGCCGTCACCGTGTAGATGTCGTTGAGATACATCGCGAGCGGATCGTCCGTCTTTTCGCCGAGGAGGAAGGCCGTGGTCGGCGAGGTCGGCGTGATGATCGCGTCGCAACGCTCGAAGGCGCGTGCGAAGTCCTGTTTGAGCAGCGTCCGCACCTTCTGCGCCTTGAGATAGTAGGCGTCGTAGTAGCCGGAGGAGAGGACGTATGTGCCGAGCATGATGCGGCGTTTGACCTCCGCGCCGAAGCCCTCTTCGCGCGTGCGGCGATACATCTCGCGCAGGGTGTGCGACTCCTCGGCGCGGAAACCGTAGCGCACGCCGTCGTAGCGCGCGAGGTTGGAAGAGGCTTCGGCGGTGGCGATGATGTAATAGACCGCGATGGCGTATTTCGCGTGCGGCAGTTCCACGTCAACCACCTCCGCGCCGAGCGCGCGGTAAGTTTCAATCGCCGCCTCGACGCTCGCGCGCACGTCCGCGTCCAGCCCCGCGCCGAACAACTCGCGCGGCACGCCGATGCGCGCGTCGCGCATGTCGCCCGTCAACTCGGAGACGTAATCGGGCACGGGCGTGTCGGCGGTCGTCGCGTCGCGCGGGTCGCGTCCGGCGATGACCGAGAGTGTCAGGGCGGCGTCCGCGGTGTTGGTGGCGAAGATGCCGATCTGGTCGAGCGACGAGCCGAAGGCGACGAGGCCGTAGCGCGAGACGCGCCCGTAAGTGGTCTTCACGCCGACGATGCCGCAGAGCGACGCGGGCTGGCGGACTGACCCGCCCGTGTCCGACCCCAACGCGACGGGCACGATGCGCGCCGCGACCGCCGCCGCCGAACCGCCCGACGAGCCGCCGGGCACGCGCGCCGTGTCCCAAGGATTGCGCACGGGATGATAGGCCGAGTTCTCGTTCGACGAACCCATCGCAAACTCGTCGCAGTTGGTCTTGCCGACGATGATCGCGCCCGCGTCGCGGAGGCGTTCGATGGCGGTCGCGTTGTAGGGCGGGTGATAGCCGCCGAGGATGCGCGAGCCGCACGAGGCTTGCAAGCCCCGCACGCAAATGTTGTCCTTGACGGCGACGGGAACTGCGCCGAGCGGCTGCGCCGAAGACTCGTCGCCCTGTCGCCCGGCGTCCAACTCGCCCGCGCGTGCGAGCGCGCCCGCGCGATCAATTTGCAGAAACGCGCCGAGCGTCTCGTTCAACTCTTCGGCAGCAGTGAGCGCGCGCTCCGCGACGGCGCGCGCGTCCAGTTCGCCTCCCGCGAGGCGCGTCCTTATAGTTTCGATGTTCATTATTGGTTTGTCGTCCGTCGTCCGTTGTCAGTTGTTCTTCGGCTCAAAAACTTGAGACTTACGTCGTCAGTCGGTTGCTGATAAATCACAAACAACTGACGACTGACCACCGACAACGGGCAGTGTTCATAAAACTTTCGGCACGCGGAAATGTCCGGCGGCTGGGTCGGGCGCTTGGTCGAGCGCGAGCGTCTGGCCGAGCGAGGGCAGGGGCGCGTCTTCGCGCGCGGCATCGGTGCGCGCGCCCTCGTCGGTGAGTCCGCCGAGGGCGGGTTCGGCCGCGCTCGTGTCCAACTCGTTCAACTGTTCGACGTAGGCGACGATGGAAGCGATCTGTGGCGTCAACGCACGGCGCTCGTCGTCAGTCAGTTCGAGTTGGGCGAGCGCGGCGATCTTTTCGATGTCGGATTCGGTGATCGGCATAAGTGTTTCGTGTGAGCGGGCGACGGGCGAACTTAAGAGCCGCAACGTCGCCTTTCGCCGCTCTTGATCTTCAAAAAATCTGAACTCAGCCACGCGGTGTTGTTCGTGTAGTCAACGCGCAGGAGATTGGCCGTGCTGTACGGCGTGGTCTTAAATTTCTCTGCGGAGAGCGTCTGCCGCAGCGTTCTGGTTTTACCGGGCGAGACGTGTCCCACCAGACTGGCCGTGCGGCAACCGAGCGTCTGCGTCTTGTCGGCGTCCTTGAAATAGGTCACTTCCCAGACGACCGCGCGGATCGTCTTCGTCTCGTTGTTCGTCACCTTCGCGACGAGGTTGTAGCCCTGTCGCGGCAGGTAGGGCGCGCCGTTGCTCTCCTCATAAGGGAACGACCGAGACTGCGGGTAGCCGAAATAGTCGTCCTCCAGACGGCCGGACTTGTCTGCGTTGAATCTCGCGCCGGAGATGTAGCTGAAGTTGGGTTGCCACTCAACGCCGGAGAGTTGCACGTCCGGCGCGGTGGTCTGCGCGGAGGTCACGGGAATGGCGAGCAGCGACGCGACGAGCGCCGTGGCGACGATAAATGCTGTCCTCGGTTTCGACATCGTATCCTCCTTATTGTTGGCGTGTGTCCGCGTCCTCGATGGCGCGTGTGCGTTCTCGTAAACACTTCGACGGGGCGCGGCGGCTCTAGTCGGTCTACTTGCTGCGCTGCTGCGCGTCAATGTAGCTTCCGGCGGCGAGCAGGAAGCGGCGGCGCAGGTCTTCGTCGCGGATCGCCCCGGCGGCTTCCGTGAGTTGGCGCGAGTTGCGGAGCGCGCGGCGTTCGTGTTCTTCGCGGTCAAACTCGGTCTGGCCGAGCCGCGCGCGTTCGGCGCGGACGGTCGCCGCATCAACGCGAAACTCGATGTAGGTGACGACGGCCTGACCGAGCAGCGAGTTCAAGCGAAAGATGAGTTGGCCGCTGATCTGTTCGAGTTGCTTCTGCCACGCCGTGTCGGGGACGGCGACGACGAGTTGTTTGCGGTACAGCCGGAACGGCACGGCCTGCCCGCGCAGGGCTTCGCCCGCCACGCGACGCCACGCCACCATCGCCGCCGCCTCGGCCACCTCTTCCGCGTCGCCCGCTGCGCGCAGCAGGTTGGGCAGTGCTCGGATTAAGTCGTCCATCTTCTCAACAGCGGATTGCGGATTAACTAAGAGCCGGTTGGTAATTCCGGCTTGATGTATCTACAATCCGCATTTCGCGATCCGCATTCATAAAAGGGGAGTGTAATGGAAGAACGGGGAGAGCCACAAGTAATAGTTCCGCCGGACGGTGCGGGCGGGTTGGAGTTGGAACCACTGGTGCTGGCTTCGAGTAGCCCGCGGCGCGCGGAGATTTTGCGCGCCGTCGGCTGGCCGTTCGAGGCCGTGGCGGCGAACGTAGACGAGACGGCGCGGGGCGGCGAAGAGGTGGTCGAGTACGTGGAGCGTCTGGCGTGCGAGAAGGCGGAGGCGGTGGCGGAGGGGCGCGCGTCCGGCCTCGTGGTCGGCGCGGACACGGTGGTCGCGGTGGGCGGCCAGGTGCTCGGCAAGCCGTCCGACGACGAGGACGCGCGGCGGATGCTGCGACTGTTGAGCGGGAGGTGGCACGACGTGTTGACCGGCGTCGCGCTCGTGCGCGCGGAGACGGGCGAGGTGCTCGTGTCGCACGAACTGACGCGCGTGCGCTTTGCGGCGATGAGCGACGAGGAGATTGACGGTTACATCGCGACGGGCGAACCGGCGGACAAGGCGGGCGCGTACGGCGTGCAGGGACGCGCCTCGCTCTTCATCGAAGAGATCGAGGGCGACTACTGGAACGTCGTCGGCCTGCCGGTGCGTCTGCTCTACAAGCTGGCGGGAGAGAGCCGTGGCTCGTAGCCGCAAAAGGACGCGGAGGAAGACTATAAAGACGGCGGGGGCTGCTTCAATCAAGAAGCAGCCCCCGTTGTTTGATGAGAGTGTCGCTGGCCGGAATGTGTCCGGGCGGGCGAGACTCAGAGAAGTTTGTTAAGACGCGCGGAGAGGCGTTGGACGAGGTTGCCTTCGGGGTCGAGGCCGCCGATGGGGTCGCCGGAAATCTGGCCGCTCTTGTCGAAGATGACGAGCGCGGGCAGTTGATTGCGATCCACGCCCATGCGTTTGAAGAGCGCGCCGTCGGGGTCGCGCAGGACACCGATCTTGAGTCCGTTCTTGCGCGCGAACGAGCGCAGTTGATCGTCCGTCGCGAAGTTCTTCGACTTCTGCGATTCCGAATCGGTGCTCACCCAGTAGACTCTCAAATCGCGGTCGCGGTATTCGTCGGCGAGACGCTGCACGCCTTCGATCTGCGTGCGCGAGAGCGGTAGCCACGACGCGCCGAAGGCGAGGACAACGACGTCGCCGCGCAACTGCTCGGAGGTGATGCTGCCGCCGTCCACCGAGCGCAGCGAAAATTCCGGCAAGGCGTCTTGCGTGTTCGCGGCGGGCGCGACCGCGAACGCCTGCGCGAAGACGAGCGTCGAGGAGAGCAACAGACCGGCGATAAAACGGGGGGACTTGGTAAACATTTTTTCTCCTTCTACACGGCGTCTCACGATTCCCGGCGGCGTTCCGGCGGGCTGCACTAACTTCGCCCGCGCGATGCGCCCGGCCGGTACGTGAAACGCTTCCCGTACCGAAATAGTTAGATGTACGGTCAGAAAGAACCGTTGGATTGAAGGCGAACAACCAGCCCGTCAGGGTTGAAGTTTAAGTCTGTGTGACGGGCGGCGGGACTCCGAAAATCTCCTCGTGTAGCGCGCGGTAATCTTCCCACGTATCCATGTCGCGCGCAACGTATTCGGACTCGACCGGCAGGCGCAAGACCTCGCCCGCGTGCGCGCGAAAGAGTGCGCGCAAACCGCCCGCCGCGTCCAGATTCAGAAGCGACGCGCGCAGGCTGTTGCTGACTAAGACAGGATGCCCGCCGCGCCCCCGCCACTCCGGCACGACGACGCGCGCGCCCGTCCGCCGGTGCGCCGCGATGACCTCCAAGATCTCTCTCGCCGTCACCGCCGGGTGATCCGCGAGCGCGATCAGCAACGCGCCCGTCGCCGCCGCGCCGCCGTTCTCGTCCTCGACGCCTTCGGACAGAGCCTCCACGCCCCGCGCGATCGAGACGCTCATCTCGCTCCCGGCCTCTCGGTTGAGCGCGAAGCGGACGGGCAGGTGCGCGAGCGCGGCGCGCACCTCTTCCGCGCGATGGCCGACGACGACGACGACCTCGTCCACGCCCGCCGCGAGTAGATTGTTGATGCAGGTTTCGATGACGGTCTGCGCGCCGAAAGGCAGCAGCGGCTTGAACGCGCCCATGCGCCGCGAACGTCCGGCGGCGAGGAGGACGGCGGAGATTAAGGGATGAGGGAAGAGGGATGAGCGATGAACAGGAGAGGCGTCTAAACTTCTTGGAGGTTTTACTTCATCGCTCATCCCTCTTCCCTCTCGAACGCGCGGGCTAATTTTCCTGCAACGCTTCGAGCGCGCGCATGACGTAGATGCGCGTCATCTGCTTGCGCCAGTTCATGATGAAATCCGTGTTGTCGAGCGGTCGCGCTTTGACGTAGCACGCCTCGGCCGCCGCACGCATCCGCTCCGCATCGAGCCGCCCGCCGACGAGCGCCGCCTCCGCCTCGCGCACCGCGACGGGCGCGGGCGCGATGCCGCCCAGAATCAACTTCGCCGCGCGCACCGTCCCGTCCGCTTCCGTGTCGAGCCGCACGGCCACGCCGAGGACGGGGAAGTCGAACGCGCCGCGTCGCCTGAGCTTCTTATAGACCGCTCGCCAGCCGTCCACGGGCGGCAAAAGGATGTCGGCCAACAACTCGTCCCGCCGCTTGTGCAGGTAGGCGATGCCGTCGTCGTTGTACAACCCTTCGGCCGTCACCTCGCGCTCGCCGAGCGTCGAGACGAGCCGCACGCGCGCGCCCATCGCCACCATCAACGGCACGAGGTCGGCCGACTGCACCGCCCAACACTTCGACGACCCCGGCGCGACCCAACACACGTCGCCGTCCTTCTTCAGACAGAAGTTGATGCCCTTGCGCCACTCGTAATTCTGATTGTAATAATTGCAGCGCGTGTCGAGCAGGAGGTTTCCGCCGACCGTCCCCATGTTGCGCAAGACGGGCGTCGAGATCGTCCGCGCCGCCGCCGCCACCGACGGGTAATCGCGATTCACCAACGGGTGCTCGCACAAATCCGTCAGCGACACGCCCGCGCCGATTCGCAAGCCGCTCCGCCCGTCGCCCGTAATTTGGTTCAACTCCGCGACGCGTCCCACCGAGATGACCGTCTTCGGCGTCTGCTGCCGCCGCTTCATGTTCGGGTACAAGTCCGTCCCGCCCGCCACGAACTGCCCGGCCGCGCCCGCGTCCGCCATCATCTTCACCGCGTCCCTCACCTCTCTCGGCACGCGATACTCAAACTTCGGAAGTCTCATCATAACGATTTAAATTTCCCTTGCTCTTATGAATGAATCGCCATGCGCGGCATCCACGTCAAGCTCGCTTCTTGTCTTCGATTTTCAACTCAGGATGACGCGCGAGGAAACCGCCGCGCTTCATCTTGTAGCGACCGGGCTTGAGCATATCGTCGTCCGTCCAGCCACGCTTGAGACCTGCTTCATAATCCTCTTGCGTGACTTCCAGCACGACCTCTTCGGCCTCTGTTTCCGATTCCTTATCTGTTGCCTTTTTCATATAAATCTCTCTCAGTCGGTGTTGGCTTGCGCGCAGAAATGATCCGAATCATATTGCCGATGCGTTGGGCAAAAACGACGAACAATAGACGTTGAGCGGAATAACCGATGATAACGAAACGGTTTTCGTCGCCGGAGTGTTCGGTATCGTGAGCTTCAAGCGCATTCGGATCGTAAAAGACTTCTGTAGCCTCTCCAAAAGTGATGCCGTGTTTCTCCACATTGCCGATAGCCTTTGCATCATCCCACTCAAATCTCAACGTCAATCCTTTCTCATCTTCAGACCGGCATGCTACGAATGGATCGCCACGCGCGGCATCTCGCGCCCGTCGCCGCCTTCGGCGGGTGTGGCGACTTTGAGCGGTTCAGGCCATTCGACCGTGGGCACGCCTTTGGGGCCGAAGCGTGCGGGCTTGCCCTGCGCTTTCGCGCGGAGCGCGGCGAGGACTTTTTCGGGCGTGATCGGCACTTCGTCAACGCGCACGCCGACCGCATCGTAGACGGCGTTGGCGACGGCGGGCATGACTGGAAGGAGTGGTCCCTGCCCGACCTCTTTCGCGCCGAAGGGGCCGTTCGGGTCGGCGTCTTCGATGAGGTAGGTTTTCACGTCGCACATCTCGTGCGTCGTCGGACTCTTGTATTCGAGGAGCGACGGAAATTTGTGGACGACGTTGCGGTTGGCGCGGTAGGTCATCTCTTCCATGAGCGCCTCGCCGAGTCCCATGTAGACGCCGCCCTCGACCTGTCCCATGACGAGCATGGGGTTGATACTCTGTCCGATGTCGTGGCCGATCCAGACGCGTTCGACCGTGACGAAACCCGTCTCCGCGTCAACGTCAACTTCGGCGATGGCCGCCGAGTAACTGTAGGCGGGCGAGGGGCCGACGCCCGCGCCTTTGAACTTGCCGGGCGAGCGCGGCGGCGTGTACGAGCCGACCGTGCCAATCGTGCCGTACTTCGATTCCGCCAGCACGACCGCCTCGGCGAAGGTGACGCCCGTCTCGGGGTTCTCCACGTCGAAGACGCGGTGGTCTGCGAACGAAAGGTTCTCTACGGGCAGCGAAAGTTTTTCGGCGACGGCCTTGCTCAAGAGTTCGCGCGCGCGTTCGGCGGCTTGCAGGGCGGCGTTGCCGGTCATCAAAGTGACACGGCTCGAATAGCTGCCGAGGTCAACCGGCGTGAGGTCTGTGTCGGCGGTCACGACGCGAATGTCGAAAGGATCGATCCCCAGGACTTCGGCGACGATGTAGGCGAGGACGGAATCCGAGCCTTGCCCGATGTCGGTCGAGCCGCACTGGACGCGCACGCCGCCCTGCCGGTCGAGTCCGAGTTGGACGCCTGAGTGCGGCATGTTATTCCAGTAGATCGGCAGCCCCGCGCCGCAGATGTAGCTGCTGCAAGCTAGCCCCACGCCCTTGCCGTAAGGCAGCTTGTGAAACTTGTTCTTCCAATCCGAGCCTTCCACGATCTTCTCGATGCACTTGCCGAGTCCCATGCTGCCGATGCGCAGGTAGTTGGCCGTCAGCGAGTATGGTTTGACCAGATGCTTGAGACGCATCTCGGCCGGGTCGAGTTTGAGATCGTCCGCGATCTTGTCGAGTTGGACTTCGAGACCGAAGCGCGGCTGCGGCGTGCCATGCCCGCGCTTGGGGCCGCAGGGCGGCTTGTTGGTGAAGGCGCGCAGGCCACGGAAGCGGTAGCGCGGCACGTCATAGGTGACGGTTTGCAGCGCGCCCGTGTAGAACGTCGAGGCGACGCCGTAAGAGCCGTATGCGCCGCCGTCGAGGAACGACTGAAAATCCATCGCCGTGATCGAGCCGTCGCGTTTGACTCCGGTCTTGACGTGCATCAGGACGGGGTGGCGGCCGCGGTGACAGTAGAAAACTTCCTCGCGCGTCAAAGTTACTTTGACGGGGCGACCCGTGATCATCGAGAGCTTGCAGACGGCGACTTCGTGGTTGAAGGGATCGCTCTTGCCGCCGAAGCCGCCGCCGTTCGGCGTGGCGATGACGCGGATGTGCGCGGCCGGAAGGCCGAGAACCTTCGTCAGCGCGCGGTGGACGTAGTGCGGCGTCTGCGTCGAACTCCAGAGCGTCAACTTGTTGTCGGGGTCGAAGTGGGCGACCGACGCGTGCTGCTCCATGGGCAGGTGCGTGTTGCCTTCGTAGAAGAAGGTGTCTTCGCGGATGTGGTCGGCCGCGGCGAAGCCTTCGTCCATGTCGCCGAATTCGAGGTGGACTTTCTTGTGGACGTTGCCGCTCTCGCCGTAGTCCTGCACGCGCGGCTCGTCAATCATGATCGCCTCTTCGATGCTCGTGATCGTCTGAAGTTTTTCGTATTCAACTTCGATCAAGTTCATCGCCTCAAAGGCCGTGTCCTCGTCAACGGCGGCAACGGCCGCTACGGGGTCGCCGATGAAGCGCACGCGGTCGGTGCAGAGCGCGTGCTCGTCTTGACTGACGGGCAGGATGCCGTAACTCGTCGGCAAATCTTCGCCCGTGATGACGGCATGCACGCCGGGCAGAGCGCGCGCCTTCGAAGTGTCTATTTTAACGATGCGCGCGTGCGGCTCGTGCGCGCGCAGGAGCTTGGCGAAGAGCATGCGCGGCAGCACGATGTCGTCGGCAAACTTCGTCTGCCCCGTGCACTTCGCGCGCGCGTCAACCTTGCGAAAGGGCTTGCCGACGACTTTTAAATCTTTCTCTCTCGCGCCGCCCGCGCCGTTGTTGCCGTGTCCGTTGTTGTTGCTGCTGGTCATCTGGTTTCGGGTGTGTCGTCTTAGCTTTAGTCGAGGCCGTAGACGGCCGCGCGCGGCAGTTCCGCCTCTTCGCCGCGCATGCGCGCCGCGGCGAGTTCGACCGCCTCGTAGATTTTGATGTAGCCCGTGCAGCGGCAGAGATTGCCGGAGAGGGCTTCCTTGATCTCTTCGCGCGTGGGGTCTGGGTTTGCGGCGAGCAGTTCTTTGGCGACGAGCAGGAAGCCGGGCGTGCAGTAGCCGCACTGCGCCGCACCCGTGTCGGCGAAAGTTTCCTGCAAGGGGTGCAAGCCCGCCGCGCTCGCCATGCCCTCGACCGTTTCGACGCTGCGGCCTTCCGTGTCGAGTCCGAGCACGAGGCACGACAGGACGGAGCGGCCGTTCAAGAGGACGGCGCACGTGCCGCACTCGCCGAGTTCGCAGCCGTGCTTCGTGCCCATCAGGTTCAAGTCTTCGCGCAGGACTTCGAGCAGGGTCTTGTGCGGCGCGAACGCCACCTCCACGGTCTCGCCGTTGAGGGTGAATTCGATATGAGCTTTCTGTTTGGTTCGTTCGGACATCCGTTTGATTTTATATGAAGACGGGGGCTGGACTGAAACGGAGACGGCAATAAGGACGTCAATCGTGAATAGGAGAAGACAGGTTTTCTCCGTTCACGATTGACGATTCACGATTTACGGCTTTGATTACGGCATGACGAGTTGGCCGGTCTTGCTCGTTTTGTTGAGGATGATGTTGTCTATGAGACGGGTCTTGCCGAAGCGCGCGGCGACGGCGATGAGGACGGAGCGGTCGTCGAGGCGGTCGAGCCGTTCCAGCGTGTCGGCGTCGTTGACGCTGACGTACTCGATCTCTGCGCGCGGCTCGGCCTCGATGTCGGCGCGGATCATGTCGGCGATCTTTTTGCCGTTGCGCTCGCCCTCGGAGTAGGCGGCCTCGGCGTGCGAGAGCGCGCGGTAGATGACGGCGGCGGCGCGCTTGTCTTCCGGTTCGAGATAGGCGTTGCGCGAAGAGAGCGCGAGGCCGGAGTCTTCGCGCACGGTCGGGAGGATGACGATCTCCGTGTCGAACGCCAAGTCGCGCACGAGTCGTTTGACGACGAGCGTCTGCTGCGCGTCCTTCTGGCCGAAGTAGGCGAAGTCAGCGCGGACGATGTTGAAGAGGACGGTCAGGACGGTGGCGACGCCGCGGAAGTGTCCGGGACGCGCCGCGCCTTCGAGTTGCTCGGAGAGGCGTTCGACTTCGACGTAAGTGGAAAAACCTTTCGGGTAAATTTCCTCGGCGGGCGGGGCGAAGATGTAATCCACGTTGTAGTCGGACAAGGCCATCGTGTCTTTCGTCAGGTCGCGCGGGTAGCGCGAGAAGTCTTCGTGCGGGGCGAACTGCTTGGGGTTGACGAAGACCGAGACGATCACCACGTCGCACATGCGCCGCGCCTCGCGCACGAGACTCAAGTGCCCCTCATGGAGCGCGCCCATCGTCGGCACCAGCCCGATGGTCTTGTCCAACTCGCGCCGCACCTTGCGCGACACCGAACTCATGCGTTGACGACGATTGATGATTTCCATAGGGAAGTTGCCGGTTGTCAGTTGTCCGTGGTCAGTCGTTCGAGTGAATTTTTCGTGGCTTACGCATTAATCACAAACAACTGACCACGGACAACTGGCAAATGACGTTTTTTTATGAACGCTCGGTTTCCGCGTCGCCGGTCGTGCTGATGGGCGCGGCTTCGAGTTCGGCGGCGGCTTCGCGCGGCAGCGGGTAGGATTCGTTCTCCGCCGGGTATGCGCCCGCGCGCACGTCTTCGGCGAAGCGGCTGATGGCCTCGGTCATCTGCGCGCGCAGGTCTGCGTACTGGCGGACGAAGCGCGGGCGCGTCGGGCTGAACGAGAGGCCGAGCAGATCGTGTATGACGAGGACTTGTGCGTCGCAGTGTTCGCCCGCGCCGATGCCGATGGTCGGGACGGAGACGCTCGCCGTGACCACTTTGGCGATCTCGCGCGGCACGACTTCGAGGACGAGCGCGAACGCGCCCGCCGCTTCGAGCGCGCGCGCGTCTTCGACGAGAGCGCGCGCCGCCTCGGCCGTCTTGCCTTGCAGGCGGAAGCCGCCGAGTTTGTTGACCGACTGCGGCGTCAAACCGATGTGACCCATCACCGGAATCTCTTCGGCGACGAGGCGCGCGACGACTTCGACGCGCGCGCGACCGCCTTCGAGTTTGACGGCCTCCGCGCCTCCCTCTTTGACGAGCCGGAGCGCGGCGCGCACGGCATCGTCCGCGCCCGTATGGTAAGAGCCGTAGGGCATGTCGGCGACGAGGAGCGCGCGCTCGACGCCGCGGCGCACGGCGCGCGTGTGGCGGATCATCTCGTCGAGCGTGACGGGGACGGTCGTGTCGTAGCCGAGCACGACGTTGCCGACCGAGTCGCCGACAAGAATGATGTCCGTGCCCGCCTCGTCCACGATGCGCGCGGTCGGGTAGTCGTAGGCCGTCAGGCAGACGAGCCGCTCCCCGCGCTCTTTGCTCGCGCGCAGCGAAGGCACCGTCACTTTTTCAGGACGCTGTTGTTTGAGATATGCCATTGGTCGTGGTCACTTGTGTCCGGATCGTCTTTTTCCGAGGATGGCGAATTATAGGCGAGCAGGCCGCGCGGCCGCAAACTGACTTTCGCCACCGCCGCCGCGCACGCGCTCCAAAGCGTGTGGACTATCCGCCTTTCGATCCGGCATGTCAATTGAAAATTTCACTGTCCGATTGATCACCGCGCCCGCGCGTTGGAGACCAACGGGCGACGACGGATGCGTCCGAAAGTTCGGACAATAGCGCGGCGAAGCTCCGGCCGAGTGTCGGGTGCGTGAGTTGGGGCGCGAGTTCGGCGAGGGGGGCGAGGACGAAGCGGCGCAGGTGAAGGCGCGGGTGCGGGAGCGTGAGATATTCGGTCGCGGAGCGCGCGTCGCCGTAGAGCAGGAGGTCGAGGTCAATGTTGCGCGGCGCGGGCGACATCAAAGGCGGCGCGGCGCGTCGTCGGCCGAGCCGGTACTCGATGCGGAGCAGGCGCGCGAGAAGTTGTTCGGGCGAGGGAGGCGGTGCGGTCGTTATCGCGGCATCAGCGTTAGCGGCAGCGTCAATGTCGTCGTCGTCAATGGCGTCAGCACCAGCGTCAGCGTTCTCGGCGGCGTCATCGGGGATGACGAGCGCGAGTTCGGCGACCATGTTGAGGAAGAGCGGTTGCGCGTCCGGTACGCCGACGGGTTCGGTTTCGTAGACGGACGAGAGGCGCGTGACGCGCAAGCCTGCGTCGAGCATGCCGCCGACGGCGAGCAGGAGGTTGCCTGCGCGGTCGCCGAGGTTCGAGCCGAGTCCGACGTAGGCTTGCGTGATGGTTGGCATAAGCGGCGTGCAAGAGATTCGATTGTAGCCTGCCGAGGATTCGATTGTAGCCTATCGAGCGCGGGCGCGGTAAACTCGCGCCGTCATGCCGGACAAGACTCGACAGACGCGCGCGGGCGCGGCCGACAAGCAGACGCGCGCGGGCGCAGAGCGCGACTTGAACGCGGCGCAACTGGGCGCGCTCGTCTGGTTGAAGTGGCGTCTGTTCGTCAGCGCGATGCGGTCGAAGCGCGGCGCGGCCAACCGCGCGGCCTCCGCTTTGGGGACGCTCTTCGCGCTCACGCTCTCGCTGTTGCTCGCCGCCGGTCTGGGCGCGGGCGCGTACTTCGTCGTCTACAACCGGAGCGGCGTGCGCGCGTCGAGTTACGCCCCTGACATTGCGACGGGCGCGAGCGTCGAAGCGCTCTTCCTGCTCTTCGGGATGGTCTCGATGATCTATCTCGTATGGGCGACCGCGCCGCTCAGTTTCGGCGGCGGCAACGACTTCGATCCGGGACGACTGCTCCTGTACCCCGTCAGCCTGCGCAAACTCTTCGCCCTCGATCTGTTGAGCGAGTTGACGAGTCTCGCCTCGATCTTCGCCGCGCCCGCCATCTTCGCGCTCGCGCTCGGCGCGGGGCTGGCGCACGGGCGTATCGGCGGCGCGCTCGTCGTCGCCCTCTGCGCGACGCTGTTCGGGATGTCGCTCGCGAAACTGCTCTCGACGTGTCTCGGCACGTTGATGCGGATGCGGCGGACGCGCGGCGAAGCCTTGCTGGCCGTGCTCGGCGTCATCGGCGCGCTCTCCGGTCTCGCGCTCGGGCAGAGCGACCGCCTCTGCGCGCACTTCGGTCGTTTCCCCTTCGCGCTGCGCCTGACGCCGATGGGCGCAACCGCCGCCGCGCTCGCGGGCGGCGCGTCGGGCGTCAACTCAAACTACCTGCTCTCGCTCGCCGTGCTGCTCGCCTACACGCTCGCCGCGACGTTTGCCACTTACAAGATCGCGAAACGCTCGCTGGAAGGGAACGGCGGCGGAGGCGGCGCGCGTGCGGCGCGCGTCGAAGCGGGCGGCGATGGCAACGGCGCGGCGGCGAAGGCTTGGGGGTGGCGTCTGCCGTTCGGGTCGGAAGAGTTGTCGAGCGTGTTTGAGAAGGAGTTGCGCTACGCCGCGCGCAACGCGCAGTTGCGGACGATGGCGGCGATGCCGATCATCATGACGCTCTCGTTCAAGTTGATCGGCTCGCGGCGCGGCGGCGGCTTCCCCCGCGGCGGCGGTGGTCACTCCGGCGGCGCGGGCGCAGCGGCTAGTTTCTTCGCGGCCGTCGCGCCCTACGCGGAAGGCACGGGCGCGGCCTTGAGCGTGCTCTACGTGTTCCTCATCACGTCTGCGCTCTCGGCGAATTTGTTCGGCTACGAGGCGGGCGGGATGCGCGCCTACGTGCTCGCGCCCGTCGCGCGGCGCACCATCCTCGCGGGGAAGAACCTCGCGGGCTTCACCGTCTCGCTCGTCTTCACCGTCGCCGTCGTCGCCGTCAACGCGCTGCTTTACCGCGACCTGACGCCGCGCGCCTTACTCTTCACTTCGCTCTGCTTCGTCTTCTTCGCGGCGGCCGCGGCCGTGGCGGGCAACTGGTTCTCGCTCCGCTTCCCGAAGCGTCTGCAATTCGGCAAACGCATGAACGCGTCGGGCGTGGCGGGGCTGCTGCTGCTCCCGGTCTTCCTGTTGATCGCCGTCGCGCCCGCCGTCGCCGTGCTGGGCGGTTACGCCGCGCAGAGTCTCCTCGTCGAATATGCTATACTCGCCGCGTTCGCAGTCGCGGGTGTGTTCGTCTATCTCGTGTCGCTCAGACGGCAGGGGCAACTCCTCGCCGAACGCGAACTTGACATTCTCGAAGCAGTGACCGGACGCGGCGACAACTGAACGCGCCGCCGACCGCTCGCGTACATGCGTCAAGCAGAGCGCGCGACCGGTTTGTCCCGGTAGTTCGCCGAGAGCATATTGATTCCAGAGGTGCTGCGCGCCCATTTTTTCGTTTCATTCGACGCGGCATCCGGGCGGGCTAGTCCGAAGGCGGACGCGTCACCGTCCAGACACAAATGGCACGCAGAAAATACCGCAGCACACAGCCCGTCACGGAACGCTCTTTTCTGGAGTATCTCTCCACGCCAGCCCTGCAAACTTCCCGCATCGAACTCCTCAGGCTCGTGCGCGGCGGCGAAGACACTTACCTCGAACTCAAAGTCAAACTCTCGAACCCGGAGAAGATCGCGCAGGGCATCTGCGCGCTCGCCAACACGGGCGGCGGCGTGATGGTCTTCGGCGTCAGCGACCAACTCCGCGTCGAGGGCGTGGACGACCCCGAAGACGTGCGCGACGAAGTGGTGCGTATCTGCCGCGAACAAATCTCGCCGCAACTCGTCCCCTACATTGATCTCATCGCGTTCGACAACGGGCGGCGCGTCGTCGCCGTGGACATCGAAGGCAAACGCCGTCCCTACCAGACGCGCGACGGCCGTTACTTCATCCGCATCGGCGCGGACAAGCGCGAAGCCTCGCGCGAAGAACTCTCCGCGCTTCTCGACGAAGCGCGCCCCCTGCGCTACGAGAACGTGGCCGTGACGGGCGCGAGCGACGCCGACGTTGACGAGGCGCACCTGTGGAGTTTCGTCCGCGAGTTCTCCGGCGACGCCTTCGACACCAGCCCCGGCGCACCCGACTACCCGACCGCCGACGTGCTCAAGCGCGACCTTCTCCTTGCGACGGGCAACATGGACATCGCCGTGCCGACGGTCGCAGGTCTCCTCCTCTTCGGGCGCGACGAGCGCGTCGCCGAACTCCTCCCGCGCTCCTCCGTCACCGCCGTCCGCTACGCCGGAGACACCGCGCAGGACGCCGAAGTCGAGCGCGTCGTCTTGAAGGGAAATCTGCACACGCTCTACGAGGCGTCTTTGCGTTTCATCACGCGCTACTGCGACCTGCTGGACGAACGGCCGCGCGCGCGACAGACGCCCGCGGGCGACGACGTGCCGCAGGATGCGCCCATCGCGGCGCGCGCCAACTACCAGCGCGCCGCTGTCGGCGAGGCCGTCGCCAACGCGCTCACGCACCGCGACCTCGCCCTGCGCGATCACACGACGCGCCTTCTGGTCTTCGACCGTTCGATTGAAATTCTGAACCCGCGCCGCACCGCAGGCTTCGCGCCGCCCGCGCAAAAGGCGATCCGCTACGGCGTGCCGCAGCAACTCAACCCGCAACTCGCGGCCATCTTCCGCAGCCCCGCCTACGGCCTCGACCTCGCGCGCGGCGGCCTGCCCATGCTCCTGCGTCAAGCGCGTCTCTTCTCCGGCCGACGCGCCGACATCAACGCCTTCAACGACGAGTTCCGGCTGCGGCTCTACGGCGTCTGAAACACAGTGACAAGTGACAAGTGACGGGTGACAAGTTAGAAAAGCAAACTGCTTTAACTTGTCACCCGTCACTTGTCACTTGTCACTGCTTTTACGCTTTGGGCGCGTTGTAATACTTGCGGTGCTGGACGTCGAACTCTTTCTCGTCATAGACGCCGTCGCCGTTGATGTCAACTTTGACGACGATCTTGTGCTGCTTGCCGTCGCGGCGTTCGCCGGGGTTGTAGCCGAGGCTGTACTGGCTGCGCATGAGCGCGTTGATGGAGGCGAGCGTCGCGCGCAGTTCGCCGGGGAAGGTGACGGGGAAGTACGCGCCGCCCGTCTCCTTGGCGAAGGTGTTCAAAGTGTTCTGCGCCTGAATGAGCGTGAGGCGTCCGGGCGAGCCGGTCAGCGTGTCCACGGCCTCAATCTGATCGCTGTAGCGTTTGTAGAAGAGGTTGCCCGTGCCGATGATGTAGATGGGGATGCCCGCGTTCTGCGCGATCTTGCGCGCCTGATCGTAGTTGATCTTGCTGAACGTATCAATGCCCGTGGAGATGAGGAAGACCGCGCGGCGGCGGCCTTCGACGCTGACCAAGCCGGTATAGTCGGCCTTCTCCTCTTTGCTGTCTTCGAGCACGACGGAATCGGCGCGACCGCCGACGAGCGTCAGCTTCAACGCGTCGAAGAGGTTCGTCTCGCGGAAGGCCGGGCGGTTGCGGACGAGCAGGGTGATCACTTCGTTGACGCGGCGCGGGTCGTTGGTGAAATCGGTGAGCGGCGTCGGGCGCATATCGTAGGCGATGACGGAAATGTAATCGCCGCGCTGCACGGCGTCCTGCATGAAGAGGGCGGCGGGCGCGATCAATTCGGCGCGGCCGTCGTCCATGCCGCCCGCTCCCGCCGACGCGATGCCCTGCGCGAGGCGGCTATACTCGATGACGACGGCGACGTTGAGTTTCGCCTCCGGCGTGGCGAAGTTCGTGATCTGCTGCTGCACGCCGTCCTCGAAGATGGCGAAGTTCGCCTGCTTCAAACCGCTGACGATCTGCTTGCTCTTTTTGTGAATGACGACCGTCTCGATGTTGACGAGGTTGGTGACGACCTTGACGACCTCCGCGTCCTGCGGCACGTTGATGACATCCTTCGGGACTTCCTCAACCTTCTCGCCCTCCGGCTTCTGCTCGCCCGGCCGCTGGTTCTTCTTCTGCGGCAGCGTCTCCGGCCTGCGGCGCGACTGTGCGTGCGCGTCGAAACTACCGGCGGGCGCTCCGGCGAACACGAACATCAGTGCGAGAGCGGCGGCGAGGACGCGCCGCGTGCGGCTGTCGAGAGAGTTCTTCATGACGATACAAACCTCTTAAAACGACTTCGGGCGGGTTGATGATTTTATTCGGGCTGACGCTGCCGCAATAGTACGGCGCGCGCTGCCCGCAGAGCAAGAAAGGATTGGATGCGGGGAAGCGTGCGCGAGATGCCGCCGCCGGGAGGGGGCGACGGCATCCGTGTCGCGTCGGAACACGTGCGCGGAGTCGGGGCGGTTAGGGGCGGGAAGAACCCGTGAGGGCTTCGGCTTCGACCGTCACCTCATACGTGCCGGAGTTGTCAACGAGGTTGCCTTCGTTGACGCCGAGGAAGAGTCGCCCGTCGCGCTGCGCCGTGAACTCGCGGCTCGCGCCGACGAAGATGAAGTCGTCGTTGTCGTCGCCGATGACGGCGATGAGTCCGCCGGTCGGCTCGTTGCGCATGAGCTTGTCGCGGTCGGCGAGGCGGGGCAGCCCCGTGGGCGTGGACATCTGGCCGCCGCCGAGCGAGACGCGACCCGCCGCCGTGATCCGCAGGCGTTGCCCGGCGCGCACCATCAGGCCGCTGTCGTTCCAACCGTTCGAGGCGTTGTCGGCGCGCACGCGCAGGCGGATGGGGAAGAAGACGGGCGACGCGCCGCCGCTGCCCGTCCCCAGACCGTTGTTGCGGTCGCTCGCCGTGTTGTCGGGCTGCGACGTGCGCGTCGTCGGGGCGGGGTTGCGGATGACGGGCGCGTTGCTCGCGGCGCGGTCGTCGTTTGCGGCGGCGTCGTCATTGATGCTGCCGCCGCTGCTGTTGCCGACCGCCGCCGCGCCACTGCTGCTGTCGGCCGCGTCGAACTCGATGGATTCGATGTCTTCCGAGTAGATCGTCATGCGGCCGCGCCGCCCGCGCGTGTTCGCGCCGATGAGCACGGTGAACTGCTGATCTTTGAAGGCGATGATCTGGCCGCGCACGACCGAACCGTCGCGCAGGCGGATGGTGTCGGCCAACGCCGCCGCGCTCAAACTCAAGGTGAGGACGACGGCGAGGGTCGCCGCGCCTAAGTTACTCTTCTTCATAATCCCTCCCGGAGACTTGTGGACAACCGAACGAAATGTTTCAGCGGACGTTTACCAAACAGAGCACGCTTTGGCAAGCGGGAGAGTAGCATGTTGCACGAAAGGATGTCCGAACCGGGCATGATGGTTGCCCGTCGGCGAGGCACTTGCAAGTTTCAGGTTTCAGGTTTCAAGTCAAAGGTTTCAGATTTCAGGTTTCAAGTTAAAGACCAAAACCTTCAGTCCCGCAACTTGAAACTTGAAACCTGCAACTCATCCCCTCTTTACCGCCGGGCGTTTCTTGGCTATGCTCTCCCTCTCAAAGTTGAGACGGAAGACGCGGTTGATTGTTGGGGGGACTCGGGGCGCGCGCGTGGGTGACGCCCGCCTGAAGCCTGCGGCGGAGAATTCTATTTCCACACACCAGAGGAGTTTTTCTATGGCCTTACCGGCAAGGTATTGGGGCGCGGGCTATCGCGCGTGGCTCAGCGAGGATTTGGGCGCGCTCATCGAGTCGAAGGATTTGAGTTTGTCGCATTTGCAGAAGGGCTACGTGCGCTCGCGCTGGCTGCAACAGGTCTTGCGTCTGGACTACGAGTTCCAGCGCGCGCTCAAGAAGTATCAAGTGCTGCGTCTGGCGACGGCGCTCGGCTGCCTCGTCATCCTGATGCTCGTCAGCGTCGGCTTCGACGAGGCGCGCCTCGGCACGTGGACTGCGCCGTTGCGCTACCTGACGATCTTGTTGACGCTCGCGGTGTCGGGCAGCGTCGTCGTCGAGCACCTGTTCAACTACGGGCAGCGCTGGCACGACACGGAGCATAACCTTGAGCGGCTGCAAACCGAGGGCTGGCGGTTTCTGCAACTGAGCGGCCACTACCGCCACTATGAAAACCACTCGGCGGCCTTCTCGGCCTTCGTCAATCAGGTGGAAGAACTGAGCCAGCACGAGGTCGAGGTCTACAGTTCGCGCGTGCTGCACGAGCGGCGCAAAGGGGGCGGGGCGACTGACGCCGCGGACGCCGTAAAAAAGTTGGAAGCCCCGCCCGCGCAGGAGACGACAGCAGCGGCGGCGGGGCGGGAAACTCCAACGGTTCCCACGCGCGATCAGATCGCGCCGCGCCGCGTCCAACTCCCGCGGGGGCAGTAAGCTACCTCGCGCCCGTCGTCACGTGGGAGATGCTCGCGGAACGCGAACCCGCGCTGCGCGAGTTGGAGCGAGAGTTGTCCGGGGTGCGCGACGAGGGCGGAAACTCTTTCTGCGCGAACAAGTATTGGTACGTGCGCGTCGCCCCGCGCGTCGCGGAGTTGGTGGGCGCGCAGGCCGCCGCACAAGACGACCCGCTGTTGCGCGCCCCGGAAGCCTACACGCTCGCCTACGAAGTCCTCTACCGTCTGCTGCCGAACTGCCGCAACTGCGTCTGCGTGCCGTGGTGACGTTCGATCAAGAGAACTCATCTTCCAGTGAAAAAGTTGCGTCGCAAGGTATTCCGTTTCAGGTCGGCCACGGATCACAAATAAGAAGAGCACCCGCATGTTACCTTGAGTTTGCGGGTGCTCCGGTGAGAGATTCAAGAGCGGCTCTTCCACTTACGATCAGCATTTATCAGAAGAAGAATTTACTATCTGTGTTTGAGATGCTCGGCCCCATATAGCTCGCGCTGGAGCTAGAGCTTAGACTGCCCTGCATTCCAAAGTTTCCTAACGGGGATGCGGATTGCTGTTGTGACCCTCCTGTTTGAAGTTCTACCAACGCTCTCTGCATCCGCTCATATGTTTCATGGATAAATGTTAATTCGTTGTTGCTGACCAGCATCTTGATATGGCCTGCCCATTGCGGGTCTATGATGACAATTCGCCCGTCAGGCTTCACCATAAATTGCAAGTCGTTGATGACCATAGAATCTTTACTCTTCAAAAGCTGGGAGAGGTCTTCGCAGATAGCCGCCAACGCCTCCTTTGAGGGTCGAACCCATTTCTGTTTCATCTTCAAGAGAAGGGACATGATGCCAAACTCGGTCGTGTTCACAGGTCGCCCGGCAGCCGCCTCGTTTAAAATGTAGCCAATTATTCCCCCGTTGGAAACTTTAGCCATGTCTACGAAAACGCCTTCCACCTTGTCCATCAGAATACCCATCGTCTTCTTTCCCTTATGAATTACCTCGATCACTTTAGGATTAGGCGTGGCAAAACCGGCCTGAGCTATTTTATTAAGCGCCGCCACCTCGCCGAGCACTTGAGAGCTATTACAATTCTTGAACACGGAAAGTAATTGGGTCTCGCCTATTTTATAAATATCCTTAAACTGGCTGGGCTTGAAAATCTTTAGCCGCTTATCGCTCGTATCCAGCACGCCTTCATTTACGGCTTGAGGCTTCACCACACTTGCATCAACGTTTGCCAAAATATCAAAACCGGCGGCGCTGTGGTTCAGCCACGTTTGCCTCTGAGACCTCTTTCCCGCATTCGCTCGATAAGCAGACTCACTCCCCAGTTTGATCATCGAGGCATCTTTGACTTCGTAATACATCTCTCCCGTATTTCTATCAGCGTGCCATTGCACTCCGTCTACCAACTGATCCCAGTAAAGATCCTTCCCGTGTTCGTCTACCCACTTGGGTTGGATCACGGCATTTCGCAAGAGGGGTCGCCCCGGAGATTGTGGCGCAAGATTTGGTTTGAGTTGGGCTACGGGCAAACGCCCCGTCGGTCGGGCAGGCGATAAGCTGTTGGGCGGGTTCTTCCGCTGAGCGGTCGCTACCGGTGACGAGGCGGAGAATCGTGGAGCGACCTTAGCCTGCATGGTCTGTGCATCGCTAACTTTCGTCGCCGTCGTTGATCGCGCTTGCGGCGCAAGTTGCGGCTGAATCAACTTTGGTTGAGGGCGATATACCGGCGGCGCGACAGGTTGATGTGTCGGCTGCGCTCGCTGCTGTGGCTGCTGATTGACGGCTATTTCCCCCTGCAAGACTTTGGGGACGGGTTGCGGGCGATACACCGGAGGCGCGACCGGACGTCGTGGCGGTTGAGGAGACGTTTCAAGCCTGCATTGCATGACGCGCAAATGAGGCTGATGCTGCCTTGTCATCTGCTGCGCAGATGGGGGCGAGACCTTAACTTGAGGAGGACGCGATGGCTTATTCATTGGCTTGACCTTTGAGGCCGTCCTCTAGTGAGTATGCTTTGAGGCTCACGACAATCGGCTCTCGCCAGCGGGTGTGAGATGCGCGAACGATATACCTCTCAAATGATCAATGTCAATGATGATGAATCTGCGCGCTCGTCTGTTTGTCGCGGGTCGGAAGCACCCTCGCGCTTCCGACCCGCCACAAACGCGTTACGGCAGCACCGTCAACTTCAAATGCGAACCGTTGCGCCCGGCGCGGTAGACGCGTTGGGTCGCTTTTTGAAAGTCGGCGTCGCGCGCCTGATAGATGTTGACGAACTTCTGCGGGTTGCGGTCAACGAGCGGAAACCAGGTGCTCTGAATCTGCACCATGATGCGGTGGCCTTTGCGGAAGGTGTGGCTCGTGTCCGGCATCACAAACTCGATCTTCGTCGGCTGGTTCGGCGTCATCGCTTCGGGTCGTTCCCAACTGTTGCGAAAGCGCGCGCGCATCGGCTCGCCGCGCACGAGCATCTGGTAGCCGCCCATGCGCAACTGTTTCGGGTTCGGATCGGGGTCGGGCGTGTCTTCGGGGAACACGTCCACGAGTTTGACGATGAAGTCGGAGTCCGTGCCCGTGGTCGAGACGGTGAGGTTGGCGGCGACGGGGCCTGCGAGCGTGATCTCTTTGTCGAGCGGTTCGGTCTGGTAGACCAAAACGTCCGGGCGGCGCGTGGCGAAACGCTGATCCTGAATCATGTAGTCGCCCGTCATGCCGAAGGAGATGCGGTTGAGGTGCGGCACGGGATGCCACGGGTCGCTCACGTATTCGTCGAAGGCGCGCGTGGCGGCCGTCGCCGCCGGGGCGTTGAAGGAGAGGCGGCCTCCGGCGTCGAGGTAGAGTTCGGTTTGCCGCGCGTTCTTCGGCGGCCAACTGTCGAACTTGCGCCAGCGGTTCGAGCCGGTCTCGAAGACGTAAGCCTCCGGCAACTTCTCCTCGCACTTGTCTTTCAGCACGCACTGGAAGAACGGAAACTCGATCTTCTCGCGGTAGAAGACGCCGGTCTTCTCGCCGAAGTTGATGTCGCCGAGCGTGTCGCCATCCATGCCCGCCCAGCCGCCGTGCAGCCACGGCCCCATCACGAGCGTGTTGTAGATGCCGGGGTTTTTCTTTTCAATCGCCTCGTAGGTGTGGAGCGCGCCGTAGAGGTCTTCGGCGTCGAACCAGCCGCCGACGGTCATCACGGCGGGCTTGATGCCGCTCAAGTGCTGCGGGACGTTGCGCGCCTTCCAGTAGTCGTCGTAGGTCGGGTGCGCCATCATCTCGTTCCAGAAGGCGCGCTTGTTCTTGTAATACTTCGCGTTGGCGTTCGGCAGCGCGCCCATGTCGAGGAAGAACTTGTAGCCGTCGAGCGTTTCGGGTTTGAAGCCGGGGTCAGGCCGCTCGGTGGTCGGCTGCGGCCGGGGCAGGCCGAAGGAGGCGTAGAAGGGGAAGGTGTGCGCGAGAAAGAGCGTCCCGTTGTGATGCCAGTCGTCGCCGATGAACCAGTCGGCGATGGGAGCTTGCGGCGAGGCGGCCTTGAGCGCGGGGTGCGCGCCGAGCAGCCCCATCGAGGTGTAGAAGCCCGGATACGAGATGCCCCACATGCCGACGCGCCCGTTGTGGTTCGGGATGTTTTTGACGAGCCACTCGATGGTGTCGTAGGTGTCCGTGCTCTCGTCAATGTCGGTCGCGCCCGTCTTACGCGGCTTGTGCGGGCGCACATCCACATACTCGCCCTCGGACATGAACCTCCCGCGCACGTCCTGATAGACGAAGATGTAGCCCTCGCGCATGAAGTGTTCGGAGGGGCCGAGCAGTCCCTTGTACTTGTCTTCGCCGTAAGGCGAGACTGTGTAAGGCGTGCGGCTGAACATGATCGGGTAGGTGCGCGAGGTGTCCTTCGGCACGTAGACGGACGTGAACAACTTGACGCCGTCGCGCATCTCGACGCGATACTCGCGTTTCTGGTAGTTGGCCTTAACGTCGTACTTCTCCTGCGCGAACGACGCGGCGGGGCAGGCGAAGGCGGCGACTAAGAGGCAAGCGACGAGCATGCCGCGGGCGGAGACGGATTTAAGGATCGTGTTCATAGAAGTTCCTCGCGCGTTTGAAGGTTTAGAGGGCGAGCGGCGCGGCGGGGGCGTGTGTCCGTCCGGCGCGCGGCGCGTGCAAATTGAGTTGACGAGAATTTCCTTGCGGCCGTCGTCGTAGTGATGGCGCACATTGTAGACGCATCCGGCGGCGCGCGCCAGAAGAGCCTGCCCGAAAATTCTGAGTTATCATACGTGCGGTCTGCGGCGACAAGTTTCGTTTAACTTATGAATCCGAGTTGGCAAGCACGCGCCATCAGCGCGAGCCTGCGCCTCTTCGTCCGTCGTCGTCGTTGGGGCGCGGATGCAGCAGGCGTCGCACGTCGCGCGCGTCTCATCTTCGGCGCGCCGTGGCCTTATCAATGGCTGCGCACGCGCGGCTTGAACGTGCGCCCGGTTGACGACGCCGCGGCGGGCGTGCGCGGCGAGTGGCTCGAACCGGCAAGCGCGACGGCGGGAGCAAACACGACGGCAGGCGCGGGCGCGACGAAAGGCATGGGCGCGAAGGCGAGTGCACGCGTCACGGCGGGTGCAGGCGCGGCGGCGGGCGCGGCGGGTGCGGGTGTCATCTTCTACATTCACGGGGGCGGCTTCGTCTCCGGTTCTGCCGCCACGCAACGCCCCATCACGGCCGCCCTCGCGCGGCTCACCGCACAGCGCGTTTTCAGTCTCGACTACCGCCTCGCGCCCGAACACCGTTACCCCGCCGCGCTCGACGACGCGGTGGCTGCTTACGAGTGGCTGCTCGCGCGCGAGGGCGTGCCCGCAAACTCGATCTGCGTCGCAGGCGATTCGGCCGGGGGCGGCCTCGTGCTCGGCTGCCTGCTGCGCCTGCGCGATGCGCGACTCGCGCCGCCCGCCTGCGCCGTCTGCTTCTCCCCCTGGGCTGATCTCGCGGGCACGGGCGCGAGCGTTCGCACAAACGACGGACGCTGCGCGATGTTTCGCACGGAGAACATAGAGGAGTTCGCCGCCGCCTATCTGCCGACGGGCGTGTCGCCGCGCGACCCTTACGCCTCGCCCGCACACGCAGACAACTTCCGCGACTTGCCGCCGCTCCTGCTGCAAGTCGGTTCGACCGAGTTGCTGCTGGACGACGCGCGCGGCATCCACGAACAGATTCGTGCGGCGGGCGGCGCGAGCCGTCTGGAAATTTACGAAGACCTGCCGCACGGCTGGCAGATGCTCGACGGCCTCGTGCCGGAAGCGCGCGCCGCCCTCGCACAAGCCGCGTCGTTCATCCGCGAACACCAACCGGGGACGCGCGGCGACGGGTCGAAGTTTTGACAATCTGAAATTGACTATCGGAAATTTGACCGTCGCAGTTTTAACTGTTGAAGTTTTGACTACGACCGGCCGCGCGGCTTGTATCAACATAGGACAAACGGGGCATCCGGTGTCTCACCTCTCAATGCACGCGTCCGCGCGTCGCGGCGGGCGCAGGTGTGCGCGGCTTCGTCCCTTGCCAACGTAACTACCTGTATTCCTTAAGCCTAAACGGACGCGAACAACCGTGGCCGGGCGAGGCGCGCGGCTGGCATCGTGTTTGCCTTTATTAGACGGCAAATGAAACACAAAATGAACAGAGCGACTGGTTTTGTGGTGAGCGTGTCGGTGATGTTCGGCCTGACGTTTTTGCCGATTCAGTTAACCGCCGGGCAAACTCCCGTCGCGGCGCAAGCCGACCCGCTGGACGGGCTGTCGGCCAAGCAGCGAGAGACGGTGGTCGCCTTTCAGGAGCGCGCGAAAGACTACTCCAAGTTGCGCGAGTCAATCGAAGACAAGATGCCGAAGCTCTCCAAGGAGAGCACGCCCGAACAGATAGATGCCCACAAGAAGGCGTTTGAGGAGCGCGTGCGCGCGGCGCGTGCCGGGGCGAAGCGCGGCGAGTTGTTCACGCCCGGCATCGCCGCTTACATCCGCGCGACGATCAAAACCGAGTTCAAGGGGGCGGAGTTGAAAGCACTGCGCGCGTCGGTGTTGGAGGCGGACACGAAAGGCGTCCCGCTCCGGGTCAACTACGCTTACCCGGACACGAAAGAGTTGATCGAGATGTCGCCCGCGCTGCTCTTGAAACTGCCGCAACTCCCGAAGCAGTTGCGCTACCGCTTCGTCGGCCGCAACATGCTCCTCGTTGACCGCGAGAACGGTCTCATCGTTGATTACATGCTCAACGCGCTGCCTTAAAGCAGCAGCGCGCCGGAAGGAATTTGGATCATGAAACGCACTATTACTTCGCTGCTGACATTCGCCGCGCTCCTCTTCGGCGGCCTCGTCGGGAACGCGCTCGCCCAAACTTCCGCTCCCGTCGCCCCGGCGACGGGAGAACGCGTCGCCGCCGCGGCGGCCGTCGCCACTGCTTCGCCCGTCAAACTCACCCTGCCTTTGAAAGAAGGCTCGGTGCGTTTCCTCGTCATCGGCGACACGGGCACGGGCACGCACCAGCAACACGAGTTGGCCGACGTGATGCTTCGCTACCGGCAATCTTTCCCCTACGAGTTCGTCCTGATGATGGGCGACAACCTGTACGGGGGGGAAACGCCCACGGACTTTAAAACGAAGTTCGAGGACGTGTACAAGCCGCTGCTCGACGACAAGGTGAAGTTCTACGCCACACTCGGCAACCACGACGGATCGAACCAACGCTTCTATCAAGCCTTCAACATGAACGGCGAAGAGTTCTATCGTTTCGCGCGCGGCAACGTCGCCTTCTACTCGCTGAACAGCAACTACATGGACAAGCGACAGGTGAAGTGGCTGGAAGACGAGTTGGCGAAGGACACGGCCGAGTGGAAGATCATGTTCATGCATCACCCGCCCTACTCGTCGGGCGGCAAACACGGCTCGTCTTCGGGCTTGCGCGAGGTGGTCGAGCCGATCTTTTTGAAGTACGGCGTCAACGCAGTCTTCGCCGGTCACGAACACTTCTACGAGCGCATCAAACCGCAGAAGGGCATCTACTATTTCATCTCCGGCGCGGGCGGCAAACTCCGTTCGGGCGACGTGAAGAAGAACTCGCCGCTGACGGACAAGGCATACGACACCGACATGTCATTCATGCTGCTTGAAGCCGCGGGCGACGAGTTGCACTTTCAGGTCATCTCGCGCACGGGCGAGACGGTTGACTCCGGCGTCATGATGAACCAGCGGAAGAAGGCGAAGGCTATGAACGCCTCGAACCTCACCGTCTCGCCGATCCGTTGAGAGAACGCGGCGCGGCCTGAGAGCTTCAAACGAATTAACATAAATAGAGGGGCGACGGATGAGTCCGCCGCCCCTCTGGTTTTGTCAGACGCTCGCGGTCTGTCTATCGTCCGGCGGACTTCGACGCGGCCACGCTGCGGCGTAAGCTCGCCAGTTCGTTGATGCGTGCGCGCACCGCGCGGGAGAGCGTGCGCACTTCAGCGCGACTGTAATTGGCGGCGCGGAAGGCGTCCGCGAGTTGGCGGTCACTCAGGCGCGAGAGGAGTTGGCCGATCCAGCGCGCCTCGTCAACCGTGATGTCGTTGAACATGCCGCGCTTCTTGCCGGAAAACTCGAAATCAACCCGCCCGTCCTCTTTGATCTCGTCAATGAGTTTGTCGCCGCGAAAGCCTTTCGGGTCGTTGCGGCTGCGCGTGAAGCGCCACAGCAGCGGCCACTTGCCCGTGTCGCCGAGCGTCGCGCCGAGGTCGCTGATGGCGTAGCGCAGTTCCGTCGCGCCCTCGCGCGTGGGCACGGCTAAGAGGACGTTGTTCTCGTCCTTCGTGTCCCAGTTGTTCAAGAGCACCATCAACACCTTCAACCCCTGCAACTCACGCGTCCCGACGAACGGGTTCTGCTCCCAAGCCCAGTCGCCCTCGCGCTCGACGTTCGCGGGGCGCGCCTCGAACCGCACGTTCTCGAACACGCCCTTGCCGGGGATGTTCACGCGCGGGACGAGATATGTGATCTCGGTCATGTACCCGGCCGCCCACAGCAGCCGCGTCGAGGCCGTCTCCGACTGCGCTTCCTTACCCACCTTCGCCACCCACACGCGCCCCGACGCGTCTCTCACGCGGAACTTCTTCGACCACCCGCCCTTCTCCTCCTTGATGAAGGTGAGCCGCCGCACGTCCGGCCGCATCCGCGCGCCGCCCGACCCCAGCAACAAATTACGCGTGGAGATGTCGTGCGGCTCTTGCCACAGCACCGGCGTCCCCGCGGGCGTCTTCTTCTTCTTCTTCTCCGACTTTTCCTGAAACGCGCCCGCCGCCCCCGGCGCACACATCACCAACAGACACGCAACGACAGTCGCCGACAGGAGTCTCCGGCTGAATAAAATCATATTGATCCTTCCGTCCTTAAACTTAGACATGACCGACCTTCCTTGCTCTATGAACAACTGTTTGGGGGATGCGGAGATTATATTCAACCGCCCGCGCCCGGTCTACACCTCCCACGCATCAATGCGCCCCCGCGCGTCTCATCTGTGCCCCGGCCATGTCCGATGCTGAACGAATTACGCGCCCGGCCGACTCGCTGCCGCAACACGTGTGTCGGTTCGTGGCCTCGCTTTGAATTTTTTAAGGGTATAAGTTTACGCCGTCGGGGGCGGGAATTACTTGGCCGACGGTGGAGAGGTTTGTCGAGCGTGCTCGCCGGCTTTATGAGCAAGGCGCGGATGGCCTCCGCCCTGACGACTACGTGCGGTGGTCGTGAAAGTGGTTATTGGTCGAACTTGATTCGATGATCGAGGACAGGGCGTGTGAGTCCGTGATAGTGTTTGTTGGAGTATCCGGTTTCGGCAGCTTCCCAATCAAAGAGTCCTGACCCTCTTTCCGGTTCCGACCCCTTTTACGGTTCGGGCAGCTGTGGCTACTATTTAAATGCGCCGATGGTCGATTTAATTTGGCTCGCCGACAATACATCCACCATGATATTGCCGTTAACGCCCGTCTGGCCTAGAAATGTCAACGGCGCGTTTCTGCCGCTTGCTCTGAAACGGTTGGCATGCTCTTGATAATTAGCGACATATTCCTCCGTATCGCTCTCATGCACCATGTACACATAGTAGATGTGGGTTGGTGCATGCATCATCCCGTGATTCCCATTGTATATGCCTCCCTTGGCGTGGTAGCTGTCGAAACTGTTAACTCCACAGAAGATTACCAAGGCACATGATGAGATAAAACCGCAACTCAACCTAGTGGGATAATTCAGGTTTTTTTCGGACCTTCCCTCCATAACCATCTGATTTTGTAACTTTACAGGTGCGACGTGGCTCACGCTGCTGTGGTTGTCAATTAAGCCCTCGCTCTCGCTGCTTGAGTCCTCGCTCCCGCTGCTGTGGTTGTCATTTGAGTCCCCTACTTCGTACACCTCCGGCCTGTTGAAGATGCTCCTCCAGCACCCGACTATAGAGTCCCAACAGCCAGCGGGCTGAACGACTCCCGGGAAAAGAGCGGAAGAAGGGGACACAGCTCTTTGTGCCACTGATGCTTGCCCCGCACGCCTCATTTTTGCCTGCACGGGCGATTTGTGTGAAGCGGCTCTCATGCCCATCCGATCCGCCTCCGCCTCCATCGCACGATCCTGTACCACCGCCACGCCCGACCCGAACGGATTGTTGACCCGACCCGCACGCTGCTGCACGACGTGTGTCAATTCGTGTCCCAAAATCTGCTGCCCCTGCGGCGTGTGCGGGTTGTACTGTCCCTGTGCGAAATACAAATTCGAGCCTTGCGTAAAGGCCAGCGCGCCGATTGCAGACGCCTGCGGCCCCACGTGGACGCGAACATCCGCGAAACTCGTGCCGAAGAACGATTCCATCTTCTGCTGCACCGCGCCGGGCAACGGCTGACCGCCGCCGCCGAAGTTCGACAGGTTCGCGGGCAACTGAAACGCCTCGCCGTTTCCATGCCGTTGCACCACCAGATTCTGAGGAGCGGCGCTACGCAGTTGCACCGCCTGATGAGGCACAACTCGCGGCTGCGCCATTTTCGCTTGCGCGATTCGCTGGAGGTGTGCCGAATGCTGGTTGATGTGTGGATTAGCTGTGCGAGTCTGAGCCACGTTCGGTTGTGACATTCGCGGTTGAATCGGCTGCGCGCCTGCCATCCGCGGCTGGATAGGCGAAGGCGACGTGACGCCGGGTGGCCTGAACCGGCCTCCGATGAACCGGCCTTGAATGACCGCTCCACGAGCGACTCCACGTTGACCGTTAGCCATGAGTTTGTTCCTTTATTACGTTAAGAGAGTGATTACGTTAAGAGAGTGTCGAAGGCGGGCGCGTCCGGTTTCAGCCCTCCCGAAAAACTTTTCGAGGAGTGTGCGCCGGTCGCCATCACAACCGCGTGTTTGAGGCGGCAGAACAATATCATGCATATATGGAAAAAACAATAAATTGACGGCTGCCTGATGCGTCAATTTGAAATTCCTAGCCAGCATTTATGCGGCTCACATTCTCAAAGTGCATGACTGCGTTACCGCCACGCCAACAACTTAAAGACGCGGCCGGATGGTGAAGTAACCGCAGCTTGATTCAACGGGTCACGTCGGGCGCAAATTCGATGTCCAGAGTTCTCGATATTTTGTCTATGTTCAAGCTGCGCGCGGAGGCGTTGAAGATTTCGCGGTAGGTTCCGTTCTTGTCATAGAGTTCTTCGTGCGTGCCGTGTTCGATGGCGCGACCCTCTTTCAAGACATAGATGATGTCCGCATCTATGATCTGCGAGATGCTGTGCGAGATGACCACGACGGTGCGGTCTTCTTTGATCGCGTCGAGACTGTTCTTGATTTGCTCGGTGGCGACGGCATCGAGGCTGGCGGTCGGTTCGTCCAAAAATATGATCTGCGGGTTTTTCAGAAAGAGCCGCGCGATGGCGATGCGCTGTTGTTGCCCGCCGGAGAGCAACTGCGCGTCCGATTCGTATTTCTGCGGCAGCCTCTCGATCTGTTCGTGCAGGAAGGCTTTGCGCGCCGCCGCTTCGATCTCCGGGAAAGAGGCTTTGAGATTCCCGTAGCGAATGTTCTCCTCGATCGTGCCTTTGAAGATGTGGTTCTTTTGCAGGACTAAGCCGATTTTGCGTCGGAGCAGATCAGTCTCGTACTCGGCAAGCTCTTTGCCGTCGAGTAGAATCCGGCCGCTCGTCGGCTGGTAAAACCTCGTCAGCAGATTGAGCAGCGTGGATTTTCCCGCGCCGGAGAGGCCGACGAACGCGACGGTCTTCCCGTGCGGTATTTTCATGTTGATGTGGTGCAGAGCCTGTGTGCCGTTCGGGTAAGTGAAATTCACGTCAATCAACTCGAAGCTGCCTTCAAGAGTCGCCACTCCGAGTTTGCCGCTCGACTCAATCTGATCGTCTGCATCGAGAATCTGAAAGTAGCCTTCGGCGTAAGTCAGCGCGTCGTTCATCTCGTCGTAAATCCGGTGCAGTTGTCTGATCGGCGCGGAGACGTTATTGAACAGCATGATGTGGAACATGATCGCGCCGATTGACATGCGGCTGTCGAGGACGAGATACGCCGTCAGGATGATGATCAGCACGACGCCGATCTGTTCGAGAAAGGTTTTCAACCCGTCGAAGAGGAAGTTGGTCTGCCGTTGTTTCAACTGCGCGGTGACGAGGTTTTGCTGCAAGCGAAACTGTTTCTCTTTTTCGTACTCTTCACGCACGAACGACTTGATGACGACGATGGATTGAATGATGTTGTGAAGGCCGTTGTTTTTCGTCTCGCGCAGCGCGCGCAATCCGCGCCGCGCGCCCTTGAGCATCGAAGCCTGTCTCTGGCTCAACAGAAAATAGATGGGCAGGATCGCCGCCGCCACCAGCCCGACGTAAGTGTTGGCGTAGAACATGACGATTAACGCCATGATCGCGTTGGCGAACAAAGGCAGGATATCTATGAACGCGCTCTGCACGAGTTTCGTCAGACTCTCCGCCCCGCGGTCAATGCGCGTCTGGAGGATGCCGGTCTGGTTGTCGGCGTCGCTATAAAAGGCGAGTTGATAGGTGAGGATTTTTTCGACCGCCGACTGCGAGAGGCGGCTCGACACGTTGACGCGAATTTTCTCGCCGAAGAGGTTCTGCCCGTACTTCAACCCGGTGTTGAGAATCTCTTTGCCGAAAAGGATGGCGCTGATGAGCAGCAACAGCGAAGCCCCTTCGGTCGCCGTCTTGCCTTCTCTCAGAAGCCCTTCGATGGTGTCCACCGTGTAGCGCAAAACTATCGGATTAACTTGCGCCGCGAAAGCGCCGAGCAGCGTCAGCACCAGCGAGAAGATGACCCAGCGGCGATAAGGCTTCACAAAGGGTGTTAACCGCCGGATGATTTGCCAGATACTCATATGAGCAATCTTAAAAGAGTTTCCCCCGATTGCCAAAAACGTAGTCCTGCGAGACGGCCGGGCGTGTCTGTGGCGGCGTTTGTATGCGTCCGATCTTTTCGTTTGATACTATTCCCGGCGGCGGGCGTTTGATATCTTTACCGCAAGCGTGAGCGCGGCGGGTCGGTGTGAAGAAATGATCGAATAGCGTCAAACGGAAAGCCGCCGCGGCGTGCTATCAGTCAGTCGAAGGAGATGAATAGTGAGATGACGACTTTAAAGATCAACCGGCCGGACGAGACCGAGTATCAGGCTTACTACGGCAAGTACGTCTCGCTCGTCCAGGGCGACGACATCATCGCGGCGTTGAGCGGTCAAATATCCGAGACGCTCGCGCTCCTGCGAAGCGTGCCGGAGTCGGAGGCGGGCTTCCGCTACGCCGACGGCAAGTGGAGCATCAAGGAACTCGTCGGGCACATCATTGACGGCGAGCGCATCTTCGCCTACCGCGCGCTGCGCTTCGCGCGCAACGACCGGACGCCCCTGCCCGGTTTCGAGCAGGACGACTACATCCGCCACGCCTCGTTCGACGCCTGCTCGCTCGGCGACCTCGCCGCGGAGTTCGAGAGTGTCAGGCAGTCTACGCTTTTCCTGTTCAGGCATCTGGACGCGGACGCGTGGCGGCGCAGAGGCATGGCGAGCGAGAACGAGGTGAGCGTGCGCGCCCTCGCCTACATCATCGCGGGGCACGAGTTGCACCACGCGGGGATTCTGCGCGACAGGTATCTGTCGCCGTCGGCCGCGCCGTCGAGTTAGAGAGTCGCGCACGACGCGCGCCCCGCGCCATTCATTCGTGCGAAGAGATGATGACTCATTCTCAGGGCAGCTTGTCGAGGGAACTGACCGAGGCCGAAAAGCAGTTACTACTTGCCGCCGGGTGGCTCAGGAGTCGCTACGGCCTGATGGCGGGGATGGACGCGAGCAAACTCGACCGCGAGAATCTCGAAGCGTTCGGGCGCGTGTGGATGGGTCAGCACCTCGTCGAATGGACTGACGCGTACCAAAGTTTAGTCTCACGCGGTTACCTGTCGGAGCACGGCGGAGAGTTTGCGCTGACCGGAGAGGGCGGCGCGGCGAGAAAAACTTTAGAAGTCGAACACCCCCTGTGGCTGTACGAGTACGACAACTTTTTCGACGCGGCGGAACAGAGCGACGCCCACGCGCTCTTTTGCGAGCGGGTCTACGGGCGGAATCTGTGCCAGCACGGGCTGGCCGACCTCTCGCAGTTGGACAAACTGAACCCGAAGCCCGGCACTGGCGCAAGAAACTCGCCGCCCTCGAACAACTCAAACCCGAGTTTGAAAAAGAAAGCAACCTCGACCTCTACTAATACCGCCACAGCGAAGCCCTCCGCTACGCCAACTGGGATTCCACCAAACGCAGCCGCCACCTCTACCACGTCCGTCTCCAGCCGCCACGGCGTCTATCTCCACACCCAAACAGAAAAGGCTACCCTACGCGGATAGCCTCTTCCCGTTAACATCTATTGGTGGAGCAGAGGAGGGTCGAACTCCTGACCTCCGCATTGCGAACGCTTTCTAACCTGCCAACTGAGCTACTGCCCTAAGCCCATGTCAAAAATAAAGGGGATTATGGTGTGTCAGGAAATGCAATAGCGAGCGGCAGCTGGTAGGTAACAACTTTCACGCTTCAAAGTGTCCTTCAAAGTGTCCTCGATAAACGGAGGCACAGAAGATGGCAAGGGATAGAAGCGGATATATTTTTCAAGACAAGCAAGGAAGTTGGTATGCGCGGACAACGGTGACGGGGGCAGACGGCAAACGTCGCAACGTAAAACGTCGCGCTAAAGACAAGACGGAAGCTAAAGAATGACTAAAAGGGTTGCTAGGGCAGATTGAAGATGAAGGAAGTAATGCCGTTGATGCTGCCCGCGTAACCTTCAATGATTTGGCGGCACATTACGAGAGCACGTATTTGAAGCCCGCCGAATACAGGAACGGGAGAAAGATAGCTGGCCTTCGTGACGTGGAACGACCGCTAGGGTGTCTGAGAAACTTCCGCGCATATTTTGGTAAGCGAAGACTTCGGGAAATCACCTACGGAGATATTCACTCCTATCGCGCCCACTGATTACAAACACCCACACAGCATAAGAAGGAACGTTCAATCGCAGATTGGAACAGGGAAGCTGCCGTACTGAGGCGAATGCTTAATATCGCTTTACGCGAAGGGTGGATTGTGAAGAATCCCTTCAATGGCGGCGAGCCGCTTATCATCATCAGCTTCGAGCGAAGGCGCGAGCGCATCTTAACCATTGACGAAGAAAAACGTTTGCTTGATGCGTGCAGCGAACATCATCAAAGGAAACATCTGCGGCCTTTGCTCATTTGCCTTCTCGACACTGGCGCGAGGAAGTCAGAAATGCTGAAACTTCGCTGGCGTTCAGTCTGTTTTACGACGCGCCTCATTACCATCGAAGGGATGACTACAAAGACATTGAAAACGCGGCAAGTAGCGATGACGGAGCGCGTATATCAGGAATTGTCAGTTATTCGGAACGCTTCTTCTAAAGAGCCAGACGCGCTGGTCTTCGGTATCACCAGCAACGTGAAGCATTCTTTCACATCCGTTTGCAAAGCGGCGGGCGTTAAGTACGGCGGGATTGACGGCCTAACGCTTCATTCTTTGCGCCATACAGCCGCCACAAGGCTCGTTCAAGGGCATCTGCCGCTACAGATGGTCGGACGTATTTTAGGACATTCACAGCCGCAAACGACCTACCGTTACTTGTCTGCTAATGCGGAGACGGCGGCACAAGCTGCGGCAATCCTAGAAGCATTCCAAACTAAACCGAGCGGAAGGGAAGTTGACCCGCCCTCAGATGTTATTCATTAAGCGCGTGCGGGTATGGAGCGCAGATGAAGTTATTAATTTGTAACAGCGGTAACAGACTAAACAGGATATAGCCATGCTGTTGCCGCTGTTACTACTGTTACCCCACCGGGCATATTACTTTCCTGAAGATGTATCGGTTGTGACGATGCGCTGCATGATAATAAAAATGAAACATCTACGAACTTCAACTTGTAGGTTATATTTTGAGTGCCGTCTTGCTAGTCTTCGTACTCGATATTGAGGGCTTGAGTTTTTGTTTTTTCTCGCACTTACGCAGAGATTCGACCACTTCCTTGCGGATGCGCTGGGCAACATATTCGGCTGGCATTTTTAGGGATTAATTATCTTACTTATACGATAGCAAATAAGTAGAATACGTCAAATGACTTATACACAGGTGGTATAATCCTTGTGCTATAGCAGAGAGTCGGTATTAGCGAATCTTTATGGGCAACCTCCTTCACACCCGCGGAAGAATCACAGAGCTACTCGGGATTTTTGCTTACCAAGCAAAGGCTTATTCCGCATCTGGGAACACTGATTTTAATAAGGTTTCTGAAGATGTATTAGTTCCTCTCTTTAGATTGATTTTCAACCTACCAGACCTCAAAAACTTAAACACGGAAACTAAAACGAACTTTCCAGCAATTGACCTAGCAGATGCTAAAGCAGGTGTTGCTTTTCAAGTTACAGCTACGTCAGATAGTCAAAAAATCAAAGACACACTAAAGACCTTCGTTGAAAATGGCTTGTACCAGCAATACCCACGCTTAGCCTTTTATATAATCACTGAAAAAAAGGACTCGTATCCTGAAAAGGCTTTTGCCGATATAGTTCAGGGGAAATTTGAATTCAATATTGGCACAGACATTATTGACTATAGAGATTTAGTAAAGATTTGTAATCAATTTCAGCTTGATAGGGCCAGTAAAATAAAGAGGATTCTTGAGGCCAATTTTGGTAGAGGCGATTACTCAGTCTTTAGTGAAAAGCAAACGGAGCCGTTTGAGGAAGTTCACCTAAACTTAATTGACGTCTCTTTCCCAGATAAACTTTATACGGCTAACTTGCTTATTGATAGAGATGAAATAATCGAGAATGCCCGTGGTGCATTAAAGAAGAATGACCCCACCAGAGCTATTATCCGGCACTATATTATTGACCAACTGAAACTTGATTTTTTCTCAGGCTGGCATCTGTATAAAAACCAGCTAATCACTTTTCACAATCTTCATGATGACAATACGTTCCTTTCTAAAATCATTGACGAGGGTTCGATTGAGCCAATTAAAACAGAAAGTTTTTATACCGTTAACGGCAAGATTGACGAGGATAAAGAGAGGGTATTTAAAACCTTATTAAGAAAAATTCTCCAAGAACAACTGTACCAGCAGAATGTTGAATGGCAATTTGAAGAAGGTCTTTTCATTTTTATAGAAAACGGGAATGAAAGAAAGACCAAGAAAACAGTGAAACGAAAAAAGGATGGCGAGGTAGTTGAGGCTGAACTTACCATCTATAAGCGATTCGAGACATGGATAGGCGAAAAAGAAAGTAATCGCGCTGTTCTCGAAAGATTTATGAAAATGGATAGCCCTGACGATGTGTGGTACTACAAGCACAGAGCGTTTGAGGCTAGATTCAAGCACATCAGTAATAAATGGTTCCTGTTAATCCTGCCTGACTGGTTCTTTAGTTATGACTGCTTTCATAAGTCTAGGTTTCATGCCGATGACCTCAAATGGCTTAAAAGAAAATCTAATACGGGAATTGTTTTTACCGACTTCAGGTTTATACAGTTCTTCCTAAAGAACAGGGGTAATGATTTACTCCAGGGCAAGAACACGAATCGTCCTTTGCGGTTCGGGGATATTGTTTCATTTGAAAATGCTCCCTTCCTTTATGACGAAGCTTGGAACCCGCCCGAACAGAAAAAGAAAAGGGGAAAGAAAAAAGCTGTAGAAGTAGCAGAAGAAGCAACAGAAGAAAGCGATGAGCAGGATTTGCTTTTTTGACTTATGAAATTTCACTTCATAGATGAGCCGGAGCTTGAATTCGGAAGCGGTAAGCATATTTGCCCTCGCGCCGGAATAACAGACTATGGTGTATATGACACGAGGCTGTCAGACCGCAGAGACAAACTGTTTGTGGGTGCTGTAGGCACAAATGAGACCTTAGATAAATTGGGTGAATGGTTGGAGAGGCGTTCTCAGTACATTCCTGCCAAGCCGGATGCTGCCCAGCCAAACCTATTCCCAGCCTTTCCTGGGTTTAATCTTGAGACTGGATTTAAGGCTCAGTTTGAATACGGCTCAAGAACACCACGGCCATTGAAGAATGCAGTTATTGAGAAAATACTTCAGATTGAGGATTGGAATAAAAGAGTTGAAGCGGCAGTAAATATGTATCATGAGCAAATCAAATTTCTTGCTCAAAACAGAACGGTTGACGTAATTGTTTGCATAATTCCAGATATCCTCTATGACAGCATATCAATGGAAAAGGAAATCGTTCTTGAAGAAACCTTAGAAGAAAAGCCTGTTAATGACGACGTTGAGACAGAAGAAGACGAGGAAGCCGATGATGCTCTCGAAAGTAATTTTAGGAGAGCCTTAAAAGCTAAGACAATGCAATTCGCTGTGCCTCTCCAACTCATCCGTGAGATTTCATTTGAACCAATAGTAAAGGAGCAGCAAGACGAAGCTACAAAGGCGTGGAATTTCTGTACTGCACTTTATTACAAAGCAAATCGTCAAACAGTTCCTTGGAAGCTGGTAACTAACCTTAATAAACCCTCAGCTTGTTTTGTCGGAATAAGCTTCTACAGAAGCCGAGATAAGAAGACTCTTAATACCAGCTTGGCGCAGGTTTTCGATGAGTTGGGAAATGGAGTCATTCTGCGGGGTACTCCGGTTGAATTAGATAAAGACGACAGAAGGCCGCATCTCTCAGAAGACCAAGCCTATCAATTACTCAAAAAGGCTCTTTCTGAGTATAGGGTTGCAATGAATAATGTGCCTGGGCGGTTGGTATTGCACAAGTCTTCTAACTTCAATGGGGCAGAGTTAAGCGGATTCAAATTAGCAACAACTGAAATGCAGGTACAGTCGGTAGATTTTCTTACCGTAATGGATTCTGATTTTAGGCTTTTCAGAAAAGGGATATATCCACCTTACAGGGGTTCTCATGTTGAGCTTGATAGAAAAACTCACCTGCTATACACGCGAGGTTCTGTAAAATACTACAGAACTCAAACCAGCCTTTATATTCCTCAACCGCTCGAAGTTCGCATTGTTGAATCTGATGAGTCAGCTAACACCCTCTGTAGTGAAATTTTGGGGTTAACAAAAATGAATTGGAACAACACTCAGTTTGATGGGAAGTATCCAATAACGATAGGTTGTTCAAGGAGAGTCGGAGAGGTGATGAAATACCTAACTGAAAAAGACCCTGAACCGCAAATAAGCTATAGCTTTTATATGTAGCTCACGCATCGTGTACAGGTTGTGAAGCCCGAGTCAAGATGGAGAAATCAATTTAAGGAGTTGTCAACATGGTATTAAGTCCAACAGAAGCTCAAAATTCAGAGGAAGTTCAGAGAATAGCTGATTTCATAGAGAAAAAAATTGATGAGGTTCTGAAAGAGGGACTTACACATTTATGTTTTTCTTTTGTTGATAGTAATACATACCAATCGAATACATCTGCGACCGAACCGCTCAAATGGTACTTTTATATAACTGAAATTAAAGAGTCGGATATAACTGAGTATGTAAAAAAAGAAATTAGTGAAAGATACCAAAAAGCAGGCTGGGCAGATGTTTATTTTGATTCGAGATATATTAAAGGAGAGAAACAACCACTTAAAATAGATTTACGTCCGAAATCATCTGAAATATTAACTTCTTAGTTATCCACACCTAAGCCTCTTGACCTACTCCGTAGGAGGAAATATGCCAGTAAGTCCAGAACAGTCAGAGAATTCTATTAGGCTGCAATACATAACTAAATATATACAAGAGAGAATTGACGAGGAGCTTTTGAACGGAAATTATAAATACATCACGATAGAGTTTTCAAAATGCCCGGTAGAATTTTCTGTATTGGATGTGGGCGATGAATTAGAAGAAAAACTCCGAAAAGTATACAAAAAGGCTGGTTGGCGCAACCTACATTTTCAAATGAACAGTCATTTCTTTACTCAATCTTTCAATATCTACCTAGCCAAATAATTAAAAGGCTGTGGAAAACTACACCTTGACCTCATCCATAGGCTCGCTAAGCTTAATACAGATACAGAAATAAAATCCCGCTATTGTTCTCACGGCTCAAAGAACCACATTGACATCGAACTACAGAACTGTAATCGTTATCGCCATCCAGCCTCTCACCTATGGCTACCTCGAAAACTTCTGAATCATATTCAATCTCGCTACGGCTGCCACAGCAAAACGAAAACAACCCAACTTCTCCAGTTAGGTTATTTGTAATTAAAGGCCGCCACGCTTGCCCATACAAGCATGATGGCCTAGCGGCACAGTCTCCCCACCTAAGACGTGCCAGCTATTTAATCAAATTGTTTACGGACTCCATCAAGCTTTTAACCCCTTCGGGTTTCTTCAAGAAGACATTAACTCCCGCTTGATATGCCTCTCCCTGCGAGTCAGTGGCCGATAGCATAATTATTGGGATGGCTTGGCGGTGTGGTAGCTGCCTTGCATAGCGCACGAGTTCGATGCCGTTTACGTTCGGCAAATGGTTATCAACAATGAACAGGTCATAGCGAGCGTTGCCGGATATTCTTTGTAAAGCAACTGCCCCATCAGAGCAAAGAACAACTCTGAAACCTTCCTCTTCCAGAGTTTCCTTCACCGCGTCAGCGACAATTTTATGGTCTTCTGCATATAGAATGGTGAGAGTCCCATCTGGCATATATGGTATCCTCGCGTGAGTTCGAGTCTTTGAAAACTAGCGACGGCCAATGCGTAGCTCAACCTCAACCTCAAAGGAGTGATGAGCATCGCCGTTAGAGATGAGAGGTTCATTCTCACGGCGAATCAGTTACGCGATGCCATCCTAGTTGAATATACAACTAGAAGCAAGTTTCAGTGTGTTCTTTCAGGAGGAAACTTCTGATGGGACGCGCTGCCCGTCCGAAACCCAAGCGGTTGCCGGAAAAGTTGGCGTCTATCCGCATTGCTTTAGGGCTTTCTCAGAATGAGATACTTGTACGGTTGGGTCTTGAAGAAACGTTACTGCGAGCGGCAATCTCCGGTTATGAGATAGGAACAATCGAACCGCCGCTACCTATCATTTTGAAGTATGCTCGACTAGCGGGAATCTGTACGGATGTGTTGTTAGATGATGAATTAAACTTGCCTTCCAAACTGCCAAGCAAACCAAAGCACTAAACCATCTAAGGTTTACTGTGGCTTGACCCACCAGTGATTACACTTAGCACATCTATACTGCATCATAAATTGAGGTAGATGAATTCGGTACTTTAAAAGACACTTAGGATTGGGACAAGTTACTTCTATACCTTCTGGTCGCCCGGTCGATAAGGCAGAATAAATAAGTCCAATGATTCCGCCTACCACAGCCCCGCCAACCTTATCTTGTGCCAGCATCGCCCCGCCCCCGCTTCCCGCAGCCATGTTCCTTAGAACGCGCATGTCATTGTAAGATTCAATAATTCGCTTTACATATACCAGCGCAACGTCACTTGTGTCATAGACTACATAATGGTCAAAGGAAGGAATTACCATTTCTAGGCTGCCCACATCACGAATATTCTCAAACACCCAAATATCCTTGTTGCTACCTCCAACGCCCGCTGCAAAACCAACTTCAAAACCAACCCAGTCCCTTGTATGAGAAAGTGTTTCTACGTTTGGGCTCAAGAGAACAAAGATAGCGTTTGATACGCTAATGTCTTGCTTTATAGCTTCAGTAGTAATCGTTCCCTTTAGGAGTTGTTCTATCTCTTCATATTTGGCTGTGACACTTGAGGTCGCAAACCCCTTATTGAAGAAGTTCTTCAAGTCATCATCTTTGGCACTGTGAGATATGAATATTTGCGCCATAGTAATCCCCTTATGTTTTTAATTATACTTTAAGCCATAAAGAAAAACCCCCGAAAGGCGGTTCATTCAATTAACTTAGACACGTTGAAGATGCCGAAAAGCGTGAAAGTATCCTTGAAAGTGTCCACAAAACAAAAACAGCCGCATTGCTGCGACTGTATCTTGTTGAAATCTTTGGTGGAGCAGAGGAGGGTCGAACTCCTGACCTCCGCATTGCGAACGGCTAGTTCGACACTTGATAGCTCTCAGCATTAACAGCAATTTCCTCGGTAGAATCAACAACTTGCAGCCGCGAACGAGACACATAATTGCTGTTAAGAACTCTCAATAGCTATCTATTCCGATGAGTTTTGGCAACGGTTTGGCAACGAAAAAAGGCGAGCTTTCGACAGAGGAATGCCCCCGAAGCCGACAGAAATGAAAGGTTTTGATAGCTAATGAAAACCGCAGCGAAAAAAAAGACCGTCGCGGAGGGCGATGGCGTCGCAGATAAGAGCCTGCGTATTGAAGGCTTAACTGACAAGCAAGCGGCCTTTTTGCCTGCGCTTCTCTCCTACCCAACGATCAAAGAAGCGTGCTTCTCTTCAGGCATCTCAGAGGCAACCGCTTGGCGTTGGTTGAATAGCGATTCAAAGTTTCGGGAACAGTACAGGCTCGCTCGTCGCCAAGTGGTCGAACATGTGATCGTCCGCATCCAGACCGACGCGGCGAGCGCGGCAAAGGTGCTGCGCGATGTTGCCGACGACAAGGAAGCGTCCGCTAGTGCGCGAGTCTCAGCAGCAAAATCAATCATCGAATTGGCTGTGAAAGCTGTTGAAATCGGTGATGTTGAAGCGCGGCTTGAGGCATTAGAACAACACATCAAACAAAAGGAAGCCGAAGAGGCCGTGAAGGAGGAGTCGAAAGACGACGGCGAGGAGGAAGACGACAAATGAAAGGCACGGCAGCGCGGCTCAAGCGATTAGAGGGGCGTGCGGGCATGGGGGCGCGTTGCGCGCATTGTCGGCTATATCTACGAGCAACGTGGATAGGAGTTGAGAGTGACGGCAGGACGGCCGCTAACTCAAAAGATGAAAGGCTAGTAATTGATTGCCGCTTTTGTGGAAATCAATATGGTGTTGTGATTCTTGCGGAATGGCCGGAATGGAAGCGCGACATTAAGCGTCTCTCCAATACCTATAAGGAAGACGAGTTTTACACAAACAAGAAAGCCTGTGCCGTGCGGTTCTTTGAATATTTCACTCAGGATCGCGCGAAGGCTCTACGCGAGTCTCGAAAAGAACTTGAAGAGGCTCTTGTACGCTGCTCTCCCGACTGGAAGCCAGTAGCGTCTAGCGGTCATGGCAGGCGCGCGAACCCTATACAGAAGAAGTCTCTGACGAAGAAAGAGAAGGTGCGGCAGGGTTTGATTGATGAATACCTGCGTGACCTCACGCGGGAGCAGCGCGCTATGATCAAAAAGTACGGACATCGCTTTCCTGAGTTGGAGGAACTCGCCCGCGATATGCAACACATCTTCTTTCATTACTCTTTCCATCAGAAACCGGATGTCGAGGGCGATGATTTAATCAAGATGCTGCGGGCGTGGGCTGCACTTGAAACGGTGATCTGGGGCGCACCCTTACCGCACACACTCGAAGAGATTGCCGAGCAGGAGCGAGGGCTGGCACAGTTGGCGGCAGCGATTGACGAGAAGGCGCGCAAAGAAGAAGAAGCACGCGCGGAGCGTGACCGAAAATATCAAGAAGATCGGGATAGGAGCGCACGCGAAAAGCTGACACTTGCGGAAGCACGCACTGCGTTTGCACATTCAAGCGAGCCGTTGGTTATCAGGCCAGACGCTAGCCCTACGGCGCGCGATACTGACCCGCCGCGCGTCCCGACTTATAGCGAATGGCTGGCCGGAGCACGCATAGCGACAGGCGTTATTGAGAGTCATGGCGCGCCGAATGAGTGCATTGGTAGGGAGCCAGCACGGATGCAAGGTTTCCCCGACGATCTAACGTAGAGCAAAGGGGCGGGTGGCGAACAAAAAAAAGCCCGAGACAGGGAGCAATATCGTATTCTCCTAGATTCATTAACCAATTAAGCTCAAAGAGGGGGCGTAGTTACTTCTTAGTAGATTTTTTTCAGAATCTCGCGCTTATTTTCGCCCTCACCTGCAATAACCAGAAGGTCGAACATAGGCATTCTTTACTATTGACATCTTTCTCTGACAAGCATAATTTGCAGGCACTTTTCTGCTGACGCTTATCTTCGTCGTTAGCCTCACATCAAACGCCCTTCAATATGCTCATAAAAAGAGGTGAGCTAATGACAAATAGAAAAGAAGCCGCTCTGGAACAACCAAATAACAGAGATGCATCTATAAATACACATTGTCTATTGTTAGCTGAGGTTCTATTCATAATACTTCCATTTATAGTTACCGGAATAGTTTTTTCATATCAAGGAGTGCCATTAAAAATCATCTATCTTCCTGAATGGTCACTTGCTTCTTCCGTTCTGATGGGGCAAGCACTTGTAAAATATATATCCAATATTTTGTCTTCAAAGGGACAACGTAATTTGCACTGGGAGAGAGTGGCTTTGAGTCTTTCAGCCTTAATTGTCTTTGGCCTAGCTCCATCGTTGTTAATCCTTTCTTTGATCTTGGTTACTGATCCGTTTTCAAAGGGTTTAGCTATTTCCCAGATAGTCCTCTTCTTACTTGGTTTGTTAGCGTTTTTTTTCTTCGGCGGCTATGCCCCGGCTTGGATTACTATAAAAAGTGAGGAGGATAAGCGTATAGAGGCAGGTGAACAGCCGAAGCCAAATTTATTAGAACCTCAGTAGCTAGAAAGTTGTATTCAGATCAAACAATCATATTTAGATTTGATAGGTATAGAAAAATGATTAACAAGCGTCGAGGAATAAGTTACATGAGTATATCTTTCAGTACTGAGATATCATCTTTGTTAATCATGTTATTAACCTTAACATTCTCTTCTTGTACTGATAATACAGGTGCAGCCAACGTTTTAGAGCCTATATCAATCCCACCTGCAACGGTGTTGGATGTATACATTGATGCAACACCGAGCGTTAACAAAGTCGGTCGCTCTGAGGTTGCAGAAAACCTTTTTAAATCGCTACCTGCTCTTGTAAAGAATCGAAACATTATTGAATTAAGGATATTTGAATTCGGTAGAGATGGGTTTGCTCCTATAGAGAGAATGTCTATTAACTTCCCATCCATAGAGGGCTTTCTAAAACAAGAAATGCCACGAGATATTGAGAAAAGATTATTTAGAGAAGCAGCAATAGAAGCGAAAAGGAGAGAAAAGGCATTACAAGAATATAAGGAGAAAGTGCAGGAGGTTTTGAAAGGTTTTTCTGCCCAAACATTTTTACCTATTAATTCAACTGAACCTTATACGGATATAAAGGGGCTTGTGTATCGTATCTCCTCTATCAAGGACTCAAGACCGCATCTCATTCTCGTTATAACTGATGGCAATGGTTCTCATTTGGATGAAATCCAGCCACCACCTCCCCCGCAATCTCCTGTCCAATTAGTTATTGTGATAACACCAGAAAGAAGCGAAACAAGTGGCTCTTTAGAAGATTACGCGAGGAAACGAACCTTATTAACTAAAATAGTACCGTGGGCGCAAATAATCCCATTCTTTATAGAAGATTTTAATACTGTTTTCGAGGATGCTAAAACACAGAATAAATAAGAGGCAAACGTTAAGTTATTTACAATCGACCCTTTGCACGTTTACGTGAGTTTGCCATTATAAAATCACTCCAAATAAGGATCATGGGATTCGCCTGCGGCGCACGACGCAGACCAGTTGCACGTCCCGACGTATAGAGAATGGCTGGCCGGAGCAAGCATAAAGAGGGGTAGTGTCGAGACGCGCTCTGCGTCTAGGGTAGGCGTTGATAGAGAACCAGCACAGATGCAAGGTTTCCCCGACGATCCAACGTAGAGCAAAGGGGCGAATAGCAAAGAAACAGCAAATCCCCATCTGGACACGAAAGCCAGAGGGGAGGGTGCTGTTATTGAGGGGGTTAAATTGAGAAACAGTAGGCTCACAATAACTATTGACTTTTATATGTTCTACATTCTAGTATATGGAATTGGAAGATGATAGACGGAGATCGCGGAAAGGTTATTTATGAGTGAACCGAAAGATTATCTAGGCCACTTTGAAGAGATCGTATTACTGGCCGTGATGCGGCTCGCGGAGAACGCTTACGGGGCGAAGATTCGCCAGACGGTATCGGAAGCGACTGAACGAGACGTGAGCATCGGAGCGGTCTATGCCACCTTAGATCGCCTTGAGCGCAAGGGCTACTTGAAGTCGTGGCAGGGTGAAGCGACGCCGGAGCGGGGCGGGCGGGCGAAGAGATACTTTAGAGTCGAAGGCGCGGGCGTGCAGGCTTTGAATGATACGAACGGGGCGCGTAATCGTTTGGCGCGGGGGTTGGACTTTGGTTTAGATGTGGCGTGAGGTGACCCATGAGCAAAAGAGATGAACAGGTGCTTAAACCTGTAAATGAGAAACAGCCTTCTCTGTTCAATGTTGAAACAAAAGGGAAAAGGCTTGACACTCGTATTGCAAACTTAATACTTAGAAGATTGGGCTTACCAGCAGATACGGTCATTTTTAAGCATAAGTCCACATACTATTATTATGTGGATAATGAGTCCGTGATGGCGATTGACCTCAGTAAATTGATCAGGAGCAAAGGTTTCGCCAACGCTTCTCAACCACTGTTGCCGTACTTTTACGTAGGCCACTTGGATAGCGGGCATGATAAGACACCGGCTAATACCAAAAAACCTGTTCCGCCAAAACGCGCTGAAAAACTGTTGCTTCTAATTCTCGACAAGAAAGGGAGAGAGTATTTAGTCGGAGATTTAGCGGAAGAGTACACGGAGATCGCAGCGAAACAGGGCGAGCGGTTCGCAAAAGTTTGGTATTACAAACAGGTGGCCGCTTCGGCGTGGCCGATGATTAGGAAGGGTGTCAGGTGGGGATTGATAGCGTCGGTTGGGGAGTGGATTCGGCGGATTATTTAGAACTTCACTTTAGGGCGAGCAATGTATCTCTTTATCTTACTAATCTATTTTGCCATAATAATAGGTGGAATGATATACGCACACGGATTGTGGGATAAGGTAGAAGCCCGTTCTGTCCGCCCCAACCAACCTGACAAGAAAAACTCTATTGTTGCATCAGCTACCCTCAACCGTCTGTTAAAGCTAATTACTTCTTCTAGTGACGAACAAGAAAATATCATTGGAGACTTGTTAGAAGAATTCAACGAATACCCCTCACGATTGCCTGCCCACTTCTGGCTATACAAGCAAGTCCTCAAGTCAGTCCTGCCCCTCATTTATAAGACAGCTAGGAACCGCCTTGCCTCTTACTTCGGAGAGCGGGTTCGCTGAACTTATTTCTTCCCGCCTGTAAACTCTCAGCTTGAGCCTTCGGCGACCTGCCTTTACACATAAGCAGATAAACGTTAGGTGGCAAGGATCAGAAAAATCTTGTTCGGATCGGGCTGTGACGTTGGCCTATTTATAGAGGGGCAGTGTAACTTGTCTGGCTCTTGAATGACCTTAATGCTAGAAGGTAAATCTCTACCGAGATAAGCCACTACAATGGATTGTCCGTCAAGCTCAGAGTTAGCGAACTGGACGCGAGTAGCGGTAGCGTGCCAGCCGCCACACTCGTTGCAATAGTAACTGACGTTGTAGACACTCATATCAGTAATAGCCGTCATTTTATGGACTGCAACTGTTTAATCCTAGAGATTGCCTTAAGACCTTTAAACTTCCAACCCTCGGTCAATTCGCGCAACAAATCTTCATTGAGCATCGATTCAACGCCCTCCGTGTCGATTATGTACACGTCCTTTATTACGCTCAATGTAAGATTGATCAAGAAATCATTGACGATGGTGATTTGCCTTTTCGCTTTCTCTTCTCCGACACTGTAAGGAGTGATTACTTTACTTTTAAGATTTGTTTTCCGCTGTATACGTTTTAATCCAACGTATACAGCATTCTGTTTGAGCACTTCTAATTTCCCACTACGAAAATCATCTAAGATTTTCTTTGGAATAAAATCCTCAGCGTCATTAGCAAAGACTTTTTGTTTCAACTGATGCCAAAGAATTCTATCTAACTCCTTAACCTCATCTGGGCGTCTTCCGTCAATTCTTGAGTGCCAAACAAAATTATCCAATAAGGTGTATTTACCAAATTCCTCAAGGGCGAGAATAGATAGAAAGTATGCTGACGGATGAGACTCATGCTCAAAAAGCAGAATAGAATCAAAATGAAGCCTAATGCCATTTTCAAAAGCTAGTTCAGCTACTTTTGAAATCTTGTTTAGGTTAACTCTGCTATTCGTCACTTTAATATCCTAAACTCAATCGGCAATCTATTGAATACTTTCTGATATGGCTGATTACGTTACTGACCCATTATCTTGAAACCCAAGAGTTCGACACATAGCAATTCGCATGGCGTTCGTTATAATACGAGATTGCTCCAATATTTGCTCAATTTCAACAAGTTCAGCTAGCTAGCTTAGGCGGCCTTCTTCGGATTTGAGTCCTTGATCGCGCGCGATGAAAAAGTTGTGCATCAAGAAGTTCCGTAAATTCAGAGCCTCAGCGAGATTTCTAGCAACCGACTCTTCTTGGATGGTAACGTAATTAGAAAGCTCCCTGAGAAGTGAACCCATTGTCTTCTTCTGTAGTTTCGCTTCGAGCATGTCCAAGTCCTGCAAAGAAAGTGTACTGTTAGCGATTTTGTTATAGACCAATAAAAACTTTGCCAGCGACTCTTCAAACAACTGGGCGTGCTGGGCAGCAGAACCGAAACAAGCAAAGACGGCATTTAGTTGGCCTTCTTCTGTTTCAAGCATTCGAAGCGATCCGTCGGTGAAGCCGGTTTGATTTTCGCTTCGCGGTGATGGATGTTCAGGACTAGCCATCGCGGTAAGCTCCGGTGAGAGGCTTGCTACTTCTTACCGCTTTTCTTCGCGGCCTTCCTCGTTGACGGCCTCCCCATCTTCGGCGGCTCGAAATCCTTCAAGTCAGATTCGGGGATCAGCCAGTAGTCACCTACTGGCGATTTTTCTATTCGGGCGTTAGGGAAACGCCCTTGCCTGCACCATAGGTTAACCGTAGAGCGTCCTACGCTAAGACGCTCCGAGACTTGGGCGGCTGTAAGTTCGCCTTTCATGCTCACAAGATAACACGCCTTTCAGAAAATAATCAACAAAAGTATAGCAGCCCTACTTGACTTTATTTAGCAGGGTTGCTATACTTTGCTCCGTCAGACAACATCACCGAACGGAGCGAACCGACAATGACCGCTGCCAAACAGATTGAAGCCCTCAAACAATCTCTCAACCTTATGACGCGCATCGCGGCGAATATCCAGACGGAAGATTATGAGGACTTAGACGCCCTCAACCGCGCGATCCGCGACATGGATTCGGAATTGTTCGATTTGGAATTGTCGCTCCAACCCGAAGCCGAAGAATTGATGTATGCCTGAGAAGGGAGTGAGGCACAGACAGCAGCCGCGCCCCGCGTAAGCATCATGCCCGCACTTTTGCAAATACCGCTCATGCCCACGGCCGAACACGATAGGAATGCGAGACGCATCGCCTGTCTCGTGAACGACCCCACCGCCCCGAAACTTGTCAGAAACGCGCTGCTCTCGTTCCTCTTTGAAGCGGCAGAAGTGACGAAAGCACCGATCCTGTACGCGGGCGCAGATGAATTACAGGTGAGTGTGCGCGATCTGGCCTTCATGCTCTTCATGGCCGAACGTCACGAACTGGACTTCCAGCGCGGCGGCATCGTGGAGGAAAAAGGAGAGTTCATTCAAAAGCGCAAATAAGAAGCGCAAAATTAAGCGCGCGGCCGTGTGTCTCTGGAAAAGTTCACAGCCGCGCATGTATCAACGAGCGCCCACAAAAAGACGAGGCGGACGCTCACGATTATATCCTCGCTCCATTGCTCAGAATTTTCTCGCAGAGCCTCGCAATTGTTGTATATTCCTGCCGGATACACAAAGACTGCGCCGCCTGTGAGCCTCACGGCAGCATACAATCAGCTTGAACTGTCCCGCTGGCTTAGAGCAGCGGTATCAGAGTTTGCAATAAGGTGAGCGCAATCTCCGTCAGGGTATCTTCTTCCGGCACGGGAGCGGCTTTATCCGTATAAATTACGCCTTCTGCCTGCGCTGGCGGGGACGGCGGAGGCGGAGTCCTATCCGTATAAATTACGCCGTCACCGGCGAAGGCGGACGTGGTGAATACAAATGCCAAGACCAGCGCGGCAATAGCGTTTCGATAGCTTTTCATCTCTTCTTTTTCCTCTGAGGTAGTTGGTGAAACCAGTCTCTTCTGGTTTTAATTTGCGGCCTATCCTGTTGATAGGACGTGGCTTCAGCCTGCCTGAAATTTTCCAGCAAGCACACAGAAAGCGAGTCCTCACATGACTTTAGCCGAAACCTTATTAAAGCAGTTGGAAAATCCTGCGTTGAGCCGTAACGAGCGGGCGCAGCTTCAATGCCAGATAGCGGCAGACTTCGAGCACAGAGGCGAGTACGAGTCGGCGCGGGACGCGCTCGGCGAACTATGGCAGGGCGTCGGTAAACGTCCTGCACTCGAAGGACTATCCGAGTTGACCGCCGCAGAAGTTCTTTTGCGCGTCGGTTCGCTTGCCGGTTGGCTTGGCAGTGTCCAGCAAATTGGGGAAGCGCAAGAAAAGGCCAAAGACTTAATCACCGAAAGTATCACGCGCTTTCAAGCAATAGGAGAGCCGACTAGAATAGTCGCCGCACAGTGCGAACTCGGTTTCTGCTACCGCCGCGCCGGGGCATACGATGATGCGCGGGTGGTTTATCAGGAAGCACTCAAGGGACTAACCGACATCAGCGAGAAAGAGTTGCGGGCTAAGATATTACTGCGCCTCGCCATCGTTGAATCAATTAGTGGACGTTATAACGATGCGCTACACATATTGACAGACGAGACACAGTTCTTTGAAGAAAGCACCAATGATTTCCTCAAAGGAAAATTTCATAATGATCTCGGTTGTGTACTTACAAACTTAAGCACTGCGGAACATCGCCCGGATTACATAGACCGCGCCATCATCGAATACACCGCCGCTTCCTACCATTTCGAGCAAGCCGAACACACCAGCTACCGTGCCAGTGCCGAGCACAACCTAGGTTATCTACTCTACACCATCGGGCGTTACGAAGAGGCACACGAACACCTTAACTCCGCACGTAGTTTGTTTGCCGACGTTCAGAACAAGGGTCGAATCGCGCAGGTAGATGAAGCTCGCGCCCGTGTCCTATTGGCACAGGGCAGATTGCCAGCCGCCGAGAGCGCGATCCGTGAGGCCGTGCGGGTACTGTCCAAAGGCGGCGAGCAGGGCTTGTTGGCTGAAGCACTCACCACACAAGGCCGCATCCTCTCGAAGCGCGGTAACTTCATCGAATCGGTTAACACGCTTAGACGCGCCGCCGATCTTGCAGAGGAAGCCGGGGCGGTCGAAGACGCCGGACGCGCATTGCTCTCACTAATGGAGGAACATGCCGACCGTCTTAACGAGCATGAACTGTTAGAGGCATACGAGCGCGCACATAACTTGCTCAAAGAGACACAGGACGCTGAAACGATCACACGCCTGCGCGCTAGTGCCATGCGGATTGTGTCTGATCGTCGCGCGTCCCTATCACAAAAACGAGTCCGCAGCGTAGTAGATTTCTGGGCGAACTTCGATCTCAACGAGAGGGTGCGCACCTACGAGGCCAGATACGTGCGGCGGGCTTTGATTGACGGAGAAGGTAGCGTCACACGCGCCGCGCGGCTGCTCGGTTTGCGTCATCATGCCACGCTTACGTACATGTTAGACGCCGAACAGGGCAGGCATAAAGACCTCGCCTACTTGCGCACCCCGCCCGAACCGCGCAAGCAGAGCATTATCAACCGCAAGAGTCGCCGCCGCACGCGCACTAAAGCGCGCATCATCACTATTCTGTGCGTCGAAGATTATCAGGTGGTGGCCGATGCTGTGAAAGACACCTTAGAAGAATTGGGCTGGACGGTCGAACTATGCGCTGACGGGACGGAAGCCATGCGCAAGATTGAAAGCAAAGAGCACTATCACCTGCTCATCCTCGACAATCAGTTGCCCGGCAAGGACGGCTTAGAACTAGCGCGGCGGGCGCGGCAACTTCCACACCGGCGGCGGACTCCAATCATAATGTTGTCGGCGAGCGATGTGGAGCGGGACGCGTTGCGCGTAGGTGTTAATGCTTTTTTGCGGAAGCCACAGGACATCGGGCGACTGTCTGCGACGGTGACGCGCTTATTGACCAAAAACACCAATGTGTAGTGCTCATCTGGACACGAAAGCCAGAGGGGGGGTGTGATGTTACTGAGGGGAAGGATTGGATGAGTTGTTAGGTAGTCCTAATGAAATTTATCTATGCAATTTACTTATCACCTTCTGAGAAATCATCAGGTTTTGTCCGTTTTTTCTTTTTTGACTTATTAGTCTCCTTTGCCCTTTCTTCTTCGATCTTTTTAATAAGATCAGCTATTTGAGAACTAGTTACGTGAGATGGTCTTTCTATGCAAAACATCAACCCCCCCCTGTCAAATCTTAAGTCTGGAAAACCCGCAAGGTTAAATACTATTCCGTCGTAAACGCCCAACTCTTCGAGCCTATCGGAATTACTATAAGAGAACTTAACTCCGTCCTTAGATTTAACCACAGCGTAAGAGCGTAGCTTTTCAGTATGGGATAGAGCATCCCACTCAGCCATTGCCGAAGCATCTATCAACACCCACTTGATTCTTAATTGTTCAAATGCACCAATATTCGCTGCGTCTTTCACACCCACACCCGCTTGTGCTTTCCGAGCAAGCCAAGCCACACTTACGCGGGGAGAGACTTTCAGGTTACAAAGCTGTTCTGTGTGTACCGATTCAATGACTACTTGTAATAGCCCTTCCGCTCTATCTTCTTTCTTTACCAAGCTGGCTAATTCTGCCGCCAGAGTCTCAACGCCTACGCTAAACTCACGATAAGCTAAAGCCGACAGAATAGGATAAGAGGCCAACACCTCATCCTTGGAATTAAGGATGAGCGGCAAGACGCGCTTTTGCCCTGTATTATTCTGAATTGCCACAATCCCGCTCATCTCGCTCTCAGGCCAGCGTCGCCGCATGAAATTCTCCGATAAACAGATGAGCGCATAACGACTTGTCCGCAACCCTTCGTTGATTTTCATCACTACGTTGTCGCCCCATCCTATTTCATAGCTGTCGAGCCAGAAAGAGACGCCGTGAGTGGTAAGCGCGTGCGCGAGGGGAAGCACATACTGTTCTTTATCGCTGCTTGCGTGTGAGATGAAAAGGTCTTGTGTGGTTTCCATTGATGTATGTAAATATCAGTTTGAGTGAGGCCAAATTAAAGATTGCTTTTGTTAGCAAGAATCCAGAGCGGGCAAGATATGCCCGTGGAGTGAAATTGTCAATGATGATTCAAAACGTATTGAGTGAGGATGAATCCGCAGCCGCGCCAAAGGTCTTACGTCGGGGGTAAGTGCGGCGGGTGAGTTGTTTGGCGCGACATTATTTATTTCGATTCCTACCCTCTTACTTGAATATGTATCACCCCATTGAGATTTAACCCTATGCGAATATAATTCGACGAGACATATCGGTTAGTAAGTAATCCGTTTTCACGATCAAAGAGGAATTCATGAGTCTTCTCCGCTCTTGTTACGATTATCCCCCTACTCTCCAACTCAGGTCTTAAGATGTTAAAAAGATTGTTGCGCAAGATTTCAGCTTCTTGCCGCAGGCTAGGATTAACAAATATTAGCTTTCGCAAAGAAATGTTATCACGCAGCCCAGATGCAATAAGATATTTGAAATGCGTATCAGTAGGAGGCATAGAAAATCCAATTATGATGATCCTTGTAGCCTCGCTTATTGCTTTAAGAGCAGTCTCCCAAATTCCAGTGAGATGCCCTCCAAATGCCTTCCGCCATGTAGGTGGCAATAAAAGGATGCGCTCCCCCCTTGCCCGCACATCATCATAGCTGCCATAAACTTTTACCATTTCATTAAGATTATCCGGCGTAGCCCAATTGATCGATCCATGTAGCTTTAATATTGGGATAGCACCAGCCAGTGCTTGGTCGCTTAGTGAACATTTAGCCCCTTCTTGCAAAGTAGCTGCCGCACTTGATAATCCATAATGAAATGGCGTACTCAAATCAGCGAGCGCGTCTTCAACTAGAGTGTCATAGTTGAATGTAATTATAGTATTCCTTGTACTTGGCGAAGACTCAGAGAAGTACCCGCTTAGCATTCCGGCATAGAGATGATAAAGAGGGCAGGCGTGTGTGTATCCTCCCCGATTAGCACCTTCCGCCTGACTCAGCAGTCTCCATCTATTAGGCAGCTCCCCTACAACTTGAGTGTTAAGATATGCTTCAGAAGAGCCTGTTGTTCTTTGTGCATAATCCAGTGTCGCTGCAATAGCTTTGGTTACATAATCGGTATGTGATTCTCCTTCGCTTGCGGACGCGAGGCTGAATAATTCCTCGATATTTTCAACGTCAATGTTAGCGCGATAAGCCGTTCCCGCCGCTTTAAGCCTGAAATCAAATACTTGTTCAACGGCTTCGGCTTCTTCCGTTCTATTATTATCATGAAGCCATGAGATGCTGTCGCCCATGCGCTCTAGGAAGCCTTTAATTAAAGGCAAACCGCCATCATATGAGAATCCAGCACCCAAGATATAGACGTTATGATCTCTATGAATTTGAGGCATATCTTGTTGCGTCTCTTCTTACTTGCCTTTGAAGGCTCAACCTTAGCCTTCGGCGGTCTGCTTATCTTTGGCTATCAAATCACAGAGCAATCTATCAAATGCTTTCTGATATTGGTTGTGATCTTTCCAATGTGTGAAGTCTCGTTTAAGGATATGGTGTCCGTCCAGACTGGGAAACTCCTGAGATAAGTTTATCACTCAGCCTCGCCAAGTTCGATGATGTCGTGGCTGGCGCGTCGGATGCCGATGTCATTCTCAACTAATAGCTTCACCAGTTGCTCGCCATTCATTAGGGCAACAGGCGTGGCGTCGAGGCGCTCGGCCTCCTCTATTGCGCCCTTGCTGAAATCGCTCAAGGTGATGATAAGTCCCTGTTCGTGTGTGCCTAAGCTCCCTCGTACTTGCTGAACCGTTGGTGCTTGCACGTTGTTTTTCCATCGCTTCACCTGTACTGCCGTGCGGGTGCGGATGACATCGCCCGTTACCATCGTTCCGCGCACGTCTATGCCCCCATCATTGTTAACAGAAGTGACCGTTACATCTTCAAAACCCAGTTTAGCTAGAAGCGTACCAACGAGTGCCTCAAATTCTGCCGGGGGCATCTGACTGATCTGTTGCCGCAGTTTCTTGCGAACCGTTTGATTGTGCTGCTCAATCTGGAATGCCAGCCCTGATCCCAGCCATTTAGGTAGTCCGACGAAGCCCTTGCCGTATTGAACGAAACGGGGGCGCTCGCCGCGCTTCACTCTCCTCTGGATTTCAGTGATGACTTGCGCATAGAGGGTAGCTTCCGGTGTCTTGCCCGCAGTTGCGATGAGACCTAGTTCAAGTGCCTTCTCGGTGATGGCGCGGTAATGCATTGGCTGCTTGCCAGCGTATGTTTCAAGCACCGCTTCAGTTGCATCCGTAAAAGACATCTGGCTTCTCGGCGCACCGTCATTGCTAGTAGATGATGGAACCTGATATTCAGGTAATCCCCACGAGCGTAGTGCGAATATGCCTTTTTCTGTTCTTTGAAAAGGTGAGGCCGATCCTCGTTTAATTATATCAACGGCAAGGCGCGCGTTTATTGTGTCATGCGGCGTCAATCCATTGGTCGCCCATAGTTCTTGATCAAGAACACGCTTAGTGATCTCTTTATAGTGGAGAGGCTTCCCGGCCTGCGTCAATATGGTCTGAATAGCGGTGAATATACTCATCGTGCCTTTTTCTAATTGGATGACATCACCAAAGAGATTGAATGCCGCCTTTAATCTACACAGACTACGTTTAGGGTTGTTGTTCTAACAATCCGCCCGATTGTTTCAGCCATTCTTTAGCCTTCAAATAGTCGGGAAGTTGAGTTTTGATAGTTGCCCAAAATTGTGCGTTGTGGTTTGGTTCGAGCAGATGGGCGAGTTCATGGACGATAACGTATTCAATCACGCGCATTGGTGCTTTGATGAGCCGCCAGTTGAAGTTGAGCTTATTGCTCGGCGTGCATGATCCCCATCTATATTTCAAATCTGAAATGAGTATGCGGTTAAAGCTTACGCCTAAGTGTTTCGCGTAAAAGTCGGATAGGGGAATGATCTTCGACTTAGCTTTCTTAATGTACCAATCCTTGAGCAAGGTAGGCGCGTCGCTAACTCTGGATTTCGAGACGAGAAATTTATTGTCAAACAAAATGCCGTCAAAAGGGTCTGACACAACCTCTAATTTATAATTCCTACCTAAGTATAGAATTGTCGTGCCGGAGACAAACTCCTTTTGCTTGATTGGTAAATCATACTTTTGCGTATGCCGCACCTTTTCGTAAAGCCAAAGCTTCTTTTGTTGAATTAACTGTTCAATCTTTTCATGCGGCGTATCGTTTGGCGCGCGAACGATGACAGACCTATCACGTTCGACGGTGATTGTCAGGGTCTTTCGTGCTGAATAAACAATGCTATATTCGAGATTCATTTTAATCTCTGAGCAGTATCGTATCGTTATTTCTTTCGGCTGTTTCGAGCGTGCGGGAGATTACTTCACCGCGCTTTTTGATGACGTTCGGCAGGCTAACGAACGTGGGAGATAGAAGCAACTCTTGGAGAGATGCTCTTAGCTTATTGCGAGCCGGAATGTTATCCCAAAAGCCTTTTAGTTGAAGTTCGGTTTCGAGTAATGCCGTGACTTGCTTAGTCAGATCAATCAATGCGCTCGCCTGATCTTCATCTAACTCTTGCCCGTCGAAGAACTCTTTCTTGAAGATACGGAAGAAGGGCATTTGCTTTCTTCGATGCAAGCCATAAGTGCTTTCTTCTTTCTCCGCGTCAATTATCCTCTGCCTTAGTTCTTCAAGCTTCTTCCTTATCAAACTCCAGTTGTTTTGAAACTCCGCAAGGATTGCTTCTATGGCCTCGGCAAAAGAGGCGTAAAGTTCCGGGTCGATCTGTAAACTGATGTCAATGTGGTGGCGGATCGCGTGTTCGATCTCGGCGGCTTTGGTCTTTTCGCGGGTGCGCTTGTTGACTTGTTCTTGAAAGCTTTTATCGAGAATGGAGATTGGCTCGACAGTTTGATCTATACCTTTTGAGACGAGATGTTGGTCGGCAATCAGACGGAGCTTTTCAGGGATGCCTTTCATGCTAACGCGCTTATCTCTGAAATGCTTGGAAGCCATGACATTAATTTCAGAGTAGTGTTTGAAGTCAGGAAGGAAGTCTAGGGCTTCCTTACGCGGATAGACGGCATCAAGGGCGCGAGAGAACTCACGGAAGAGAATCAGAAACTCGAACCGGGGGTCTTCGTCGTAAAAGTAATCGTAATATGCATCGTAGTCGTTCGGGTCAGTTATTCCGAGCTTTTCGACGAACTCGATCAAAGCTTTGTGCTTTCCTATTAACTCGGAGATGATAGCGGCATCGTCTTTTAGTCCTTCGATACTCTCTTGCCTCTCGCGTTCGTCATACTCGGATAAGGCTTCGCGTAAATGATGCCCGACGCCGACATAATCAACAACGAAACCACAAGTTTTGTTCGCATCGTGGACGCGGTTGACGCGAGCGATGGCTTGCAGCAGATTGTGCGCCCTGATGGTTTGATCCAAATACATGACTTGCTCAATCGGCGCGTCGAAGCCGGTTAGAAGCATGTTGTTGACGATGATAAAGGCGACATCGCCATTAACGCCGTCAGCTTCGCCGTTAAATGGGAGCTTGAAGCTGGCGATGTCTTTCTTGTGTTGGTTCGAGTCGGAATGAGCTTTAAGGTGTGGCTTATCGTTGTGGCTACCGCCGGAGATGATAACGGCGGTTTTTAGTTTCTTTAACTGTTCAACCTGTTCGGGCTTTAGTTCCAAATCCCTGTTAATTTTAGGATTGCTTTCTAATCGCTCTATAGTCTCACGCAAAGCTGTGTCAATAGCCCCTTTATAACGAACGGCGGCTTCTCTTGAGGTGGCGACGACTTGAGCTTTGAAGCCGTTCGGAAAGACCTGCTCAATGTAATGCCGCACCATGTCAGTCGCTTTGGCTTCGATTGTCTTGTCAGCTTCAAGGTAGGCTTCCTTTGAGCCGTAGCCGAGGATTTCCAGCCGTTCTTGTAAATTGTAGTCGCTGAAAACATCCTCGAAGCTTTTATCCATTCCTTGTTTGTCTGCGACTTCGGCGTTGTGCGTGCGTCCCTCGTAAACAATCTTGACCGTCACGCCGTCCTCTATCGCTTCGCGCATCGTGTACTTATCAATGTAATCGCCAAAGCGTTGTTCGGCCTTGTCGGTCGGTGTTCCGGTATAGCCGATGTATGTGGCATTGGGTAAAGCTTTGTCTAAGTTCGCGCCGAGAAGTTTGAACTGTGAGCGGTGCGCCTCGTCCGTCATCACCAGAATGTGTTGGCTTGGATTAAGTTCTGGGAATGTTTCCGACAAGTCTCGTTCTTGAAACTTGTGAATCATGCCCATCACTAGGTCGCTCGAAGTGTTACGAAGCAATCCTTTCAATTCGTTGATGCTGTTTGCGGTGTTGACTGTGAGGCCGACACGCGCGGTTGTGCCGCCGAGTTGTTGCTGGAGTTGCGTGCGGTCGGTAATGTACACGACTTTCCACTTGGTCAGATCATTGTGGGTGTACATCTCACGCACCATGAACATCATGGTCAGAGATTTGCCAGAGCCTTGAGTGTGCCAGATGATGCCGCTGCGGTCGCGTTTGTTTTTGCCGTTGCGGAGTCTCTCGACGGCTTTTTTGACGGCGCGGAATTGTTGATAGCGAGCAATGACTTTGATGGTCTGCCCTTCGTCGGTCGTTGTGAACAGCGTGAAGGTGCGGATGAGGCTCAGAAGATTCTCTTTTGAGAACATTCCGGCGACGAGTCGCTGTTGTTGGTTGGGCGTTGATTCGCCGTGTTCGAGATCGTTGAGCGTGTGCGGATAGGGGTCTGCCCAACTAAAAAAGTGTTTTTCGTTGCGGGCGGTGATAGAGCTAACTTTTGCTTCCTGCCTGCACGTCGCCACGAGAAATTGATTGTAGTAGAAAAGCTTGCGGCTGCCTTCGCCTTTCGCTCCGCGCTGCTCGCTGTAACGCATCATCTGGTCAATGGCTTCGGGAATGGCTTCTTTAACCTTCGGGGATTTGCATTCGACGACGGCGATGGGCAGGCCGTTGAGGAAGAGAATGATGTCGGGGACTATGTGCTGATCTGTGCCGGGTATGCGAATCTTGAATTGTGAGACGGCAGTGAAGATATTGTTTTCGGGATGCTTGAAGTCAATGTATTTGACGGTCGGGCTAATTTCACCTGTCTTGCGGTTACGATCAACGCTTGTGCCTTCGAATAGGAGTTGGAGAACCCGTTGATTGTTCGCTAAGAGGTCGCCGCCAGAAATGTTAGTGATGCGGGTGACGGCTTGCTCGATCTGTTCGTCGTCCATCCAGTCATTGATTTTGGCGAGCGATTCGCGCAAGGCTGGCAGCATCACAACTTCATCGAACGAGTCGCGCCCACTCTCGACGGGTTTTTGATTCTTCATTTCCAGCGTGATTACTTCCCAGCCTAAACCTCTAAGCTGTGCGAGAAACGAATCTTCGACAAACTGCTGTTCGGTGATGTGTTGATGCTTGACGCTTGCCATGAGGTTTTCCTTGTTTTATGAGGTTGTGCTTATTTCCATGTTTCCGGCGAGCAAGCCGCTGACACTGACTTAGCCTGTGAGTAGGTCTTGTATCAAGCCTGTTTTGATCCGATGCAAATTTTGGAGGTGGCTTTTCTGAGTCTCAATAACATTACCTTTAGCATTTAATACTAAATAGATTCGCTGCTGTTCTTCAAAGCTTGAACGAGGGAAATACATTTGAGCAAATCTGTCTGCTCCAAGATGTGCGACAGAAGTTGTTTGACGAGCTACGTCTATAAAACGCCCTGTGTCTAGCCAATACTTAAAAACTAATTGACAATAGCCTGAGTGGTTACTTTTGAATGCACGAAATCTGACTAAAGTGTTTTGAAAACAAAATTGATTCGCTTCCCCTTCATAGATTGCACTTCGACCAACTAACTCAAGACTTTGCCCTTCATTCAGTAAAATGTCATTAGGTAAAAGTCCGTAAATGTCTTTCTCGTTTGGCGTAAAATCCATAGCTAAAACATCGGAATAGTCAATCCACCCGTCGAAGACGTTCGCCACCCGCAAATATGGAGTTGTAAATCTTCCTGTCTGGTGTTTAGGTGATCTTTGTCTGCCCAGCCGGACTGAGCCGACTTTATCAATCGTTACGGCTTCCCACTCCTTCGGAATCCTCCCTAGAGGTGAATCCTTAAACTCATGTGTCGCTTCCGAGCGGATGTTGCCATGCTCATCAAAACCTTTGGTCAACAGGTCTTGGAGGAGTCCGGCCTTGATGCGTTGCTGCTTGGCGATAAGTGCTTCCGTATGCTTAATACCGCGGTCTAAGCAAGAGAGAACGGTGGCGATTTGGGTTTGTTCTTGTTTCGAACTCGGCAGTCTGACAGTGATGTTTCGGAGTTCTGTTTGATTGAGCTTTGACCGTGTTCCGCCAACAATAAAAGTTAGGATGTTTTTGTTGACGAGAGAATAGAAAATTAAATCCTGATTGAAGTGATTCTTTGCTCTCAAAACGTGAGCATGGTTGTTGACCCAACTTTTCCCATAAATCCTGTAAGCAATTGGTCTAGTTGCAAATTCTTCAAAGTTTCCGCCGTCTTCAGCAATTAGTATCAGGTCTTCGTTAAAGATATATTTATCAATGTAGCCTTGAACCCCGTTTGCGCCATAATAAGGGATGTTGCCCGCAATCTTCTCGCGCGTCTCAGCGTTTAATGGAACTCTGAGATAGTCGAGAACGTCGCAACATTCTTCAATTCGGTATGTTTTCCATTCGCCCATGCTCAACATTCCGCCCGATTCTATGCTTGAGCCATTGCCATTTCTTCCGTTAGATAACCCAATTTCGTCAAATACTCGCCCAACTCTCGCATCGTCTCATCGCGCTCCGCTTCTATTGCCCGCGCCGAAATCGCGTACTTGTCCCATAGCTTTTCAAAGACGCTGACGAGCGCACGTTTCTCCGTGTTCAAATAGCGCGTCAGTTCGTTCGCAATCGAATCGTAGAGTTTCTTTAAAATGAGCCGCTTCGCTTCTTCCGGCGTAATCACACCGCCGATAGCCACAAGCTCCGCATCTAATCCCGCAATCTTCCGCTGCAAAGTTTCCCGGTCGCGCTTCATAGCGGCGAGTTTCCGCTCCCGTTCCTTCTGCGCTTTCTTGTCGGAAATAGATTTACCGACGAGTTCTTCCGTCGTGCGCGTGTTCTGCGCCAAGAGTTTCTCCAACTCCTCGCGCGCATCATCAACGCCGTCGCGTTTGAACCGCAGCTTACGGTTTAATTCCGCCTGTTGCCGCTTGAGTTCCTTCTTCATCTCAGCGATGCGGTCTTCGCTCTCCTTGATTGCGTTGAACTGTTCTTCCAACGGTTTGAGTTCTCCCAGTGCCGTTTCCGTTCCCGCCGCCTTCAACTCTTTGATCTGCCCACGCAGATAATCCTTGATGATCTTCGCCGTCACTTCCTCATCTTCGCCCGCTTCATACTCGACCGCTTCAATCGCTTCGCCAAGTTGCGCCTCAAACTCGCCGAGCCGCCCTTCAAGGTCTTCGATAGCCTTCACTTCCGTCTGAAAGAACTCCTCAATCAAATACTCGTCGGGTATCAGGCTCGGACTCCAACCTGTGCTGTTAATCGTCTTCAAGTCGTAGCGAATCGTCTTCCACCAATTCACAAACACACCCGCTGTCTGAAACTCGTCGAGCGCACCGATGGGAACGAGTTTGTGCTTGATCGTCGCCAAAAGTTCCGCACGCACCCCGGCGAGGCTGATGCCGCCTTCGAGCTTGGCGAAATCGTCACGCGCCACTTCCCACCACGCCGCAATCTCTTCGCTCATCCGCGCGTAAGTCGCACGCAAACCTGTATCCGCTTCGACAATTGGCTTGATCGCCGCCTTATCTCTCACCTCATCCCTGAAGGAGAGATAGCTTCCGCTTTTGGGCTGAAAGATGCTCGCCGGATTGAAGTCGAAGCGTTTGAAATTAGGCGCGTAGCTTTCAACCTCGGCCACCGGCACGCCGCCCGTCAGGTGCGCCCGCACGTCTTCCGGTTCCGGCGCGGGAGTGTTGTCAACGTAGCGGCGGATATTCAGGTTGTAATCGTTCTTCTCAATCTCATTTTTATCAACGAGGCGCGAATACTTCCCAATCTCCCGCTTGTGTGTAAAGACCCAATCAATCTTCTCGATGTCTTCGGGGCGCAACTTGTTTTGATTCTTGCCTTCGGCAAACTCTCGGTCGGCGTTGATGAACAGAATCTTATCGCGCAAATCGTCCGGCTTGTCTTTGTTGATGACCAGCACGCAGGCGGGAATACCCGTGCCGTAAAAGAGCGCGGGCGGCAAGCTGATGATCGCTTCGAGCAGGTTGTCGTCAACAATACCTTGCCGGATGACCTTCTCCTGCCCGCCGCGAAACAGTACGCCGTGCGGCATCACGGTCGCCATCATCCCGCGACTGTTGAGGCTCGCAATCATGTGCTGCACGAACATCAAATCCGCCTTCTTGCCAGTTTCCGGCGTCGAGCCATACCGGAAACGGTTGGGAAACTTCATGTCCTGCTTCGCGTAGTTCTGCGAGAACGGCGGATTTGCCAGCACACGGTCGAACTTGCGTAAAGCTCCAAGATGAACGTGGAGCGGGTTCATCAGCGTATCGTCGTTTTCCAGATGTGCGCCCGGAACATTGTGCAAGATCATGTTCATCTTGCAGATCGCCCAAACCGTCCCACTCGACTCTTGCCCGAAAAGCTCCACGCTGCGCGGATTCTGTCCCGATTCTTCGACATGCTGAACCGACTGGATCAACATACCGCCCGAACCAACCGTCGGATCGTACACAGACATACGCGCTTGCGGTTTGAGTATTCGCACCAATAGTTGAACAACTTCGATAGGCGTATAAAACTCGCCGCCCTTCTTGCCTGCGCTATCCGCAAAATACTTGATGAGATATTCATAAGCCGCTCCGAGCAGGTCAGGGAACTCGAAGCTTTCGTTGACGAGAACAAAGTCGGGATCGTTGAAGTGAGAAAGTAGACTCAGCCAGCGATCATTCGGAATTTTCGTCTTGCCCTTCTCAGCGTTGAAGTTGATGTTGCCCTTAAGCACGCCATCAAGCAGCGGCGCATTCGCCTCTTCAATTGCCGCAATCGCCTTATTGAGCCGCTCCCCAACGTTCTGCTTAACATCTTTTAGCGCGGGCGTCAGTTCGCCCTGATCGTTCGTGTACTCATCGTTCCAACGGGCAACAGGCGGAACGTAAAAGGTTCGACCGTAAGAAAACTTGTCATTCAAAACTTCCGCACGATCTTCATCGGACAGGTGTGCATAAATCGTAGTTCTAAGTCGCTCGCGCTCGAACTCGAACTCATCGGACATGCGCTTGATAAACAGCATCCCGAAGATGAACTCTTTATATTCGGACGCATCCATCTTCCCACGCAGAATGTCGGCAGCTTTGAAAAGGAAGCTTTCCAATTGCGAAAGGGTGATTTTGTTTCTTTTCATTAGGACAGGACTATAAACTGTTTAGAATTAGTGAGCTTTAAGGCCGTTGCGAATTTTAAATGTTAGCAGATTTCTTGGGCAAAGCAGAGAAGGCGGATTATTGATGAATGAAGAACAATGGAAAGAACTGCTCGAACTTAGGGCGAAAGCGAGTTTGTCGCCGAGGACTGATTCTCGATTTGAACGGCTTGAAGACTACATTTCATTATCTCTCCGATTATCAATCTATTCACATGAAGAACAACTCAAACTCCTCGCCGAATTTAACGAACTTCCTGACCAAGAGAAACAAGATGTACTTTCCCGCGTTGCTAATAGAACTCATCCCAACTTCTTACAGCTTTCCGCTGATGAACTGGAAAAACTTAGAACAGCACGCAAAGACCTTTCTTTTCACGAAAGGGCGCGTCTTTTCAGCGATCTATTTTTAACCGCAGCCGGAACCGCTTGGCTCGATCTCGGAGGAGTTTTTGAAGCTGAGATTGAAATTAACGATAACTCATCGCCAGAAAGGGAAACGCGTCCTTACGCCTATATCTACTTTTCACATGGACACCACAGAAGAGTTGAGACCATTGATATTCTCGAATCTATCAAACGTAACCCGGAGTCAATTGGGCATCCAGCAATTGTATTCGCCATTCATCATTGGCAGCGAGTAATTTACGCGAAGCGCGTCATCGAGCGCGATGATGTGACTACACGGGACGAAATAGGAAAAGTCATAAAGGAAATGTTTGGCGGCAAAGATATTAAAACTGCGAAACGCAATTTGGGTAAGATTAGTAAAACTTTAGTTGATGCCGCTAAAAAAAGAGCGATCTCTAATGAGCTGGCTTTCGCGTTCAAAATAGAATCGGTCGGCTTGGGATTAGAGAATAAAGAGACTTTTCTCTATAAAGCGTGGGAAAAATTAGAAGCAGAATTTGTTGGGCAAACAGATGGGGTTGAACAAATCTTAGCAAAGATTGAAACGGAATTACTGGCATTAGAGAGACGACCTTATACGGGTAATAGGTTTGATAGCGTTTCAGTTAGAAAGGTGATGGAATTTCTCCGTAAGGCTGGAAAGAAAGGAGGAAAAAAGTTTGTTGGGTATAACGCAAAAGGCAACTTGCGCAGACCTCGCTGGAAAGTTTTTCGCAATGCTTACGCAGCGTGGCTATTTGGTTTAAAACAATCGCTAGTGTCAGAGTATCTTAGGAAAGCTGCTAAGCAAGAATTGATCGAGAGTGATGTGTACCAGCCTTCTTGGGTCTCGCCTAAAGGGGGCGTGATTCGCATCATCCATCACCTGATGACAACGCCGTTGGTAGCCGTTCGTAATCCAGTAATAATTTCCGAAGACAATATAGGTTTTCAGGGTATAGAAGCAGCTATCAAAAAAGCTATGTCTGATTCTGACGGAGAAGATGATTATGACGAGGAAGGTTGGGGCAACTAGGGGTTAAATTTTCAAATTCCGACCCCTATTTGGGTTCGATACAAACAAAGAGAGTCTCTGATAACTTTAGACCGTTGCTGGTTACAGCAACGGTCTAATGATTTTTAGCGAGGATAGCAGATGAGCAAAGAGCACATTCAAACTTTTGACCGCAAAGAAGCAGCGCGGCTTTTAGGAGTTTCCGTCGTGACGCTAGATCGCCTAACGGCTCAAAACTTAATTTCACACTGCAAAGTCGGACGAAGGACGGTTTTTCAGCCAAAGGATATTACTGAGTTTCTTGACTCTCACACGCGCAAGGCAGTTAGAAAGGCACATGAATAAGTTGGACACTCATTCGGTCAGCAGAAAATAACGATCAGGTATGGATATGAAAGTCCAAGAAATCATACATCGTTTGCAAAAGGTCAAAAAGTCCGGGCAAGGCTGGACGGCGCGTTGCCCCGCTCACGACGATCAAAAGAACAGCTTGAGCATAAGCGAAGGCGAAAATGTGGTGTTGCTCTATTGCCATGCTGGATGCTCTTTTGAACAGGTACGTGCAGCATTAGGCGTTATTGAAGAAACTACGAAAGGGAACGGACAGCCGCAAATTAAGCAGACGTATGATTACCGCGATGAACATGGCCTTTTGTTACATCAGAATGTGCGGCACGAACCAAAAGGATTTCACCAGCGGAGGCCAGACGGAAACGGCGGCTGGATTAACAATTTGCAGGGCGTGCGACGTGTCCCTTATCGGTTCCCAGAATTACTAAAAGCGCGAAGTGAGCGGCTTGAATGCGAGATTGTTCTACTTGAAGGTGAGAAAGATGCGGATAACGCTGCGCAGCATGGTCTAGTCGCAACTAATCTCAAGAACTGGCGTTCAGAGTTCACTCAATACTTGCGCGGCGCAAAGATCGTTATTATCCAAGATCACGACGAAAGCGGCAGCAAGCAAGCTCTCCAAACTGCACAGCTACTCTACGGAAATGTTGCCAGTCTCAAATTAATTGATCTCTTCCCAGACGAACCGTTACCCGCCAAGCACGGCAAAGATTTCTCGGACTGGCTGGAACGCGGCGGCACAGTGCAACAACTAGAAGCTTTAGTGAATGCTGCGCCGGAATGGAGTCCTCAGAGCCTTTCGCCCACCAATACGACGATAGAACCATCTAAACTTTTCAAACTGAAATCAGCAAACACTTGGCTGTCTGACGCGGCGGGCAGGCCGACCCCCAAGATGCTTTTTTCGGAGTTCTGGTTTGAGAATGAGTTATGCATCCTGTTTTCGGATACAAACCTCGGCAAGTCAATCTTGGCTGTACAGATCGCCGATAGCATAAGTCGCGGACAACCTGTTAGCAGCCTCACGCTTGAAGCAGAAGCGCAAAAAGTAATCTATTTTGATTTTGAGTTATCAGATAAACAATTCGAGCGGCGTTATTCGATAGACGGCTCTAAGCATTTCATCTTTGATGATCGGTTCATTCGGGCGGAAATTAACCCTGACGCTGAGTTGCCGGAGTCAATCAGCTTCGAGACATATTTGAGCTTGGCGTTAGAGGAAGTGATCGTCGAAGAATCCGCCAAAGTTGTTATCGTAGATAACCTAACGTATTTACGCACAGAAACGGAAAAGGCTAAAGACGCGCTGCCTTTAATGAAGCAGTTAAAGCGGCTAAAAAGTAAATACGATCTGTCAGTGCTTGCCCTTGCGCACACTCCGAAACGGGACATGACGCGCCCGCTCACGCTTAATGATCTGGCCGGATCAAAACACTTGTCGAACTTCGCAGATAGTGTTTTCGCTATTGGGCAGAGTTCCCACGACCACTCACTACGCTATCTCAAGCAACTCAAAGTGCGCGCTACTGAAGTAGTGTTTCATAGCGATAACGTCATCATCTGCGAGATTGCTAAACCATCGAACTTCTTAGGATTCTCCTTCGTCAAATACGGCAATGAGGGCGAGCATCTACAGCCTCTATCCCCTAGCGAAGCGCGCGAACTCGATGCCCAAATCGTTGCCTTGAAAGAAAGCAACCCTGCTCTCTCGCTCAGAGATATTGCTACCAGTCTCGGCACAAATCACACAAGGGTTAAGCGTGTCCTTGAGCGGAACGGTGGAACGGGTGGAACGCCTGTTCCACTTGTTCCAAATGTTCCGACATCAAAAGACGATTGGGGGGAGATTGCATGAACGCACAGCTTCTACTTGATCAACTGCATCTGGCTGGTTTTCAACTTGTAGTTTCCGGCGAAAAGTTGCGTGTCAATCCATTTAGCCGCCTTACGCCAGACCTGCGCGCGAAGTTAAAAATGCACAGGTCAGAGATCATACTTGCTCTCCGCCGATGCCCCTTTTGTCAGCATCAGGGCGCGCGATCTGAACGAACCGTGCGCGATGGTCTCAATTACTTCGATACTCTCTGCGCCTCCTGTGGAGAGTTGATCGAAACTTTTTGTTCAGGCATCGCCGAAACAAGCCGGAACTGAGGCAGTCGCATGACGGATCAAGTCGCTTTCAATTAGAAATCGGAAGCGTCGGAAGTTTGAAGGCTTTGGAGTTATGGCAAAGACTCTTATTACAGTTGAGGAAGCGGCGGGGCTATTAGGTGTGAAACGCCAGACCGTTTACTTGTGGGTGAGACAAGGTTCAATTCCTTGCTACCGCGTTGGCAAACGTCTGATCAAGTTCGATGCTGACGAATTGCTCTCATGTTTCAAAGTTGAGCGGGATGGGACAACGCCACAGCCACCAAAAGTAGAGGTCTGCGCGCATCCTCTGACAGAGCCATTTCGCACGTTAAAAAAATCTGAATCTCCCGAAGCGAAGAAGGAGCGGGAACGATATAGAGCCTTACTCGGCGTGGTAAAATAGGCTCGTCTCGTTCGCGGCTGCATTCTGCGAAAGGAGACATGAATGGCTGTTTGGAAACGCATTGACACGGGTAAGTGGGTCTGTGACTTCCGCCACAACGGTCAACGCTACGTGAGGACGATCAAGTTCGCCCGCACGAAGAAAGAGGCCGAACAAGCGGAGAAGGTCATCATGGCCGATGTCTTTCGCCAAGTTCACGGCTTGGATGGCAAGAAAGACATGCGCTTTGATGATTTTGTGGCAGATCGCTACTTGCCCTACGCAGAAGCAAACAAACGCTCTTTCCATGATGATGTTCTAACTTGCCGGGTGTTGATTGGATTCTTCGGTAAGCGCACGCTCCGCAGTATCAGAGCCGATCTGGTTGAAGAATTTAAACAACGCCGATTAGCCACGCCGGTTAAGGTGCAAGGCAAGAATCCCGATCCTGAGAAGTCGCCGCGCCCGCGCAGTCCTGCGACGGTAAATAGAGAGTTAAGCATTTTGTCCAAAATCTTCTCACTGGCATTTGAGGCTGAGTTGGTGGACGAGAATCCTTGTCGGAGGGTCAAGCATCTGCGAATCACAAACCTTTGCGGATATTGCCTGACGGACGAGGAGGAAACCGCTCTCTTTAAGGCTCTGACGGGCAACGAATGGATCGGCCAGATCGTTTTGTTTGCCTTGCACACGGGGATGAGACGCAGCGAGATTTTCAACCTCCGCTGGTTCGATACGGACATGACGCGCGAGACCGTTCATGTTCGGCAGAGCAAGAACGGCAAGGCGCGGGCTGTGCCGATGAATGAAACGATCAAGGCTTTGCTGCAAAGTCTGCCCAAGACGAGCGAGTACGTCTTTCCGTCTCCGAAGACGGGCGGGCGTGTGGTTGATGTGGGGCGACAATTCGAGCGTGCGGTGAGGGAAGTAGGACTGAGTAATTTCCGCTTCCACGACTTGCGACATACGGCGGCGTCGAGAATGGCTGACAGGGGCGTTGACCCGTTCACGTTGGCTTACATTTTCGGTTGGTCGGATATTCGCATGGCGATGCGCTACACGCACTCGACGAACGCCACGATGAAAGAAGCAGTCCGCAGTTTGGACGGTCTTTCGGCCAGACTTGGCAACGTGTTGGCAACGAAAACAAAAACGGCGGGAGCAGTCCCGCCGTAAATGCTTGATTCTTTTGGTGGAGCAGAGGAGGGTCGAACTCCTGACCTCCGCATTGCGAACGCGGCGCTCTGCCAAACTGAGCTACTGCCCCACTGACGGGGGAAATATTAGAGAGCCGCAGGGGCGGTGTCAAGCGCGCGTTATCAGCGTGGCGACGCACGCGCGTTTGTAAACCGGCGGGCGGCGGTTCATTGAGTTGATTTGAGGCGGTCGGCGGCGGTGTGGAGAGCGTGGGGTAGTTGTTGGACGTTTGTGCCGCCGCCCTGGGCGAGGTCGGGGCGTCCGCCGCCGCGCCCTTCGAGGAGGGCGCAGGCTTCGCGCATGAGGGCGTTCATGTCGCCGTGGGCGTCTGCGGCGCGGGCGAAGATGAGGCGTGCGGCGCGCCCGTCTGCGTCGCTTGAGCCGAGCAGGGCGATGTGGCCGGGGCGGGAGATGATCGAGAGGGCGAGTCGTTTGAGGGATTCCGCGTCGCGGTCGGTGAAGGCGTGCGTGACGATGCGTGTCGGCGCGTCGCCGACGGTGGCGGTCGTGGCCGTTTGAATGAGTTCCTCGGCTTCGACGCGGGCGGCGATCTCTTCGAGCGCGCGGAGGCGGCGCAGCAGAGTCTTGTTCTCTTCGATGAGGCGCGCGGCGAGTTGGGGCGCGTCGTCGCGCCCCGCGCTGAACAGGGCGGCGACGGCGCGCGCCGTGTCGTTGGCGCGCCGGTAGTCGGCATGGACGCGGCCTCCGGCGAGAAACTCGACGCGCGTCAAACCTTTGGCGCGTTCCCAGGAGCGCACGGCGATGATACCGACCTCGCCCGTGCGCGCGGCGTGCGTGCCGCCGCAGGGACTCAGGTCGAAGTCTTCGATCTCGATGATGCGCAGGTCGCCTTCGCGCGCGGAGTCTTTGCGTAAAGGAAGCGCGGCGGCCTCTGCGGGCGAGACCTGGCGCACGCGCACGCTGCGATCTTCCCAGATGATCCGGTTGGCGAGTGCGAGGGCCTGTTCGATGCGCTCGTCGGACGCGTCGCGGAGGTCAACGTCAATCTCGCAGTCGCGCTCAAGCATGCGGAAGGCGCGCGTCGGCGCGTCGAAGAGACGGACGAAGGCTTGCGAGAGGATGTGCTGCCCGGTGTGCTGTTGGAGGTGGTCGAGTCGGCGCGGCCAGTCAATGCGCCCCGCGACGCGCGCGCCCACGTCGGGCGGCGCGCCTTCGATGATGTGCAGCACGCCCGCTTCCTCAAGGTCAATACATTCGACGACGCGCGCCGCGCCGAGCGTGCCGGTGTCGCTCGGCTGGCCGCCGCCCGTCGGGTAGAACGCGGTGCGGTCGAGCGTGACGGCCGTGCGCCCCGCCGCCGCCCCGCTCGCGTCGTCTTCAACTCGAAGGACGCGCGCGTCGAACTCTGCGAGGTGCGAATCATGATAGTAGAGGCGCTCGGTCATAGTTGATCCTGAAGCATTGAGAGACGGCCGGACGGACGTGAAACTCGTGTGGCTGAAACTAGCCGAGCCGCGCGCCGTGCGTCAAGCGCGGCCGTGCGCGGCGGGCGGCTTTTGACACGAAATCGCCACGGCGTGATAATCGCTTGTCTTCAAACACGCACTCTAGTTAGGACATCTCTTTTCGGGAGCACCTATGATCGCTTGTATGAAACTCGGCGCGCGGCGGCGCGCGTCCTTCGTCTTCGCGTTCGTCGTCCTGCTGTGCGCCACCGTCTCGGCGCAGGACGAACGATACGACATCAGTTATCAACTCTCGATGTCGAACCCGGCCTCGCACCTGTTCGAGGTGAGACTGACGGTCGAACCGCCGAAGGGCGCGGAGGCCGTTGACTTTCAGATGCCGCGCTGGTCGCCGGGTCGCTACGCCGTCTTCGACTTCGCCAAGAACGTGCAGGAGGTGCGCGCCGAAACGTCGTGCCCGACGGCCGCGCCGTGCCCGCAAGGCTCTGTGCTCGACGTGACGCGTTTGGACACGCAGACGTGGCGCGTCTTCCCGCGCAGCGCCATCTCGAAGGGCGTCACGCTCACTTACAAAGTCTTCGCCAACGATCTGTCGGGCACGTTCTCGCAACTCGACACGCGCCACGCGAACTTCAACGGCGGCTCGATCTTCATGTACGTCGTCGGCCACAAGCAAGACCCCGTGCGCCTCTCGATCAGCCCGCCCGCGAATTGGCGCATCATCAACGCCGCCACCGCGCGCCCCGATCAGCGCGAGTGGCAGTTTCCGAACTACGACATCTTGATTGACACGCCGACCGAGATCGCGCCCGACTTCACCGTCGAAGAGTTTCAGGTTGACGGCAAGGCGCATCGCGTGATGGTGCATTCGTTCGGGGAAGAGAAGGGGCAGCGCGCCGCGCTCGTGCGTGACATCGAGCGCGTCGTGCGCGCCGAGATCGCTTTGATGGGCACGCCCGATTACGACTCCTACCTCTTCATGATGCACTTCGACCCGACCGCGCCGCGCGGCGACGGCATGGAGCACCTCGCCTCCACTCAGATCATCACCACGCGCGCGCTCGGCGACAAAGGCGTCGGCGAAGACGCGCTCGACACGGCGGCGCACGAGTTCTTCCATGTCTGGAACGTCAAACGCCTGCGCCCCGTCGAACTCGGGCCGTGGGATTTCACGCGCCCCGTCAACACGCGTAGCCTGTGGATCGCCGAAGGGCTAACGAACTACTACGGCGGGCTGATGCAGCGACGCGCCGGTCTCCTCGACGACGAGCGATATTTTAGCTTCCTCACGGGAGCTATCGGCTCGGTCGAGAACGCGCCCGGCAACCCTCTGATCAGCGCGGAAGAGGCGTCGCTCATCGCTTCATTTATAGACCGCACGCCGCACTACCAGCGCACGAACCTCGCCGCGACGACCGTCAGCTACTACAGCAAAGGCGAAGTGATCGGCATCGTGCTCGACCTCTTGCTGCGCGGCCGCACGCACGGGCGCACCTCGCTCGACGTGGTGATGCGCGGCTTGTACGAGGAGTTTTATTTGAAGAGTCCGGCGACGACTTACTACTCGCGCGGGCGCGGCTACACGGGCGCGGATTTCGAGCGCGCGGTCTCGCAGGCGGCGGGCATGGACATGTCCGACTTCTTCGCGCGGCACGTGCGCGGCACACAGCCGCTGCCCTACGACGAAGCCTTCGCCCACGTCGGCCTGCGACTCGTCAAGACTCCTGCCACCGCCACAGCCGCCGCTGCCGGGGCGCAGACGTCCGACCCGGCCAACACGAAGACGCGTTACAACTACCGCCTCGAAGAGATCAAAGACGCCCCGGCCGAAGCACGCGCCCTGCGCGCCGCATGGTTGAAGGGATGAAACGTGAACGCGGCCGAAAGGTGAAACGTAGACGCGGCCGAAAGGATGAAACGTGATCGCCGTTCACAAGCTGAAACGTAATCGCAGTTGAGAAGGTGAGACGTGAGTGCGGTTGAAGAGTTGAAATGCTATCGCGGTTGAACAGGTGAAACGTTATCGCAGTCGTTGATAACCGCGCCGCCCATCGCGTTCCGCCTGACGCGGCGCGAGGACTTCGACGGGTGTGGGGACGATCTCGAAAGTGACGGGCAGTCGCCCCGTCAACTCGCCGTCAACCTGCATCCGCGCCTCGCCCGTCGCGCGCGCGCGCGTCGCACGCACGTAAGTCACGCCCGGTATCTCGCGCCGCACGCCGTGGCGGCCGAGTGCGTGCGCGAGCAGTTGGAGGAAGCGCACGCGGCTGTGCGAGTTGACGACGCAGATTTCAAACTCCGGCTCGTCCAAACGCGCGCGCGGCGTGACGCTCAAGTCGCCGCCGTAGTGCGCGGCGCGGCCGACGGCGGCGAAGGTGGCGGGGTAAGTCTGCCCCTCGATCTCGATCTCGAACGGGACAGGACGCCAACTGACGAGATGCCCTAGCCCCGACACCCAGAATGCGCCCTCGCCCACGCGCCGCTTGAGACGCGGACGCACGCGTTCAACCACCGACGCGTCGAGGCCGATTCCCGCCATCAGAAAAAAATAACGACGCGCGCCGCTTTGTTCCTCCGTCGCCGCGCCCGCATAGATGCGTCGCGTGTGGCCGCGCGCGATCACTTCGGCCGCGCCGTCGGCGTCGAACGGCAGTTGCAGTTCGCGCGCGAGGACGTTCGCCGTGCCCGCAGGCCAGATGCCGAGCCGCACGCGCCGTCCCACCAAGCCCTGCAACGCCTCGTTGATCGTGCCGTCGCCGCCGGAGACGATAACGTCGCCCACGCCGCCTGTTGTCGCCACCTCCTGCGCCGCCTCGGCCGCGAGCCGCGTCGCATCGCCCGGCGCACTCGTCAGCACCGTCTCGACTTCGATCCCGCGCGCGCGCAGCAACTCTCCAAAACGCGCGACCTCGGCCGCGCGCTTGCGCCCTCCGCGCCCTGCGTTCGGGTTCGAGATGAGCCTGATCGTTCGCTTCTTCGTCGTCATCGAGTCTCCGCTGTTGCAAACACAGTGCCGCCTCTCGCACATGTCTGAACTTGCGCCGGAACTTAGCGCGCGAACGCGTGGCAAACGCTTCGTCGCGCGGGTCGCGCAGGCGCGCGGCGCATGCCCCGCCGGACACGTGTCGGACGAACCATGCACGACGAGCGCGTCGGCGCAGTCGCCTGTTGACGCTCCACGGTCGAAAAGGTTACTGTGCGGCTTCGCCGTCTGACAAATGCTCAGGTCTTGGCAGACACGCTTGTCGTGCACCTGTCCAGCATGCTCTCAAACACCCGTTGGAAACTTCACGGAGGGAAATTTTATGCGCCGTCGCTTGTCCGTTTACGCCCTGCTCATCGTTTGCTTCGCCGCCGCCACCGCGCGCGCGCAAGACTTTTCCAAGGTGCAGATGAAGGCGACGAAAGTGTCGGGCAACATCTACATGATCGAAGGTGCGGGCGGGAACATCGGCGTCTCGGCGGGCGCGGACGGCCTGCTCATCGTTGACGATCAGTTTGCGCCGCTCGCCGACAAGATTCGCGCCGCGCTCAAAGAGATCAACCCCGGCCAGTTGCGTTACGTGCTGAACACGCATTACCACGGCGACCACACGGGCAGCAATCCCATCTTCGGCAAAGAGGCGACCATCATCGCGCACGACAACGTGCGCGGCCGCCTCGCCACGGAGCAGACCGTGCGCGGCCAGAAAGTTCCCGCCGCGCCCAAAGAGGCTCTGCCCGTCATCACCTTTAACCAGTCGGTCTCCATCTACTTCAACGGCGAGGAGATTCGCGTCGTCCATTTTCCGAGCGGCCACACCGACGGCGACAGCATCATGTTCTTCACCGCGTCGAACGTCGTCCACATGGGCGATCATTTCTTCGCCGCCCGCTTCCCGTTCATTGACCTCGAACACGGCGGCAGCGTCGAAGGCTTGACGCGCAACGTCGAAGCCGTCATCGCGCGCGTCCCGGCCGACGCCAAGATCATCCCCGGCCACGGCCCCCTCTCCACGCTCGACGACCTCAAACTCTACCGCCGCATGCTCGCCGAGACGACCGCGCACGTCCGCAAAGGCATGGCCGCGGGTCAGACCCTCGACCAACTCAAGGCGGCCGGACTCCCCGACGAGTGGAAGTCGTGGGGCACGGGCTTCATCAACACCCCCGCCTGGATCGAAACCATCTTCAACAGCCTGTCGAAAGACGGCAAAAAGTAAACGAGCATAGGACGGACGCATAACGGGCGGCGTGTGATTGAACACGCCGCCCGTTATGCGTTTAGGCTGAGCTTAATTGTTTCGCGCTACTCCAGACGATAGTTCGGGGCTTCCTTCGTGATGACGACATCGTGGACGTGCGACTCGCGCAGGCCGGCCGCGCTGATGCGGACGAAGCGCGTGTTCTCTTGAAACTCGCGGATGTTGCGGCAGCCCGTGTAGCCCATCCCGGCGCGCAGGCCGCCGACGAGTTGCGTCACCATGTCGGAGAGCGTGCCCTTGTAGGGGACGCGCCCCTCGATGCCTTCGGGGACGAGTTTCGACTCCATCGAGATTGACTCTTGCGCGTAGCGGTCGCGCGAGCCTTCGCGCATCGCGCCGATCGAACCCATGCCGCGGTAGGCTTTGAACGAGCGACCCTGAAACAGGATCAACTCGCCCGGCGACTCTTCCGTCCCCGCGAAGAGCGACCCGATCATCACCACGTCCGCGCCCGCCGCGATGGCCTTCGCCACATCGCCCGAAAATTTCACGCCGCCGTCGGCGATGACCGGGACGCCCGAGCCGCGCGCGGCCTGCACGCAATTCACAATCGCCGTGATCTGCGGCACGCCCGCGCCCGTCACCACGCGCGTCGTGCAGATCGAGCCGGGGCCGATGCCGACCTTCACGGCGTCAACGCCCGCCGAGATCAGTTCGCGCGTCGCCTCGCCGGTGGCGACGTTACCGGCGACGAGTTGCGTGTCGGGGTGTCGCCGCTTCATCTCGCGCACGGCCTCGATGACGCGCGACGAGTGGCCGTGCGCGGTGTCTATGATGAGACAGTCAACGCGCGACGAGACGAGGGCGTCGGCGCGTTCAAGGTAGTCGCCGGTCGCGCCGATGGCGGCGGCCACGCGCAGGCGGCCGAGGTCGTCTTTCGCGGCCGAAGGATATTTGATCGCCTTCTGGATGTCCTTGACGGTGATCAAGCCTTTGAGACGTTTGTCGTCGTCAATGACGAGGAGCTTTTCGATGCGGTGCTTTTGCAGCACGGCCTTGGCCTGTTCGAGCGTCGTGCCGACGGGGACGGTGACGAGGTTCGGCTGCTTCGTCATCACTTCGGAGACGGGGATGTCGAAGCGCGTCTCGAAGCGCAGGTCGCGGTTGGTGATGATGCCGACGAGGTGGCCGTCGCCGTCAACGACGGGCACGCCGGAAATCTTGAAGCTCTCCATCACGGCGAGCGCCTCGGAGACGGGGCGGTCGAAGCGGATAGTCACCGGATCAACGATCATGCCCGACTCGGAGCGTTTCACCTTGTCAACTTCTTCGGCCTGCCGTTCGACGGGCAGGTTCTTGTGGACGACGCCGATGCCGCCCTGCTGCGCGATGGCGATGGCAAGCCCGGCCTCGGTCACGGTGTCCATCGCGGCCGAGCAGAGCGGGATGCGCAGGGAGATGCCACGCGTGAATTGCGTCGAGGTGTCGGTCTCGTTCGGCAGCACGTCGGAGCGGCCGGGGATGAGCAGCACGTCGTCGAAGGTCAAGCCCTCGGTGAGATCATTGGTAATCATGTCGGATTAAAAACTCCCTTCCAGAAATTCGGACGGAGCGCGGCGGCCCGGCCGGCGGGGATGAAAATTGAACGGTTGAAGTTTGGACTAAAGGCGAGCGTAACAAAGCGCGTGGGCGGGCGCAAGGCGAGCGTCACGACGCGCGGCGCAAACTCGGTGCGCGGCGCGCCGGGCAGGGCTTCAGGGCTGTTGCAGCAGTTGTTCGTAACCGTCTTTCGCAATCACCAACTCGACGAGCGACTTGCCTTTCGGCGGTTCAGTCGGGACTTTCGCGGGGCGACCGTTGATCGTGATTTCGAGATTCGCCGCCTTGATCTTCAAATACCGCACGGTCAGACGCTCGTTGGGCGCGAGCGTGACCTCTCTGACCTGCTCGGCCGCGATGTTGCCGTCGAGTTTCGGCCGTTCGTCCACGCGCGCCCCCACCCACACCTCTTCGCCCTTTGCCTTGATCCTGACGACTAAGCCGTCCGTCGCGGAAGTCGCCGCCGGATCGGGCGACGCGGGCGCGGCGGGTGTTTGCGCGGGCAGAGTTTGATCGTTCGTGCCGGGGTTGGTCGCTGGGGCAGTCGCGCCCGTCTGCGCGGGCGTCGCGGCGTTCGTGCTGACGGCGGTGTTGCGCCGCTGGTAGTAGTGCAGCCCGGCGTAGATGCCGAGGGAGATGATGGCAAGTATGACGAGACTCAGGAGCGCGGTGACGATGGGCGAGCGCGACGTGTCGCCGTCCATGTAGATGCGCGACGACTGGCGCGAGGTCGGGAGTTCGTCGGGCGCTTCGCCCTGCGCGCGCGCCACCTCTGTGTACGCGGCGACGGCCTCGGCCTCGTTGAAGCCGACGGCCTTCGCGTAGGCTTTGATGAAGGAGCGGTTGAAGATGCCGCCGGGGAGTTCCTTGTAGTCGTCCGCCTCGATGGCTTCGAGGTAGCGTCGCGCGATGCGCGTCTGGTCGGAGAGTTCGCGCAGGGAGATGCCGCGCGCCTCGCGCGCCTGTCTGAGACGCGCGCCGAGAGAGGACTCGCCCCCGCCAGCTCCCGCGCGTTCATCAGAGTTCTGGTCAGGGGTCTTTGAGTTCACTTGGTCGCTTGTTCTTAGGAGCGGAACGGCCGCCTGAGTTAAAGGCCGTTCGTTTGTTTCCGCCAGCCTCGCGCGACACCGCCCAGCGTGCCGCAACTTTTGGCGCAATATAACTTGCGCCGCGCGGGACTGTCAAACTCAAGTTTTTTTAGGAAAGATGCGCGTCACTTGATTCTCGCCGCGCGGGGTGCTACGTTGACGCGTTCAGACAACCAAATTGGAATCGTTTTTAATTTCTACAATCACACCGAAGCGAGGAGACGACTCATGGCTCTCGAAGCACTGGGAATGGTCGAGACGAAAGGTTTTGTCGGCGCGGTCGAGGCCGCGGACGCGATGGTCAAGGCCGCCAACGTTCAACTGTTAGGGAAAGAGTACATCGGCGCGGGCTACGTGACGATCTTCGTGCGCGGCGACGTGGGCGCGGTCAAGGCCGCGACGGACGCGGGCGCAGCCGCCGCGCGTCGCGTCGGCGAGTTGATCAGCGTCCACGTCATCCCGCGCCCGCACGGCGAGGTCGAGCGCGTGCTGCCCAAGAACGGGCGCACCAACTACAGCCCCGACGAGCGCGCCCTGCAAGGCGGCGGGGGCGGCGGCCAACTCGGCGAAGGCGATCAAGGTCGCTCGCTCCAGGCCGGCGCGCGCGAGAACAATAGAGAGAAATCGAAGTGACAAGCGACAGGTGACAAGTGACGAGATTTAAAGCAAGCCTTTGACGAGTGGCGAGCGATTAAGACAAGTCTGTTGCTTTAACTTGTCACCTGTCACCTGTCACTTGTCACTGCTTTCGGAGGTTTGTCATGTCAGTTGACAAAGACCTTGTCTCGGTGCAGCAGGCGCGCGATCTGGTCGAGGCGGCGCACCGCGCGCAGACCGAACTGGCGCGTTTCGATCAGGCGCGGATTGACCGCATCTGCGAGGCGATGGCGAAGGCCGCGCTCAAGGATGCCGCGCGGCTCGGCGCGATGGCCGTCGAAGAGACGGGCTTCGGCGTCGCCGACGACAAGCGCGAGAAGAACCGCTTCGCGGCCGAAGACGTGTGGGACGCGTTCCGCGGCTTGCGCACGGTCGGCGTCGTCTCCGAGTCGAAAGACGTGATAGAGATCGCCAGCCCGCGCGGCGTCGTCTGCGGCATCATCCCCTCCACCAACCCGACGTCAACCGCGATCTTCAAAATCCTCATCTCGATCAAATCGCGCAACACCATCGTCCTCTCGCCCCACCCGTCGGCCGCCAAGTGCATCAACGAGACGGCGCGCGTGATGCGCGAGGTGGCGATCAAGGAAGGCTTGCCCGCCGACGCCATCGGCTGCATGACGACCGCCACCATCGAAGGCACGGAAGCGTTGATGAAGAACCGTTTGACGGCCGTCATCCTCGCGACGGGCGGCATCGGTCTGGTGCGCGCGGCTTACTCTTCGGGCAAGCCCGCGTTCGGCGTCGGCCCCGGCAACGTGCCGGTCTTCGTCGAGCGCAGCGCCGACGTGCCGATGGCCGTGCAAAATATTTTGACGGGCAAGACTTTCGACAACGGGACGATCTGCGCTTCGGAGCAGGCGGTCGTCGCCGACGCGCCCGTGGCGAAAGCGGTGCGCGCGGAGTTTGCGCAACAGGGCGGCCACTTCCTGAGTGCGGCGGAAGCGGATCAGTTAGCCAAGGTGGTCGCGACGCCGCAACGGACTTTGAATCCGGGCATCGTCGGCAAGTCGGTCGAAGTGATCGCGATGATGGCGGGCTTGAGCGTGCCGCCGGGCACGCGCTGCCTGTTGGCCGACGTGGGCGGCGTCGGGCGCGAGCACCCGCTCTCGATGGAGAAGCTGTCGCCGATTCTCGCCTTCTACGTCGAGGACGGCGTGGAACGCGGCGCGGCGCGTTGCTTCGAGATTTTGAGTTACGGCGGGATGGGACACACCGCCGGAATCCACACGCGCTCGCGCGACGTGGCGAAGGCTTACGGCATGGAGATGCCCGCCTCGCGCGTCGTCGTCAACACGCCGACGACGCACGGCGCAATCGGCTTCTCCACCGCGCTCCCGCCCTCGATGACTTTGGGCTGCGGCTCTTGGGGCGGCAACGTCACCTCCGACAACATCTCGCCGCTCCATTTGATGGACATCAAACGCGTCGCCTTCGAGACGCGACCCGTCAAGAGCGCGCGACCGGCGCGCACGACAAACGCGGCGACGCACGCACCGGCAGCGTCCGCGCCGTCAACTATGAACGCGCCATCGCAGCCGCGCACGACGGTCGCACCGGCGGCGGGCGGCAAGGTCAGCCGCGAAGACGTGGCGGCCATCGTGGATCGCTTCCTATCGAACCGGAACGCGAGCCAGCCGACGCCGACCTTCAACGCGCCGATGCGCCCGACGGAATCGCCCGCGCCCACGCAGCCCGTGATAGACGTGGAAGTGAACCGCACCACGGGCGGCAGCGCCGCCCCGCACGCCGAAGCCGCGCCGACCGCGCAGGCGAGCGGCAGTAGTAGTGCGAGCGGCGGTAACGGCGGCGGAAGTTCAAACGCGCAATCAGCCGCGCCGACCGCGAAGCCCGCGGCTTCGACAGTCGGCGGCGCGCAGACTCAAACGGCGGCGTCGCCGCAATCCAACGGGCACAAGGCCGTGGACTTCGTCTCCGAAGACGACGTGCGCCGCGCCATCCAGAAGGGCGAGAAAATTTACGTCAACGCCAAAACGATCATCACTCCGTCCGCGCGCGACATCGGCGACCCGGCGGAAGTCTTCGCGAAGGTTTGAAAGCTGGTGAATCGTGAATCGTGAATAGAGAAACCCTGCTTTCTTCCATTCACGATTCACGATTCACGATTCACGGTCTTACTTTATGTTCCTGGGAAAAGTGGTCGGCACGGTCTGGTCAACGAAGAAGACGCCTGATCTGGAGGGCGTCAAGTTTCTCGTCGTGCACCCGATTGAGTTGGACAAAGAGCCGAACCGCAGCATCATCGTGGTGGCGGATCGTTTGGGCGCGGGCGTGGGTGAAATCGTGATGTGCGCCTTCGGCAAGGCGGCGCGCTCGGCCATCGGCGATCAGGAAATGTCTATCGAAGCGGCGGTCGTCGGGATCGTGGATCGCGTGGACGTGCAAGGCTCGCCGTCGGACGATCTCAGAGAGGCCGCGCGGGAATTACACAGCGGGGACAATGGAAGACGGTGACGAGTGACAAGTGACGAGTGACAAGTTAAAGCAGAAACTTCGTCTTTAAACTTGTCTTGATTCCGGCTCGTCACTCGTCACTTGTCACTCGTCACTGTTTTCTTATGGCAAACGAGGAATTGATCTACCGGATCACGCGGGCGGTGTACGGGCGTTTGGGGGCGCAGGCCGACGAGCGCACGGTGGAGAATTTGGTGACGGACATCTACCGCGCGATTGAGCCGGTGGTGGATGCGGCGGGCAACGGCGGGGGCGACGCGGGCGGGCGCACCAGCGGCGGCGCGCGTCGCGGGCTGACGGCGCACGGCGGCGAGGCGGAAGGCTCTTCCAACCGACTCATCGTGTCGGTCTTCGGCGTCGATCATCCGGGCATCGTGGCGGGCGTGGCGCAGATTCTCGCCGAGTCCGGGTGCAGCATCGCGGACATCAACCAGACGGTCGTGCAGGGCAAGTTTGCGATGGTCATCATCGCCGACTCGACCAACTCCAACGCGCCGGTCGGGACACTCAAGGAACGCTTCCGCGCCGCCGGAGACAAACTCGGCGTCCGCATCTACGCCCAGCGCGAAGACCTCTTCAACGCGATGCATAGAATTTGAGGGACAGTGACAAGTGACGGGTGACAAGTGACAAGTTAAATCGCCGCTCTATCTTTAAACTTGTCTTTCGCTCGCCACTTGTCACTCGTCACTCGTCACTGTTTTTATGGAACCGGAAATCGCACGTCGGTGTTTGAGTTGCGGCGCGTCCGTGCGCGGGCGGGCGAGTTTTTGCCCGCAGTGCGGGAGTCGGATGGACGGCGCGGCGGATGAAGAGAACCACGCGATGGCCGCCGCCGGGGCGACGACGCAGGCGAAGGACGAGGCGCGACCCGCCACGACGCGCGGCGGCGCGCTCGTCGAGGAAGCGATGCGCGCGGCGACGACGCTGAACGATAAACTACCGACGCTTTCACAGGAGTCGCCCGCCTCCGGCAATCACAAGGGCGCGCCGGAACGCGAACCGCAACCGGCGCGTGAAGACGTGCGGAGCAGCGTCGCGGCGTCAAACGCGTCGCAGTCGTTCGGGCGCGAAGAGAGCATCGCGGAATCAGGGAACGTCGCGGAGTCGGCAACGGCGGGGACGACGAAACCGGCGGCGCAGGGTGAGACGCGCGGCCGGATCGGTCGGCGCGCGGCGTCGGTCGGCGCGAGCGTCGGGGAGACGGTGCGGCCGCGCGTGGAGAAGTTGCGCGAGGCTTCGACGGTCGTCTTCGACGAGGCGACGGACGATCCGGGCTTGCGTTTCGTGATCGTCGCCGCCGTGCTCTTTTTACTCTTCCTCTTCATCCTCCTCTTCAGTTACATCCTCGGCTAAACCGGCGTACACCTTTCTATGGAATATTCACAAGCGGAAATCTTGCAGACCGTGCGGATGACCGAGATGGAGCACCTCGACGTGCGCACCGTCACGCTCGGCCTCTCGCTGCGCGACTGCGCGGGCGACTCCATCGAGCGCACGGCCGAACGCGTGCGCGCCAAGATCGAGCGCACGGCCGAACGGCTCGTCTCGACGGTTGACGGCATCAGCGACGAACTCGGCATCAGCGTCGCCAACAAGCGCATCTCGATCACGCCCGCCTCGCACGTCGCCGGGGGCGCGCAAAGCGTCGCCGATTGTCTGACGCTCGCGCGCGCGATTGACGAGGCGGCGACGCGCGTCGGCGTGGACTTCCTCGGCGGCTATTCCGCGCTCGTGCAGAAGGGCTGGACGAACGTCGAAGACTTGTTCCTCGCTTCGATCCCCGAAGCATTAGCGACGACGAAGCGGCTCTGCTCGTCCGTCAACGTCGCGACGACTCGCGCGGGGATCAACATGGACGCCGTGGCGCGCGTCGGCCGCTTGATCAAAGAGGCCGCGGAGTTGACGCGCGATCAAGGGGGCTTGGCCTGCGCGAAGTTCGTCTGCTTCGCGAACGCCGTCGAGGACAACCCGTTCATGGCGGGCGCGTTTCACGGTACGGGCGAGGGCGAGGCCGTCATCAACGTCGGCGTGTCGGGGCCGGGCGTCGTCAACCACGCCGTCCGCCACGCGCCGCGCGACATGCCGCTACATGAACTCGCCGAACTGATCAAAAAACTCTCCTTCAAACTCGCGCGCGCGGGCGAACTCGTCGGGCGCGAGGCGGCGCGTCGTCTCGGCCTGCGCTTCGGCATCATTGATCTCTCGCTCGCGCCGACCCCCTTGCGCGGCGATTCGGTCGCTGAGATCATCGAAGCCTTCGGGTTCGAGCGCGCGGGCGCGCCGGGCACGACCGCCGCGCTCGCGCTGTTGACCGACGCGGTGAAGAAGGGCGGCGCGATGGCTTCGAGCGCGGTGGGCGGCATGAGCGGCGCGTTCATCCCCGTCTCGGAAGACGCGGCGATGATTGACGCGGCGCGCGTCGGCGCGCTCACGTTGGAGAAGTTGGAGGCGTGGACGAGCGTCTGCTCGGTCGGCCTCGACATGATCGCCGTGCCCGGCGCGACCTCCGCCGAGACCATCGCCGCCATCATCGCCGACGAGATGGCAATCGGCGTGATGAACACGAAGACGACCGCCGTGCGGATCATCCCCGCGCCCGGCAAGGTGGTCGGCGACATGGTGGAGTTTGGGGGCTTGCTCGGCACTGCGCCCGTGATGGCCGTCAACAGTTTCAACTGCGCCGACTTCATACGCCGCGGAGGCTACATCCCCGCGCCCGTCCAATCGTTGAGAAATTAGCGTTCGATCGAACCGCCGGGAAATTAGTGCAAGGAGAATTTAACCTCGTGGCTTTGTTGTGTTCGTCGGAAGTTCGTCGCCGTTGTTTGGGTCGCGCGGCGCAAGGGTTGTTCGCCGTGTCGCTCGCCGTGTTGTTATCGTCAACGCCGACGGGCGCGGCGTCGGTTAGTGCAAGACAAACTGCGCCGCCGGTCGGTCAGCAGATGCGGCTCGGCAAGATCGAAGTGACGGGGTTGCAGCGCGTGACGGAGGCGCAGTTGGTTGGGGCGAGCGGTTTGGAGATCGGGCAGCAGGTGGACGTGGCCGCGCTCGACGCCGCCGCCGAACGCCTGCTCGGCACGGGACTCTTCACCAAACTCAGTTATCGCTACCGCACGAAGGGCGTCGAGGCGACCGTCACGTTCGAAGTCGAAGAGTCGAAGGCCGAGCGCAACATCCCTGTCGTCTTCGACAACTTCGTCTGGTTCACGGACGAGGAACTCGCGCGCGCTGTGCGCGCCGAACTGCCTGCGTTCGACGGGAAAGCCCCCGAATCGAACGGCGCGGTGGCGACCATCACGCGCGCCCTAGAGCGTCTGTTGCGCGCGCGGAAAATCGCGGGGCAGGTGGACTACATGCCCTCGGCCGACATCGCGGGCGGCAACCCGAAACACGTCTTCAGCGTGAAGGGCGTAAGCATCCCGATCTGCGCGTTGCAGTTTCCGGGCGCGTCGGCGATCACGGAAAAAGAGTTGGTCACTAACTCTGCGCCGATCCTCAAGGCCGACTACTCGCAGGAGTTCGTCGAAGGGTTCACCGAAGGGTCGCTCAAGCCGCTCTACTGGCAGCGCGGCCACCTGCGCGCGAACTTCGGACGCCCCGGCGCGACCCTCGCCGCAGACGCGGACAAATGCGCGGGCGGCGCGAGCGTGAGCGTGCCCGTCGAAGAGGGAATAGCTTACTCTTGGGAGCAGGCCGTGTGGACGGGCAACGCCGCGCTGACCGCTGCGGAACTCGACGCCGCGCTCGGCATGCAGGCGGGCGAGATCGCCGACGGCCTGAAAATCAACAAAGCCCTCAGAGCCGTGGCGAAGGCTTACGGGCGCAAAGGTTACATCTTTCTGAGCCTCAAGCCGCGCCAGCAGTTCGCAGACGAGACCCGGCGCGTCACTTACGAATTCGACGTCAGGGAGGGGTCGCAGTTTCGCATGGGCGCGCTCGCCATCAACGGACTCCCGGCGGCCGACGCCGCCCGCCTCAAAGCGAAGTGGATGCTCAGCCCCGGCGACGTGTACGACGCGTCATACATAGACGCTTTTTTGCAGAACAACCTGATGAGCGTCAACCGGCCCGGCATGCTCCGCAACGTCGAAACGTCGGTCAAACCCGACCGCCAGAAGTTGACCGTTGACGTGACACTCAATTTCAAATGACCCGCGGCGCAAGCAGGCCGCGCGGTGCGGCATCGGTTATAATCGGCGGACTCGGAAAAACGTGTGAGGAAACTTTATGGAAGCACTCGGCTTGGTGGAATGTATGGGTCTGGTCGCGATGATCGAGGCGGCGGACGCGATGGTGAAGGCGGCGAACGTCGAACTCGTCGGCTACGAGAAGATTGACGCGGGGCTGGTGACGGCGATTGTGCGCGGCGAGGTGGGGGCGGTGCGCGCGGCGGTGGACGCGGGCGCGGCCGCGGGCGCGCGCGTCGGCAAGGTCGTCGCCACGCACGTCATCCCGCGCCCGCACGCCGAAGTGGACGAAGGTCTGCCCGTGCTCCACACCGGCGAGACGACGCGCAAAAAGATCAGCGGGTCGGTGAGAGGGGACAGTGACAAGTGACGGGTGACAAGTGACAAGTTAAAAAGCAGTGAATCGTCAATCGTCAATCGTGAATAGATAAAACCTTTCTTCGTCTATTTACGATTGACGATTGACGTTCTTCAACTTGTCACTCGTCACTTGTCACTCGTCACTTTTCGGATCGGGAATGAAGCGGTAGCCGACGCCGCGCACGGTGAGGAGGTGGCGGGGCTTGGCGGGTTCGGCCTCGATGTACTTGCGCAGGCGCACGATGAAATTATCAATGGCGCGCGTGTCCGTGTCTTCGCGCAAGTTCCAGACCTCTTCGAGCATTGACTTGCGCGAGACGGGGCGTCCGGCGTGCCGGATGAGGTGACGCAGCAGATCCGCCTCCATCAAAGTCAGACGCACCACCCGCTCACGCACGCGCAACTCCAACGCGTCGAAGTCAATCGTCTTCCCGTCAAACTCGAATAACTCTTCCGTCGCACGACGCGCGCTTGATGCGTCCGTCATGACGGCGGCGTCGCCCGACGTGTGCGTCTTAGCGTCTTTGCTGCCGCTCGCGCTCATGTTGGAGGTCGTCTGCGCGCGATCTTGATGAAGCCATTCGCGTCGGCGGAGCAGGCCGCTGAGGCGCGCGAGGAGGATGGAGAGTTCAAAGGGCTTGGGGAGGTAGTCGTCCGCGCCCGCCTCGAAACCGTTGAGCACGTCTTCGGGTCGTCCGCGCGCGGTCAGCATCAGGACGGGGACGAACTGCCCGGCCTGCCGAAGTTCGGAGGCGACGGTGAAGCCGTCAATGCCGGGCAGCATCACGTCGAGGATCACCGCGTCGAAAGGCGCGTCTCCGGTGTTGTTGGCATCAGTGGTCAACTTCGCGAGCGCGGTCTCGCCGTCGGCGACCGTCTCGACGCGGTAGCCTTCGGCTTCGAGGTTGAAGCGCAGCCCGTCGGCCAGATGCTTTTCGTCTTCGACGATGAGGACGTTCGCCTTCATCCGCCCTCCGCGCGCGGCAGCAGTATCGTGAAAGTGCTGCCACGCCCCTCGCCCTCGCTCTCGGCATAGACGCGCCCGCCGTGTTTCTTGACGAGCGATTGCACGATGAAGAGACCTAAGCCAGTGCCCTTGAAGCGTGCCATGAAGCGACCCGGCACGCGGTAGAATCGTCGGAAGATGTGTTTGAGTTGCGCCTGCGGGATGCCGATGCCCTGATCGCGCACGCGCACGGCCAGACGCCGCGCGTCAATCGTCATCACCTGCACCGAGACGCGCACCTCGTCGGGCGAATACTTGACGGCGTTGTCGAGCAGGTTCGAGACGACGGCGCGCAACTCTTCGGAGTCGCCGCGCACCAGCGGGCGTTCGCCGTGCTTGAATTTCTCGGCGTAGCTGAACGCGCCTTCGGAGAGTTGCGGGTGGCGCGTGCGCGCCAGTTCGAGCGAGTCGCGCACGACGCTCGCGAGGTCTAGGACGGGTTCGCTCTTGCGCTTGAAACGCGTGCTGCCGCCGCCGCTCTGCCCGGCGCGCAGAACCTGTTCGACGGTGTGAAGCAGGCGGTCGCTGTCGGCGAGCATGACGGAGTAAAACTCGCGCCGTTGCTTTTCGTCCACGTCGCGCGTCTGCAAGGTTTCGAGGTAGAGGCGGATCGAAGCGATGGGGGTTTTGAGTTCGTGCGTGACGGCGTTGATGAAGGCGTCGTGCTGTTCGTTGCGCCGGATTTCGCGGACGAGGAACGTGGTGTTCAAGACGAGTCCGGCGATGATGGCGCCGAAGAAGATGATGCCGAGGACGAGCATCGCCACCTCGCGCCAGTTGAGCAGAATCCAGCCGACGTTCAGGGCGACGGCCAGCGCGACCAGACACGAGCCGAGCGTGATGAAGAAGGCGACAGATTTGCGGCGGCGACCGGAAAGGCGCATGCGTGCATTGTAAGGAAGCGCGGAGCAAATGCGAAAGGGAAAAGAGGAAGGGAAACGATAAAGGGAAAAGGGAAAAGGGTAAAGGGGAAAGGTAAAAACAAGAAGGCGCGCTCAATCGTGCGCCACTTGCTTTCAACCCTTACCCTTTACCCCTTCCCCTTTTCCCGCTAACTCTTATTAAGCGGCCTGCGAGAGCGCGTTTGCGTCGTCGTCCTCGTCGGCGCGTTGGTCGGTCTGGCGCGGGAGGTGTTTGATGTCGCGTGCGAGGCCGAGCATTTGGAGCGCGCGGATGCCGTACCAGTTCATGTCCACCTCGTACCAGTGATAGCCGTGGCGCGCGGCGCGCGGGTGTGCGTGGTGGTTGTTGTGCCAGCCTTCGCCGAAGGTGAGGATGGCGATGATCCAGTTGTTCGTCGAATCGTCGGTGGTCTGGTAACGCTTCGTGCCCCAGAGGTGCGTGGCCGAGTTGACGAGCCATGTCGCGTGCAGGCCGACCGTGGTGCGCAGGAACATGCCCCAGAAGAAGACCGACCAGCCGCCGAAGACTAAGAGCAGCACGCCGAGCACGACGACGGGCACGTAGAACCACTTCGAGAGCCAGACGTGGAACGGGTCTTTCATGAGGTCGGGCACGTAGCGGCGGAACGTCACTTCGTCGTGCTGCTGCGCCGTCCCTGTCAGAATCCAGCCCATGTGCGCCCACCAAGTGCCGTCGCGGGGCGAGTGCGGATCGCCGGGGCCTTCCGTGTGGGCGTGGTGGATGCGGTGCGTGCCGACCCACTGGACGGGGCCGCTTTCGAGCGTGAGCGTGGCGCAGATGGTCAGAAAATACTCGACCCACTTCGGCGTCTTGAAGCCGCGGTGCGTGAGCAGGCGGTGGTAGCCCATGCCGATGCCGAGGCTGCCGGACACCCACCACAGCGCGAGCGACACGAACAGCGCCGTCCACGAAAACATGAAGAGCGCCGCGATCGCGCCGAGGTGGAAGACGACCATCGTGATGGCCGTTGACCAGTTGATTTTCCCGTTTCGTTGCGCCTCGACCTGTTGCGCGCTCATGCCCTGTGCTGCCATTTTTTACTCTCCCCTGTGAATAGTTTCCCCGTTATCGCTCGCTCGTAGTTAGATGTCGGGGGCGAGGTTTATCTTAGCAGCCGGGGCGCGGGGCGAATGTAAAAGTTATGTAAAAGGAGGGCGGGGCGGCTCAATCAGGCGCGACGAACCGAATCACCACGGATTCGTGACCCGGCGGAAACATTAGAGCGTCTAAACGAAACTCAAGGCGGGCAAAGGAAGTAACGACGAAGGGACGCGAAACGGCATGAACTCGGATTCGTGTCGTTTCCCGTCCTTTCGTCGTTACTTAATTTTGTTAGACGCCCATAGTAGAAATTTATAGTCACGAAGTGACCGGGTAGAAATTTATAGTCATGAAGTGACGGGTTGAGATAATATGCGCCGTCCCATCGTGCCGGTTTTGTAATCCCAAGTGGAAAGTGGTTGACAGCCCGCTTTGCTACGCCCCCAGGAGAGCGATCCTTTGCCGAGATTTTTAGTCCCCCGGACGTGTGCCCTAACTCTGCTCCTGTGCTTGTTGTGCGGTCAGGCGTCACTAACCGAAGCTCAACAGCCGCGCCCGGCCGAGCCGCCGCCTGAGCCTTACTACGATTACCCCTACGGCAGCGACATGACCATGCGGCGCACCCTGACGGTTGACGAAGCCGTCACGCTCGCGCTCTCGAACGCTTCCGCCTACCAGCAGTCGCGGCTCGAAGAGGAGAGCGCGCGCGAGGATGTGCGGCAGGCGCGCGCCGCCTTCCTCCCGCAGTTCAGCGTGCCGCTCGGCTACATCGGCACGACGCCTTCGCAGGTGAGAGCGCCGGGCGAGCCGCTCACCTTCAGCCACGTTTCCGCGAGCGCGATCAACGAAACCACCGCCTTCCTGAACGCTTCGGGGCCGATTGACCTCTCGGGCAAGTTGCGCGCCTCGCTCCGTCGCAGCCGCGCGCTGCTCGCCGCCACGCGCGCCGGCACGCTCATGGCGAAGCGCGAACTGACGCTCGCCACCGTTGACGCCTACTACGGCCTGGTGCTCGCGCGACAGAAACGCCGTCTGGCCGACGAGACGTTGGCGCTCGCGGAAGCCTTCGTCAATCTGGCGCTCCGGCGACAGGCGCGCGGCGAGGGCGAGGCGGCCGACATTTATCGCATCCGTTCGGCGGCGGCCACGCGCCGCGACGAGTTGGAGCAGGCGCGTCTGGCCGAGTCGGCCGCGATGAGTTTGCTGCGAGTCCTGACCGGGGTTGATTTCGTCACACACATCGGCGTCGCGCGCCTGACGCAAGACGTGCCGACCGCCGCCGCCGCCTTCCTGAGTTACACGGAGGAGATGGTCAGGCTCAGGCCGGAGCTGGCGCAGTTGGACGCGCAGCAGGAGGCGGCGCGCGAGGAGGCGCGTCTCGCGCGCCGCGAACTCTTCCCCGAACTCTCTTACAGTTTCAACGCGGGCTTCGACACGGCCGACATCCGACGTCTCCGTCAGTATTCGGGCGGCTCGGCCGTCATCAGCCTGAACATCCCGCTCTGGAACTTCGGGGCGAGCAAGAGCCGCGAGACGCAGGCGCACTTGCGCGCGCGTTCCCTGGACTTGCAGCGCGAGTACACCGTGCAGCGTCTGAGGCAGGAGTTTTACGACCAGCGCGCCGCGGCCTTGTCGGCGCTGGCGCGCATCAAGTTGGCCGAGACGGCGGCTGACTTGGCGCAGCAAAACTTGAACCTTATTTTCGTCCGCTACCGTCAGGGCGAGGCCGACATCACGGACGTGATTGACGCGCAGGGCAACTCCGCGCTCACGCGCCTGGCCTACTATCAGGCGATTGCCGATTACCGCACCGCCCGCGTGCGCCTCGAAATAGACCCCTCGCAAAGAGTGCCGGCGCGCTCAGCGGGTGCGCCCTTGCCCCGGAGTCCCGACGCGGGCGGCGCGAAGTGCGCGCTGAACGGCGCGGCCGCCGAGCCGCCCGCGCTCGCCGGACTCCGCCTCGGCATGACGGCGGAGCAGGCGAAGTTTCTTTTCCCAGACCTGAGCGTCGAGGCCGCGGACGAATCGGGCGTGGCGAAAGCGTCGGTCGGCGTCCGCCCACCGGCGAACCGTCCTTCTGCCGCCTCACTCGTCTCCGAAGTTGAAATGATCAACGTGGAGTTCACGGACGGGCGCTTGTCTTTCATCCGCCTCGATTTTCCTCACACGGATCGCTGGCAGAGTACGGATCAGTTTCTGTCGGTGATGGCCGTGAGGCTCGGCCTCGCGGGCGCGTGGAAGCCGTTTTACGAGTGGCAGGATAAGGGCGTGCGTGATCTGCACGCGCTGCAAGACATGGCGTTGGAGTGCGACGGGGTGCGCCTGAGTCTCGGGATCGGACTCGAAGGCATCGGCGTCGATCAGTCACCGCACGTCGCGCTGGAAGACTTGAAGGCCGCGCGCGTCGTCGAGCAGCGGGAGGACGCAAAGAAGCGCGTGCAGGAGGAGGGCGGGGGACAAAGGGCGAAGCCCTGACGGCGCGCGGCAGTTGACGGCGGGCGCGTAAAAGTTCCGCCCCGGCGCGGGGCTTACGGAAAGTTCCGCCCCGGCGCGGGGCTTACGGCGCGACGGGACTGAATTCGAGGAAGACGACCTGCCAGCGCCCCCCGCGTTTGACCAGACGTTGGCCGAAGCGATACTGGACGGGCTGGGAAGTGCCGTCCGCGGCCGTCGCGTCAACTCTCATGCGACCGCTCATCCGCGCCTTGCCGCCGGAGATTTTGATCTCAAGGACTTCGACGGCGCAGACTCCGGAGATGCTCTGCGGCAGCGCGGTTCGCAGGTAGGCGCGCGCCTGCGCCTTCGGGGTCGTCCGGCCGTCGGCCGTGTGCATGAGAAACTCGTCGGCCCAGATGCGGTCGAGAGTCGCCGTGTGATTTTCCAAGACGGCCTCGCACTCGTCGAAGGCCAACTCGCGCAACTCCCGCTCGGCTTTACTCTGCCGGGCGGCGGGCGAGGCGGGCGTTTCCTGCGCGCGCGGCACGGAAACACAGCACGACAGGAGCATCAGGCAAGCGGCTTTAAGCATATTTTCGATGAAGCGTCTCCACATGATCGGGTCGGCCGAGGCCGTCGTAATTTATCACTTTCCGGTGCTATAGTGTGAGACCTTCGTCGTCGGCGGTTGTCATCAGCTGCGGCGTGTTATCAGGGGGAAGTGTTCGACGGTAAATTCTTGCGGGAGGGAATTTCATTGATCAGGACGGTCTGCCTCAACACGAACACGAAGGACTTCTCGAACGATTGCCTCGCGGCCGACATCAGCGAGTTGCGCATCGAGCCGCAGAACATCGTCTGGGCGGACGTGGCCGACCCGACCAGCAGCGACTTCGAGGAGTTGGCCGAAGAGTTCGGCTTCCACCATCTTTCGATTGAAGACTGCCGCAACGAGCACCAGCGGCCGAAGATCGAAGAGTATCCCGGCTACTACTTCATCGTGCTCTACGAGGCCGAACTCGCCGGGACGAGCGACCGGCTCGAACTGCGCGAGTTGAACATCTTCCTCGGCAAGAACTACCTCGTCACCGTCCATAGCCGCCCCATCCGCGCCATTGACACGGCCTCGCGCATCTGGCACGAGTGGACGGATCGCGCCGAGCAGGGTTCGGGCGTGCTGGCCTACATCCTGATTGACGCCATCGTGGACGACTACCTGCCGCTCCTCGACGTGATCAGCGACCGCATGGACGACCTCGAAGATTCGATCTTCGGCGAGTTCCGTCCCGAAGCCATCGAAGAAATTTTCAGTATCAAGAAAAAGTTGCTCTACCTGCGTCGCTCGATCACGCCGCTGCGCGACGTCTTCAACACCCTGCTCAGGCGCGAGCAGCCTATCTTCCCGCGCGAGACGCACGTCTACTTCCAAGACGTGTTCGACCACCTCATCCGCGTCTCGGACACGATTGACAACTTGCGCGACATGCTCAGTTCGACGATGGACGCATACCTCTCCGTCTCCGGCAACCGCATGAACCAGATCATGAAGCGGCTGACTTCAATCTCGACGATCCTGATGTCGGTCACGCTGGTCGCAGGCATCTACGGGATGAACTTCAACTACATGCCCGAACTCCATTGGCGCTACGGCTACGTCTACTCTTTGCTCTCGATGATCGGCGTCGGCCTCGCGCTCTACGTCTTTCTCAAGAAGGTGAAATGGCTATGACTTTCAGACACCCGCTCCGCCGCAAACGCAAGAAAGTCGAGACGGCGCAACTGGCCGCCCAACTCGCCCCGCTCGAAGAACAGGACGCGCACGCCGCCCGGCGGCAGGGCGCGAACGGCCACGGCAAGGGCGGTACGACGCAGAACGGCGGCCGCCTGATTCAAGAGCACGGCGCGCTCATCGTGGACACGGAGCATCTGCATCTCCCGAAGGAGTTGACCGAGGCGGGCGGAGATAGTATCTGGAAGATCGAGCCGGTGGTGCTCGTCGTCGTCGGCGCGATGCTCATCTTCATCGCCTTCATCGCGTGGCAGATTTCGCAGATGCGTTTGGTAGATTAGACGAACCAACAAAGAAGCAGGAACGCGAAACGCGGAACGCGGAGTGAAAGTCGAGTTGCTTTCACTCCGCGTTCTTAACTTTATCGTTTCCCTGTTACGGTTGTTTGCTTGAGGTCGAATTCGTGCGTGCGGGCGCAGCAGCGGGCGCGGCATTGTCGCCGCCACCGCGCGGGGCGGTGTAGCCGGGGCGGGTGATGGCGATGCGCTTGTCGCGCTTGCCCGCGTCTTCGATGCGGACGTTCACTTTGCGGAAAGTGCCGTCGCGCCGCTTGTTGGTCGGGCTGTAGCTGACGACGTACTGCGTGCGCAGGTCGCGCGTGATCTCGTCGGCGATAGAGGGCAGTTCCGCGAGCGACGTGGGATAGAACGCGCGGCCGCCCGTCTCGGTGGCGAGTTTGTTGAGCAGGTTGACGGCCTTGTCCTTCGAGCTTTTGCGGATGATGCCGCGCTCGGTTTCGAGTTCGTTGACGAAGCCGATGACGTAAATCTGCACGTCGTTCTCGCGCAGGAAGTCGAAGAGTTGCGCCTGCTTGTAGTAGCTGCTGCGGTCTTCGCCGTCGGTGACGAGGATGAGCGCGCGGCGTCGCTTGTCGTTGAGCGGGTCGCCCTTCTTGTGCTGCCCGACGTGCTCGGCGGCGAGATACACGGCGTCGAGCACGGCCGTCTGCCCGCCCTCCGTGTGCATCTTGTCCATCGCGTCGAAGAGGTCTTCTTTGTTCGCGGTGAAGTCTTGCAGGATGGAGATTTCGTCGCTGCTGACGAAGCGTTGGAGAAACGTCTCGTCGCCGGTCTTGTTCTGGTCAATGATGGTGCGCGTCGCGTCTATCACCTTTTCGAGTTGCGTCTTCATTGAGCCGGAGTTGTCCACGACGAGGCCGTAGCTGATCGGCACTTCGGCGCGCGTGAAAGAGAAAATCTGCTGCGGCACGCCGTCCTCGAACACCTTGAACTCGTCCTGCTTGACGTCGTTGACCGGGCGGTTCGCGCGATCAATGACGCGCACGTTCAAATTCACAAGGCTCGTGTCAACCTTGACGATCTCGTCGGGGTCAACTTCCTGTCCGGGGTCTTCTCCCGCCGAAGGGCTGGCGGCGGGCGTCGGCGTCGCGCGCACAGGGGGCGTCTGCAACTGCGGGGCGGGCGTCGGCGCGGGCGTCGGTCGCGGCTGTTGCTGCTGCGTGGTGCTCACGCGGCGCGGGCGCGAGTCGGTCGCCGCCGCGGTGCGCTGCGCGTGCGTCGTCGGGTGGACGAAACTCAGGATGGCGAGCGCGGCGACGAAACCGAGCGCGAGCCACAGACTCGCGCCGCGGCGGGCGCGGCGACTTTTCAAATCAACTGTGCGTGGTGTCATCCCGTCATCTCCTGCGACTGAAACTTGTCGGACGGCAGCAGCCGCCCGCCGCCCTTCGTTTCGGGCGACAACAAGCCGAAGCGCCCGGCGAAGCTCCCGTCCGCCACCGTCTGTTAGTGGCCGGGGCGGGCGCGTTCGCGGGCGCTTCTTGTGTGTCAGCCAAAAATTTGGCTTCGCGCGGCTGGGGCTTAAAAAGAACCGGAGCGGACGCCTTACAACAACGGCGCGCCCGCACACAGCTTTAGAAGTGTCCGGCGGCGCGCGCGTTGCCAGAGTGGAGTCAAAAGGGCGACCCGCCGCGACCGGAGTTAGCGCGGCTGGGTGGTGGCGTAGTAGCCGTCTTTGGTGCGCACGAACAGGCGCGGCAGCCCGCGCGGCGGCGCGACTTTAACTTTCAGCTTGTGCCACTTGCCGTTGTTGACGAAGTTCTTCGGCTTGTAGCCGATGGAATACTGGTGGCGCAGTTCGATGGCGATGCGCTCGAAAATCTCGTTCATCTCGGCGGCGGTGTCGGGGAAGAAGGCGCGCCCGCCGGAGACGCCGGCCAACTCGTCGAGGATGGACTGCCCGGCCACGTCGAAGGTGTCGTGGCCGCCGCGGTCGGTGATGCCGATGGCGTAGATCAGCACGTCGGTCTCTTTCAAGACGCGGCGCAGTTCGCCGAAACTGTAGCGCGAACTGTTGTCCTGACCGTCGCTGATGACGAGGAGCGCGCGCTTCGGGTGGACGCCGCGCGTCACCTTTTCCATGCCGAGGTAACAGGCGTCGTAGAGCGCGGTCTGCCCTTTGGTCTGCACGAAGGTCAGCTTGGAGAGCAGGGCGTCGGCGTCGCGCGTCTTCTCCATCAAGACCTGCGAGCGGTGGTTGAAGCCGATCAGGAAATACTCGTCGCCGTCGTGGCTCGTCTCGATGAAGTGTTTGAGCGCGTCGCGGGCGCGCGAGATCTTCTCCTTGCCCATCGAACCCGATACGTCGAAGATGACGCCGAGCGAGACGGGCGCGTCTTCGTCGGAGAAGAAGGTGATGTCCTGCTGCTCTTTGTCGTCGAGGACGGTGAAAGCCTCTTTGGTCAGCCCCGTGACGAAGCGGCCGTACATGTCCGTCAGCGTCACGTTGAGGGTGATGAGGTCGGAGTTGACGATCAATTGCTCGTCGCCGAACGTCGCGGCCGCGCCGCCGCCCGCGCCGGGAGCGTTTGAGCCGAAGGTCGCGCCGACAGGCGACGCGACGGGCTGCGCGACGCCGGGCGTCGGTTGCGTCGAGATGACGCTCGTCGTCGGTTGCTCGCCCGCTGATTGAGTCGTTGTAGGCTTCGGTTGCGCGTAGTGCGCGACGGGCGCGGCGAGCAGCAACAGGCAGGCGATGGCGCGCGAAGAGACGAGCGCGGAACGGAGTCCGGGACGATGGCGCCGTACTCTCATGGAGACCTCCAGTCGGCGGAGTGAGACGGGAATTCAACTCCTGCGTAGCTAAACCTTGTATGACCCTACGATTCCGAGATCGCATGAAAGCGATGCCTGAAGTCGTAAAAAAAACTTTTGCGCGTGGCCGATTCGATGAAGCTGGGTGACTTCGCGGGGGACGCTCGGCATTGTAGGTCACGACGCGGCGCGCGCGCAAGAACCATCCGTGTCGAAAGTCTGATTTCTGAATTGAGCGCCGACTCGCGCGGAATAAAAACGCCCGTCGTCAGTATGATCCTGCAACTTTGTCGGCGGGCGAGCGTGTAAGGGGTCGCCCGACAAAGTCGCGCCCGCCGGGGTGCGTGAGCTTGGGGCGGGGCGCGTGTTATACTCACGACCCCGTTTAGCCGTTGATTTCGCCAGCCGTGGAATCATCGCACCAATCAAAAACCGATGGCCGAATTTATTTGTCGTTTAGGAACGCCCGCGGGCGAGGTAGTGACGCGCACGATTGAAGCCGTGGGCGTGGCCGAGGCGCGCGTGCGTCTGGAGAGCGAAGGCTTCCGCGTCTTTTCTGTGACGCCGCCGCGCGCGCGCGGCATCGCCGCCCTGACGCGCGGCGGCAAGGGCGGCATGACACCGCGCATCAAGGCGGGCGACTTCCTACTCTTCAACCAGCAACTCTCCGCGCTGCTGCGCGCGGGCATCCCGATTCTGCAATCCATCGCGATGCTCAGGCGGCGCGCGTCGAGTTCGCGCCTGCGGCAGATGCTCGGCGACGTGGAAGAGAAGATTCGCGGCGGGATGGCGCTCTCGTCGGCCTTCGCCGAGCAAGGGTCGGTCTTCCCCAGAATTTACACCGCGTCAATTCTCGCGGGCGAACGCTCCGGCGCGCTCGACGAGGTGCTGAACCGCTACAACGCTTACATGCGGCGCGGCGTCGAAATCCGGCGCAAGATTCGCGGCGCGCTCGCCTACCCGCTCTTCCTGCTCATCGCCTCGTTCGGCATGGTCACGTTCCTGACCACCTACGTCGTGCCGCGCATGGCGCGACTCTTCGAGGGCTTCGGGCGCAACCTGCCCGCGATCACGCTCGTCGTCGTGAGCATCTCGAACTGGATGGCGGCGAACATCTGGTGGTTCGGCCCGCTTGTCATCATCAGCGTGGTCGCGTTCTGGTTCTGGTCGAAGACGCCCGCGGGGCGGATGTCAATTGACCGCGCGGTGCTGAAAATCCCCATCGCCGGTCAACTCGTCATCCAACTCTCGGTCGCGCAGGTGACGCGCTCGCTCTCGACTTTGCTCGCGGGCGGCATCACGCTCGTTGACTCTTGGGAGATCGCGTCCGAGGCCATCACGAACAAGGAACTGCGCGCGCGCTCGACGCGCATCCTGCCGATGATCCGCGAGGGGCGTTCGTTCACGGAGAGCCTAGAGAACGCGAATTGGATACCGGAATTAGGCATGGACATGATCGGCGTGGGCGAGCGTTCGGGCAGTTTGCGCGAGATGTTGGACGAGGTGGCGACCTTCTACGACGCCGAGTCGGAGGTCAGGCTTGAGCAGTTGACGACCGTGCTCGAACCTGCGATTCTGCTCGTGATGGGCGGGGTCGTCATCACGATTTTGCTGGCGATTTACCTCCCGATCATCCAATCCATCTCAAACGTCTCAGGAGCGCACGCCGGGCGGTGACGGCGGCAATCCCCCAGCCCCTTTCCCGCATCAGAAATAGGAAGACTAAAGTTTGGCAGCGGAAGAACTTTCAAGCGTCATGAACTCTACTCTCGACGATACGCTCGCGCGCGAACAGGGCGAGACCACGCTCGTCCGCCCCGACGGCGCGAACGGTGCGCCCGCCCACAACGCGCGCGGCGAACAGGTTAACGCCGCCATCGCGGCGGCCTCGCTCCCGCCCGAAGTGCGCGCCGCGCAGGAACTCGCGCGCCGCTACCGACTGCCTTACATTGATCTGCTTCCGCCCGAAGGCGATTCGCCCATTGACTACGCGCTGCTCGGCGAGATTCCCGTTGACCTGATGCTGCGCCACCAATTCGTCCCGCTCAGGCGCGAGGGGCGTCGCTTTCATGTGGCGATGGCCGACCCGTCAGACCTCGAACGCCTCGACGAACTCGCACACGCGCTGCGCGCGCGCATCGTGCCGCATGTCGCCACGGCCGGGGCGATTGACGTGGTGCTCAAAAAGGGCGACGCCACGCAACGCGTCCTCCAAGAAGCGACTTCCAACTTCCGCATCTCGCTCGTCAAAGAAACCGAACACGGCGACGAAGTTTTAGACCTCGACCGCTTGGCGACCGACAGCGACATGTCGCCGATCATCAAGCTCGTTGACACCATCGTCTTCAACGCGATGGAGTCGCGCGCCTCCGACATCCACATCGAGACGCGCGACACCGAGGTGCAGGTCAAGTACCGCATTGACGGCGCGCTCTACGCGAAAGTTGACCCGATTGATCTGGCCTATCACCAGACGCTCATCTCGCGCATCAAGGTCATGTCGGAACTCGACATCGCCGAGCGACGCGTGCCGCAGGACGGCCGCTTCCGCGTCCGCTACAAGGGGCGCACCGTTGACTTCCGCGTCTCGATCATGCCGACCGTCCACGGCGAAGACGCCGTGATCCGTATTCTCGACAAGGAGCAGATCAACGAGGAGTTCAAAGACCTGCGCCTCGACGTGGTCGGCTTCGACGCCAACGACCTGCGCAACTTCCGTCGCTACATCGCAGAGCCTTACGGCATGGTGCTCGTCACCGGCCCCACGGGTTCGGGCAAGACGACGACTCTGTACGCGGCTCTCAACGAGATCAGGAACGAAGAAGACAAGATCATCACGATTGAAGACCCGGTTGAGTACCAGTTGCACGGCATCACGCAGATTCCCGTCAACGAGAAGAAGGGGTTGACGTTCGCGCGCGGCTTGCGCTCTATTCTGCGCCACGACCCGGACAAGATCATGGTCGGCGAAATCCGCGACAACGAGACGGCGCAGATCGCCATCCAGTCCGCGCTGACCGGACACCTCGTCTTCACCACCGTCCACGCCAACAACGTGATTGACGTGATCGGCCGCTTCCTGAACATGGGCGTCGAGCCGTATAATTTCGTCTCGTCTCTCAACTGCGTGCTGGCGCAACGCCTGATCCGCATGCTCTGCGAAGTGTGCAAGCGGCCTTATCATGCGTCGGACGACGAGTTGGTCGAGTCCGGTTTGAAGCCGGAAGAATACCGCGGCCGCCAGTTCTACATGAGCGTCGGCTGCGACGCCTGCAACCACACGGGCTATCGCGGGCGCACCGCCATCCACGAACTGCTCAACCTTTCGGATAATGTTCGCGAGATGATCATCGAACGACGCCCCGGTTCGGAAGTGCGCCGCGCGGCCGAGCAGGAGGGCTTGGCCTCCTTGCGCGAGTCCGCGCTCAAGAAAGTTTTGTCCGGCGTCTCGACGCTGCACGAGATCAACCGCGCCACATTCGTCGAAGAGGTCAAGTTAAACGGCAACGGGGTACATTAAGTAGTCAGCCGTCAGCAGTGAACAGTAGGAATGCAGTTAAAACTGCTCACTGCGCATTGCTTGCTGCTCACCACTTAACTGCTCACCGGCTTTTTTTGGAACAGTCTTTCGCGCCCGACGTGTAAACGCTTCAGGCAGGTCAGCCCCGCCCGGTTATGCTGGACTGCCGCGGGAAAATTCTTTAACCGAACGCCGATATTTTTTGAGGATCGAAATGAAATTAACAGTTAGTGTGCGTGCCTACGCTTCGCTCGTCCTGATGTTGTGCCTGCTGGCCGCCCCCGTGGCGGTGCTGGCGAAGAAGGGCGAGAAGAATTACCGGCGCGGGATCGAACAGGAGAAGGCGATGCAGTGGGAGCGCGCGGCGCAGGAGTTCGCGCTCGCCGTCGCCGCCAACCCGTCCGACATCGAGTACCAACTCCACTACCGCCGCGCCATCTTCAACGCCTCGCAGCGGTTCATGGAGCAGGGACGCACGCTCGCCGAACAGGGCGACTTCACCGGCGCGTACAACGCCTACCGGCAGGCCGTCGGCTACGATCCGATCAACGAACTGGCCGTCTCCGAGATGGAGCGCATGCTGCGCCTCCAGCGCGAGAAGGAAGGGCGCGACCCGGCCAACACCAACGGCAACGGCGCGAACCGCCTGAACGGCACGCCCTCGACCGGCTCGGCCATCGTTCCCACGTCCTTCAACGGCACGGCAGCGGCGGCGAACAACAGCAGCAGCGGCGCGGCGATGCAGCAACGCCCTTCGCAAGACCCCGGCCTCGCCTTGCCGCAGACGCGCAGCGAGCAACTCCGCGTCATCAACTACAACGGCGACCTCGAAGGCTTCATCCGCAAACTCGGCGACGAACTCAGTCTCAACGTTCTGTTCGACCGCGACTTTCCGAAAGGGCGCACCGTCAACGTCAACCTCAAGGACGTGACGACGGCGCGCGCGCTCGACCACATCTTCCTCGCGCAGAACCTCTTCTTCCAGAAGCTCGACCGCCGCACGATCATCGTCGCCGATCAGTCGAAGCGCGGGCAGTACCAGCAACTCGTCCTGCGCACCTTCTACCTGTCGAACATTGATCCGAACGACGCGCGCTCGCTCATCCAGTCGTCCCTGCCGCCGACGGCCGGCCGCCAGCCGCAGGTGACGCCGAACAAGGCCACCAACTCGATCACCGTGCGCGACACGCCGGAGAACATCCGTCTCATCGCCGAACTGCTGCAAGCCATTGACAAGGATCGCGCCGAGGTCGTGATGGACGTGAACATCTACGAGGTCTCGCGCTCGAACCTGCTGCAACTCGGCAACCAACTCGGCACGGACACCACGCTCGGCAACCTCGGCGGGCTGCTGCCGACCTCCGTCCTGTTCGGCGCGGGCAAGGAGCGTTTCGGAACGACGACAACCACGACGGGCACGGGCACGACCACGGGCAAAGACCCCAGCAAGGGCGGCACTGTCGTCAACACGGCGGCGACCGTCCTCGGCGGCGCGTTCCTGTTTCCCGCCTCGACCATCACCGCATTTCAGGCGAAGGACAACACGCGCTTGCTCGCCTCGACGCAGGTACACGCCTTCGACAGCGAACAGTCAACCACGCGCATCGGTCAGAAAGTGCCGGTGCAGACGGCGCAGGTCTCGCCCTTCGGCTCGAACCTCGGCGCGACGAATCAGGCGGGGCAGCAGGCGGGCGTCAACTCCGGCCTCTTCGGCGGCACGGGCTACCCGGTCATCCAGTATCAGGACACGGGTTTGATCTTGAAGTTCACGCCGCAGGTCTTCCCGAACCTCGACGTGCAGGTGAAGATGGAGATCGAGTCGAACGACGTGATCGGCGGCGCGTCGAACCTGACGCCGACCTTTAGCCAGCGCAACGTCTCCGGCATGGCGCGCATCCCGAACAACCGCACGATGATGATCGCCAGCGTCGCGCAGGATAAGCACTCCGAGGGGCGTCGCGGCGTGCCGCTGCTCGGCCTGATCCCCATCCTCGGCCGACTCTTCAGCACGCCGACGCGCAACGACGTCAACTCCGACATCGTGATCACGGTGACGCCGCGCGTCCTGCGCGCGCCGACCGTCAGCCCCGGCGACATTGACCAGCGTCCGAGCGGCACGCTGCAAGCGCCCGTCTCCGAGTCGCTCGAAGCCATGCTCGTCACGGCCGACCGCGAAGATCAACTCGCCGCCGCGCGCCAACTCCCGAAAGATGTCGCGATCCAGATGCCCCCCGCGCCCCTCGCGCCCGCTACGAGCGGCGCGGCGGCGGTGACGACGACGGCATCGGCGGCCGACACCCAACACGCTTACGCGCCCGCGCCGAAAGTGCTCATGGGCGCGCTGCCCGACGTGTCGAACGGCAACGCGCAAAACGCCGCCGGGGTCAACAACGCAAACGCGTTGACGAACGGCACGGCCAACCCGGACGCTAGCAAACAATCCGCGCCCGCCGTCGTCGTCCCGAACGGCGCGGCTACGACGGCGGCAGCGTCGTTCGCCCCCGTCTCCAATTCCGGCGCGAACTTGTCGCCCGTGCTCGCCGCGAACGTCAATCCGTCGTCTGTCCAGACGACGGACGCCTCTTTGACGACCAACGCGCCGACTGCGCCGACGAACGCCGCGCCCGCCGCTACTGCGCCGCTCGCGGCCATGACGGAGGGCGGCACGATGCTCTACGTCCTGTCGGGGCAGAAGGAGATGCGCGTCGGCGAGAAGCAACGCCTGATGCTGCTCGTCAAGACCTCGACGCCGCTTGCGCTCGCCGCCGCGACGCTCAGGTTCGACCCGCGCGTCGTCGCCGTCCGCAACGTGACGCACGGCAGTCTCTTCGGCGAGGCGAAAGAGTTGCTGCCGACCGTCACGCCTTCGATTGACCCGCGCGGCTCGCTGCTCGCGCTCATCGCGCCCGCCGCGCACACGCCGATCAACGGCATGGGCGTGCTTCTGTTCATCGAGATCGAAGCGCTCGCCGCGGGCGAGAGCGACGTGACGCTCGATCAGGCGGGCGTTCACCTCATGTCCGTCGCCGGGCAGAACGTGGCGACGCAACTGGCGCACACGCGCCTCGTCGTCGTGAAGCAATAACGCGGCTGCGAGCGCGCGTGCGAAGGAGTAGGTCAGTTTATGTGGAAGGGTGTCCGGGGTAAGGTGAAAGGTAGAAGCAGACGGCTCGGCGTTTGGCCTACGCACCCGTTCGCCCTCGCCCCGCGCCGCTCGCAGGGCGGCTGGACGCTCATCGAACTCGTCATCACCATGACGGTGCTCGCGGTGCTCTCGATGGGCGTGATCCCGATGGTCAAGACGGCCGTTAAGCGGCAGCGCGAACAGCAACTCCGCGAATCTTTGCGCGAGATGCGCGAGGCCATCAAGGAGTTTCACCGCGACGCACTCAACAGTCCATATCTGGATCAAGCGCCGCCGGGAGGCGGGGCTGGTGGTGTCGGGGGCGGCGGTGTCGGTGGCGTCGGTGGAGTTGGGGGCGTCGGCGGTGTGGCAGGCGGCGCAATGGTCTCGCCCGACCCGCGCACCAAAGTAGCCATCGCCGACAAGACCCTGTTCGCAGTGGAAAATCCCGACCGCTTCCCGCCGAAGTTGGAGACGCTCGTCGAAGGCGTGAGCGTCGCGCCGCGCGTGCAGCCGATAGGCGGAGACATCAACAAGAACTTGCTGGATCAACAGTCGCCGCTCGCCTTCCAGAAGAAGGTTTACCTGCGCAAGATTCCCATTGATCCGATGACGGGCAAGGCCGAGTGGGGGATGCGCTCCTGCTACGACTCGCCGGACTCCGGCTCGTGGGGCGGCGAAAACGTCTTCGACGTTTACTCGAAATCAAACGACACCGCGCTCAACGGGCAGAAATATAGTGACTGGTAAAATGGACACAGCGGAAAGCAACATGCGGCGGGCGACGCACGACGCACGACGCGCGGCCGGAGAAGGCGAGCGCGTGCAGACTCTCGCCTGCGACAATTTGCTCGCGGCTACTTCAAGTCGCCGCGTCGGCGACGCGCTCTCCGCGCGCTTTCTGCGTCGCATGTCACCGTCGCGTCAGTCCGGCTTCACCCTGCTCGAATTGATGATCGTCATTTCGATCATCATCATTCTCGCCATCATCGTGCTGCCGCAGTATCAAAAAACGGTCTTGCAGGCGCGCGAGTCGGTCTTGCGCGACGACCTCGCGCAGATGCGTAAGCTGCTCGACCAGTACGCCGCCGACAAGGGACAACTCCCGCAGTCGCTCGAAGACCTTTCCAGTTCCGGCTACCTGCGCGAAGTGCCGGTTGATCCGATCACGGGGCAGAAGGACTGGAACGTCGTCATGGGTCAAGACGCCAACTCGGCCGAGGGAGGGCAGGGCGTCGTGGACGTGCGCAGCGCCTCCGGCGACCTCTCAAGCGAAGGCACACCATATAGCGAATGGTAGTTACCACAGTGACAAGTGACGAGTGACGAGTGACAAGTTAGAACTAAGAACCTGTCTTTAACTCGTCACTTGTCACTCGTCACTCGTCACTTTTCTTATGACCTCTTTTTCCAAGTTGATTAAACCGCGACTGCCTTCGGCCGCGTTGGGTTTGACGGGCGAGGGCGTGGCGGTGGTCTCTCTGGATCGCAGGCGCGACCGGACGCTCCTTGTGCGGCGCGCGGGCTACGTGCCGCTGGCCGAGGGGCTGGTGCGCCCGAACTTCGACGAGTCGAACGTGGCCGACGTGGGCGAGTTGGCCGCCGTGCTGCAAGGACTCGCGGCGAGCGCAGGTGTGCAGAAGCGCAAGCGTTGGTCTGTGGCCTTGCCCGAAGCGGCGACGCGCACGACGATCCTGACGTTGGAGGGCGGCTCGGCCACGCGCGCCGAGACCGAAGAGATGTTGCGTTGGAAGACCGAGCGCGGCTTCGGCACGCCGGTCGAGGAGTTGCGCGTGGCGCGCGAGCGGCTGCGCCCCGACGCGCAGGGTCGCCCGCGTTACCTTGCGACGGCCGTGCGCCTCTCCGTCCTCGCCGAGTACGAGGCGACGCTCGCCGCGCTCGGCTGGCAGGCGGGTCTCATCCTGCCGCGCCACATGGGCGAGGCGTGGTGGCTGATGCGCGAGCGCGTCGCCGCCGGTGCTACGTCCGACTCGCTTCTCGTCAGCACGCACCACGAAGGCTTCACGGCCGTGCTCCTGCGCGACGCGCAACCGCTGCTCGTCCGCAGCATCGTCTGCGAAGCCGAAGACCGCGTTGACGAACTCTATCGCTTCCTACTCTTCTACCGCGACCGCGTGCAGACGCCCGCGCTCGACCCGGACGCCGCGCCCGCCGCCGCGGACACCATCGGGCGGATGATGATCGCGGGCGACGGCATCGAGCACGCCGAGGCGAGCGCGATCATCGAAGAGACGCTCAACACGCGCCCGCGCCTCGTCACCGCCGCCGACGTGCGTCTCGCGCTCCCGTCCGACGAACTCGACTTCGACGCCATCGCCGCCCCCGCCGGTCTCGCCGCCCTCGCGTGGGCTTGAGCGCGCCGTGGCGCGCAGCCGCCACCGTGGTGAAACTTTCGCTCCGGCGCAAACGTAAAGACGCTTTAACAGAGTTATGAGCGTAGCTTCCCCCACAATTCAGAAGTTCGCCGCAGTGGCCGATTGCGAGTTGGTCACGCGTGCCATCAGCGGCCGCGACGACAGCTTCGAGGAACTCGTGCGTCGCTACCAGCGGCCGCTCGTCTCCTACGTCTACCGCATGACGGGCAACTACGAGAGCGCGCTCGACCTGACGCAGGAAGTGTTCATCAAGGTCTACGGATCGCTTGCGCGCTATCGCCCCGAATACAAATTCTCGACGTGGATTTACCGCATCGCGCACAACACGGCGATTGACCACCTGCGCCGCCACTCGACGCGCGAGCAGGAACTCGAAGTCTCGACGCCCGAAGGCGACACCTACGAGAAGCCTTTCGCCAGCGGCGCGCCGACGCCCGAAGAGGAGAGCGTGCGTGCCGAGCGTCGCGCCGAGATCGAAGACGTGATCGGTGCGCTCCCCGCAAGCTACCGCGAGTTGATCGTCTTGCGCCACGCGCACGATCTCAGCTACGACGAGATCGCGGAAGTGACCGGCCTCCCGCTCGGCACGGTCAAGAACCGCATCTTCCGCGCGCGCGAGGCGATGCGCACGCCGCTCGTCGAGCGCGGCATCACCGGTATTTAACGACAGGGAAGTGGACGACGAATCGTGAGCGAACGAACGCCGACAGCAGTAATCGCCGCCGACGCAGCCAGCGCGACCAGCCCGTGTCTGGACGTGGCCGCGTACCTCGACGGCGAACTCGACGTCGCGGCCGCCGCGCGCTTCGAGCAGCACACGAAAACTTGCGCCGCGTGCGCGACCGCACTCAGCGAGCAGCGGCGTCTGCTCTGCGTCCTCGACGCGGCCTTCGGCGACGCCCGCAAGCAACTCCAACTCCCGACTAATTTCACCGAGGTCGTCAAGGCGCGCGCCCAGTCGGACATGAGCAGCGTCCGTCATCGTTCGGAGCGGAAGCGCGCCGCCGTCGTCTGCTTCAGTCTGGCCGCGCTCTCGTTTGCGCTGCTCGGCTGGCAGGCTTGGGACGAACTGTTTGCGCCCTTGAGCGCCGTGGCGGGCGTGGCCGTGACGATGCTCGACATGGCGGCGAACGCCATCTCGGAAGCCGCCGCAGGCGTTGCCCTCACGCTGCGCGTGCTCGGCGGGCAGATGTTAGAGGAGCCGCGCGCGGGAACAATCGGCACATACGCCATCCTCGCCGTGGCCGTCGCCCTGCTCTGCGGGCTGATCGGCCACTATCACCGCACGCCGCGCCTCCCCGACTAACCGAAGAAGCGCGCGAGCCGAAACGCGCGAAAACTCTCCGCCCGTTTTTTACGTAACACCTCTGACCCGGTTCGATTCGTCGCGGCGGGCGTGATAACAAAAGTGACTTCACTTAGCCTTCAGCCGACCCTGACGTTCAGCGACATGCGCGCCCTCGCGCGCGCGGTCGCGTTGCTGTGCGCGCTGCTCGGCGCGGGCGTCGTCGCGGTCTCGGCGCGCACGCCCTCCGTGCGCGTGGCCGAGAACGACCCGACGACGTGGATCGTCGAGGGCGAGGACACGCAGGACGTGTTCGGGATGGGGCGACACATCATCGTGCGCGGGAAGGTCAAGCACGGCGTGATGGCCTTCGGCGGCGACGTGTTCGTCGAAGGGCAGGGGCGCGTCGAGGGCGACGTGGGCGTCATCGGCGGCACGATCACGCAGAGCGAACATTCCTACATCGGCGGCGACGTGCTCGTCATTGGCGGCGCGTATCATCACGGCAAGACCGCGCCGGGGCGCGACCCCGCAAGCAAGACGATCATGTTCGCGGGCTACGAAGAGGAGTTGCGCGAGTTGGGGCGCAACCCCGCGTCTTTGCTCGAACCGAAATGGACAGCTCCCTCGTTCGGCCTGCGCGTCCTCTCGATCCTCTTCTGGTTCATCATCTCACTCGGTTTGACCGCCGCGTCGCCCGGCGCGATCAGCCGCGCGGCGACGCGCTTGCAGTTGACGAGCCTGCGCGTCGCGGCCATCGGGCTGCTCGCAGCCTTCGTGCTCGCCTTCGGCGTACCGCTCGCGCTGCATGTCCTGCCGCCCGTGCTCGGCCTCTTCGTCGGCGCGCTCTCGATCCTGCTCTTGCTCGTGGCCTATCTCTTCGGGCGCGTGGCGATTCACGCGGCGACGGGTCGCTGGTTGCAGCGTCGCCTGCTGCGCGAAGAACAGCGTTCCGAGTCAATCGCGCTGTTGTTCGGCGCGGCCTTCTGGGCGATTGTCCTGTCTTTGCCCTACGTGTGGGCGTTCGCCGTCGCCGCGCTCGTCGTCACGAGTCTGGGGCTGGCGTTGACGGTGCGCTACCGCATCGGCTGGAAAACGCCCGCGCGCGCTTGATCTCGCCCGCCTAACGCACTAATCTTCCACTTCATTCCCCTGAAATTGTTCGCCGGAAGAGGCGACTAAACGAGGCCGCCGCGCGTCTAACCTGTTGCCGCGAAAGCGCGCTTCAACCTTTCCCCACAACATTCGCCGCCGGAAATACGCGAACGGCGGGTTCGCTAGAGTTCGACCGGATAATCTACCGGCGGTAATAAATCGGCCGCCCCGACGTTAAACTTTAGACGCTTCAACTGACCGTTGATCCACGACCGAAGAGAGCATCAAGATGAAAAAGCACTTTGTGAACTACGCCTTCGCCGCGCTCGCCTCTGCGACGCTCGCGGGCGGCGCGTTCGGACAAACTACCGCGACGCAACCGGCGACTTCCGCCGCCGCCGCAGGCCAGTCGAACCCAGCCATTTCCCCCAACCGCGTCCTCGGCGACGCGACGGCCATTGATACCAACGCGAACACCATCACGCTCAAGGTTGACGGCGCGAGCGCGCCCGTCAACGTCGTCTTGAGCGCGGCGACCGTCTATTACCGCGTCAACTCCGACGCGCTGGCGCGCGCCGCGAAGGGCGCGATCACGCCCGCCGACATGACCAAGATCACGCTCGCAGGCGTCGCCGTCGGCAATCGTCTGGTGGTGCTCGGTAAAGTCTCCGACGATCAGAAAACCGTCCCGGCGCGCGTCGTGATCGTGGCGACGAAAGAGGACATCGCGCAGAAGCAAGAGCGCGACCGCGCGGAGTGGCAGCGGCGCGGCATCCTCGGCACGGTGACGGCCGTCAACCCCGCGGCGAAAGAGATCACTGTGAACGTGTCCACGCCCGAAGGCGTCAAGCCGCTAGTTGTTGACGCGGCGGGCGAGAAGGTCTTGTTCCGACGTTACGCGCCCGACTCGGTGAAGTTTGCCGATGCGAAGGCGAGCAGTTTCGCGGAGGTGAAGACAGGGGATCGCCTGCGCGCGCTCGGCGAACGCAGCGCGGACGGCGCGCGCTTCACGCCCGAAGAGATCGTCTCCGGCTCGTTCCGTCAACTCGTCGGCACGGTGACGGCCGTGGACGCGGCGACGGGTGAGATCAAGATCAAGACGCAGGACAACAAGATGCTCACCGTCCTCGTCAACAGCGCCTCTAACCTGCGCCGCCTGCCGCCGGTGATGGCGCAGTTCTTGGCGCAGCGCGCGGCCGGTGGCGGCGCGGCGGGCGGTGGTCGTCCGGGCGGCGGCAGACCCGCAGGCGCGGGTGGTGCTCCGGGTGAAGGCGCGCGTCCCCCGCAAACTGCGGGCGGCGGCGCGCCGGGCGCGGAAGGCGGCGCACGCGGTGAAGGCAGACCCGGCGGTGGCGGCGGGCGGCGCATGGGCGGCTTCGACCCGCAGGAGATGCTTGAGCGCATGCCGCAGACGACTTTGGCCGAGTTGAAGGCGGGCGACATGATCATCGTCTCCAGCACGTCGGGCGCAGACCCGACGCGTTTGACGGCCATCGCGCTCGTCGCCGGGGTTGACGCGATCATCAACGCGATGCCCGCGGGCGCGGCGCGGCCAAACGTCGGCGGCGGTCAGGATTTGGGCTTGCCGGGCGGCATTGATCTCGGCATCGGCCTCCCGTAAATAGTTAAAAATAAAGACGGGTGAGGTGTAACCTGAGTCGCATTTCACCCGTCTTCTATTTGTCGGTCTAAAAATCAGTAAAATTTTAAGTGAGGAAATCTCCCCAACCAGGAATCATGAATTTATCATCGAGTTACATCATACGCGGGCTGAATTTGCTGCTGGCGTTCGCGCTCGCGGCCGTGCTCACGGCGGCGCAGGGCACGGGCGGTTTGCGCGGGACGATCACGGACGAGTTCGGCGGCATCGTCGTCGGCGCGACCGTCACGCTGGTTGACGCGGCGGGCGCGGAGAAGACGGCGACGACAAACGACGACGGCGTCTACACCTTCACTAACCTCGCGCCCGGCACGTACACCCTGCGCGCGACGACGACCGGCTTCGGCGTCTACGAAAACGCGGCCGTGGTGGTCGCCGCCGGTCGCCGCGAGTCGCTCGACATCAAACTCAGCGTGACGCTCGAAAACGAGGACGTGACGGTTGCGGCCGAGACGCCCGTCAGCACCGAGGCCGAGAACAACCAGAGCGCGCTCGTCATCAAAGGCACAGACCTCGACGCTTTGCCCGACGACCCGGATGATCTCGCCGCCGCGCTCCAAGCTCTCGCAGGGCCTTCGGCGGGGCCGAACGGCGGGCAGATTTTTATTGACGGCTTCACGGGCGGGCGCATCCCGCCGAAAGAGTCTATCCGCGAAATTCGCATCAACCAGAATCCTTTCTCCGCGGAGTTCGACCGGCTCGGCTTCGGCCGCGTCGAAATCCTGACGCGCCCCGGCACAGACAAACTGCGCGGGCAGGGCAACTTCAACTTCGGCGACGAGAGCCTCAACTCGCGCGACCCGTTCGCCGAACGCCGCGCCCCGTTCCAACTGCGCAGCTACGGCTTTAACCTGAGCGGCCCCATTCAGAAACGCAAGTCGTCGTTCTTTATTGATTTCGACCGCCGCGAGTCGGACGGCAACTCGATCATCAACGCGCAGTTCATCGAACCCGACTCGTTCAACCTCGTCAACGTTAACCGCACGCTCGTCGTGCCGACGCGCCGCACGACGTTCAGCCCGCGCCTCGACTATCAGATCAACGCGACGAACACCGTCGTCGCGCGCTACAGCTTCTCGCGCTCGCACACGGACAACCTCGGCGTCAGCGAGTTTTCGCTCGACGTTGATCCGTTCTTCGGCGTGGATCGCACCTTCAGCCGCCAGAACACCGAGCACAATTTTCAGTTCACCGAGACGACTATTCTCACCCCGACCGTGATCAACGAGACGCGCTTCCAGTTCGAGCGCAACCGCAGCGAATCGGGCGGCGACATCTCCGCGCCCGTCATCTTCGTGCGCGAGGCCTTCACTGGCGGCGGCGCACAGGCCGCCCCCGCCTCGGCCACCAACACGCGTTACGAGTTGTCGAACTACACCTCGTTCACGCTCGGCCTGCATTCCCTGAAGGCGGGCGGCCGCGTGCGCGGCATCAACATTTCCGACGTGTCGCAGTCGGGCTTCAACGGTCAGTTCATCTTCTCCGGCGGCCTCGCGCCGCAACTCGACTCGAATAACCAGATCGTCTTTCAGACCAGCCCGACGACGGGCATGCCTGAGCCGCTGCTGCTCAACGTCAACAGCATCGAAAGCTTCCGCCGCACGCAGGTCTTTCAAGATCAGTGCCAACAATCTCCGGCGCAATGCCTGACGCCCGCCGAACTGCTCGCGCGCGGCGCGCTCCCCACGCAGTTCAGCATCTCCGGCGGCAACCCGGAGGCGAGCGTCAGCCAGTTAGACTTCGGCGCGTTCATTCAAGACGACTGGCGCGTACGCAAGAACTTCACGCTCTCGGCCGGACTGCGCTACGAGACGCAGACGAACATCAGCAGCAATCTCAACTTCGCGCCGCGTCTCTCCTTCGCCTATTCGCCCGGCGCGGGCGCGCGCCAGCCGAAGACGGTCATCCGCGGCGGCTTCGGCGTCTTCTACACGCGCTTCGGCGAAAACTTCACGCTGCAAGCCAACCGCTTCAACGGCCAGAACCAGCAGCAGTTCTTCATCCTCGCGCCCGCGCCCGGCGACACTTCGGCGCGCGCGATTCAGGCGCGCAACATCCTGAACAATTTCCCGAACGTGCCGACGATCGAGCAGTTGACCCAGTTCGCCGTCCCGACCACGACGCGCGTTATCGCGCCCGACCTGCAATCGCCCTACACGATTCAGTCAACGGCCAGCGTTGAGCGTCTGCTGCCCGGCCGCATCACTGTGACGGCCAGCTTCGTCAACACGCGCACGCTCCACCTGCTGCGCATACGCAACATCAACGCACCGCTGAACGGCGTGCGCCCGCTCGGCTTCGCGCGCGGCAACGTCTTCCAGTACGAGTCGAGCGGCATCCTCAACCAGAACCAGTTGCTCGTCAACGCCAACACGCGCTTCAATCCGAACTTCTCGATCTTCGCCAACTACACGCTCGGCCGCGCGCGCAGCGACTCGGACGGCGCGGGTTCGTTCCCGGCCGACAACTACGATCTGAGTTCGGAGTACGGGCGTTCGTCTCTCGACGTGCGTCACCGCTTCTTCCTCGGCGGCTCGATCTCCGCGCCGTGGGGCATTCGTTTCAACCCGCTCATCTTCGCCTCGACGGGCGCGCCCTTCAACATCACGACGGGCTTCGACAACAACGGCGATACGCAGAGCAACGACCGCCCCGCGTTCGCGACCGCCGCGACAACGCAGGCGAATTTGAAAGTGACGCCCTTCGGCAACTTCGACCTCAACCCTGCTCCCGGCGCGCAGATCATCCCGCGCAACTACGGGCAGAGTCCGGGTCAAATCACGGTCAACCTGAGAATCAACAAGTCGTTCGCGTTCGGCGATGTCCCCGGCGCGGCGGCGCGTAACACTGCCGCTAACGGCCAGACGCCCGCGGCGGGCGGCGACCAGACTACTGCGGGCGGCGCAGCCGGCGGTCGCGGTGCTGGCGGCGGCGGTCGTGGCGGTCGTGCCGGCGGTGGTGGTGGCGGCCCGCGCGGCGGTGGCGGGGGAGGCGGCGGCGCGTTCGGTCAGGGCGGCATCTTCGGCGCGGGCGGCGGTGGCGGCGCGAGGGCTGAGCAGAAACGCTACAACCTGACGCTCGGCATCAACATCAGCAACATCTTCAACCGCACGAATCCGGGGCCGTTCATCGGCAACCTCAGTTCGGATCGTTTCGGGCAGGCCACGCAGTCGGGCGGCTTCGGCTTCGGCGGCGGGAACGCGGCGGGCAACCGGCGCGTCGAAGCCCAACTCCGGTTCAGCTTCTAGACTGAACTTTCCACAGGGTCGGCACGTAAAATCTCACGCCGGGGGCAAGCGGGAAACTCTTCGAGTCTCCTTCCTGCTCCCGGCGTGAGATTTTTATAACGAGCGGTAATCGGTTAATCTTCCCTGTGCCGGAGAAGATCGCTTCCTTTCAAACGGCAGTCGCCATCAATTCAACGGAATCGCCAGCCTGCCCCATAGCAAAGAGGTAACAACATGAAGTTCACATCCCCCTTCACCCTTGCCGCCACGCGCCGCATCGCCCTCGCCCTCTGTCTCTCGACCGCTGCGAGCGTCGGCGCGCTTGCACAGGAGAAGCCGTCGGACAAAACCAGCGCGGCCGCGACGACTGCCGCGCCCGCAACTGCCGCGCAGCCCGCGGTCAAAACTTCCATCATCACCGCGGCGATGACGCCCCTCGAACTGGCGCACGCGGCGTTCACGGCGCAAGGCGGCGAGAAGTTTCGCCACCTCAAGAACATGCTGCTCACCGGCTCGGTTGATCTCTACGCGCCGAGTTCCACGCAGTCGCTCACGGGCAGGTTCGGCATGATCGTCGCGGGCGATAAGCTGAGGCAGGACGTGCAGTCCGCCCTCTTCAGTTTCCAACTCATCTTCGACGGCGAACGCAGCTATACCTCGATGCGCGGCATGAACCTCCCGCCGCTCACCAAGTTCGGCATCCCCGTGCTCGCCAAGTTCGACCAGGCGGGTTACGTCATCACCGCGCTGCCCGACAAGAAGAAAGAGCGCGGCTTTCGCATCACGGACGCCGAAGGCAACAGCACCGACTACTACGTCGAGATGGCGACCGGGCGCGTCCGCCGCTTCGAGATTCCCTACAACCGCATGACCTACAGTTTCGAGTACAAGGGCTTCCGCGAACTCGACGGCGTGCTCGTCCCCACGAGCTTCGCGCAAAAGCTGACCGCGCCGCAGGGCGACTTCATCGCCGAGTTCAAAGTCAAAGAAGTGAAACTCAATCAGGACTTGCCCGCCGACGCCTTCAAGATTCCCGAACAGTAAGCGGGCGGGGAACAGGTTAAAGGGTAAAGGGTAAGGGGGAAAGGGAAGCAACATGCTTTCTCCTTTCCCCCTTACCCCTTTCCCTTTAACCTGCTTTTCGCTTCCTAGACGCTCAGGATTTCCTGCTCCTTGGTCTTCGCCAGTTCGTCTACTTTGCCGATGTACGAGTTGGTCAGCTTCTGAACTTCTTCCAGCCCGTCGCGCTCGTTGTCTTCGGAGATCGTCTTGTCCTTGAGCATCTTCTTGAGCCGCTCGTTGGCGTCGCGCCGGATGTTGCGGATGGCCGTGCGGTGCTCCTCCGCGAACTCGTGCACCTGCTTCGCCAACTGCTTGCGCCGCTCTTCCGTCAACGCCGGGATCGGCACGCGCACCATCTTGCCGTCGTTCGACGGGTTCAGGCCGAGGTCGGCCGTGCGGATCGCCTTCTCGATAGCGTTGAGTTGCGACACGTCCCACGGCTGCACGGCGAGCATCTGCGCGTCGGGCACGCTGATCGAGGCCATCTGATTGAGCGGCGTCGGCGTGCCGTAATAATCAACCACGACCGGATCGAGCAGCGTCACCACCGCGCGCCCCGTGCGGACGCTCGACAGCCTCCGCCGCAAATCCTCTATAGACGCCTCCATGCGCGGCCGCGTCTCTTTAATCACATCTTTCTCGCTCATCTGTTTTCTCCGTGACAGGCAACAAGTGACGGGTGACAGGAAAGACAAGGCTTTAATCTTGTCACCTGTCACCCGTCACTTGTCACTGCTTTTCTTGTCTCTCCATGCAGACGGTCGTACCGACGCCGACCTCGCCCATGACGACACGCATGATGTTGCCGGAGTTGCGCATGTTGAAGACGACGATGGGCAGGCGGTTGTCCATGCACAGCGAGATGGCCGAAGCGTCCATCACTTGCAAGCGTTGCTCCAACACTTCCTGATACGTGATGCAGTCGTAGCGCGTGGCCGTCGCGTCCTTCATCGGGTCGGCGTTGTAGATGCCTTCGACCTTCGTCGCCTTCAAGATCACTTCGGCCTTAATCTCTAACGCGCGCAGGGCGGCGGCCGAGTCAGTCGTGAAATAAGGGTTGCCCGTGCCGCCCGCGAAGATGACGACGCGCCGCTTCTCCAAGTGGCGCACGGCGCGGCGGCGGATGAACGGCTCGGCCACTTCCGGGATGTTCAAGGCGGACAGGATGCGCGTGTGGACGCCCGCCGTCTCCAACGCGTCTTGCAGCACACAGGCGTTCATCACGGTCGCGAGCATGCCGATGTAATCCGCGCTCGAACGATCCATGTTGCCCGCGCTTTTCGAGACACCGCGAAAGATGTTGCCGCCGCCGACGACAATCGCCACCTCGACGCCGCGGTCGTGGACGGCCTTGACCTCTTCGGCCACCCCGCGCGCCGTGTCCACGTCCACGCCGTAGTTCTGCGCGCCCATCAAAGCCTCACCGGAGATTTTTAAGAGTATCCGGCGATAGACGGGCGCGGGCGAATTGGTGGTTTGTGCTTCGACTGTGCTCATCACGAACCCATTCAATTGCGGATTGCGGAATTCCGACTGCGGATTAGAAAGACAGTTGCTTTACTAATTCGCAGTCGGAATTCCGCACTCCGCAATCTAACTTACTGGTTGCCCGCGAGCGCGGCCACTTCGTTGCCGAAATCTTCATCGCGCTTCGCCAGCCCCTCGCCCATTTTATAACGCGCGAAACGGCGGACGGTAATGCGCTCGCCCGTCTTCGACACCTGCTCCGTCAACAAATCGCCGACGGTCTTCGCCGGGTCTTTGACGAACGGCTGGTCGAGCAAGACCGCTTCCTCGTAGAACTTGTTCAGGCGGCCTTCGACGATCTTGTCAATCACGGCGTCGGGCTTGCTGGCGTTCTTCGGATCGTTCTTGGCCTGCGCGCGTGCGATCTCGCGCTCCTTGTCGAGGTCGCCCTGCGGCACTTCATCGCGCGTCACGTAGCGCGGCTCGGCCGCCGCGACGTGCATCGCGATGTCCTTGATGAGTGCCTGAAACTCTTCGGTGCGCGCGACGAAATCGGTCTCGCAGTTGACCTCGACGAGCACGCCGACCTTGCCGCCCATGTGAATGTAAGAGCCGACCGCGCCCTCGGCCGCGACGCGCCCTTCCTTCTTCTTCGCCGACGCGAGGCCGCGCTTGCGCAGCAACTCGATGGCCTGCTCCTCGTTGCCCTGCGCTTCCGTCAGCGCGTTCTTGCACTCCATCATCCCCGCGCCCGTCTTCTCGCGCAACGACTTCACTCCCGCCGCTGTAATCTCTGCCATGATTGCTCTCCTGATTGCTCTATTCAAAGTAAAGCGCAGCCCGGCGGGGTGTCCGCTGTTGGAGGCTGCGCTCGCCGAAAAATCGAATCTTGAACTGTGAAAACTTACTTCGCCGCGCCGACCGACTCCGCGCCCTTCTCCTGTTCGGCGGACGACTGGCCGCGCACTTCGCTCTCGTCCGAACCGCCGCCCGTCGCGCCGCGAACGGGCGCGCCCGTGCCTTCGGCCGGGTGATCGCCGACGCTGTCCGGCTGTTGACCCGTCTTGCCGAACCCGATGTTGCCGGCGACGGACACTTGCGTCTCCGTGGAAGGCGCGCTCGCGCCCATGTCGGTGAAGTTCTTCGCTTCGAGGCCGGGGTCGCGCGCCGTCGTGATGGACGAAGTGCCGTCGCCGCTCGCGCTCAGTGAATTGCGTGTGCCCGTGTCGGAGGTCGCGCTGCTACCGCCGGTCGCTCCTGCGCCCGCGTCAACTTCCGCGCCGTCGTCGTCCGCGGCCTTTGAGCGCATCTCCTGACCTTCGACGACCGCATCGGCGATACGTGAGGCGAAGAGACGCACGGCGCGCAGGGCGTCGTCGTTGCCGGGGATGATGTAGTCAATGCCTTCGGGCGAACAGTTGGTGTCCACGACGGCGATGACGGGGATGCCGAGGCGGTTCGCTTCCGCGACCGCGATCTCTTCCTTGCGCACGTCAATGATGAACAAGGCGTCGGGCAGGCGCGTCATGTTCTTGATGCCGGAGAGGTTCTTCTCCAAAGTCTCGCGCTCGCGGTCGAGCTTGATGCGCTCCTTCTTGGTGAGCATCTCGTAGCGGCCGTCCGTCTGCATCGCTTCGAGGTCGCGCAGGCGTTTGATGGACTTCTGCACGGTCTGGAAGTTCGTGAGCAGGCCGCCGAGCCAGCGCTGGTTGATGTAGTACTGGTTGGCGCGCGAGGCTTCTTCGCGGATGGCGTCCTGCGCCTGTCGTTTCGTGCCGACGAAGAGGATGGTGCGGCCACGATCTTCCGAAGCCATGTTCGTGACGAACCCGATGGCCTCGCGGAACATCTTCTGGGTCTTTTGCAGGTCAATAATGTTAATGCCGTTGCGCTCGCCGAAAATGTATTCCTTCATCTTCGGGTTCCAACGCCTGACTTGATGGCCGAAGTGGACGCCGGCCTCCAAGAGTTCTTTCATCGTTACCGTGACTGCCAAAAGTGAGCCTCCTTAGGTGATTGGTTTAATGTGCTCGCCGCGCCCGTTTGCCATCTCCCGCAGGGGAGCGGAACCAACCCGGACACGACAATGGATTGACGACAGTGAAAAGTAACGAGAGACGAGTGACAAGTTGAAACGAGATTTTCTCTCGTCACTTGTCACTCGCCACCCGTCACTGAATTTTTAACGTTTCGAGAACTGGAAGCGCTTGCGTGCGCCCTTCTGCCCGTACTTCTTGCGTTCCTTGATGCGCGGGTCGCGGGTGACGAGACCGGCCTGTTTCAAGGCGGGGCGGAGGTCGGAGTTGAACACCATCAGGGCGCGCGTGATGCCGTGGCGGATCGCACCGGCCTGTCCGGCCGGGCCGCCGCCCGCGACGTTGACGAGGATGTCGAACTTGCTGCCCGTCTCGGTCAACTGCAAGGGCTGGCGGATGACCATGCGCAACGCCTGGTTCGGGAAATATTGATCGAAGCCTTTTTTGTTGACCAGAATCTCGCCCGTGCCGGGGCGCAGGTAGACGCGCGCCGTCGAAGTCTTGCGCCGTCCCGTTCCGTAATACTGAATGTCAGCCACGTTGTTTCGTCCTTAAAATCTGAAAAGGTGTTGAGCCTACTGGTGCTGTTGCTGCTGCGCGGCGCGCGGGTCGAGCGTGAGCGGTTCGGGTTTCTGCGCCGCGTGCCGGTGGTTGGCGTCCGCGTAGACTTTGAGTTTCTTGCCCATCGCACGCCCCAGCTTGTTCTTCGGGAGCATGCCGCGCACGGCGAGTTCGATGACGCGCTCCGGGTGCTTCGCGAATTGATCTTTGACGCCGATTTCGCGCAGGCCGCCCGGATAGAGCGTGTGATGGCGGTAGACTTTCTGCTCGGCCTTCGAGCCTTTGAAGACAGCCTGCCGCGCGTTGATGACGATGACGTGATCGCCCATGTCCATGAACGGCGTCCACTGCGGGTTGTTCTTGCCCGACAGCACGCGCGCCACTTCCGTGGCTAACCGCCCGACCGTCTGCCCCGCCGCATCCACGACGTACCATTTGCGTTTTTCTGCGAGACCCTGCCCGCTCGGAAAGTATGTTGACATAGATAACTCTCTCGGAAAATAGCGTCTGAAACGCGAACGAGTAGAATACTTAACGGGGCGGAAAATTGTCAAGCCGGAGCGGGGAGTTAAGTGCGTGAGGCGCGACGATTTGCCGCGAGATTTGCCCGCGACAAGGACGGCGAACTCGTGTATTATCTCCGCCCATACTCACGGGGTCATACGGGCAACATCCGGCGCAATTTCGGAAGAGCGCCCCTTTTCACAAAATAAGGAGAAACGATTATGCGAAGAATACAGACGATTGTGGCTGCGTTGTGCCTCATCATGGCGATGGCCGCGGGCGCACAGGCGCAGAACAGCTACAGTTCGGGAACGATGGGGGTGGGGACGGGGCAGAAGTCGCTCTACGACCGCCTCGGCGGGCTGGATGCGATCAAGGCGGTCATCGGCGAGTTCGCCTCGCGCGTGCTGGCCGACGAACGCATCAACAAGAAGTTCGTCAAGACCGACGCCACGCGCCTGACACACTGCCTCGTCGAGCAGGTGTGCGCGGCGACGGGCGGCCCGTGCGTCTACACGTGCAACAGCATGAAGAAGTCGCACAAGAACATGAAGGTGACCGAAGGCGAGTTCAACGCGCTCGTCGAGGACTTGGTGGCCGCGCTCGACAAGTTCAACGTGCCGGCGACCGAGAAGAACGAGTTGCTTGGCGCGCTGGCCGGGATGAAGGGCGACATCGTGGAAGTCCCCGGTAGCGCGACGGGCACGCCGCTGCCGCCCAACTTCAAACCCGCCAAGCCGCTGCCGAAGGCGAAAACCGCCGCTGGCCCGGCCAAGAAGAAGGGCTAGTAAACCGCGTCGCACCGTCGCGCGTGGCTCTCCCACGCGTGCAGACAAGAGGGCAGGCGCGAAGCCCCTGCTTCACGGCTCTGTCAACTAATGCCGCTTCGCGGCTCTGGCAACTGCCGCCGCTTCGCGGTTCGGTGTCGGCAAAACTAAAAGAGGCTCTCAGGTGCGACAACCTGAGAGCCTCTTTTAGTTTCGAGCGGATGAAAACCGGCCTACGGCTTGTCGGCCGTGGGGTTCGGGTTGTCCGTGCCGCGTTTCAACTTGGGCGGCGCATCCTTCTGCGGGTCGGTGGTCGTGCCTGCGGGCGCGTCGGGCGGGGCGGGCGTGCGGCGTTTGAGCGTCGGGCGTCGCGGCCCTTCCTCGCCGCCGCCGATGTCGCCGGTGGTCGAGGCCTTCGCGTTCGACAGGCGCAGCAGGCGTCCCTTGACGCGCTGGAATTCCGACGTGCTCAGCACGTACTCCTCGCGCTCCGGGAAACGCCCGACCAGCACGCGCGACGCTTCGAGGCGTTCGATGGACTGCGGGTGCGACGAGAACGTCTTGGCGAGGAAGCCGGGCTTCTTCTTGTTCTTCGAGGCGAGTTTCTCAAACATCGTCGCCATCGCGTTCGGGTCGTAACCGGCGGCGTAGAGATACTGCGTGCCGAGCCGGTCGGCTTCCGTCTCCGCGCTGCGGCTGAACTTCGAGAAGAGAGCGGCGAGGCCGAGTCCCGCCGTGCTCTGGTAGATCAGGCCGGGGATGCCGCCGAGGAAGATCGAACCGGCCATCGCCAGATTCTGCCAGAGGTTCGCCTTCGCGATGTTCTCCATCGCGTGGCGCGCGGCGACGTGCGCGATCTCGTGCGCCATCACGCCCGCGATCTCCGCTTCGTTGTCGGCGGCCAAGAGCAGACCCTTGTTGACGTAGAAGAAGCCGCCGGGCAGCGCGAAGGCGTTCACTTCGTCCGAGTCAATAACTTTGATGGTGAAGGGGATTTTCGCGTCCGAGTGGAGCACGACGTTCTGGCCGACGCGGTTGACGTACTCGGTGATGACGGGGTCGTCTATGAACTTCGCCTGCCGATCAACTTCCGCCGCCAGTTCGCGCCCGAAAGAGACTTCCTTCTCAATCGAACCGCTCATCGAGGCGATGAAGCCGCCGTTGATCTTGCGCTTGCCGATCTGGTTGGGGTCTTCGTCGGTCGAGAGCGGCTTGCCCTTGGTGGCCTCGGCCTTCTTCTTGGCGCTGGCGACCTCGGCGGCATCATCCCGATCCTGCTTCTCGGAGGCTTCTTTGGCCTTCTGTTCGGCGGCGGCCTTTTCGCCCGCAGAGGCCTGCTTCTGCGCGAGCGCGACGGACGAACTTCCGGCAAGCAGTGCCCAGACGAGCGCGAGCGCCGTGATGTTGCGTGAGAGTTGGTTGAACATGGCGGAAAATCTCCAGAATTTCGTCGAACTAACGTTGGCCGCCGGGGAGTGTTGCTCATCCCTGCTGTCGGGCCGGTGTCGTCGAACATGTGTTCGTGCGACGTGAACTTGCTTGTGCGTCAGGGTCGCGCTTCAGGTCGTCGGGTGGCAACGGCTGGGGATGCGTTGCCCGCGGGTGGCATAAAGGCGCGTGAGTCTTTGATGCGGGCAGATGCGCAAGTGGTTGCGCACCCGTCTCCGGCCGTGCGCTCATGCGCCCGTCAAAGCTGTCAAAGTAACCCGCTGTCCGGTGGTTGTCGTCCGGCGCATTATAGCAGCGCGGAGGTGAAATGTAGAGTTTGTGTTACGGAGGGCGCGGGCAAAAGTATATTGATTGCGTCGCTTCCGGCGCGCGTGGTACAGTCGAAAGTGCCTTGCCTTCCCGCGCCGTGGCGGTGTCACGGTCTGCTTTCCCCTCCCACACTTCGCAAGCGGAATGAAACGAACACAGGATAAGATCAAGGACTTTGTCGAGCCGCAGGAGTTCGACGACGTGCGGGACTTTGCCGCCGACCCCGCCCGCGCGCTCGCCGCCTACCGCTTCACCGACGCCACTTCCGACCTCCTCGCACGCTGGCTCGACGCGCTCGCAGACCTTCCGCGAGGGCGCGGTGCGGCGCATGCGCTCGCGGGGATGCGCGGCGTCGGCAAAAGCCACACGCTCGCCACTTTCGGCGCGCTCGTCGCCTCGGCCGAACGCCCGCACGCGCAGACCACGGACGCGCACGTCATGTCCAGCGTGCGGCGGCTGGCGAACCGCCGACACCAACTCGTCCGCGTCGCGCGCGGCACGCGCCCGACGCTGCGCGACGAGTTGGTCGAAGCCTTCGTCGCGACTTTCGGCGGCGCGGTGGCCGACTGGACGGGCGACCCCGCCGCGTGGCTCGCCCGCGCCGCCTCGCTTTCGCGCACGACGGCCACGCTCGTCATCCTCGTTGACACGGCCTTCGGCCGCGAGGCGCGCGTCAAACGCGACGACGGGCCGCTCTTGAGCGAACTGGGCGTGGCCGCGCGCGACGCGAACGCCTTCGTCGCACTCGCGTTGGACGACGACATCGCGGGCGCGGAAGGCGTCAACGTCGCCCTCGCGCGCACCTTCCAGATTGATTATCTCGAACCCGAACACCTCTACCACGTCGCCAACATCTACGTCCTGCGCAAGAACGCCCCGGCGCGCGACGCGCTGCACGAAATCTATTTGTCGCTGCGCCAGAGCGTGCCGAACTTCAACTGGAGCGAGCCGCGCTTCGCCGCGCTCTATCCCGTCCACCCGCTCGTTGCAGACACGTCTTCGTCCGTGCGCCTCTACGCCCCGGCCTTCGCCTTCCTGCCCTTCGCCGCCGCCGCCGCGCGCAACGCCGTCAACCGTCCCGCGCTCTCGCTCATCCTCCTCGACGAAGTTTTCGACCACAGCGAAGACGCCTTGCGCCGCTCCGACGATCTGCGCGAAGCCTTCCGCGTCTACGACGAACTGGCGACCAAAGCCGTCGCGCAGTTTCCGGCCATGCAGCGACTGCAAGTGCGGCTCATCTTGAAGAGTCTCTTCGTGCTCTCGCTCGACGGGCGCGGCGCGACGGCGCGCGATCTCTGCGCCGCGCTTCTGTTTCAAGACGAGAGTTCGCAGCAGGCAGCCGTCGAGCGTGTCGAAGAGACCTTACGGCGTCTCGGCGACCTCGCGCCCGAACGCGGACTCGCGGCCTACGCCGACGGCGAAGAGGTGCGCTACCGTTTTCAGGTCAGCGCGGCGGCCGACTTCGACGCCGCCCTCGCCGCCTCAAGCGAGTCTGACGCGATTGACGCCGCAGCGATTGCCTCGTTGCTCCGCACGCTCGCGCGCGCTCGTTTTGAAGACTGGCCTTTCGCCGACGACGAATTCGAAGCGTCGCACGCCGACTTTGAAGTGACGTGGCGCGGCTCGGCGCGCGCCGGTCAACTCACGCGCCGGACGGCCGTAGATGCGCCGTCTTCAAACTCGACCGTTGACGAGCCGCCGCCGCCAAACTCGACGCTTAAAGCAACGGGCGAGGAGTTCGATTGGGAACTGTTTGTGCTCGACGGGTGTGATGTTCGCGCCGCCGAAGATGTTCACGACGACGCTGCCGTGTCTGAACACAGCGCGGGCGCGTCGGTTGGCAACGCGCCGATCCGCGTCGTCTGGCAGCCCGCCGAATGTTACGCAGAGGAGTTAAGCATCCTGCGTCGTCTGGTCGCACTGCGCGCCGATGCGTCGCTCGCGGAGTTTGGCGAGACGGCGCTTGCCGCCGCCAACTCGCTCGCCGCGCAGGCCGAACGCATCTGGTCGCGTCTCTATATTGACGACGGGCGGCTGTTGATTGACGGCGAGGCCGTGGCCTTCACGCCGGAGGCGCGCGCCGCGCAGAGTTTCGCGCCCGCGCTGGCCGACGCGTTGACCACACACTTCGCCGCGCGCTTTCCCGTCCACCCGCAGTTCGACGCGAGGCCGACCGAGACGGAGATCGCGCTCCTCGTGGATCACCTGTTCGGCGGCGGCAACATCGCCGACGCCGCCGTCCAGCAACTCGCCAAAACTTTCGCCGTCCCGCTCGGACTCGCCACGCGACGCGGCGACATCTACATCCCCGAAACCGGCGATGCCGTGCTCGGCCAGCCGTGGGTGCGCGAAGTGCTCGCGCTCGTGGATCGCGCCGGGGGGCGCGTCGTGCCGTCGGCCTCGGTGCGCCGCGTGCTCGGCGGGCGGCCTTACGGGCTGTCGCGCCACACGCAACAACTCGTGCTCGCCGCGCTCGTCGCGCAGCGTCGCATCGAACTCGCCACCGCAAACAACGACCGCATCAGTCGCCGCACGCTCGATTCGTCCATCAAGTGGGACGAGGTGGCCGGAGTCTGCCGCGCCGCAGAGATTCATCACAGCGCGGAGGAGTTGACGAACTGGGCGCGCTTGTTGACGGGCGACGCCGCGCTCGCTTCGATTGCCGACGCCGCCGCGCGCGAGAGCGTGCGCGCCGCGCTTCAGACGTGGCTCGCGGCGTGGCGCGAGGAGACCGTGCTCAAAGAGTTCGACGCGCTGCCCGACGCCGGACTGACCACCCGCGCGTGGGACTTGGCCGCGGCCGTCCGCCGCACGTTCGGCGCGTCGGCCGACGCCGTGGCCGACGCGCTCGGCGGCAGTCTCTCGCTCGAAGAAGGCTTGCAGCGCGTCGCGGACGTGTACGGCGGCGTGCCCGAACAACTCGCGCGCGCCGCCGAGCAACTCGCCGCCCTGCGCACCTACACGTCGGGCGTCGTCCGCCGCGAAAGCGTGCGCGTCTACTTGTCGTCCGCCGAACTGACCTCGCTCGAAGTGATCGAGAGCGCGCGCCGCGAACTGCTGCTCATCGCAGACGACCCGCACGGTCTCTTCGACCCCGCGCGCGCCGAACGCTTTGAACTGCTCTGGCAGGAGTTTCAAGCGCACTACGCGGAGCACTACGCGTCCATGCACGCGCGCGCCGTCGGCGACCTGTGCGACCACGCGGCGCTCGACGAGTTCATGCGCTCGGCCGAGTGGCGTGACTTTGAAGCGCTCGCCGGGCTGCCGTTCGTCTCGCCGCAACTGTGGGAAGAGGCCGCCTCGCTCGTCGCCGAGGTGAAACACGCGCGCTGCGATCTGCCGGTCGCCGCTCTGCTCAAGCAGCACCCGCGCTGCGCCTGCGCGTTCCGCCTCGCGCGCGCCGAACACTTCCTCAACGCCGCGCAGCTCGTCGCCGAAATCACCACGCGCGGCCGCGCCGCCTGCCGCCGCACGCTCGCGCGTTTTCACCCGCATCTCACGCACGCACTCAACCTTCTCGCCGCCGACGCGACCGATGCCGAGACCGCGAGCCGCGCCTACGCTCTCGCGCACCGCTTCGTCCAACGGCAGACCCCCGCGCATTTCACGCACGCCGACGTGCGTCTCATCAAGAGCGCGCTGGAGAAGACGCCGCCCGCCGAGCCTCTGCGCGTTCGCCTGCCGGGCGGACTCGTGCGCGGTCTCGTCACGCGCGACGAACTTGCGGCGCGCTGGCAACAGTGGTTTGATGAACTGCCGCACGACGCCGCGCTCGTCGAGATCATGTTCGAGAACAACAACAGCGATGCCGCGTGAGACGCAAAACCGGAGTGAGAAAAAACTAAAGCAGCCGCGCGGTGAAGCGCATCAAGCGACAGCGCGCGACAGTCAAACGCCGACACCACCGCCCGCGCGCAAAGCGAGGGCGCGAAAAGTGAAGACGGAAAAAGTGACGGGGCGAAAGGTGACGGCGGGACGCGCGAACACCTCCTCCTCCTCACGCTCCAAAGCGTCCGCCGCCTCGCGTCCCACTACGTCCAACAACTCACACCGCGCCGCTTCCCTCAACTCGCACGCCGATGCTTCTGCTGGTTCGCGCGTCGCCGCGTCCGAACAGCCGTGCGTCGCCGTCATCGGCGCGGGGCGGCTCGGTTCTGCACTCGCCCTCGCCCTGAGCCAAAGCGGTTATCGCATCGTCGCCCTCGTCGCGCGCCGCGCCGCGCGTGCCCGTCGCGCCGCACGCGCCCTCTCGCCGCGCCCGCTCGCGCTCGACGCGAACCATTTAGACTTACTGCCCGACACACTCGATCTCATCCTCATCACCACGCCCGACGATCAGATCGCGCCGGTCGCCGCGCATCTCGCCGAAGTGTTGGCCGCTCGACACGCCCAGTCGTCACAGCAAACACGCGCGCAACTGTCAGCGCGTCGCACGGCGTCGCACGGCGTTGCGCTGCATGCAAGCGGCGCGCTCTCGTCGGCCGCGCTCGCGCCGCTCGGCGCACAGGGTTTTAGTCTCGGCTCGCTTCACCCGCTCGTCTCCGTGAGCGACCCCGCGTCGTCGGGCGTCGGGCGCAGTCTCGGCGGGGCTTTCTACTGCCTCGAAGGCGAGGCGCGCGCTCTCGCGGCCGCGCGCCGGATCGTCCGCGCACTCGGCGGCCAAAGTTTCTCGCTCAACGCGCGCGACAAAGCTCTCTACCACGCGGCGGCCGTCATCGCTTCCGGCCACACGGTCGCCCTCTTCTCGCTCGCCTCCGAACTACTCGCGCGCTGCGGCCTGAGCCGCGCCCGCGCGCGCGCAGTGCTCCTGCCGCTCCTCACGAGCACGCTCGACAACCTGAAGGCGCACGCGCCTGACGAAGCCCTCACCGGCACTTTCGCACGCGCCGATCTCACCACCGTGCGCAAGCACCTCGCCGCGCTTCGAGACGCAGGGGACGTGCAAGGGGCGACCGCCGTCTACGCCCTACTCGGCGAGCGTTCGCTTGAAATGGCCGCCCGCCACCGAGACTTCGATCCGTCCGTCGTGGCCGAGATCGCGCTTCTGTTACGGAGAGCGATCAGCACCTCTCACGACGAATAAGGCGATAGCCCTTCCCTTGCGCGGCGCGCGCCGTTGGCGTTAGAGTTAACGCCAACATTCCCCCTTAGATGATCTGCCGCAACTCGGAAAGGATTAGTCAGAGCCGCGATGCCTAATGCGCCAAACGTCAGTTACAGTTCAACCCTGCGTGTCAAACTATCGAGCCGCACCGGCACGCTCGGAGAGTTGACCACCGCCCTCGGCCGCGCCGGAGCCGACATCGGCGCGATTGACATCGTGAACGCCTCGCGCGACGCCATCACGCGCGACATCACCTTCACCGCCTCTTCCTCCGAGCACGTCAAAGAGATCGTCGAGGCCGCGCGCGACATTGACGGCGTCGAAGTCATCAACGTCTCAGACCGCACCTTCCTCATGCACCTCGGCGGCAAGATCGAAGTCGTCTCGAAGATGCCCTTGAAGACGCGCAACGATCTCTCGATGGCCTATACGCCCGGCGTCGCGCGCATTTGCGAAGCGATTCACCGCGACCCGGAAAAGGCTTTCACGCTGACCATCAAACGCAACACCGTCGCCGTCGTCACGGACGGCACGGCCGTGCTCGGCCTCGGCGACATCGGCCCGGCCGCCGCGATGCCCGTCATGGAAGGCAAGGCGATGCTCTTTAAAGAGTTCGCGGGCGTGGACGCGTTCCCCATCTGCCTCTCGACGAAAGACCCGGACGAGATCGTCCGCACCATCAAATTGATCTCGACCGCCTTCGGCGGCGTCAACCTCGAAGACATCTCCGCGCCGCGCTGCTTCGAGATCGAGGAGCGGCTCAAAGAGGAACTCGACATCCCGGTCTTTCACGACGACCAGCACGGCACGGCCGTCGTCGTCCTCGCGGCGTTGATCAACGCGGCGAAGCTCGTCGGCAAGGAGATGCATGAGTTGAAAGTGGTGGTCAACGGGACGGGCGCGGCGGGCGTCGCCTGCACGAAGATCATCATGGCGGCGGGCGTCAAGAACATCATCGGCTGCGACCAGCACGGCATCCTCTACCGCGGGCGGCGCGAGCACATGAACTGGGTCAAGGAGTGGTACGCCGAGAACACGAATCCCGAAGGCGTGCGCGGCACGGTGCACGAGGCGATGGTCGGCGCGCACGTCTTCATGGGCTTAAGCGCCCCCGGCGTCATCAGCCGCGAGGACGTGAAGAAGATGGCGGACAAGCCGATCATCTTCGCGATGGCGAACCCGACGCCGGAGATCATGCCCGAAGAGGTCGCCGACATCGTGGCCGTGATGGCGACGGGGAGGTCTGACTACCCGAACCAGATCAACAACGTGCTCTGCTTCCCCGGCATCTTCAAAGGCGCGCTCGCCTGCCGCGCCTCGCGCATCAACGAGGAGATGAAACTCGCCGCCGCCAACGCCATCGCAGGGCTTATCTCCGACGAAGAACTCCACCCCGAATACATCGTCCCCTCCGTCTTCGACAAACGCATCGCCGAAGCCGTCTCCCGCGAAGTCGAAGAAGCCGCCTATCGCACCGGCGTCGCCCGCCGCGAACGCGCGGCGGGCGCAGGGTTGGAGGAATAAGTGTCGTTCGGAACGAGCTAAGCTTTAGCGCATGGCCACGTTAATGTTTGAGACTCACGCTTAGGCGCAACGGACTGTGTGATGGCGCGGATTGCTTGATGGGGCAAGTGATCTCTTTGATATGGTGGGCGCGCGGTAAGCGTAAGAATGTCGAAAGGCGCAACGTCACTGCGTAAACACAGTGACGTTGCGCCTTTGATCGTTCGACGTAAACTCGAACTTCGGAATTTAGACAGGCAGGACGGCCGTACCGGATACTTATTGGATGGGAGCGAAAACTGGCGCCCGCTCCGTAGTGCTCGGCAGCTTGAATTTAAAGAGTCTGAGCAGCTTGGCCGTGTCTATCGTGAACCCGAATTGTCCCCTTACGTCGGATTCGTTGACCAACTCTGTGCGGTTGGAATAAGTAAGTGAGATTGGAATTTCTATTCCATCCGTGATCGGAATCTTCACCTTTGTCTGCGCCTTGTAGCTCGGTTTGAGACCCGACATCCAGTTGCCCTCCGTCGAAAAGTACAGGAAGATGGGACTCTTACTGATTAAACTATTTTCCGGCGTGACCTGGAATTGTAACTGCCCGGCGGCCGTCCCGCCGCGGGTGTCTCCGCCGATGAGCCGGCTATTCTTGTATTTGAATCCGCCGTTCAGCGTGATGAACGCCCTTGTGGTTCCGGGCATGCCACGCTCGTAAATGAGTTCGCTCGTGTATTCATCGTCGCCCTTCTTCCGCGTCTTGGTGAGGGCGGCGAATGACAGTTGCGGCTTGCTACGGATACGCTCTAAAGATTTCCTCAGCGTCTTGGTCAAGTTCACGAACGGGTTGATCTGGTCGGTGATGAACTTTTCGAGTTGCTCGCGGTCATCGTCGGAAAGGAGGCCGAGAATCCTCTGGAAATTATTTTGCAATCCGCTGGTGGTGAATCCGGCCGCGTAGTAGTCCTTCTCCTCCTGGCTCCATTGGCTGATCGGCTGGGTTATATCGAATAACCCGGCGGTGGGGCTCTCCAATACAGCCTGATAGCCCTGTATGTCTGCTTGGAAAGCGGCAATCTGCGCCCTCGTCCGGGCGTTCTCTTCCGCATTATTAGATGCGGTGAGCCTTTGCTCCAGCGTGTTCACGCGCGCTCTCGCGCTAGCAAGTTCACCCCTGATGAAATCAAGAAAATCTGTTTTGACGAATTCGTTCCTTACGCGCTCGTTGCGAAAGATGAAATTCCGAATCGCGGCGTTGAGCTCGCCAAACTGCACGGTAGCGGCGAAGAGGCCGTTCCTGATGTTTCCGGTGTCGTCCTCGTTCTCTTTTTCGGTGGCATCGCGGCCGTTAATGATGAGGTATTTGAAGCCGGCTATCGTGGCCCGATCCGGCGTTTCCGCGTCATCCCCTTCTTCCTTCTCGTCGTCATAACCCAAAATGAATGACAGGCGACGCCACTTGTTATTTTTGTTGTAGAAGACCGGGTCGAGCGGGTCTGCACCCTTGATGGCGGCGTACAGCGCGTAGGCTGATGTGGTCACGGAGACCGAGGTCGCATCCTTGTTATCGTTCGTCGCCCCGCTGGACAAGCCCGCAAGGTTCAACCCGACGCCGATCAAATCCGAGGATGAACTCTGATCGACCAGTGATGTTGAGTTGCTACTTTCCGACGGCGTCTCAGTCTGGTTCGCGTGTGACCCCTGATTGATTAGCGCGCTGACTTTATTGTCAATCTGTCTGTTGATCCATTCTACGTAATTTTGCGGCTGGCTCTCGGCCGCCGGGTCGTCGTCATCCGGGGGAGTGGGAAGCGCGGGAGCAGCTTGAGCCGCGGTGGCTGTCAAGACTAGTGAAGGGGAGACGTTACGGCGAAGGGCGGGGGAGTCTGCTGATTTTTTCCGAGACGCTGGCCGGGCTGCCGTAGCGGCGCTCTCGGTCGTTGGGCCGGACGGGGCGGCTAGCAGTAAAGACAGCGATGTGGCGGCCAATGCCTCTCTCTCCAAAGACTGGAGTTTCGCCTCCAACTCGCCGATTGACTTGACGGTGGCCTTGTAATCCGCTGATTCGGGGCTAACGGTCGGAAGGTACCTCTTCAGCGCGCTCTTGCGACGTAATAATGCGCTGTATTCGGTTCGGCGCGCTTCCGCTGACAGCGAAGTGCGGTTCGACGCTGCGACGCCCGGCATATCCCCTACCGCCATGTAACTATGCCTTTGACTCCCGGGTTGTCCTGACGGGGATACGGAACGTTGAGCGGAACAGGGCAGGGCTGCCAACACAATGAAGTTGCTGACAAGGATGATCGAGACGATTGATCGGAAAAGTACTTTCATGGAGGTCTCCTCGAAGCGTTAGTGAGATTTTCAGCGGACGCTTATAACGAAGGGTTCAAAAGCCATCGAGGTAGGGTTCTGGCTGCTCCACTCGACATCCTTCAGTACTGCAATGAGATTGTCCCCGTCGTCGTAATGTTCTATGACGTACCTGTACTTCACCGCCTTGAGGAAGGCCATGCCCAGATTGTGCTCGAACATGTCTCCTTTGCTCACCTGATCGGTTCCCGCGATAGGCCATTTCCTCTGGTAATTCTGCTGAACAGGTGGGGGTGCTTCCAACAAAGGTAGCGGCTTACCTTTCTCAACTAATGTGAAGTGCGGCTGTGCGCCCGATACGGTGACTTTGTACAAGAGATAATCATTGATCGGCGCTGTAGCCCTTAGAACCACCCCTCCCGCGTCCTTACCGCCATTAATTTTTCTATCGGCTCCCATATCAGTCTCTCCTAGTAGAGCTGCGTAGCAGTGAGTACTTCTGTGCGCTGGTAAGGCAGCACATTAAGTGTTGAAGTTGAAAAGCAGTCAGGTTGAAGTTGAATAGCAGTCAGAACTTAAAGGCAAAAAGCACCGGCTGTTGAAGGTACAATCAACCGAGGATAGGCGTAGGTGAAAGTCCCACTGCTGATGAAGCGGGCGGAGATTAGAACAATCGGATAATCCTGTCAATTGAAATTTGGAACCACCGCTGCTTAACGCGCAAGTGTGACGCCTGACTTACGGAGCGCTACGACCCGTTCCTACCTTGGCCTCTGCCCTTATATGTCGCGGCGGTGCAAAACATTTCACCGGCGGCTAAAAAAAGAAGCGCAGGGGTGGCGCGGGCACGTCATTGTCCGTGGGTGATTGCGTGTTGCCCATATCAAACGGAGGCGCGCAGGCGCTCGGCGATGAGGGGGATGATGCGGCGGGGGACGGCGATGGCCTGTTTGATGTGGCGGGCGTGGGTGAAGTGGCCGGCGACGTGGAGGCCGGGGACGTTGGTCTCGTAGGTTTCGGGATCGTAGACGGGCACTTCGGCGAGTCCGGCTGTGACGAACTCGACCCCGGCGCGACGCAGCAGCGTGTGGTCGGCGTCCGCGCCGATGAGGATGAACACGGCGTCGTTCGCAAGGGTGCGCGTCGCACCGTCTTCCATCTGGAGACGGACTTCGCGCTCGTTGATCTCTTCGAGTTGGGTGAAGAAGCAGAGTTTGAGTCGCCCTTCGGCGAGTTCGCGTTCGAGCGGGGCGCGCACCCAGTGTTTGATGGCGTTCATCTTGGGGTCGCGCTGCTCCCAGTCGGCGCGCCAGATGGCGAGCGTGGTGTGCGCGCCCTCTTCGGAGAGGAAGAGCGCGGCCTCGGCCGCCGAGTTGCCGCCGCCGACGACCATCACTTCCTTGCGCACATAAGGGTATGGCTCGACGAAGCGGTGTTGAACTTTCGGGAGGTCTTCACCCGCGACGTTCAGGCGACGCGGGTAGGCCATCGCGCCCGTCACGACGAGCAGGCGCGCGGCCGTGTAGGCGGCGCGCGACGTGCGTACCGTGAACGCGCCGGTCTCTGCGTCGCGTTCGATGGACTCCGCGCCCTCTTCCGTGTGGATGCGCAGGCGTTCGTCGAGGGCGAAGCGGACGTAATGCGAGAGCAGTTCCTCGCGCGTCGGCTTGTCGCGGCAGGGGCGCAGCGAGGCTTCGCGCAACTCCAACTCGTCGGGCGTGGAGAAGACCGTGCGGCCGACCGGGTAGCGGTAAATCGTGTCGGCGATCAAACCTTTTTCGATGACGAGATAGTTGAGTCCCTCGCGCGCAGCCGCGCCTGCGGCAGACAGCCCGGCGGGGCCTGCGCCGATAATCAACAAGTCCAAAAGTTCTTCGCGCTGGTTCGACATTTGAATTAATACTCGCACGCGCCCGCGCCCGACGGCAACCCTCCGCCCGTGTCTTGTTCGACGCTTGCGCCGGGAGCGCGACCGCTGACGGCCGGGCGGAAAAGTCTTGACACTCAATTCCGACTTGCTTTATCGTTCGCGCGCGTTCACACACCTTACTTTCGCGCAGGCGACGAACGTCCTGCCCCGCACATCTCTTTGGACGTACCCGGCAAGGCCGTCGCCGGTTCTCAAATAAATTACCCGCCGACTTTTCAAACGCGCCGAGCGGCCGCCTGACCTTCGAGCCTACGTGTCAAGAACTGGGAGAGACTGAGATGAGTAGTCCGCCCGAAGCGGCCAGCCCGCCGCAAGCGTTCGCGTCCGTGTGGGGGCAAGCGGAGGTTTTGACGCCGCACGTCTTGCAGCGCGGGACGTTCGTCTCGACGCCGAACGGCGACGTGATCTCGATCCTGTTCGATCAAGCCACGCCCGAACCGGGCACGCTCCACAGCCCGCCCGCGTCGCCGCCCGGACAACCGGCATCGCCGCCCGACAGCGGCGCGGGGCGCACCGTCGGCAGCCCGCCGCACGAGATCGGCAGTCCACCGCTCGCGCCGCACGCCGCGTGGTGCGGCACGTTGCGGATTCCGCTAAAGTTGGAAGACGGGACATGCGCCGTCTGGTTCAAGAGCGACCTGCGCGTCTTCGTCGCGAAGGACGTGGGCGCGCGCGTGCTGCTGCTGGCCGATCTGGCGGGGCAGAGTTTCGTCAGGGAGTTTCCCTACGAAGCCGCGTCCGGCGTCGGGGGGGAAGACAGCGGACTCCACACTTTCGAGATCGTGCATCAGGCGCAAAGTTTGCCCGCAGAGGGTTACACGTTCAGCATGTTGATACTGGTCGAGCGTCTGGCCGCGGACAAAGCCGCCCTCGTCTCCCTCGATAGCCTTGACATCACGGTCAACCCCAACCTCAAGGCGTCGCTCCAACTCGAACCGTCCAGCCCGCCGAGTAGCCCGCCGGACAGTCCACCGGACAGTTCGCCCGGCGATCAGCCGGGTAGCCCCCGGCACGCAGGCCGTTGATACGCTTTCCGCGAATCACTTAAAGGTCGCGCCGCGAGTCGGCCGTCTAACTTCATCCCCTCACGCCGCCGCTGAGCGTCTTCGCCGGAGTCCATAAAGAGATGTCAAATTCAATGCCCGACAATACAGCCGCCACGAAGAAGTCCCACCACCACTTGGAACTCGAAAGGAATTGCGAGCGCCAACACATCTACCCTCTGTACCGCGTGTTGGAGGACGAGTTCATACACCAGCACGGCGAACTCCCGGCGGGCTATCTTGAGGCGAAAAAGAAGATTGATCTGGAAGTTGATGCGGAACTCGATACGGAGATCAACGCGGAGATCGCGGCCGAGATCGAGCACGAGATGGACGAGTATCGCAAGGCGGCCAAGCGGCAGAAGAAGAGCGGGGAGATTTCCGAAGAGAATCTCCGCCACCACGCCGAGCAACAGATCGAGATGTCGTTTGCGGAGCGGAAGGCGAAGAAGCGGAAGCAGCGTTACGTCACACTGGTGAACCAGAAGTTCACGGCGGAACTCTACAAGCACATTCACGATTTGAAGGAGAAGCGCACCGCGCTCTGCTTCTCCGGCGGCGGCATCCGCAGCGCGAGCTTCGGGCTGGGCATCGTGCAGGGGTTGGCGCGCTACGGCATGCTCGGACGCTTCGACTACCTCTCGACCGTCTCCGGCGGCGGCTATCTCGGCAGTTGGCTCTCGGCGTGGATTCACCGCGCGCGCCTCGCGCCCGTCATCGAAGCGCTCAAGAACGCGCCGGAGAAGGACAAGCTCCAACCCGAACCAGAACCCATCCGCCACCTGCGCAGCTACAGCAACTACCTCAACCCCAAGCTCGGCTTTCTCTCCGCCGACACGTGGACGCTCGTCGCCATCGTCGTGCGTAATCTGGTGCTCAACTGGCTGGTGCTCGTGCCCATCATTCTGGCCGCGCTGATGCTGCCGCGCATCGTCGTGGCCGTCGTGCAGATGAACTCGCGCACAGGCATGAGGGTCAACTGGGCGTTCTGGCTCGGCACGGCCTTCGGCCTGCTGGCGATCATCTACATGGGCGTGGCGCGGCCGAGCGCGAACAAACCGCGCAAGCTCAACAGTCAACGTTTGAATCAGCAGGGCTGGTTTCTCACGCTGTGCCTGATGCCGCTGTCGCTGTCGGCCATCTGCCTGACGAGCGGGTGGGCTTGGCGTAGCCCCGCCGACGGGAGCTATTGGTTCGCCGATAATTGGCTGTCATTTGTGATCTACGGCGTCGCGCTGCACTTCGCGGGCTACGTCGTCTACACCATCGTCCTCCTGCTCAGGAACATCAAGTTCTGGCGGGAGCGTTGGGCGCGAAACTGGCTGCGTCTCGCGTTGGAGCCGCTGGTCGTCATTCTGGTCGGCGGCCTCTGGGGCGTCTTCACGTGGTGGGGGGCGCACTCTGTCTTTCTGACGCCCGTTAAGGTCAATCCCGTCTCCATCCCCAGAACGGAACTCTACGCATGCTTTGCCGCGCCGCTGTTCATCCTGCTGTTCCTACTGGCTTTGATTTTGTTTGTCGGCATCACGAGCGATTTAACGGACGACGACGACCGCGAATGGTGGGCGCGTTTCGGCGCGTGGGCGTTGATCGTCTCGGTGTTGTGGGGTGTGGTGAGCGCGCTCGTCATCTTCGGCCCGTATGGATTGATGCATTTAAGATACGAGTTCCGTGTGATTCTGGCCGCGCTCGGCGGCGCGTCGGGCGTTCTCACGATACTCGGCGGCAAGAGCGCAAAGACGAGTTCGCACCCGGAGCAGGAAGGGAAGCCGGGCGGATTGGCCGATTTCGCGATGAAGCTCGCCGCGCCCATCTTCGCCCTGACGCTGCTCATCGTCTTTTCTCTCGGCACGAGTCTGCTCATCAGGAAACTCGCGGGCGCGTCGTTTGACTGGCACGACGTCCATCTGCCCGGTTACGCGCCCTACAACGTTTTGAACACCGTCCACTACGCCCAACTCGACGTGCTCCTGATCCTGACCTTCGCGCTCGTCGCCGTCAGCCTCGTCATGGCAACGCGCGTCAACGTCAACAAGTTTTCGCTCCACTCGATGTATCGCAACCGCCTCATCCGCGCTTACATGGGCGCGTCGCGGCCGCGCTCTGAACGCCGCCCCAACCCGTTCACAGGGTTCGACGCCTACGACAACTTGCCGATGCACGAACTGCGCCACTACCGCGGCGCGCCCGACGAGCCGAAGCGCAAGCTCATGCACGTCGTCAACATCTGTCTCAATTTGACGAGCGGCCACAACCTCGCTTGGCAGCAGCGCAAGGCCGAGACGTTCACCGTCTCGCCGCTCCACTGCGGCAACTTCCAACTCGGCTACCGCAAGACACACGAGTACGGCGGCGGCAGCGCGCCCCCCGGCGACGGCATCAGTCTGGGGACGGCGGTCACGATCTCCGGCGCGGCGGCCAGCCCCAACATGGGCTACCACTCTTCGCCCGCGCTCGCCTTCCTGATGACGCTCTTCAACGCGCGGCTCGGCTGGTGGCTCGGCAACCCCGGCCGCGCCGGTAACGACAAGTATTCCGACAAACTCCACTCTTATAACCGCTCCGGGCCGCGCTTCGCGCTGCGCCCGATTCTTGCAGAGGCGCTCGGCCAAAGCGACAACACCAGCCCCTACGTCTACCTCTCCGACGGCGGCCACTTCGAGAACCTCGGCCTCTACGAGATGGTCTTGCGCCGCGCGCACCTGATCGTCGTCGGCGACGGCTCGCAAGACCCGCGCAGCCGCTTTGAAGATCTCGCGGGCGCGGTGCGGAAAATCCGCATTGACCTCGGCATCCCCATAGACTTCATCGGCGGCATGCCCATCTACGCCAAAGACGACAAGGATCACAAGCGGGGCGACAACCGTTACTGCGCCGTCGGCCTCATCCGCTACTCGTGCGCCGACACGGACACGTCGGGCGCGGCCGCCAAAGACGGCGTGCTTGTCTACATCAAGCCCGCCATCACGGGCGGCGAGCCGATTGACATTCTCAACTACGCCAGCACCAGCCCCGCCTTCCCGCACGAAAGCACGGCCGATCAGAACTACACCGAGCAACAACTGGAAAGCTATCGCGCGCTCGGCTCGCACGTCGTCCAGACCATCTGCGGCCTGCCCCTACCCACGGCCGACCTCCCGCTGATGGCCGACGACGCCCCGAACTTCATCAAACACGCCTACGACCAAGTGCCGGACAACATGCAGCCGAAAGACCTCATCGGCCGCTTCAACATTCCCGCGACGGTCTAACAAGCGGAAGGCGGCGGATAATAGA
>JAVEDE010000078.1 GCA_030841105.1 Pyrinomonadaceae bacterium
GTTGCTCGCCGAGTGGTTGTATCTCGCCCTCTTGTAGAAAACGCAACAGCTTCGGCTGCACGTCCAGCGGCAAATCTCCGATCTCATCGAGGAAGAGCGTCCCGCCTGCCGCCGAGCGGATGACGCCCGGAGAGTCAGAGACTGCGCCCGTAAATGCTCCCCGCCGGTAGCCGAAGAGATAAGCGTCGCTCAACTCTTTGGGGACGGCCGTGCAGTTGAAGGGAACGAAGACTTTGGCGCGCCGCGACGAGAGGGCGTGGATGGCGCGGGCGACGAGTTCCTTGCCCGTACCGGATTCTCCTGTCACCAGCACGGTCACGTCGGAGGAGCGGATCTTGTGGACTTCCTCGACCAGTCGCGTCATTGCCGGTGACGAGTGGATGAAACCGGGCATGAAACTCTGGCTGGCGAGTGTGGATTGCTCCGCGCCGTCGAGACCTTCGCGCGCCTTCTCGCGAAATGCGCACACGTCCAGCGCGAGTTCGACCATCCGCAGCAAAGGAGCGAGCGAGACGCCGCCCGGCAACACGGCCGACCCCGGCGGCGAGACGAGCAAGGTGGCGGGCGGCGCGTTCGTCGCGCGCAGTTCGATGATCTCCGCATGGTGCTCGCCCGCGACACGCTCCTTCTCTTCCGCGCCTTCCGCGCGCCGCAGACGCTCCAACAGTTCCCCGCCCTCATCATCTGCCCAACCGTGTGCCACGACCACTCGGTCGCGCGCTTCTTCGCCCGGCTCGGCGATCAAAATCTGGCGCGCGCCCGTCTCCTGATAGATGACGGCGGCAAGTTCGCGCAAGAGCAGTTCGCGCGACGCGACGGCGTCGGTCAGTCGCAGCAGGATCAAATGTGTGAGGTCGTCGAAGCGCGGCTCGGTCGCGTCAGTCGCGCCGCTGTCATCGTCGTCGCCAACGTGAGCTTGATCGAGCGCGCTGAGGGCTACTTCGGCGCGGGTGATGTCGAGACGTGCGCCGAGTTCGCGGAAAGTCTCCGCGGCGCGCGTGAGACATTCGTGCGCGCGTTCGGGCTGCGCGGCGGCGTAAGCGCGGCCGAGGTCGTAGCGCGAGCGCGCGCTGCGATAGCGGTCGCCGAGCATTTCGTAGATGGAGACGCTGCGGCCGAAGTGTTGCGCGGCGGGCACGGCTTGGCCGCGCGCGAGCGAGAGCAGGCCGTGGAGACGCTGCGCCTCGCCGGAGACGGCGAGGTCGGCCGACGTGTCCGCCGTCTCGCCGAGCACCGGGTTGAGTTGCTCCTCGCAGCGGGTGAGGTCGCCGCGCCGCAGGTGCGTCTCGCCGAGCAACAGGCGCGAGTCGCAGATGGCCTGTCGGTCACCGATGCGTTCGGCGTATTCGAGAGCGCGCGTGCCGTCGGCGAGCGCGCGTTCCAACTCGTCCATCGCGAGATGACAACGACCGAGCGTGCGCAGGGCTTGACCGACGTACCACTTATTGCCGTGTTCGAGCGAGAGTTCGACGGCGTGTTCGAGATACTTCTCGGCCTCTTCCAAGTCGCCGCGCAACATCAACAACTCGCCGAGCGAGTCGAGGATCATCGTCTGCTCGCCGCGCTTGTCCGTCTCGGAGGCGAGCGTGAGCGCGCGTTCGAGCGACTCCTGCGCGCGATCCCATTCGCCGACGAGGATCAGATGGATGCCGAGGTTGTTGTAGCCGTCGGCGGCGTTGGCCTTGTGCTCGGTGCGCTCGTAGTAGCTGATCGCGGTCTCTAAATATTTGATGCCGTCGTGCGGTCGTTTGAGAAACCAGCAGACGCCCGCCATGTTGGTGTAGATTTTGCCGAGCAGGTAGGGCGCGGGATGATCGCCGACGAGTTTGAGAGACTGTTCGAGGTTGTTCAGCGCAGGCTCATAGCTGCCTTCAAAAAGCTCTGCGAGCGCGATGGCGAAGTAGGCTTCGGCCAAGCCCCGCCAGTCGCCCGTGCCGCGAAAATGTTCGAGCGCCTTCTGCGCGTGGTCGCGCGCAATGGTGTACTCGTTGATGGTGCGGTAGACGCGCGCCAGCGCGACGTAGACCGAGCCGACCTGCGCGCCGCCGCCGTGCTCGGTCGCCTCGCGCAGCGTGCCGTTCAGGATCGCGACGGCCTTCGGATGATCGCCCGTGTAGTTGTAGGCAAGGCCGAGTTGGACGCCGAGATAAATCGAGGAGGCGGGGTCGCACCTGGTGCGCTCCTCCGGCCGCTCGTACATCTGCACCGCTTCGAGCGACTCGCGGTAACGCCCCTGCATCTCCAACGCCGCCGAGAGCAGACAGCGCGTGCGCGCAAGGAGCGTCGCGTGTTGCCGCGCGGCGCGTGTGAGCGCGGCCGCACGCTTCAAGACCTCGGAGGTGAGACCCTGATCGAGCAGCAGGCGCACGTCTTCCAACTCGCGCTCAAGCGACTCGCGCGCGGCCTGCGCGCGGGTGCGCGCTTCGCTCAAACTCGCGATGCCGTGCTCTCCCCCTCCCCTGTCCTTGCTCATGCTCCCCCGGCCTCCACAGGAATCTACACGCCGCGAAACGAGATCAGCGGGTCAATCGTCGCGGCAATCGGCATCGCACCTCTTTCGCCCACACGTCGGCTATAAACACCTTGGGGGATGACGACAGGGGATGACGACCGATTAGTTGAGTTCAAATATAGTTGCTGCCTTGTTAAATCACAAATTGGGAGTTTTGCGGCGCGTGACGGGGAACGGCGCGCTTCAAATTTGTGGCGGGAGATAAATGGTGTCGTAGTGGCTGTGCAGCTTGTAACCCGCGCGCCGGTAGAAGGCGCACGCCAATTCGTTCTCTTCGTTGACGAGCAGGCAGAGCGACTTGGCGCGCAGCAACAACTCTCGGCTCAACTGCGACAGGCAGCGCAGCCCGTAGCCCTTGCCCCGTTCGCCCGAATCCACGTACACGCCTTCCAGATAGATCACTTCGGGCGTGCTGCACACAGTGTCGGCCTTGAAGATCAGACGCCCCTCTTCGATCCACACCCAGACGCGCCCCGTCTCGATGCGACGCGCCAGCCGCGCGCGGAATCCTTCCGGGTCAACTTCAAGCGGGTTGACCAAACTTTCCTCAAAAGCCAACTGCGCGTGAACCGCGGCGACCAGCGATAAATCTTCGAGCGTCGCCGGGCGTAGATTCGGCACGGACTCGCGCACCGCGACCGGCCATCTCTGTTCGAGCAATAATTCCCGCCGCACGAGCAACGGCGATTCGCCCTCGCGCGCGTATGCAGACCAGAAACGCCCGGCCGATTCACGCTCGCCTAAGATCAGGTGCGCGTCGGCCGACGCGCGCGCCCGTCGCGCAAATGCCTCGACCGTCACGGCGCACCGGCTCGCAAAAAGAATGTGATGTCCGATCAAAGCGACGCCCGTGATCTCGCCCCGCGCGTCGCGGCACGCATAAAAGTCGCCGCGATTCAAACTGCGCTCGAAGCCGTTGTCGCGGATCAAGCTCGACATAATGACGTTCTGCACGGGACTCGCGGCAAGAAAGTTCAACGCCTCCCCTTCATCACCGTGGGCGAGAAGTTGCGGCGCAGAGTGTGAGCTGGCCGGAGCAGTCTGCGCGCGCGGGCGAGGCGTCTTGATGGCTGGCTTTAACGTTCGAGACATGACGATTAACGTGTATAGCGAGAGAGGGTCGGGTTCGCAGAACATTTTTGCGCGAGTGCTGCCGCACACATCTTTAATAGCCTCGATAGTCTTCCCCGGTATCAAACACCACGGGCGCGTAACTCGTGCGGTCGCCATCGGCCATCGTCCTGAGAGCCTTCAATAAAACGTCGCTGATAATTACGCCGTCGCTGATGATCACGCCGTCGTCGCGCAACAGCCCGTCGCTGATGATCACCCCGTCGCTGATGATCACGCCGACGGCGATGTAAGGCGTCCCGCTGCCGAGCATGCCGCCATCGCTCGTCAGGATGTTATCGCTGATGATCACGCCGTCGCCGAGGAAGGCCGGGTTACGCCGCAGGATGTTGTCGCTGATGATCACGCCGTCACTAATGATCACGCCGTCGCTGATGATCACGCCGAGGTCGTAGATGCGTTGGTAATCGGTGATGAGATCGAGTCCGGTGGCGAAGCTGTAGTTGAGGACGACGCCCTGCGCCCATGTGAACGTGTGCCCGGCGATGGTGGTGCGCGGCGTGGGGACTGCGCCCGCGAGCAACGGCGCGCCGAGCGGCGTGGTGTTCGTCAGGTCGCGGCGCACGAGTTTGGCGAGACGGACTGCGCCCTCGATATTGAGTTGCCCCGCGCCCTGCTCGAACATGTTGAAGCCTGAGAGCGGCTGCGCCGTGTACATCAAGATCGTTTTGATCAAGTTCGGCGTGAGCCGCGGGTTGACTTGCAGGAGCAGCGCGGCCGCACCGGCGACCTGCGGGGCGGCCATCGAAGTGCCGCTCATGAACATCATTGCGCGGCTGTCGTCCGCGCTCACGCCCGCCTCCATCTGCGGGTTTCGCGTGAGCAGGTAATTCTTCGCGCCGCAATCTTCTTGACTGGCGGGGCACTCGCCCTCGGCCTGCGCCCCGATCAGCTTGTTGCCGGGGGCGACGAGTTCGGGTTTGATCAGGTTATCGAAATGGCGTTCGCCCGCCGCGTCCACGTAGCTGCCGCGGGTGGGGCCGCGCGAACTGTAAGTCGCTACTCCGTCATCGCCGCGCTCGTTCGTGCCGAAGGTGTTCGTCGCGCCGACCGTGATCGCGGAAGGCTCAATGCCGGGCGAGTGTATCTGCCCGTAAACTTTTTGCCCGTCGTCGGACTTGCCGTCGTTGCCCGCCGCCGCGACGACGACGATGCCTGCGTCCACCAGACGCCGCACCGCTAGACAGACAGGATCGTTCTTGTAAGAGTCAACCGCGGGCATGCCGAGGCTCATGTTGACGACGCGGATGTTGTAGAGCGTGCGATTCGCCATCACCCAATCGAGAGCGCGCAACACGGACGAGACCGAGCCGCGCCCCTCGTTGTCCAGCACACGTAGGTTGACGATGTTGGCGTTCGGCGCGATGCCGACGTAAGCGGCGTTGGCGATGCGCCCGTTGCCGCCCGCGAGCGAGGCGACGTGCGTGCCGTGCCCGTACTGGTCGGAGGCGTTGCCGTAGTTGACGAAATCCTCTTCGGCCACGACGCGCACGTCGCTATCGGTGCTGCGCCCGTCGCGAAAAGATTTGTGGCTGCGCTTGATGCCCGAATCGAGCACGGCGATGCCGATGCCCGTGCCGTCGAGTCCCCCCGTCGCCTGTGTGCGCACGAGGTCTGCGCCGGTCGTCGCCGAGACGTGGCCGAGCGTGCGCACCTCGCGGTCGGGCGTGATGTAGGAAATCTCCGCGAACCTCGTCAACTCGAACACGTCGCTCGCGGGCATCTCCGCGCTCACGAGGCTGGAGTTTTGGAAGGCGTAGTTGACGCGCACGCGTGAGTGCGTGTAGACGGCTTGGACGCCGCTCCCGGCCGGAGCGTTGAATTGGCAGATGACGCGAAAGATTTTCTTGTTGCTGACGGAACGAACTAACTGTTGCGCGAGGTCGGGCGAGAGTTTGTCGAGCCGCGCGCCGAACTTCGTCAGCGGCGCGCCGGGAACTTTGATTTTGGCGTCCGTCGCGCTTGTCGTCTGCGCGCCCGACTTTCCGGCTGCCGCGTCGCGCTTCCCGCCCTGCACAAATTGCCCGCGCGCCGTCAACCCGCCGAAGTTGCCGAGGCACAGCGACGCGAGGACGAGAGCGACGATAAAACTTTTGCGAGCGGGGCAATTGCTTATTTTCATTTCAGTATCGCGTATGACTCGAAAACTCTTTCCGTATGAACGACCGGGGGAATATTGACCTGCACAGGAGCGAATCGGATGGCGCAATGTTTGAGGTTTCGGAACACCGAAACGTTGCTACAAACGTGGCTCAAACACCTCGTTCCAAGTTCTTTCCGTTCGACTCGCGCGATCACTATAGGGCAACAATCGTGCCAGCTACGATCAACAAGTCATCGCCGACGGCGACCAACGTCGCCGAACCTCAGGTTATTCGAGGGTCTGCCAAAATCCCCTGTAAACTAACTCTTCTCAGAGAGACCGGACAAATTTAAACCTAAAAGAACTAACTCTTCGGTCTCCCGTCGCACTTAATATCAACTCCAATCGCTGTATACCTCTTTCGCATCGCATACTTTATTCGCAGTTTTGCTGATAACCCAATGTATATGCGGCTTTGATGGCGTCAAGGCGGCTTGTCAGTGTGGTCGTGCGAACCAAGTATCACGTTTAACCGAACGAAAGGGTTTTCTCCGCCAATTCAAAAGTCGCCCGCCAATTTCCTTTTGCCGCTAAACATCTCCCTTTCCGTTGTTTCGCCGAACTGGCACGGCGCTTGTTAAGCGACGCGTGCGTGGTCAATCGCGGCCGCAGTTTTACCGTAGAGGTGGCGGCTCGCAAAGTTCACAACAACAGGCGCATCGAGGGGCGCGATTTTTTTGTAGCTGAGAGGAAAGAACGATGAGTTTTCTGACAGGCGAGATGCATTCATTTAATTTGCGGAGAGGAGCGGCGGGGATCATTCTTCTTCTCACCCTGTTCGTCCTGAATAATTCCACGGCCTACGCCGCGGGCAAAGATTGTAGCGGCGCGTTCACCGTGCGGCTCTCGGACGGGCGCGTGTTCAGCGGCGCGACCAAAACCATCGTCGCCGTCGGCGCGGGTATCACTGCGCAGGTGAGCGGCAAATTCGTCAACTACACGGTTGACCTAGACACCTTCCGCGTGACGAACTACACGCTGCAAAGCGACATCACGGCCAACCAGCCGGCCGTCATCTTCACGCGCAAAGAGCCGCTGCACGGGAAGATTTTAACGAGCGGCCTGAGCATCGAATTGAGCAGCGAGCAGGGCGTGTTGCAACGTTCGGGCGGCGGCCAGAGCATGAAGATTCAGTCGAAGGATTGCAGCGAAGGCGGCATCTTCCAGATGGAGCCGGAGCCTGCGGCGGAAGTCGTGCATGAACTGGGGCAGTTGTTCGTCTACTGCGTGGACTCGCTCGGTCGCGTCCTCATCATCAGCGGCAGCAATCCTTTCGTCGGGCGCGAAAGCCCCGAACTGGCGACGCGCACGTTCCCCGCCGGCAACGCCATCGTCGGCACGAAAGTTTCGCGCTGGCAGATACAGTCCGGCGGGCGCATGGGCATGGTGACGGGCGAGGATGCGGTTGAGCCACTCACTGCTCCCTGTTCGACGAGCGGCGCAGGGCCGACGCCCACGCCGAGTCCTTCGCCGAGTCCTTCGCCAACCGCGACGCCGACGCCTTCACCGAGTCCGACGGCAACGCCGAGTCCCAATCCGTCGCCGAGTCCTTCGCCCAGCCCATCGCCCGGTCAAGGCTTGGAGGCGCGAATGGAAATCCGGCTCGTCGGCGCGAGTCTGAACGGCGCGACGCCGTTCGGCGAGGCGGAGTTCCGCCGCGAGGCCGAGGGCAGCCGTCGTCTGAAAATCAAGATCGAGAACGTGAACTTGCCGAACGGCACGACGCTGAACGTGCTCGTTGATAACGTGCGCGTCGGCCAGATCGTCATCAACTCGCTCAAGGGCGAGATCGAACTGAGAACCGACCACGGGCAGACGACCCCGCCCGTCGTCAACGGCACGAGCATAGTCATCTCGAACAGCACGGGGACGACCGTCATCGCGGGCACGTTCTCGCAGTCGCTGCCGAACCCCGGCCCGTCGCCGAGTCCGACGCCTGTCGCCACGCCCGGCCCCGGCGGTGAAGTACGCGTGCGCATCCCGCTCACGGGCGCGAGCATCAGCGGCATGATGCCGCAAGGCCACGCAGACTTTCGCCAACGCCCCGACGGCCGCCGCTTGAACGTCGAAATTCAAGACGTGAACTTGCCAGCGGGGACGACGTTCCGCGTGCTGGTCAACAACGTCAGCATCGGCCAGATCGTCCTCAACTCTTTCTTCCGCGGCGAACTTGAGTTGAACACGAACGACGGCCACAGCGTCCCCGTCGTCACGAACGGCACGACGGTCGCCGTCGTCAACAACGCAACGGGCGCGACCATCGTGGCTGGCGTCTTCGGCGCGATAGTCCCGGCGGCCAACCCGCTCGAAGACGGCAACTTCTTCGTGCGCCAGCAGTATCTAGATTTCCTCAACCGCGCGCCGGAACAGGGCGGCCTCGACGCGTGGCTCGGCGTGCTCGGCAAGTGCCCGAACAACGGCTACGGCACGACCAACCCCGACTGCGACCGCGTGCAAATCTCTTCGGGCTTCTACCGCTCGTCAGAGTTCAGCGGGCGCGGCTACTTCGTCTATCGCCTCTACGATGCCGCGCTCGGCCGCATGCCGCGCTACGCGGAGTTCATGCCCGACATGGCGCGCCTCGGCACGCCGCAAACCGCCGCCGAACTCGAAGCGAGCAAGGATGCCTTCGCCGCCGAGATCATGTCGCGGCCTGAGTTCAACACCATCTACAACGGGTTGACGGGCGCAGCCAACGCCGAGGCGTTCGTCTCGAAGTTGGAGAGAACCGCAGGCGTCACGTTGGCCTCACGCGCACAACTCATCGCCGAGATGGGCAACGGCACGAAGACGGCGGCGCAGACGCTCCGCGCCTTCATCGAGTCGCCGGAAGTGCAGACGCGCTTCTTCTACCGCGGGTTCGTCGCGATGCAGTCCTTCGGTTACCTGCGCCGCGATCCGGAACAGGCTGGCTTCGACGCGTGGGTGAACGTGCTGACCAACGGCGCGCCGAACGTCCAGACGGGCGACTACCGCACGCTCATCCACGGCTTCCTGCACTCCTTTGAATATCGCAACCGTTTCGGTCAACCGTAAATTGTCGGCGCAGAAGTTGCGGCTGTTCAGCCAAAGCTGAAATCACCCGGAGGCGTTGACCCAACAGTCAACGCCTCCTTTTTTTACTTTGACCATCAGCGCACGACGCGTGCGGCTCTCACCCGACCAACTTTCCCGCACTTCACACAACGCTGAACATTACTCTTGAATTCACAAGACGAGTGGCATAGTATGTGCCCGTTCTCAGCTTTGGTTACCCTCATAACTCAGTCGGATCGTGCCTGCGAATCGCTATCGCTCAGTGGTCAAAGCAATACTTGACTAACCTCTCACACTTAACGGTTAACTCGGAGTCTCCCCATGAACAAGAGTTTTACCATCCTGTGGTCGTTTGTTCTCCCGCGCTGCCTGTGTAGCCCTGCATTCAGCCGGAGAGACTCTCCAACCAAAGGCGCGCACGCCCCGGCCAAGTCCACCGGCACGCAACTCATGCGGCACGCCAGCCCGTCATCCACGGCACGCCCGACCCTCTGATCGTCGGGCGTGTCAACCTAAGTACCATCCGCCCCGCCCTTCCAAATTTAGGAGAAAGAATCATGTTGGCAGCGAATCTCAAACAACTTTTCAACACCTTCCGCCTGACGATTCTAATTTTCGCCGCAGTGTTGGCAATCGCTTTACCTGCGGCGGCGCAGGATGATAAACAAGCCGAAAAACAGCGCAAAGAAGAGCAAAAGAAACAGGAAAAAGCTGCTAAACAGGAAGAAAAAGCCGCGAAGATAGACGCGAAAAACGAACGTCTCTATCAAGAGATCAAGTCGTATTCGCGGAACAAGTACAACACCGATCCGGTTTTTAAAGATGCAGTTGATAATCGCTACCGCGACATCCGGCGCAGTCATATCGAATCCGCCTACAGCATCAACATGCGTCCCTCAAACTCCAAACTCGTCAACCGCGATGGCGAAAAGCTGGTTTTTGAAGACACGCTCTACGACAACCCTCTGGCGCAGGATTACATCAACCGCGTCGGGCAGTCGCTCGTTCCCGCCAGCTCGAAAAACTTGTACGCCTTCCGCATCCTGCAAAACCCCGTTCCCGAAGCGCGTTCGATGTCCACGGGCACGGTTTACATCTCGACTGGCTATCTCGCCGCCGTTGATAATGAAGCACAGCTTGCCTATATTCTGGGTCACGAAATCTCCCACGTGGAAAAGGAACACTGGTTTGAAGACGCGCTGGTTTCGCTCGGCGCGCAGGCTTATCAAGAATCCAAAGCCCGCAAAGCCGCCATCATCGGCAGCATCGTCGGCGGCGTCATCGGCGGCATCGCGGGCGGCGGCGACGGCGCGGTGAACGGCGCATATCTGGCTATCGCGCTCGCCCCGACCGTCAGCAAACTTTTCTCGCCCGGCATCGTCAATTGGGAAAAAGCGCAGGAAGACGAAGCCGACATCGAGTCTATGCGTTACATGTTCAACCGCAATTACGACGTTCGCGAAGTCCCGAAATTTTACGAACGAATGGCGACGATGACCGCCGACCCGCGCACGCAAACCGGCTTTATCGCCGCCCCCGACCGTGTCAAAGAACGGCTCGCGGCTTATGGCTCGGCTTCGGCGCAGTTCATCAAAAACGGCGCGCTTGCCGGTTCGATTGATGTGGCGCAAAACCGCAAAGCCTTCACCGGCGGAGGTGACAAAGGCAAAAATCTGGCGGTGACCGGCGCACGCGGCATCGCACGCATGCTGAACGAAACGCTCGCGCCTGACATTCAGAAGAAACTCGATGCGGGCGAACTCATCGCCGGTGAGCCGGAGTTCTCCAACGTCATGGCTCTCATCAAACGCGACAACGGAATCCGCGCGTTTCAGTTTGATATGTTCCAGATGGCTCGCACCAATTTGGAAGATTCAATCGCCAACCGCAGCACCGATCCGTCGGCTTACTATTATTACGGCAAGGTCTTGAAACAAACCGCACGCAATCCGACGGAAGTTTCCAAGGCTCTGGAAAATCTGTCGCAAGCCGTCGCGCTCGACCAACGCCAAACCATCGCCGAGCCATATCTCTACCGCGCCATGTTGCGCCTGACCGAACGCAACCCAAACGAGATCAACTCGATCATCAACGATCTCAAAACCTACGTGACGATCTACCAACGCGAAAACGCCGGAACGCTGCCGCCGAACATGGAGTTTATTTACGACTTCATGCAAGACATGGGCGCGACCACTTACCGCGCCTCTCCGGCGATGAACGTCGCGACCAAAGACATTGACCCGATTCGCGTCGCGGGCGGCAATGCGCAACCCGCCGCGCAAAACGTAGCGCAACCCGCTGCAAGTCCGGCGAGACCGCGCGGGAAACAGTGAAACAACGGATGAGGGATGGACGAAAACATCAAGCAATGTCTTTCATCCATCCCTCATACTTCATCCCACAAATCCGATGTGTCATAACATAACTAAAATTTTCGCGCTGTCGGCGTTGATGTTGATTTCGACGGCGGCGTTCGGGCAAGACCGGACTCCGTTTGCGCTCGAACTGCCCGAACTAAACACGGGGCAGCTTCGCAAAGTCAGTAATTATATCGCCCGCACGGATGTCAACATCGTCAAATTCTGGATCGCAGACCCGTATGCCGCCATGATGAATTGGAGCGACATCAAAGTAGTCGTCAACACCAAGGCTGCCACGACGGTCTGCCATCAACGCGCCGCTTCGTCGGGCAAAATGCTGCTCTGCGACTTGAACCGCCTCGTCGGTTTCAAACTCGACGGCAACAAAAACGTCTTTGAGATCGAAGCCAAAACTAAAGACGGCACACGTTATTTCGCTTCGTTCGTGATGCTGACCGACGCGAAGCAAGTCGCCGGCAAAGACCCTCTGAAATTTTCAGGACGCAAATTCGCCGTCATCATCGGCGTCTCCGAATACAAAAACAACGACGCGGGCTTGACCGATCTGGCGTTTGCCGACAAAGACGCGGAGGCTCTCTTTCAACTGTTGACGCAGGGCGGTTTCAACTCGAACGACATCCTGTTCTTGACCAACGAACGCGCCACGCTGAGCGCGGTGCGCGATTCGCTGGCGCGGTTTCTGACCCGTGCGGCTTCGACGGACATGATTCTGTTTTTTCTCGCCGGACACGGTTCGCCCGACCCTTACGACAAGCGAAATCTATATTATCTGGTTCATGATTCTAAAGTCGCGGATTTGAAAAACACCGCGCTGCCGATGATCGAACTGAAACAGATGATTGACCAAAAGCTGCTGGCGAAACGCGCCGTGTTCCTGCTCGACACCTGTCACAGCGCGGGGGTGAGCGGGACGAAAATCATTCCCAAACCATCCTCCGATGCTGCTGGACAACGCGGACTCCTCCTCAACGATAAGCCCGCCAAACCAAGCGGCGGCGCAAAACCAACTCAGGCAAGCGACGCGGGTCAACCCGTGTTAGGCGGCAACAACGCCAACGACTTTCTCGCCAAACAGCTTTTCAATCAGGAAGGCCGCGCCGTTTTGACTTCTTCGGATGTCAACGAAACCTCCGCCGAAAGCACGCTCTGGGGCGGCGGTCACGGCGTCTTCACCTGGGCTTTGCTCGAAGGCTTGCGCGGTCTGGCTGACACGAACACAGACAAAATCGTCACGGCCGGCGAACTGTTCGATTACGTCAGTAACCGCGTCCGCAAAGAAACAGGTAACAAACAGAACCCACGCGCCCTGCCCGGACTCAGTTCCGGTCTCGAAGTCTCCGTCATTCGCTAGCGTGATGTGCGGCGCGGCCTTAGAGACGAAGCCCGCGCTGACGTTAGTGCAATTCAAAAGGGCGGCAGCAATGTTGCCGCACGCCCTTCGGAAGTTGGTTTAGCGGATGTCAATTGTTTGAATTGCTTATCGCCGCCTTCCAGAAGCGGTCGTCGTAGAGACAATTCTCACAGGGCTGGACGAGTTGATTGATGTCGCCGATCGGCGCGGTGAAGCCGTTGAACTCCTGCCGGGGTTCGATGGTGACGATGAGCGCTTGCTTGTCAATTTTAGCCTTGTGGTTCTCGCCGGTCTGACGGTTGAGCGACGCACTCAACTCGCGTTCGGCAATGTCGTTGGTCACGCCCAACTCGGCGGCGACGTAGCCGATGACGAGCGCGCGGTTACGCAGGCGACGCGCAAACTCACCGCCGTCAATCATCGCGCGCAGGAAGTGTGTAATCGTGTCTGGATGACTGGCCGAATAGTCTTGCCGGACGGCGAAGCTGCTCTAAGGCTGCAACCCTGTACTAAGCAATAGATGTAAGCTTAGCAGGTGGCACACTATAGGCACACAAAGCAGAAACGGGCAGCCGAGGGGCTGCCCGTAACTTATTGCGTTGATTGATGGCCAGGGACGGAGTCGAACCGCCGACACCCTGATTTTCAGTCACATCGGGCTTGTTTTAACCAACACGATTCAGCCGCCCTGAGTACACTTTTAGAGGTTTTACCTCCCTTTTGACACCTTTATAATTAACTGAGATAGATTGAGACAGATACGGTCAGCACAGTTGTTACACTAATTGTTACACCAGCCATTGGGGATTACATTGAAAAAGCGACGTCTGGTAGCCCTTAGACAAAAGGTGGCATCAAGATTTATTGCTTGCTTTTTTAACTGTACCCAGATCGGGTATTTTCGATGAAATGGCCTCAATCAACGTCCGCCCTTGAGGATGCGCAGTTAGGTCGAACGGAAGTATCTTTCTTCGCTCTCATACAGGTTTTTTTTTACAAAAAAGGACGTGAGACTAACTGAGCTTTCGAGGTAAAGCGTTGGGAAGATATAAGGGCGCGGGGTGAGTGTCAATAAAAAAGGCGACGCCCGATCAAAAGCGTCGCGCCTTCTATCTGGACGCGAAAGCCGGAGGGGAGTGTAGTTAAGCGTGCGCCTCCTAGTTAGCGAATTTTAACTTGCTCTCTTTATTTCTTCCTGCATTTCATTTATTAGCTGTTTCAACAACTCATCTATTCTCTTTCTTCTATTAGTGATTCCCTTAATATGATCATCAAATTTCTTTGAGTCATACAAAATATTCACATCACGCTTATAGTCGCTGTAAAAGAGCTTCACAGATAGTTCTGCGCCAGTATTATACCCGCTGATTTCCTCAAGTAAGGGTTGTATCCGTGGGCTGCTGAAATATATGTTTATCTTTTGCTCTGTAATTTGAAAGTTGTAACGCAGCTTGCCATTTACCAGCTTCCAAGCATCGAATTTCTCTTCAAAATCTTGAGGGCTACTTACTTTCTCGGAAATCAAAAGTGCCTCAACTGCGAGATTATCTAGGGCTGCTTGGTTTTCAGTTATTCCTTTTGTCGCCTCTTCAATTAAGCCATACTTTAAGTCCTGCGCCTTTTGTTGGCTTAGCCGTGTCTGTTGTCTATTCCATTCTCTACTCTGCCAACTTGTCGTAAGCCAACTGCCGACAATGCCTGTTAAAGCAAACCCAAGAATGAGTAGAAAGGTTGGATGTTGTATGATCTTAGTAAATCTGCCTTCAACCTTTAGTGCTTTAACGATCTCAGCCTTGAAAGACTCATCCTTCATCAGTTCAAGAATGTCATTTTTTACCTTCTCCTTATTGTCCTCTCCCCTTTCTGTGTCGTCTGTAACTGTCTGGCTATGGCTCATTTCTTCCCACCCTTCTTACTCGCCTTTGGACTCTCAGCTTTAGCCTTCGGCGGCCTGCTTATCTTCGGCTTTCAAATCACGAAGCAACCTGTCAAACGCTTTCTCGAAAGCATCGTGATCTTTCCAGTCCGAGAAATCAGGGATGTAATACTCGCGCACCTCTTTAGCTAAATCCCTGCCAGTATCGGCATCGAAGCGATTCCACGTTTTAACTTTATCGAAATCTACGATAGTAATCGGGAACAGTTTACGCCGCTTCTCTTTAATCTCCGTCTCCCGCGCTTTCTGAATCTCAGTTGTCACCCATTCGCTTTGCATACTACGTTCCGACAAGATCAGTAATAATCTGTCGTGAAATTGAATGGCTCGCTCTATCTGCTCATGTAGCTTCTGTCCGCCTTTTATATCCTCAGGGGCAAACCATACTCGCAAATTCTCGTCTCTCATGCGCGAATAGAGTCGCCTTGCGAACTCTTCATCCTTCGTGCTGTAGCTGATGAAGCATGAGTAGAATTGAATTGGATTTCGCGCTGTTAGTATTGACGAGAGATAAACGATTAGTTCTGCTGGTACACCACAGCCTTCTAAGAACGATCTTGGTATCTTCCCTTCTGATTTAAATAAAGTTTCTGTGCTTATATAGGATGGGGCGGTATGGCGAATCGTATCAAGCCCGTTCGCAAGGTTTAGATAATTATCACCGAAGTTTATCTTCGCTATCGTAGCGCCGGTAAAATTGGTGTTGTCTATTGCTGCCCCCGAAAAATCCACAGTAAATAGTACCGCCTTGCTGAAATTTGCACCTTCAAGTCTTGCTCCATATAGATTGGCATTAGCAATTGTTACGCCCGTTAAGTCTGCATTACTTAGGTCGGTGTGTGAAAAATCAACTCCCTGAACGGCCAGTACCGTCTGATCATTTTCTAACGGATAGTCTGCGTATAGGTCTAGGCCAATGAGTTGTGCATTGCTCAGATCAGGGGTAGTCATAAAATTGCTTACCCTCCACACATTCCAGACCCTCACCCCCTGCTTCAAAATCTCAAGATGTTCAGGATTAGCCATTGCGGGCGCGCTCCGGTGAGGACTGGATGAATCGCGGGGAAGATATAAGGGCGCGGGGCAAGTGTCAATAAAAATGAGCGACGCCTGATCAAAAGCGTCGCCCCTGTTTCTATGTGGACACGAAAGCCGGATGCGATCTCACGAGCGGACAATCAGATCGCGCCCGATCTGACTCTTGCACCCTCCGCACGCCGTGAAGCCTTTTGCCCTCATCTTGTCGCGGTCTGCTTTGAGTTTGAATCCGCAGGCGCAGAGTAAGAGGATGATGTTGCCTGCGCTACCTAGATATTGAGCTTTCATGTACTTACACTTTTTGTTTAGCGTATAAGTCCCAATACAACTCAGTCAGCATAAATCTATCTTCGGATTCGTGATTTATCTGTATCACCCAGCCTTTTTCTACATATCTCGTAACAATAGTATGTATAAAACTAGAAGCGACCTCTGGATAAGTTTCCTTAACATGATCCACTATCTGACGAAACGTAACCCCTCTATGTTTATTCCGTCCCCCCATACTAGACAATATTGAGTAATGTAAGAAGCTTAGTGGCAGGGCAGGTATAGGTTCGGTTGTGACGGCGGAATCGCGCGCATTATCAACCTTCTCTTGAATTAAGTTGATCTGACTATCAACGATCTCGGACAACCGCTTACGCTCGGCTTCCCCGGCCGCCCCTATTTGCCCAACCGTCTCTTCAATGAGTTTATTTTTAGTCTGCTCTATCTGCGCGCTCAACTCTTCAAAGTTTTCGGATACGATCATTCGCTTTCCAATCGCGGCATCCAGCGTCTTATCGAACATGCCGCCAACTTGGGTCTGAATGAAATCCGTTTTCTCCGAGAGTTTCGTCAGGGCGTCGTTAGCCTTGTTCTGTAGCTCAACGCCGTCACGGTAGAACTTTAACGAAGCGAAGAACCCGACGACCGTGATGACGAGAGATACGATGGATAGGATGATCGCAAGAATATCAATAGCGTCCATTATAGTTAACTACCTTTCAAGTGAGCGTGGGACAAATTGAGACTTAGAAGTTAAGTGTAGGGAGGCCATAAGGGCAGAAAGTGATTGTCAATAGTTAGGTGCGAGGTCTTTGAGCATGGCGCGCAAACATGGTTTCAAAATCGGTCATAACGTCGAACTTAAAACCAAGAGCAAATCCTAGACTAAGAACTAAATCACTAAAGAATTCGCCAGCCGCTTCCAACTGTTCGTAAGTATCAAAAGCCGGTTGTTCTTGATGGACTATCGAATTTCGCTTTTCATAGTAACTACGTAGCAATTTTAAGCTCTCTGGATATTTTTGTTGTGTCTGTGCTCGATGGAACTTGAATCTGAGGGCATCGTCAACGTTTACACCTAGCTTTCTTAAAACGTCCAACCTCTCTGTGATGCTTTTATAATCAAATCTCTTTATTACTCGACTTTGAATTCTCTCAAAGATGGCTGAGTAATCTGCCAAATCAATTATTTGCATAATCGTTATGTCTTTATCGTCGGCCATGCTTTTGAGGTACTGTGGATACTTATTAGTAATAGTTGTTAAGGACTCAGAAAAGAACCCATCGAAGACTGTGATGATCATTACTAAAGCTTGGTTATAGAGAATGGGCAAATATTCACTGACCTCTTGCCGTGTGAAATCTTCCATTCCTGATAGATATTGTCTTCTTAATGCTTCAACTTCAACATTTGTCTTCCCGGCAGTGGAAGCAGGGAGGAACTGCTCGACCATTTCATCTACTCCCTGCATTCGATGGCTTACAATTCGCTCCCCTAAACCTCCATACTCAAAGAAGTTTTTGAAGTGAAGTGGGATTAGAGCGTATTTAAATATTCTCTGTGAGCACTTCAGAGCTATGAGTAGCCGTGCCGCTTTTGCCTCTTCTGCTGGTCTGCTCATTTCTTAATACCTTTCCTGCTCACCTTTGGACTCTCAGTTTTACCCTTCGGCGGCCTGCTTACCTGCGGCTTTCAAATCACGCAGCAACCGATCAACGCTTTCTGATAGGAGTCGTGATCTTTCCAGCGCGTGAAGTCTCCAATGTTGCGCGTGTTCTTAAGGTACGCAGGCCAGCCCGCGTTGATATGCATGACCGCATCATCCAGCCGGATGGGAAATAGAACCGTGCGCTTTTGCTCGCGCTCCTTAGCCAGCGCGGTTTCCACCTCCTGCTGCACCCACTGACTCCTGACGGATGTCTCGGAGAGTACAAGCAATAATTTATCATGCACGCGGATTGATTCGTCTATGCCTGTTCTTATCTCCGCGCCTATCTTCAAATCTTCGGGAGCGAACCAGCAGCGCACGCCGTTGCCCTGTAAGTCGGCATAGAGACGTTCGGCGAAGTCTTGATCTTTGCTCGAATAGCTGATGAAGCAGGAATAGAACTGGATGGGTTCGAGGGCGGCGACGAGCGCGGGGATTTGGACGATGAAGGGCTCGGGCACGCCGCCGCCGCGCAGGAACGCTTCCGGTATCTTTCCCGCAGATTTATAGAGCGTATCAATGCCGACGGTTGACGGATAAATATGCCTAACGGTTTCGAGTCCTTTAGCTTCGCTCAGGCCAATGTCTGCCAACGTAGTACCGCCCATTCTGCTGCCGGTGAAATCCGCCCCGTCTACCATTGAACGCCTGAGGACTGCGCCTCTGAGGTATGCGCCTCTGAGGTCTGTGCCGCTGAGGTCTGTGCCGCTGAGGTCTGCGCCAGTGAGGTCTGCGCCAGTAAGGTATGCGCCGTTGAGGTATGCGCCGTTGAGGTGTGCGCCGTTGAGGTGTGGCACTATTGCACGATACTCCTTCCTCCACTCATTCCACACCTTCACCCCTTTTTTCAAAATCTCAAGATGTTCAGGATTAGCCATCGCGGGCACGCTCCGGTGAGAGGCTTGCTACTTCTTACTGCTTTTCTTCGCTTCGGACTTCAAGATCGCTTCTTTGGCCGTCTTCGCTTTTCGTTTGGAAAGTCTAAGAAATCCTCTATGCTGTCGGTAATAGTAAGTAGCCCACGCCGCATATTCATTAATAAAGTTTGTACTCTTTCATCATAGATTTTCTTAAGTTCTTCATCGCTTTTCTGTACGCGATCCGCCTGTTTAATTATCTTCGGCCTACGAAGCACACCACCTTCATCGTCCCCGTTCAAGCCATCTCGCGCACTCATTTCTTACTGCCTTTCTTGGCCGCCTGCGCGCGCAGCGTCTTCAACTTCTTATCACCTCTTGTGTCCCTCCCGTCTGGATTCCTAACAGTGCCAGGCGGAACACCGTGCTTCTTCTCAAATGCTTTGACAGTCATATCCCCTCTATCTTTGCGCGGTTTTTTGGTGGCAGATTTCTTAGTGGTCATCTTGTTCTACCTTTCTTCGTCGCTTTCTTCGTTGACGGCCTCCCCATCTTCGGCGGCTCGAAATCAATAATCAATCATTCGATGGCGATAGAGGTGTAATAGGAGCACCCTGTGAACGGTTGCTGGCAAGGAAATTCAGGCACATATCACCTCCCGTTTAGGTAATAACATGATCGGGACGATGCGACGATCTTTGTCAGAAGCCTAACAGCTTGATCCTGATATAAACGCCTACAACTGTGAAGAGAATGAAGCCAATGAACCCTAATACAATCCAACTCAACTGCTTTTTGCGTTTCTCATTCAATCTAGTTTCAAACGTGCTATATGGTTTGTATTTCGTGACAAAAAACATTCCAAGCAAACCTCCACACACGGCCGCGAACCCGCCTACAATGATTGGATAATATGCAAAATGTATGCGAAGTGCGAACGCAAGGAGATGGATTATTATTGCCGTGAGAAAACCGCTTAAAACTGCCCCGAACCACTGAAATAAGTAGTTATTAGTCTTATAGCTATTCAGAATTGAGATGACTTCAGCACTAATTCCGGTAGCTACTTCCCGTGCCGAATTACCTTCGTATGAAATTTGAAGATTAGTAGCATTATTTGTAAGTCCAAACTCTATTCTTATATCCAGATTACTCTCACTATTTTTCCAAGCCGAACCCCTGATCTTTAATAATTGTGTGTCATCTGGGAAATAAGTCCTATGGAAATCTTCTACGCTTTTAAGTACTTCAACTCCCGACGAGTCGAAAACAGTGAAGTCATATTTCTTAATCAGTATGTCGTTTTTGGGAGGAATAAATTCTGACAGCTTCCTACCGATATATTGCTCTAATTCAAGTAGTAGCTTTCTTTCAATAAAGCATGAGGGTAGTTTTTTGGTTAATAAATAGGACATTTTGAAGATGCAAGTTTAGCCCTTACTACCTTTCTTCGCGTTCTTCTTCGTTGACGGTCTCCCCATCTTCACGACATCGCTACATCGAATCGTGTTTTCCTAAATTACACTCGACGCAGGCGGTGACTAGGTTTGTGGGTTCATATGAGCCGCCTTTTGAAACGGGAATTACATGGTCAACGTGTAGCTCAACTTTGGGAGCAGCGCGTCCGCAATACTGGCATGTGAAGCTGTCGCGTTTAAGGATACGAAAGCGAAAGCGTAAACCTATTGACCGTCTGCTTGACTGTTTGTCTTTTGTGCATTGGTCGCGGCAGTTTGCACATGTTAGTGAGAGGTTGGCGTAGTGATCTTTGAAATCATCCCTTGTGGCGAACTCGCGCAGACAGCTACCGCACTTGCGGAAATATGGCAGGGGTTTACGGGGAGGGTAATACTTCGCCTCGATCCTTCCGCACACGTGAGACGCTTCCTTGAAACTCCCGCGCACTATCGCCGAGTGAACGCGCTTGCCTGTCAGGTGTCGGACTTCATCCGGCAATTTAACGCTCACAAGCCAGCCGCGCCTTGTACTCTTTATTGAACTGCCTGCAATCATGGCACAGCCTTAAATATCTTTCCCTTTCTTGCTTGCTTTCTTCGACAGCCTACTCACGCTCCGCTCTCCAAATCCTTCTAAGTCGGTCGCCAGTTTCGTCGTTTTTGGCCTGCCACGCTTTATTTCTGGCGACGGCGTATCTTCTGGTATTTGCCAGAAATGGCCTGTAGGCATTTCTGTCTTCACGGCCTGTGGGAGTTTGCCGCTTTGTAGCCAAGACATCACTGTTGGGTATGGCTTGCCGATCCTCTCTGCATACTGTTTTGGTGAAAGCATCTTCTTGTTTTTCATTCATAACATCATAGTCTCTATACCATTATACGACAAGAGACATATATTGCAAGAATAATTCATAGATGCTATGAACTTACTTGACAAAGACATAGGGTCTATGAGATTATCTCTCCTGTCAGACAGCATCAACTAACGGAGCAAACGACCATGACCGCCACCGAAAAGAAACTGGAAGCCCTGAAACGCACGATCAACCTGATCTCGCGCATCGCTCGCGACATCCAGACGGAAGATTACGAGAGCATTGATGCTCTCATCCGCGCTGCCTCTGACGCCGACGCCCACCTTTTCGAGTTGCGGTTGGAACTGTCCGAAACGGGCGAACTGGCGCAAGCAGCCTAAGTCAACACAGGGGCGCGGTGTGAAGCCGCGCCCCTCTCTGGAAAGGATCGCATCATGGCCACACGACTCAAACAAATTCCGCTCACGCCGACGAAAGAACATGAGCGCAACGCGCGCCGCGTGGCCGTTTTCGTGAACGATCCGACCGCCCCGCGCCTAGTCCGAAACGCGCTGCTTTCGGCCTTAGTCGAGGCGGCGGAAGTCACGGAGTCGCGGATTTTCTACGCGCCCGAAAACGGCGGCGAGATTCAAGTCTCTCCGGCCGATCTGGCGTGGCTGTTCTGCATAGCCGAAGCGCGCGATCTGGACTTCCAGCGCGGCGGCGTCGTGGACTCGAAAGGGGAGTTCATTCAGAAGCGTAAATAAGAAGCGCACAAATTAAGCGCACGGTCGTGTGTCTCTGGAAAAGTTTACAGCCGTGCATGTATCAATGAGCGCCCATAAAAGACGAGGCAGACGCTCATAATTTCAGCATCGCTCCGCTGCTCAGAATTTTCTCGCGGAGCCGCGCAATTGTTGTATATTCCCGCTGGACACACGAAGAGTGCGCCGCCTGTGAGCCTCACAGCAGCTTACAAACTAGCTTGAACTATTCCGCTGGCTTAGAGCAGCGGTATCAGAGTTTGCAGCACGCTGAGCGTGATCTCCATCAAGGTATCGTCTTTCGACGCGGGAGCGGCCTTGTCCGTCCAGATTAGGCCGTTTGCCTGCGGCGGTGGCGGAGGAGGAGTTTTCTCTGTCCACATTACGCCTTCACCGGCGAAGGTGGATGTTGAGAATACAAACGCCAATACCACGGCGGCGAGAGCATTTCGATAGCTTTTCATCTCTTCATTCCTTTTGAGGTAGTTGGTGACATCAGACCCTTCTGATTTTGATTTGCGTCCTATCCCACTGATAGGACGCGGCTTAAGCCTACCTGAAACTTTCTCAGCAAGCACAAAGAAAGCGAGTCCTCACATGACTTTAGCTGAATCATTGTTAAAGCAGTTGGAAAACCCTGCGTTGAGCCGTGACGAGCGGGCGCGGCTTCAATGCCAAATAGCGGCGGACTTAGAGCACAGAGGCCAATACGAAGCGGCGCGCGATGCACTCGCCGAGCTATGGCGGGGCGTAGGCAGACGCCCTCCACTAGACGGGTTATCCGAGTTAACCGCCGCAGAGGTACTTTTGCGCGTTGGTTCGCTCTCTGGTTACTTAGGCAGTATCGGACAGATAGACAGAGCGCAAGAAGATGCGAAAGACTTAATCAGCGAAAGTATAACCCGTTTTGAAGCTCTTGGAGAGGCAACAATGATAGCCGCCGCGCAGAGCGAGCTTGCTTTCTGCTACCGTCGCGCAGGAGCACATGATGAGGCGCGGGTACTTTATCATCAGGCACTGGAGCGACTTACCGACAGCAGCGAGAAAGAGTTGCGGGCTAAAATAATCCTGCGCCTTGCAGTCGTTGAGTCATTTTGTGGCCGCTATAACGACGCACTGCGCATCCTCCTAGATTCAGCCGAGTTATTTGAGGAAAGCACCAGCGATGCGCTGAAAGGAAAATTCCATAATGATCTTTCCCTTATCCTCATGTTCTTAGGCCAAGCCGAACATCGTCCAGATTATACAGACCGCGCGATCATCGAATATACAGCGGCATCGGTTCATTTCGAGCGGGCAGGCCATACCAGTTATTTAGCCCGCGCAGAAAACAATCTGGGATTCTTGCTTCATACCGTCGGGCGATACGATGAAGCCTATGATCACTTGAACCGTGCGCGCCGATTGTTCATCACCCTAAGTGAGCAAGGCAATATAGCGCAGGTGGATGAGACGCGCGCCCGTGTCCTGTTAGCACAGGACAAGCTGCGCGGAGCTGAGAGCGCGATCCGAGAGGCCGTGCGGGTGCTTTCGAAAGGCGGCGAGCAGGGTTTATTAGCTGAAGCCCTCACCACGCAAGGCCGCGTCCTGTCCAAACTCGGCAACTTCGTTGAATCGCTCGATACGTTGAGACGCGCTGCCAACCTCGCCGAACAAGCCGGGGCGGTTGAAGATGCCGGGCACGCCTTGATCTCATTAATGGAGGAACACGCTGACCGCATCACGGAGGATGACCTATTAGAGACATACGAGCGCGCACATAACTTGCTTAAAGAGACGCAAGATGCCGAGACGATCAAACGCCTGCGCGCTTGTGCCCTCCGCATCGTGTCTAACCGTCGCACGTCCCTGTCACAGCGAAGGGTTCGCAGCCTCGCGGATTTCTGGGCGAACTTCGATCTCAACGAGAAGGTGCACACTTACGAAGCAAGATATGTGCGGCAGGCTTTGATAGACGCGCAAGGCAGTGTCACGCGCGCCGCACGGCTGCTCGGTTTGCACCATCATGCGACGCTCGCATCCATGCTAGACGAAGGAGGTAGGCATAAAGACCTCGCCTACTTGCGCACCCCGCCCGAACCCCGCAAGCAGAGCATTATCAACCGCAAGAGTCGTCGCCAACGCACTAAAGCGCGCACCATCAACATTCTCTGCGTCGAAGATTATCAGGTGGTGGCTGACGCCGTAAAAGAAACCTTAGAAGAACTAGGCTGGATGGTGGAACTATCAACCGACGGGACAGAGGCCATGAGCAAGATTGAAAGCAAAGCGCGCTATCATCTGCTCATACTCGATAATCAGTTACCCGGCAAGGACGGCTTAGAACTCGCGCGACGTGCGCGGCAGCTTCCACACCGGCGACGCATGCCGATCATCATGCTTTCGGCGAGCGACGTTGAGCGTGACGCACTACGCGCGGGCGTCAATGCTTTTTTACGCAAGCCACAAGACATGGGGCGACTATCGGCGGTGGTGACGCGATTATTGACCAAAAAACCAAATGCGTAGTGCCGCATTCTCGATTAATTGTTTTATCCGCGTCTCGCCGGAGTTGGCACACTATCGGGCTTAGTTTAAGTTTCGCAGAACTGCTAAAGCCTTAGCTACTTCTTGGCCTTTCAATTCAATAAAGTCGAGCAAGTCTTTTGGCGTGCGGGTGTCTTCAACGGTCTTGGCGTTGGGATTGACAGCCTTCAAGTCATAAACCGCGTCTTCGATTGCCTGGGCTTTGTTGGTCAACTCGCGGGCTTCCGTTTCAAGCGTTGAGACGGTAATTAACAGTTCGGCGATTTTCGCTTGCGCAGAGGGTGTGTTCTGTTTCTTTAGTTCTTTGATCTGGGCGCGCAAGCCTGTCGCTTCAGTTGTGAGTGGTCGCGCCTTTTCCCGCAACGGGTCGGCTTGCCGCTTAGCCTCCTGTCGCCGTGCGATTATGTCTACCGTCCAGCTTCTTTCACTATCGCCGCGTTCGGGCAAGAGCCGGAAGAAGTCAGTAAACTTATCGAGTGTGAAAGGTGTTTTCTTACCGACCTTAATATCCGACAGGTCGTAGTACCAAATCTTTTCCGTCGGCCTACCTTTGGTGAAAAACAGCAGGTTTGTTTTGACGCCCGCGCCTGCGGCGGTGAAGACTCCACCCGCGAGACTGACGATGCACCACAGGTCGCAATCATCTAACAGCTTGCGCTTGGTCTGCACGAATGCTGTTTCATTCGTGCGGAACAGCACGCCTTCATCTATGACCATGCCGCAACGCCCGCCGTCCGGTCGCAGGTGATCAATGATGTATTGCAGAAAGAGTACCTGTGTTGCGCCTGTCTGAAAGGCGAAAAGGTTCTGCGCAGCTTTGCTTTCCTTGCCCCCGAAAGGCGGGTTCATCAGGATCACGTCAAAGAACGGCGGCGCACCTTCAAACAATCCGCCATAGGTTTCCTGTCCGGTGAGCGTGTTGCCGTGCCAGATGTGCGGCTCATCTACGCCGTGCAGAATCATGTTCGCCAGCCCAATCGGATAGATGAGGTTGTCTTTCTCGCGCCCGTAGAACGTCCGGTGCTTGAGCCTGCTTAACTCTTCGCCTGACGGGTTCTTGTCCTTCATGTAATCGAAGGCTTGCGCGAGAAAGCCGCCAGTGCCGGCCGCAGGGTCGAAGATTGTTTCGCCGATTTGCGGGTCAATGACTTTGACCATCGCGCGGATAATCTCGCGCGGCGTGAAAAACTGTCCGCCGTCGTTGCCCTTCTCGCCCATCTTGAGCAGCAAACCCTCGAAGACCTGCGAGAGCGGGAAGACGTGCGTTGTGTCTATGTTCTGCTCGCTGATTTCATGCACCTTGTCCAGCACGTCGAGGAAGTTCTTTTCCGTATCAACGCGGGTGCGCTCGACGCCTGACATGATTTCGCCGATGACCTTCTGGCGGGGGCTGGCGTTCGGATGCTTTACAGGGTCGCTGAACGAGCGCAGGTGTGGCAGGAGTTCATTGTTGACAAAGTTGATAACGCCGTTGAACTCCTGCCCCTCGTGCAGTTCCTTGCGCTTCCAGCCTTGCGGCCTGTCTTCGGAAGCGGCGACGAGTGGCGGTGCGTTATCATCGTAAGGTGCAGCCCAATCGCGCCAACGGTAAGGCGATTGAAGCGACGGCGTGAACGGAGAGCCGATAACTTCGGCTTCTTCGGCTTCCAGTTGCTCGCGCTCATCAAGAATACGCAGGAAGAGAATCCAAGACAGTTCCGGCACGTACTGCAACGCGCCCGCGAGGTTTGAGCGGCGCAGGATGTTGCAGATGTTCCAGACGGCTGCATTGACGGATTGCTGCGTGTTGAGGACTTTGCCGTTACTGTTTCCGTTCTTCTTCTGTTTCGCCATTAAATTTTTCCGGTAAATGCTTGCCGCAATAACGCGGCGGGTAGTTCGCTGATTGAATCGAATTGGACTTGCAATCTTTTGCGTATTTGCTCTGTCGCCATTAATTGCTCTGCAACCGTCTTTACAATAGCCTTTTGTTCTTCGAGTGACGGAAGTAGTGCTTGCTGGCGGTTAAGCACTTCGCCGTTCAAATTAGGTTGATTGCCGCCGCGCCCTTCTGTCTCGCGTCTCAGACGCGAATAGTTGTGACGAAACCACAGTTGTAGATATTGCGAATCAAACTCGTCAGGATTAGGTAGAACTGCAAAACAAGCCTGATTGGTCGTAGCAGGTATTGTAAGCAAGCCTGTTCTCCCGCGAGTTTGACCTTGCCCGTACATGGCTATCAACAACGTGTCAGCAGGCAGAAGTTTGATTGAACATTCTCGTAATGCTGTCTCGCTTACGTGTTCTTCTGTGTCACTGATAAAGCCGTCTTTGAGTTCCCCTGTCTTCACCCAAGAAATAGTGCCGATGTAATAATCTGCTCTCGTTCGTGAAGGGGTTGAGCCGCTACAAGTCTGAGCAAATTCATCAATGCGTTTCTTTTGCCACTTCTCCGCTTCGGGACTTTCAAATACTTCGCGCAGGTAAGCAGCGGGCAAATCTTTCGCGGCTTTTAACTGCGCATCGGCGGCAGCACGCGCCCGCTCTACTGCTTCTAGTTGTTCATTGATGATTGCGGCTATGCGTTTCTGTTCAGGTAGTGATGGAAGCGGAAAATATAGATTTCCTAAAAGGGTAGCATTAACATTCGGCTGCGCGCCGCCCCGCGCGCTTGACCTAATCTGTCTCCAATAATCATCACTCTGAAAAAAGGCATATAAAAAATCACTATCAACATAGGCGACGGAAGCGCGTAGTCGTATAAGGTACGAAGCAAATACAGCCCGTGGCGGATTGCGGATTAGAAAACTTTTCCCTGTTGTCCCGCCTGTTCTAGCAAATACTATGTCACCATCGGCTAATTTGTTTGCCGCTTCCTCATTCACGTTAATCTTGCAGCCGGGAACTTGCTCCCAATCAACTCGCCCGTTTTGAATGTCGGTTATTCGTAGGAATCGTGGCTCGTTTACCTTGAAATCCGCACTGGCTGTGAATCCATAATCAATGCGCTCGCATACTTCTTTCAGTTGTACCCATCGCCAGCCATCAAGCAACGGCGCACGCTTAATACTCGCCTGTGAAATTTCGATAACAGTTGAAGCAGGTTGGCTCACGCGCTAAAAATCCTTTCCTTTGTCTCGTTCAACACCTCTCTAGCTGGCCTCTCAAGTGCCTTGAGCGCGTTCAATCCGCCCGCGTTCTTCACTTCCGGCGTCCGCAATAGTTGGTCGCTTTCCAGCCCTTCTGTGCCACCGCGCGCGAACTGCGCCGCGATTGCCTGCACCGTCTTGGCTGTCGCTGGCGGCATCTGTCCGAGCCATTCCGCCTGCTTGTAACCGAAAGACTCCGCCCGTTCAAGCCGCGTGTGCGGACTCATCCCGTAGCCGACATCTGCCAGCACGTCGTAGAGGTCGTAATCTTCCATCTCTTCAACTGCGCGCAGAGCCTTCGGCGAATACGGGCGCACATACTCCATCAGCTTATTGCGCTCATCCGGCACAATCCATTTCGCCCGAAACTCATCAAGCGTCTCCGCCTGCTCGACAAGACGAGCCGCGAGCCGTTGCCTGTACTCTTCCGCCGGGATCGGCATCGCCTTGCCGTCAACACTGGCGACGATGAAGCGTCCCGCGTCCGTCACTTGCACGCTGACGCCTTCCTCGATTTCAGCCACGGGCGGGGGCGGAGGCGGGTCAACTAAAATGTCCGGTCGCTCTGTCGGCGCAGGCCGCAGCCGCGTCTTAAACTCCGCGCCGAAAAGCCTAGTCGCGTCCGTGTAATCGTAAACCCGAAACATCAGCTTGCCTGTCGTAGGGTCTAACCGCGTCCCGCGCCCGACCATCTGATAGAAGGCAATCGGCGATTTGACGTAGCGGAAGAACACGATGTTCCGCACGTTCGGCACGTCAACGCCCGTCGTCAACAGGTCAACCGTCGTGGCGATGAAGTGATGTCGCGTCCCGCCTTTCAAGTCCGCAATGTAATCGCCGCCACCGCTTTCCGCCGTGCATTTGAAAGCGTAGTTATCAACGGGCGCGCGGTTGTTCTCTCGACACCATTCCGCATATAGATTGTTCAATGCAATTGCAACGTCGTCGGCGTGGCTGTCTCGCACGCAAAAGATAATCGTCTTCTGCTCCGGCGTGCCGGTTGCGACGAGTTGACTGAACAGGTCTTGCGCCATCACCTGCACGCGCGCCTTGATTTTGATTGAACTCTCGAAACTACTAGCCGCATACCGCTTGCGTATCTCGTCCGCGCTCAACGGCTCTCCGGTGGTCGCATCAACCAGCCTCACCCCTTCAAGGTCTTTGGCTTCCAATCCGGTTTCACCCTCGGTCTTCGCCTTCGCATTGATGAAGATGTCGCGCCGGATAATCTCGCACGCCGCAAGGTATCCGTCTTCGATGCCCTGCGCCATATCGTATTCATAAACTGGCAAGCCGAAATGACGGATGTTGTCCGCACTTATCTCTGCGTCTTTATCGTCCTTCGCGCTGCCATCGGGAATTAGAAGTTGGCGCGGCGTAGCTGTCAGCCCGACTTGCACCGCATCAGGGTTGCGCTTCAAGACCTGCGACCATTTGCCCCAAGCCGATCTATGGCACTCGTCAATCACGATGTGACTGAAATAGTTTTCAGGGTAGTGTCGAAGCAGAAAACTAGCGTCCGCTTCGTCGCTCTCAACTCCGAGCGTCTGGTAGGTCGCAATCAAAATGCGCGCGTTCTTCTGCGCGTTGCCTGACGAGACGGCGGCGGCGTTCGCGCCGAAGACGTTTTGCAGCGCGCCCGTCGCCTGCGTCCGCAATTCGTCGCGGTCACAGATAAACAGAGCCTTCCGCATCTGTCCGGCATCGGCGATGCGCTTGAGCAGATGGACGGCGATAAACGTCTTGCCCGCGCCCGTCGCCAGTGTCAGCAACGCGCGCTTTTCTCCGCGCGCCAGTTTCTCTAAGACCGCTCTGATTGCGGCATCTTGATAGTAACGCCGCGTCGCTTCGCCAGCCGGGTAGGACTTGAGCAGAGGCTTCGCGGCCTCGTCATCAAGATTAAACTTGACGTGTTGCTCGTAACGGGCGCGCAGTTCGGCGGGTGTGGGAAACGCCGACATCGCACGTTTGTCGCTCGTCAGCTTCGTGCTCGCGTCATACTCGACAAACTGATGCCCGTTAGTAGCAAAGACGAAAGGCACGTTAAGCCGCTTCGCATCCGCATACACCTTCGCCTGTTCGAGTCCGTGCGCGGGCGCGTAGCCTTCGGCCTTTGCTTCAATCAACGCCACCGCCACAGGCTGTGGGTTGCTGCCGACCTTGACGCGCAACGTGTAATCCGCGCGTCCCTTACCGCGCCTGCGTGCCCTGTCGCCGTGAATCTCAATTGCTCCGGCCGTCTCTTCCCGCTTTATCAAGTCTTCTGTCCATCCGCGCGCATGTAGAGCGGGATCAATCAACTTGGCGCGAGTGTCTGACTCATTCATAGACATAGGTGAGATTCCTGAAGGCTTACACAGTAAGAAGCAACCGACTCCGCTCAGGCTTTTGCTTTAACAAATTACCACACAGGATATTTTCGATAAAACCATCCGAACAAGGAGATGGTTGATGCCTATATCAAACTCATTACTGGAGCGCACAGACGCGCCCGCAGCGGGACGTGGAGGCCAAGTTGGACGAAGTTGAACGTAAAAAAGGAAACAGGGCACGTCGTCGCCTGTTTCCTTTGGTGGCACCGGCGAAGACTCGGAGCGTCTCGTCGAGCGTGAGTAACTTGATCGTTCGTCTGCGGGAGCGAGCAGGCCAGATGGCACCGGGACAATACGATTGTTATGTCGTGTTGGCAAGAAAGTGATGGGTGAATTGACGCGCGGGCACCCGTGCATCGCTCGGTTTTCGTCTGTATTGTCCCGTTCGCGCTATCACAAACAAAAGCGGTGAAGCCCGCACGCCTCGCTACTCGCGGTCGAATTCGATTGTCCCGCTTTATTGCTCAACCCCTTTTTCAGATCAGGAATTTCTTAACCGCTTCCGGCATCAGGCTATTTTGCGTTTATTTGACCCGTGGCCGCTCGCGGGAAATGGCAAGGCTCCCGCGTGTGCGGCTCAATCCAGTTCGTCCTGCGCGAAGGGGCGCAACATAGCGCGGTCTGTAGGATGAGGGGGAGCTATCGAGGCGCTAGGTTGAATGATTTGAGGGGAGCAAGGCTCCTGCTGCTTCTTATTTTGTCCAAGCAGGCTTTAATCGATCAATCCAGTTTCAGTCCGTGATCGAACGCGCGGCAGGCCCATACCCCATGACGGATCGTAAATCCTACATACCCCATGACGGTTTGCCGGCGGCGCGACACATGAAGGCTCGTCCAAAACCTTACATACCAGCCCCTTTGACGCGTCACAAGCAAGGGCACCCTTCGCCTCGTTCAGCTCAATCCGGCTCGGCCTGCGCTGGGTGGCGCGATGTTCGATGAGGAAATTGACTCGCCCGACTATGAGACTATAACGGACGAGGAATGCACCCGGTGGCTCGATCTAATACTCGTCAATACTGAGAAGCGATTTTTAACCCTGTATGCCATGACGCGCGCCACTTGCAGACGGAGGAAGAGAAGAAAGTTAAAGAGCGACTTGATAGGATGTCGGGCGGTTAGGCCGCGCGATGCAGTTCAAATTTCAGGAGAGGGTCGGGAGCTGGCCTTTAAGTTTCAGAAACATTTGCGGGACATTTAGCGGCTGGATAATTTGGAGCACGATTTGCGCACGAAAGGCGCGCAGCACTTTAAGCTGTGATTATTAATCAATGATAAATCAATCGCTTACGATGAAATTTCCTATACAATTGAAATTACTCGGGCTCGACTTCGCGCCCTTCGCTTGGCCGTTTCCCGGTGACGTCCGAAAATGAACCATTAAGGATAGATTCACGCATATTTATTCTGTCGCGCTCTGGCGGCCATCTTCAACAGAGGGCAAAGGTCAATACTCGTCGTTAATCTACGCGGCCACGCTCAACGCGGGAAACTCCGTTGCGCTACGTGGCTTCCTCCGCGAGAGCGAAGGCGGTTATTAAGGTTGATGTAAGGAAATCGCATCCGAACAGGATGGGAACGGGTGTTGCGAAGTATAAATAACTCGAACTAGAAAGGGGCGTAAGAATTAAAGGTGGCTTCACCTAATGATAATTCCGGCCAGCTTTCTGCACACCTTAGGAAGTCGCTCAACACACATGGTTACGGCTTCCAATACGCAGTAATGCGCCGTGTGCATGAACTGACCAACGCCGGAACTTCAACTTGGTTATTTGACGGAGCTGAATTTCCAGTGGTGGGCGGCGATGAGACGACTCACATAGATTTCATATTGAGGTGGCGACACGGCGGTGTTTACTTAGTGTGTGAGTGTAAGCGCGCAGACCCAGCCATAGCCCGCTGGTGCTTTGCGCGTGCCCCTTATACGTGGCGTAATCCGAGACCTAATGAGGTTACCTTCGAGCAGCTTCATGTAACTGACGATCCTCAGCGTAGGATGATTCACAGAGCTAAATTTGGGTACTTAGGGGGAGAGGATGAGCGTGTGTACCATCTCGGCTTCGAGTTAAGGACAACCGAAAAGGGAGATGGGAGTGGGCACGGCGGCCAAGCCATCAATAAGGCGGTGACGCAAGTGTTACGCGGAACCAGCGGCCTCATCGATTATCTGTCTGACTTCGCCCGAAGCAACTGGAGCCGAGGGCGGGCAGACACATTTATCCCCGCGATTTTCACCACGGCGCAAATATGGGTGACGGATGCTGACTTGGGTAACGCAGATTTGACGACAGGCAATCTAGCTCCTGATGCCGTCCAAGCGCAGAGAGAGAATTGGATTTGGTTCGCGCACAACAGATCGCCGAGATTACAGCCTTCAGTAGGTTCTGAAACACCACTCGGCGAACTCTCAGCATATTTGAGGAGAGATCATGCCAGGGCGATTGCAATCATTAGCCCTGACGGCATAGACGATTTCTTACAAAGTGATTTAGGTGACTGGCTAACCTAGCTGCAACCAAGCAACTGAAAGCCAGAGGGCATTGAGACAAATTTCGGCTCGCCTCACCCGTGACTGATTATTGTAGGGACAAGTCGCGCATCCCTGAGCGACTAGCGAGTCGTATTCAACTCAGGGCTTATAAATGGGGGTTGTGAGGTATGCCTGCTAAGCTTGCTTATCCAACGAAAGATTTAGAGATGGCCGACGGCCAAATCCTCCATTGGACAAGACTCTGCCGCCCAACTCTTTACTGGATGGTGCCATTCAGTTGTCCTATCCATAACAGGGAGCGTTTAGTGCCAGCGAGCGTGGCATTAAGACCGGGCTTCAACCAACTTTGTTTAGAATGCTTACTCATAAATCCGCCGTGGATGCATACCCATGAGCAAGTGCTCCCTAAAGGAACGAAAGTCCTTTTTCACAGGCGCGCTAAAGGCAACAATTACAAAGTTGCGATTGAATGTCACGGGTGCTTCAAAGAGGTTGGGGAAATAAAGTACGTCCAATATCAAACTATTTTCTCTTACATTAAGGGGCTAATAGCGGTGCTAGCACTCGTTCACTGGGCGGGCGACGAGGATGCGAAAAGCTGGCTTCGCCTCTGGCCCCACCTTAAATTCATAAAGTATTGGAGCGAACTTTGCGCGGACTGTCGGAGGGGGCTTCCCAGTTATAAAAAATTTACCACTGATAAAGAAAATGTTAACGGTGCAATAATTCAATTCTCGCAAGAAAAAGATGCAATGGTACCCGTCTTTCATCCGACGTGTCAGCACACCGTATGGAAAAAAAGGGGGACTGCCCGCTCCCACTGGAATGAGTATTTTGATATTTGCTTCCCTTGCCAGCGCGCTCCCCGCGCTTTAGCTGCGAGGATGAAAGAGTTGGGCAGCAACGGGCATAAGAATAGAAGCGAAGATAAGGAAGGTGATACAGCTAAAAGGAGGGGTCGTAAACCTGGAACGACAGGGTTTGATCACGATAAGTTCCCCACTGAAGTTAATGCAATCATCTTGAAACTTTGGAAACAAAAGCAATCAATTGTAGCCATCACTAAAAAAGCTGTTGCCGATGAATTTCACGAGAAAGGTGAGAGGCTATCTGAGTGGGACATAACTAATAGACTAAAAATTTGTGGCATCAACGAGAAATGGCCGAGTTACCGTGAATCAGTTATTAAAATGGAGGTTATAAATAATTAGCCAGATATTAATTATAAGCAGGTTATAATTAATATCTGGCTAATTATCGCCATCCTGAGCCTGGAACTTATTTCGTAAATTGAGCCCGTCGTCGAAGATTGCACCTCGACGGCGGGCTCAATTCTTTGCACGAGAAACCGGCCTGCCAGCCAATAATCTCAGGAGACAAGTTAAACGTGATCCGCATTCTATCAACTCACCACACGCGCAGCAACAATTTAAAGATGTCGGAGGGCGCGGCGTGAGCGTCACGGCCATCTCGTGGGCTTACGAGCAACGTATCCCTCAACCTGGCGCGAAATTCGTCCTCGTCACACTGGCAAATTTCGCGGATGGCGACGGCTTCTGTTATCCCGGTCAAGGGCGTCTCGCCCATAAGACCGGGATCAAGGAGCGCACCGTCCGCGCCCACCTGGCTTACCTCGAAAACGATTTACAATTGATCAAACGTGAGCACCGGCGAGGAGAAAACGGAAAGTGGACGAGCGACGGCTATCTGTTGCAAGTGCCCGCCGATGTGCTGAACTCTGCAAAATCTGACGGGCGGCAAAATCTGCCGCTGGCAATATCTGCCGTAGGTAAAAAACAACCTGTGGCGAAATCTGCCGCCAATACTAAAGAGCATAATGATGATCCGAAAGATAAACCTTATGAGGCTCACCCTTCGGCTTCGCCTCAGGCGGGCGTCAATGAAGTTGCCACAAAATTTGCACACCGCGAGGGAATGGAATTAATCCGCGCACGGTGCGGCCCGATACCCGACCCTGCCGCACAGGGAGCCGCGCTCAAATGGCTCTTGATTCATTACACCCTGGAACAATGCCGCGTCTGTCTCGACGCGATGCTCGAAGACAGTTGGCGCAAAACGCGAGTGAGTTGGTTGACGGTGAAGAAAGAGATCGGGAGTTGGATAGCGCGAAAGGAGAACAACGATGCAGGCAATGGGCGACCACAAGGGAGTGGCGGACGAGATCAGACGGCAACAGGCGGATGTACAACTACCCGTAGAGGGCGAAGAATTGCGGAACTCAAACGACAAGACCCAGAAACGATTCTCGGCCCCGCCCGCGCGTCGGCCTCCGACTGACGAGAGACTGACAGATGCGCAATGGCGACGGCGCGCGACCATCCTGCTCGAAGTCGTGCAACGGTACATCTTCGACAAGCACCTTGACCCCCTTGAAGATGACGAACTGCTCGCCGTAGTCAAAAGCTACGATCAACTGTTCACGCATGCGGGCATCCCGACCGAGCGCATCCGTGACGTGTACTCGGAGGCGATGGCGCAGCACGGCAAGTACCTTTTGAAAGTTGATGATTACCTGCGCGCGTGGAAGTGCATCAGGCCGCAAGAGGGCGCGGGCTTCGATCTTCGACCGATGGGCGAGCGCGGTTCTGATTGTGCCCTCTGCGGCGGCTTAGGCACGTTCAAAAAGTTCATCCCTAACAATGTTCGCGATCCACTTGCGGGGGGACAAGAGGCCGAATTTGCTTGCCCCTATCGGTGTAAGTCTACGCTCGTCGTTCGGGCAACAGAATTGCACGTAGTAGTTGATCGAATCAATAAGTGATGTTCACCTCATCGCACTGAGAATGTGATTTATGAGCCGTGAAACTCTTGATCAATTCTTTGACGAATTCAAAGATCGCTTCCGGCAACTCGTGCGCGAGGCGGTAGCGGAAGAGCTAGAGCCTCTCCGTGACCTGCTCCTGAAGCCTGTCGGCGAAGAGGTGTCGGAGGTGGCCGAACTGGTTGATGCGGTCGAGATCGCGCGTCTGCTTGGCGAAGATACATCCACCGAACGAACGAGGCGCGCGGCGGCGCAGAAGGTTTATGATCTAGCTCGTCGCAAGTTGATTCCAAGTGTTCGTGTCAGCCCGCGCCGCATCCGTTTCAACCCGCAGGCCGTCAAAAAGTGCTTCGCCGACGGCGGCCTTGCACGACCCTACAGCACGTCAGCGCACAGTTAGGGCTTGCGCTAATCACACGCGTTCAAATATCTTTCGCGACCAACCTTTGAAAAGGAGGACACACGCACAAATGGCAAGCATCAAACCACGCGGTAAAAACAAGTGGTTCGTGCGCGTGTTCCTGCGTCGCGAACAGGGCAAGATCAAATTCCACGATAAGCTCATCAACGGCAACAAAAAAGATGCAGATGCTTACGCGCGAAAGATCGAGACCGCCCGTGGCTCAGGCACGCTCGACGAACTTCTGAACCCGCCGACTCTAACACTAGACTCTTACCTTGATAGATGGCTCAAGGAGAGCGTTAAGCCATCCGTCAGGGAGAACACCTACAATGACTATCATGACATACTGAAGCGATACGTCAGGCCATCGCTCGGCTCGCGCACGTTGGTCGAGATACGCCCGCCCGACGTGCAGGCAATTTACAACGCACTCAAGGAGCGCGGCCTATCAACGCGTACCATTCAGTACACTCACGCCGTCCTCACGTCCGCGCTCAAGCAGGCCGTTGGCTGGCAACTCCTCAAACTTAACCCGGCAGATTACACGAAACGCCCGAAGAACGAGTCTGATGAACTGGACACGGCTGAGACTGAGAAGATTAAAGTTCTTACCGTCAATCAGGCAGAGCAATTCCTTGAATCTGCCAAAGCCGATTCGATGGGTGCTGCGCTCATCTTCGCACTAGCGACAGGCGCACGCCCGGAAGAATATCTTGCGCTCCGGTGGGCGGATGTAGATTTTGAGCGGGGCGAGGTAAGGATTCAGCAAGTTGTGCAGTGGCATCGTAAGACAGCGGGCGGGGGTTGGTATTTCCTTCCACCGAAGACCAAAAAAAGCAGGCGCACCCTGCGCGTCACCGAGTCAGTATTACAGATCATGCAGGAACATCGTCGCGGGCAGATGTTACAACGTCTCAAGCGAGGCGCACGTTACCAACAGCTCGATCTAGTCTTTGCGACAATAGACGGGACTCCCTTCCAACGACGTAACCTTCACCGCCGCCATATGCTCCCAATTTTGACGGCTGCGAAGTTGGACAATTCCCTTTACCTTTACTGTCTGCGGCACACGTTCGCCACGCTCGCACTTGCAGACGGCCTAGACCCGAAAGAAGTAAGCATGATGATGGGTCACTCCAGCGTGGCGTTCACGCAGGACAAGTATCAGCATGTTCTGCCCTCGATGCGCGAAGCGACTTCAAAAAGACTCGAAAAACTTTTATTCAAGAACCGGATTGCTGGCTGACAAAATCATTTTAAAAGGCGGCAGAACCTTGACCAGTTACACTATAGTTACACCAAGCAAAAACGGACGATCCGAAGATCGCCCGTATCTTGTTGTTGCTATTGATGGCCAGGGACGGAGTCGAACCGCCGACACCCTGATTTTCAGTCAGGTGCTCTACCAACTGAGCTACCTGGCCTCGACTTCATCTGCTGCGACGAAGGGCGCAAGTATAGGGAGACTCAGAGTCGGCTGTCAACTTTGCGTCGCGGTTTACGACTTTTGTCGAATTAGTCACAAAAAAGCGTTGACAGTTTTGTGAAGACGTGTATAATCACCACCTGTTTGGGGTGAGCCGGTTACCACAAGCCGGTCAGTCGCAAGACAACATCCGAAACGGATAATTAGACGCCCGCCCGTGCCAGCTCGGACGCCGAACCGCCCCCCGGTTTCGCTCCATTCGAGCTGGCACAGCTCTTTTCCGAGCATCCTTAATTTATCTGCATAGTTTAACGGTTCTGATAAATTCGTCGGCACGCTTAGTGATGACGGGGACGCCGGAACTGCGTTCGGGTGGAGGAAAAACGGCGGGCAAGGAACCTGTCTCAGGCGAAGCAACGACGGAGGAAGGCGAGCAGGTCTGGAATCGTTATCTGTACGTTCGCGTCGTGCCCGCCCGTCAACTCAACGACGCCCGCCTCGGTCGTCAGTGCCCCGATTAAGGCCGACATGGTTTCGCTGTTCGCGTCGTGTGAGACGAGCATGTCGGTGGGCGCGGAGTAAAAGCGGAAGCGGTGACCGGCGTAGTTTGCGGGCGGGCGCAGCACGGGATCGTGACCCGCGGTTTTGAGGTTGTAGTCCGAGCCGTCGGCCGCGATGCCGTAAGCGGCTCTGATCGCCTGCGCCATGTCACGGCGCGTATCGTACTGGTAGCGCAGGTTCAAGACCGCGTTGTACAAGGCCGCGCCGCAAAGCGGGATGCGCCCGTCGGCGAAGGCGAGCATCGTCGCCAGCCCGCCCATCGAACTGCCGATCATCGCCACCTGATTCGGGTTCACGCGGTAGTGATCCCTGACGTAGCCGAACATCTCCGCGTTCGCGTTAACAGCGCCCTGATTGCCCCAGTTGTTAGTCCCGGTTGCGGGGTTGTCCGTCAGGCGCGAGGCGGCGACGACGTAGCCTTCGTCGAGGAGCGCGGTGAGCAGCGTGCGGTAAACCTGTAGGTCGTGGAACTGGCGCTCGGTGAACCCGGCGGCGTGGTTCAAGATGACGAGCGGGCGCGCGCCCTTGAAGCCTTCTTTGCGCACGACGAGCGCGGGCGTCGTCAGGAAGTCAATGTAATCGTAACGATAGGACAGCCGGTTGTAACTGCGCAGTTTGTTCGTTTGCCGCACGACCTCCGCGTCCGTCAGCGCGCGGTCGAACATGCAGACTTGCCGCACGCGACCCGCCCCAGGCCCCAACGTGAATTCCGTGAACGACGCAGGCGACTCCGCGGGCGTGATGGTTTCGGCCGCCACGCCGTCAACGAAAAACGTGAGGCTGTCGGGCGCGTTCTGGCGCATGCAGAGAATTGTCCACTCCGTGCTGTAGCCCGTCGGCAGAGTTCCCTGCGCGCCCGACTTTTTATACAAGCCCCAGCCCGTGCCCGGATGCGGGCCGGAAAAAATGTGGTTGTTGACGTTGAACTTCAACAGGTAGGCGAAGGGAAAGGGCGACTGCTGGCGTGCGACGACGAAGAACGTCCTTTGCGCGCCCGGCGGGACGGCGACCGTCATCTGCTTCGTAGGATCGTCGGCGGACACGTAAGGTAACCCGTCTTCCCACTCGAAGGCGTGATAAGTCAGACGGTAAGCCGCGTCGGCGGTCACGCCGTCGTTGCCTTCGCCCGACAGGTCAGGCCAACGTTGCAGGGGCGCGCCGTCGGCCAGCCCTTTTAGTTTGAACGCGTCGAGCAGCAACTTCATGCCGCGCTGCGTGCCGAACTCAAGGGTCTTACCGGCGGGCAGTTTCCGCCCCAGTTCGTCCTCTTTTGAGACCATCGTCCTAGTCGCCTCTGTTGGTTAACCGCGCCCGTCGCCCGCGCGTTCCGGGCGGACGACGGGCGCGGTTTCAGATCGTCAAAACTCTCCGTCGAGCCGAGCGCGTTGAAATAGTTGTCGCGCTTGCTCCGTCGCGTCCTCGATCACTTCACGCTCGCTGGCGGTCGTCAGTTCCCTCTCGCGCATGACGACCTGACCGTCTATGACGACCGACCTCACGTCAGCCGCCTCCGCCGCGTAGACGACGGCCGACACGATGTCCGGGCGCGGCGTCAGGTGCAGTCGGTCGAGCGCGACGACGATCACGTCGGCTCGCTTGCCCACTTCAAGCGTCCCCGTCTCCGCTTCGAGTCCGAGCGCGCGCGCGCCGTCAATCGTCGCCATGCGTAGCACGCGCCGCGCGGGCAACGCGTCCGCGCCGTGCGTCACCTTTTGTAGCAGCGCAGCCGTGCGCATCTCCGTGAACATGTCGAGGCGGTTGTTACAGGGCGCGCCGTCCGCGCCGAGTGAGACGGAGATGCCGCGCGCGAGCATCTCCACGACGGGCGCGACGCCCGAACCGAGTTTGAGATTCGAAGAGGGACAATGCAGGACGTGCGTGCCGGTGCGCGCGAGGATGTCGAGTTCGTCTGTGTTCAGGTGGACGCAGTGCGCGAGCGCGACGTGCGGCGCGGCGAGGCCGAGCGAGGAGAGATAGGCGATATTACGCTGCCCCGTCGCACGCTCGACCATCTCGATCTCGGTGCGGTTCTCGGAGGCGTGCGTGTGGACGAGCACGCCTCGTTCACGCGACAGGCGCGCGACCTGTTCGAGCAACTCGCGCGTACAACTCACGGCGAAGCGCGGCGCGAAGCAAGCGCGCACGCGACCATTCGCGCGCCCGTGCCACTCTGCCATCAGCGCGAGCGATTCGCGTATGGAGTCGTCCGTCTGCTCGAACAGTTCCGCTGGCACGTCGTCGCCCGCGTCCATCATGCACTTGCCGACGGTGGCGCGAAATCCGGTCTCTTCGACCACGCGGAAAACTTCGGCCGTGTGATTGACCGTCTCCATCGTCAAGGCCGAAGTCGTGCCGCCCTTGATCATCTCCGCGATGCCGAGCCGCGCCGATGCGCGGACGGAGGCGGCGGTGTGCGCGGCCTCCAAAGGCCACACGCGACGTTTCAGCCAATCTATGAGCGGCAGGTCGTCGGCCGCGCCGCGAAAGAGCGTCTGGCAGAGATGAATGTGCGTTTGCACGAAGCCGGGGAGGACAACCGCGCCGCGCGCGTCAATTACTTCGTCGGCCGCGTCGTCTGCTACGGTCTCGCCGATTGACGCGATCCGGCCGTCGCGGACGAGCACGTCGCCCGTCAGGATTCGGTCGCCCGCGTCCAGCGTGATGATCGCGCCGCCTTTGATGAGAATGGAGTTGGTCATGCGTGTGTCGTCGGCCGTGTCAAACGGCGACGATTATGCTTTGGCGGGCGCACCCTGTAAAGAGACAAAAGTCGAGCCGCCGCCGGGTCGCCCTCCGATTGACGGTGGGACGACCCGACGACGGCTGAATGTCCGGTGTGAACGCGGACTGCTTTTAGTTGTTCGCGGCCGACTCGGCCTTCTTCGACTTCGCGGCCGACTCCGCTTTCTCCGCCTTCTCGTCCGCCGTCTCGCTGACGGGGATGCCGAGCGCGCCGCGCACGTCGCTCTCGATGCGCTGGCGCAGTTCCACGTTGTCCTTCAAGGTCTGCTTCGAGTTGTCGCGCCCCTGTCCGAGCCGCTCGCCCTTGTAGGAGAACCACGCGCCCGACTTGTCAACGATCTTGTGCAACACGCCGAGATCGATCAAGTCGCCCTCGCGCGAAATGCCCTCGCCATACATGATGTCGAACTCGCACTCGCGGAACGGCGGCGCAATCTTGTTCTTCACCACCTTGACCTTCGTGCGGTTGCCCACCACGCGGTCGCCGTCTTTGATCGCGCCGATGCGGCGGATGTCGAGACGCAAGGAGGCGTAGAACTTCAGAGCGCGCCCGCCCGTCGTTGTTTCAGGCGAGCCGAACATGACGCCGATCTTCTCGCGAATCTGGTTGATGAAGATCAAGGTCGTGTTCGACGAAGAGACCACAGCCGTCAGCTTACGCAACGCCTGCGACATCAAACGCGCGTGCAAGCCCGGCAGGCTGTCGCCCATGTCGCCGTCCAACTCCGCGCGCGGCACGAGCGCCGCCACCGAGTCAATGACGATCACGTCCACGCCGTTCGAGCGCACGAGCGCCTCGCAAATTTCCAACGCCTGCTCGCCCGAATCCGGCTGCGAGATCAACAGGTCGTCAACGTTCACGCCGAGTTTCCCTGCGTACTCCGCGTCCATCGCGTGCTCGGCGTCAATGTAGGCGGCGATGCCGCCGACGCGCTGCGCTTCCGAGACGATGTGCAAGGCCAGCGTGGTCTTGCCCGAAGACTCCGGGCCGTAAATTTCCACGACGCGCCCGCGCGGGACGCCGCCGATGCCGATGGCCGCGTCAATCGAGATCGCGGTGGTCGAAATCGCCAGAATGTCCGCGACTTCCCGCTCGCCGAGACGCATGATCGAGCCTTTGCCGAATTTCTTTTCGATATTGAGCAGCGCCGCCTCAACGGCCTTGCCGCGCTCGCTCTGTTTGCTGTCAGCCATTGTGGTAATCACTCTTTCTGTCCCCTCTTCTTACATTTAGTTTGTGCGTCCGACCAGCGAACCGGGAGGCAGTATAGCACAGACAACGCAAGAATGGAACACTGTTTCATGCATGCAACAACTTTATTTTCACTGTGGGAGAGGTTTGAGAACCCGACCGCCACGCGGTTTTTCTCCCGCGCGACAGTGCCTCCGAGTTTCAATGCTGCGACAGAATACGCCAACGGGCGCGCCCAAGTCGAGCGTGCTTGAGAGGTTTTCGCCGCCGCCGTTTAAGTGGGCAACAGGCCGCGCGCGAACCGGCCGACGCGCGCGACGAGATCGGGCGCGTCGGCATGTTTTTCGATCTCCGCGACGATGGCCGAGCCGACCACGGCGGCGTCTGCGTAACGCCACACGTCGGCCACCTGCTCGCGCGTCGAGATGCCGAAGCCGACGGCGACAGGCAGCTTCGACGCGGCGCGCACGCGCTTGACGAGACGCTCGGCCTCCGTGCTCGTCTCACTCTGGACGCCGGTCACGCCCGCGCGCGAAACCGCGTAGATGAAGCCGCCCGCGCGTTCGGTGATGCGTGCGAGCCGCACGTCGGTCGAAGTCGGAGCGACGAGGAAGATGAGGTCGAGTTCGTGCCGCGCGAGCGTCGCGGCAAACTCGGCGGACTCTTCCGGCGCGAGGTCTGTCACGAGCATCCCGTCCACCCCGGCGCGCCGCGCCTCCGTGCACAGACGCTCCGCGCCGAATTGCAGCAGCGGGTTGTAATAACTGAACAGCACGACGGGCACGTCCGTCTTGCGCCGTGCGTCTGCGACTACGGCTAACACCTCCGCGACGCCCACACCATTCTTGAGCGCGCGCTCGGAGGCTCGTTGGATGACAGGCCCGTCGGCCATCGGATCGCTGAACGGGACGCCGACTTCGATCACGGTCGCCCCGGCGCGCGCGAGTTCCACGATCAGTTCGCGCGTCGCGTCGAGCGTGGGGTCGCCCGCGGTGATGAAGGGGATGAAGCCGCGCCGGTTCTCTTCCCTCTGGCGCGCGAAAGTTTCCGCGATGCGACTCAAGGCAGTTCGACGCCTCCCACGGTTTCGCCGTGCGCGCGCTCCGTCGGTTGGCCGCCCGACCGCTCCGTCGGTTCGACGCCCGCGCGCCTTGCCGGTTCATCGCCCGCGTCCTTCATCCCAAACGTGTCGGCCACACCCTGCACGTCCTTGTCGCCGCGCCCGGAAAGGTTCAACAGGATCGTCTGCTCCGGCTTCAATTCGCGCGCCAGCTTCAACGCGTAGGCGACGGCGTGCGCCGACTCCAACGCCGGGATGATGCCTTCCTGTTCAGACAGAATGCGGAACGCCGCGAGCGCTTCGGTGTCCGAAGCGGCGACGTATTCGACGCGCCCCGCGTCGTGCAGAAACGCGTGCTCAGGCCCGATGGATGGGTAATCGAGTCCGGCGGAGATCGAATGAGTCGCGGCGATCTGCCCGCGCTCATCCTGCAAGACGTAACTCATCGTCCCCTGCAACACGCCGGGACGCCCGCCGCCCCGCTCGTTGAAACGCGCGGCGTGCTCGCCAAGTTTGTCGCCGCTCCCGCCCGCCTCGACGCCCACCATGCGCACGCCCGCATCTTTGAGGAACGGGTGAAACAACCCGATTGAGTTCGACCCGCCGCCGACGCACGCGACGAGCACGTCCGGCAGGCGACCGCCTTCGCGTTCCATAAACTCGGCGCGCGCCTCGCGGCCGATGACGCTCTGAAAATCGCGCACCATCAGCGGGTATGGGTGCGGGCCGAGCGCGCTGCCGAGCAGGTAGTAAGTGTCTGAAACGTTCGTCACCCAATCGCGCAGGGCTTCGTTGATGGCGTCTTTCAGCGTGCGTGCGCCCGCGTGTACCTCGCGCACTTCCGCGCCGAGCAACTCCATGCGGAAGACGTTGAGGCGTTGCCGCCGCACGTCCTCCGCGCCCATGTAGACGACGCACTGCAAACCGAAGAGAGCGCAGACGGTGGCCGTTGCTACGCCGTGCTGCCCCGCGCCGGTCTCGGCGATGATGCGCCGCTTGCCCATGCGCCGCGCGAGCAGGACTTGGCCGAGCGCGTTGTTGATCTTGTGCGAGCCTGTGTGCGAGAGGTCTTCGCGTTTGAGGAAGATGCGCGCACCATTCGCGAGCGCGGTCAGTCGCGCGGCGTAATGCAAAGGCGTCGGGCGGCCGGAGAAGTCTCGCAGCAACGCGGCGTACTCCGCTTGAAACTCTTGGTCGTCGCGCACGGCCGCGTAGGCCGCGTTCAACTCTTCGAGCGGAGCCATCAGAGTCTCCGGCACGTAGCGTCCGCCGTAGACGCCCCAGTGGCCTTGCTCGTCGGGCTGGGTGAGAAAATTTTCAGACATAAAATTTCAGGGACACGCCTCGTCAGCTATGTTAGTTATCTTCAACGCCGGATCATCGTCGCCAGCATGGTAGCGATTAACTTAATCTCGCCTGCGGCGTGTGAGTAGACATCGCATCTCGTCACCGTCAAAGTTCTGCCGGTCTTGATAACCTCCGCTTCCGCGACAAACTCTTCGCCCGCGGCCGGACGCAGCAGATTGACTTTGAACTCTACGCTTAACACCCCGGAATCGGCGGGCATGAGCGTGTATGCCGCATAGCCGCACGCGCTATCCGCAATCGTCGTGATCATGCCCGCGTGGATGTAGCCGTCCTGTTGCGTCAGGTCGGCGCGATATGGAAGCGCGATAGAGACCGCGCCCGGCTCAACCCGCCTCAAGCTCGCACCCATTAGTTGCATAACCTGCTGGCGCGCAAAGTTGGCGCGAATCCGGCTTTCGTATTCACTATCCGAAGGCTGAAAAAGGCTCATGGCATAAGGGTCGGCGCTGGCGGGGAAACCGCCGAACAATTCATCAACTTGAACGTGTCGCGGGATTATAGCACCGGGGCGGTGCTTGAACTGAGGGCGGGCGCGAGGGTCGAGCGGTTGCGCCCTTCGCCTTTGGCGCAGTAGAGGGCTGCGTCGCTGGCGGCATAGAGCGTGCGCTCGGACGTGGCGTGCGCGGGGCACGAGGCGACGCCGATGCTGATGGTGCAGACGCCGACCTTCTCGACCTCGTGCGCCGACACTGCTTCGCGCAGTCGCTCGGCGGCGACGAACGCGCTCGGCTCGGTCGCGCCCGCCAAGAGCAGCGCGAACTCCTCGCCGCCCAGACGCGCCGCCGTGTCGTTGTCGCGCGAGTGTTCGGCAAGCGCGGCTGCCACGTGGCGGATGACCGAATCGCCCGCCGAGTGACCGTGCGTGTCGTTGACGCGCTTGAGGAAATCTATGTCCACGAGCAGGAGCGAGCAGGCGACTCTGTAACGCCGCCAGCGTTCGAGTTCCTGACCGAGCGCGGTGCGGAAGCGGCGACGGTTGGCAAGTCCGGTCAGGTAGTCGCGGTCGGCCTCGGCGCGCAGGCGATCCATCTCGCGTTTGAGTTTGACGAGTTGCTCGGTGCGCGCGAGAAGGAGCGCGAGTTCGGCGGGCAGGCGGAAATAGTCGAACGCCCCGGCCGCGAGCGTCGCGTGGCGGCGTTCGGCGGTGGCCTCCATGTCGCCGAAGAGGATGAGCGGCACGCCTTCCGGCTCGCGCACAACGTGGCGCGTCAACTCGTCTGCGCTGATGCCTCTGAGGTTCGTGTCGGCGATGACGACGTGTGGGCGCGACTTCCGCAGCGCGACGATGGCCGCCGCGCCGCTCGCGACGCCGACCACGACCAACCCCGCGCGCACCAATGCGTCGAGCGAAGCGACGCGCTGTGGCTCGTCCGTCACGACGAGCACGCGTCCCTGCTCGCGCGAGTTCGCCTGATTGCTAGTCTCTCGCGCAGTTCCGGCGCTCATGGATTTCAGTGCTTTGGCAAGTTCTTTATTGAACAACTAAGCAGGAGGTTCTGGGGCTGTCACCGGCCGCGCGCGGACGCTTTGGAGCGACGGCGCGCGTCTCACAAAAGGTACGCCGACAGCATACCTTAACGGGGCGGCTCGGCGTCAAGGTTTTTCTCGCACGCGCGCACCGCCGCCACGAACGCACGCACGCGCGCCAAGTCTTTCCGCCCCGGCGCGAGTTCCACGCCGCTGCACACGTCAACCGCGTAAGGCTTGACGGCGGCAATCGCGCCCGCGACGTTTTCCGGCGTCAGCCCGCCCGCGAGATACAACTGCGCGACCACTTCGCGCGTCCGACGCGCCAGCGTCCAGTCGAACGTCTCGCCCGTCCCGCCGCGCGCGTGTGCGTTGTAGGCATCGAGCAGAATTGACTTCACCCGATACGCCGTCGCCTCTTCCGGCGCAAAATCTTTACCCACGCGCAACGCCTTGATCACTTCAAGACCGCGGAGCGCGGCGCAATACTCCGGCGGCTCGTCGCCGTGCAACTGCACCGCCGCCACGCCCGACTCCTCCGCCACCCGCTCCACAATCGCCGCACTATCCTCGTTGACGAACACGCCGACGCACAGCACCGACGCGGGCAACTCCGACATGATCCGCCGCGCCTCCCCCGGCGCGACGTAACGCGGGCTGCGCGCGTAAAAGTTGAAGCCGAGCGCGTCCGCCCCCGCCCCGACCGCCTCCAGCGCATCCGACAGATTCGTAATGCCGCAGACTTTAACCTTTACCATACCGCCGCCGACTCATCTACGTATCCTCAAATTTGAAATTTCAAATCACGAATTTCAAATCACGAATTTCAAATCATGAATTTCAGATGATGAATTTCAAATCATGAATTTGAGAGTTTCCCTCTCAAATGACTGAGAGGGAAACTCTCAAATTCGCGCTCACTCAACCACAGTCTCTTCCATCATCAACGCGCGCAGAGCTATGGCCGGGTCGCTCGCGCGCATCAGGGTCTCGCCGACGAGAAAGCCTTGATAGCCGAGTTGCTTGAGGCGTCGCAGGTCGGCGTGCGTGCGCAGGCCGCTTTCGCTGACGAGGAGCGCGCCCGGCGGCGCGTGCCCCGCGAGTTCCACGGAAGTTTCGAGCGACACTTCAAACGTGTGCAGGTTGCGATTGTTGACGCCGATGATTCGCGCGCCGCAAACGGCCGCGCGCCGCAACTCTTCAAGCGTGTGAACTTCGACCAGCGCGTCCATGCCGAGTTCGTCTTCGGTGATACGCCTGAGGCGCGCGAGCGTCGCGTCGTCGAGCGCGGCGACGATGAGCAGCAGCGCGTCGGCGCGCGCCGCGGCCGCCTCGTACAGTTGCCACTCGTCAACGATGAAATCCTTGCGCAGCAGCGGAAGCGTCGTCGCGGCGCGCACCTCGCGCAAGTCTTCTAGCGACCCACGAAAATGATCTTCTTCGGTCAGAACGGAGATGGCGGCCGCGCCCCCGGCCTCGTACTCAAGCGCGACACGTGCGGGCGACGCGTCGCGGCGGATGTCGCCGAGCGAGGGCGAGGCGCGTTTGATTTCGGCGATGACGTTGAAGTCCCGCTCACGTCCCAGCACGGCGCGCAACGCATGCGCGGTCGCTTCGCCGCGCACGCTCAAGGCTTCCCCGCGCAACTCTGCCAGCGGGCGTAGACTCATCGCGCGGGCGAGCCGCGCGCGCTTCTGCTCGATGATGCGTGTGAGAAAATCAGGCGTGCCTGTCATGCGTTGGTAGCTTCCGCGAGTCGTCGTAGTTTGTCGAGCGCCGCACCGCTGTCAATGCTCTCTGCGGCGAGTGCGGCTGCCTCAAGCAGACTCTCCGCCGCGCCGCCGACGTAGAGCGCGCCCGCCGCGTTGGCGACGACGAGCGCACGCGCCGCGTCGCGCCGCTCGCCTGCAAGCACGCTGCGGATAAGCCCCGCGTTCGCCTCCGCGTCGCCGCCACGCAACTCTTCGAGGTTCGCGCGCGTGATGCCGAAGTCGTCGGGCGCGATCTCGAAAGTGCTCACGTTGCCGTCAGACGCTTCGGCCACAATGGTCTTGTCGCTGATGGTGATCTCGTCCAGCCCGTCGCGGCCGTGGACGACCCACGCGCGCGCCGTGCCGAGCGCGGCGAGGGTGCGCGCGAGCGGTTCGACGAGCGAAGCGTGCCAGACGCCGATGATCTGTCGCGGCGCGCCCGCCGGGTTCGTCAAAGGGCCGAGCAGGTTGAACGTTGTGTGGACGCCAAGTTCGCGGCGCACGCCCGCCACGCGCGCCGTCGCGCCGTGATACAGCGGCGCGAACATGAAGCAGATGCCGAGTTCGTCGAGGCAGCTTTCTGAGACGGCGGGCGCGGCCGTGACGCCGACGCCGAGCGCAGTCAACACGTCCGCGCTTCCCGAACGACTCGTCGCGGCGCGACTGCCGTGCTTCGCCACGGGCAGCCCTGCGCCCGCGATGACGAAGGCGGCGGCCGTCGAGACATTGAAAGTCTTCGCCGCGCTCGATCCCGTCCCGGCCGTGTCTATGAAACGCTCGTGCCGGGTCGTGATGCGAACGGCGCGCGCGCGCATCGCCCCGGCCATGCCCGTCAACTCTTCGACCGTTGCGCCCTTCAACGCCAGCGCGACGAGTGCGCCCGCGATCTGCGCGTCCGTCGCACTCTCGTCGAGCAAGGCGTCGAGTAACGATGCGGCCTCCGCGCGGTTCAAATTCTCGCCGCGCATCAAACGCAGCAACAGCGCGCGCAAGCCCGCGCCCGCCGCGGGTTCATCTCTGCGCGCGGGCGTCGGCAAGAGCCAGGCTGGCCTTTCGTTGCTCATGGAAATTATGCCCGCTTCTAACTGCCTTTCAAAAAATTCGCGAGCAGCCGCTTCCCTTCCGACGTCAAAATTGATTCCGGGTGAAACTGCACGCCTTCGACGTTCAACTCGCGGTGGCGCAAGCCCATGATGAGATCGTCGCCGGTCGTCGCAGAGACTTCGAGACATGCCGGGAGCGTCTCGCGCTCGACGACGAGCGAGTGATAACGTCCGGCCTTGAACTTCTGGGGTAGCCCCGCAAACAGCGTGCGCCCGTCGTGCTCGATCTCGGCCGGTTTGCCGTGGACGGGCACGGGCGCGCGCACGACCCGCCCGCCGAACACCTCGCCGATGGCCTGATGCCCCAGACAGACGCCGAAGACGGGCACGCGCCCCGCGAAATGTTTGACGGCCGCGCAAGTGATCCCGGCGTCCTTCGGCTCGCCGGGGCCGGGCGAGATCAGTATCTTGTCGGGACGAAACTCACGCTCGATCTCCTCCAACGTCACCTCGTCGTTGCGGCGCACGGCCATCTCCGCCCCCAACTCGCCGAGATACTGCACGAGGTTGTAGGTAAACGAATCGTAGTTGTCTATGACGAAGATCATAAAGGGGCTGCCCGTTATCAGTAGTTAGTTGTCCATCGCCGCTGACGGCCTATTATCTCTTCTCCGCCATCAACTCCGCCACTTCCGCGTGGTTATTGTCGAGCGCGAACTGCCGCGCCGTGCGGCCTTGCTTATCTTTCGCGTTCGGCTTCGCGCCGCTTTTCAGCAAGAGGCTCACGAGTTGCGCGTTGCCCTTCGCGGCGGCGATCATCAGCGGCGTGCCGCCGACTTTGTTGGTCGCGTTCGCGTCAACGCCTTTCGCCAGCAACGTCTCGACCACCGGCGCGCGTTCGTAGAAGACCGCCCACGACAGCGGCGTGCCGCCCGAATCGTCGGTCGCGTTGATGTCCGCGCCGCGTTCGAGCAGGACTCGCGCAACCTCCGTGTCCGTGTGGCGCAGCGCGTAGGCGAAGGGCGTGAAGTTGTCTATGCCGCGCAGGTTCACATCCGCCCGCCGGTCGAGCAGGGCGCGGACGAGTTCCTTGTCGCCCGCTTGCACGGCGCGGATGAGGGGCGTCTTCCCGTCGCGGTCGAGCACGTTCGGGTCTGCGTTTCGTTCGAGCAGGAGTTTGGCGACGCCCTTCTGCGAGTTTATGATCGCCGCCGTGAGCGGCCTGTCGCCACGCTCGCCGCGCACGTCTGGACTCATGCCCGCGGCGAGAAAAAGTTTAACCGCCCACACGTCGCCGTCGCCCGCGCGCGTCACGAACTCCGCCTCTTTGTAGTCTATGCCGCGCAGAGCCAACTCGCGCCGCGCCGTCTCCGGGTTCACCTTCTCGCTCGGCTGTCGCATGCAACCGGCGCACGCGATTAAGAGCGCGAACACAAACACGCCGCGCGCCGTCCGTCGCAAGAAGAATTTATAACTCATCAACTGAACGCCCTTCGCTCTCGACTATCAAACGCTTTCGCGCGCGGCCGACGCCCGTTCACAAACCGCGCTCGGCCAACTCAATCGCGCGCAACATCGCGCGCGCCTTGTTGACCGTCTCTTCATACTCGCGCGCGGGCACGGAGTCGGCCACGATGCCCGCCCCGGCCTGCACCTCCGCGCGTCCGCCCCGAATGCGGACGGTGCGAATGGCGATGCAGGAATCGAGATTGCCCGCGTAATCGAGATAGAGCACCGCGCCCGCGTAGAGGCCGCGGCGGTCGGGTTCGAGCGCGCCGATGATCTGCATGGCGCGCACCTTCGGCGCACCCGTCACCGTCCCGGCCGGGAAGCACGCGGCGAGCGCGTCGAAACAATCTGCGTCGTCTCTCAAACGCGCGAAGAGACTCGTCACCAGATGTTGCACGTGCGAGTAGCGTTCCACGGTCATCAACTCTCTGACCTCGACCGAGCCGAAGCGTGCGACGCGGCCGAGGTCGTTGCGCCCAAGGTCAACGAGCATCAGATGCTCCGCCACTTCCTTCTCGTCCGCACGCAACTCCGCACCGAGCCGCGCGTCCTCGGCCTCGTTTGCGCCGCGCGGGCGCGTGCCCGCAATCGGGCGATACTCAAGCTCTGCCCCGCGACAACGCACGAGCATCTCCGGCGACGCGCCGACGATTGACTCTTCGCCGAGCCGCAGAAAGTACATGTAGGGCGAAGGGTTCGTCGCGCGCAGGGCGCGATAAATTTCGAGCGGCGACGCGGCGACTTCCGTGGTGAAACGCTGCGACAGCACGGCCTGATAACAGTCGCCCGCCGCGATGTGTTCTTTGATAGTGTCAACCGCCCGCTCGAAGTCCGCGCGCGCCCAGTTTGAAACGAACTGCGGCGGGGCATCCTGCGGCGCACGCCGCGCGGCTTCAGGCGCGGCCACGTTGCCGAGCAACGCGCTCTCTACCGACTCGGTGCGGCGCACGGCGTCTTCGTAAAGTTCCTTCAGGCGCGCGCGGCTCTTGCCCGCCTCTTCGGTGAACACGATCGAACTGATCTCGACTTGCTGCCGCGCGCGATCAAAAGCGAGCACGGTGCGAAAGAACATCAACACCGCTTCGTCGCACGCCTCGTCGCCCACGGCCGCCGCGCCTGCCTCTTCCACCGACGGCTCGAACCAGCGCACCGCGTCATACGCGAGATAGCCGACCGCGCCGCCCGCGAACGGGGCGAGATGATCGCGTCGCGCCAGAGTGTGCCGTCGGAAATAGTCGCGCAAAAAATCTGTCGCGCGCACGCCGCGCAACTCCTCCGTCGCGCCGCCGCGCTCGACGAATGTGTCCGCCCCGCGCCCGCGCACGATCATCTCCGGCTCGACGCCGAGGAACGAATAACGCGCGACGCGCTCGCCGCCCTCCACCGATTCGAGTAGAAACGCGTAACGCGCGTCCTTCGCCAGACGCAAGAATGCGCCCACCGGCGTCTGCAAATCCGCCAGCACGCGGCGCACCACCGGCACGACGTTGCCCCGCGCCGCCTCGCGCTCGAACTCCTCAAATGTCGCGGGCTGTAAATCAAGCATAGAAAAGCAGTGACGAGTGACAAGTGACAAGTGAAGAAAGTAAATCGTGGATCGTCAATCGTGTATAGATAAACTGCTTTCGTCTGTTCACGTTTGACGCTTCACGATTTACTATCCGTCGCTTCCGAGGAGACCGCCGGAGGCGAGCCACTGGCCGCCGTCAACGACGATGATCGCGCCGTTGATGAAGGAGGCGGCGTCGGAGCAGAGGAAGACCGCCGGTTGTTCGATGTCCCGGATGCGGCCGAAGCGTCCGACGGGGATGCGCCGTTGCAGTTTCTCTTTGAGCGCGGGCGGGAGCAGACGCTTCATCCCTTCCGTGTCTTCGATGGGGCCGGGCGCGATGGCGTTCGTGCGGATGCCGTAACGCCCCCACTCGACCGCGAGGTTTTGCGTCAACGCGTCCACGCCCGCCTTCGCCGCCGAGACGTGGAGTTGGAACGGCGTCCCCACGTAATGCAGCGTCGCGCTGATGTTCAGGATCGAGCCGCCGCGCTTTTTCAACTCGCCGAACGCGGCGCGGCAGACGTTGAACGTGCCTTTCAGATCAATGTCAACGACCGTGCCGAAGCCGTTCGGCGAAAGCTCCTCGGCCGCGCAGAGAAAGTTTCCCGCCGCGCCGTTGACCACGATGTCCAAACCGCCGAAGCGTTCGACCGTGGCGGCGACGGCGCGCTCCACCTCTTCCGGCTGCCGCACGTCGCACGCGACGGCCAGAGCCTCGCCGCCCGCCGCGCGAATCAACTCGGCCGCCGGTTCGAGGTGCTCCAACTTCCGGCTGACGAGCGCGACCCGCGCCCCCGCCTCGGACAGCGCGCGCGCCACCCCGCCCGTGATGCCCGTCCCGCCGCCCGTCACAAACGCGACGCGCCCCGCCAGCAACCCGCCCACAAACACGCTCTCAGTCATACGCACCTTTCAAGAAGGATGAGAGATGAACGTTAAAGTAAAAGCCGCTAACTGTCAGTTGTCCGTAGTCTCGCGGCAACCACACGGGGTATTAAAGAAGTGATTCAACAACTGACCACTGACCACGGACAAAGATCATTCTTCCGGTTCATCGTTCCAACTTCATCATTGATTTTCATTCCCCGGCTTGGCCGGGACGGCGACGGGCTTGCCGTCTTCGGCGTGCGGCTCCGCGCCGATCTCCTGCGTGATCTGCGCGACGCGGAGGTTGGCCTCTTCGTGGTCGGGGCTGTAACGGAGCGCGCTCTGATAATCGCGCAGGGCGTCCGGCAAGCGTCGCGCTTCGTACAAAGCTTGGCCGCGTTTGACGTAGGCATCGGCCAGCGCGTCGAGCGACGTGTCGTCGTCCGGGTCTTTCTCCGCCTGCTGTTCGAGCCGCGCGATCTCCGCGTCCAGTTTCGACGTGTCCAACTCCTGCCCGCCCGCATTGCCCGGCGCGTTGCCGCCCGGCGACGACGCCGCCTCGGCGTTGGCCGTCGCCGCCGCGCCGTTCCCGTTCACGCCCGGCGACGCGCTCTTCCCGCACGCGCCGCACAGCAACAACACGCACACCAAACTCGACAGGCCCGCAAAGACTCGCATGTGATTCATCATTATTTTAGTGACGAGTGACAAGTGACGAGTGACAAGTTAGAAAAGACGTGGATCGTCAACCGTCAATCGTAAATAGAAGAACCAATCTTCCTCTATTCACGATTGACGATTCACGATTTACTTTCTTCTCTTGTCACTCATCACTTGTCACTGCCCTTTCAGCTTCCGGCGATGTATGGACGCGACTGCACGATGTAGACTTGGCCGCCGTAGAAGACCCACTCGATGTCCTGCTCGCGCCCGCGGAAGACGCGTTTGATCAAAGACGCGGCGCGGGCGAGGCGGCGCACCGTCGCGTCCGTCAGGACGGCGCGCTCGCCGCTGATCGGTATCTCTTTGACGCCGCCCTCGCCGTCAAACGTCAAGAGGCTCTCTTCGTCCGAGCGCGTCAACACACGCACGGCCTGCGAACGCGGGCGAAAGATGATCTGCTCCGCGATCTTTTTGCCTTCGACCACCTTGATGCCGAGGCCGCGCTTCGCGCTGATGTAGATGCCTTCGGGGTTGGTGTCGTCGTAAGGGTCGGTCGTGATCATGACGCCCGCGCTGTCGGCGTTGATGCCTTCCTGTATGAGCACCGCCGGGTAAACTTTCAGGTGATCGATCCCCGCGCGCTCGCGCGCCTCGTAGGCTTCAAAATTCCAGACCGACGCCCAGACCGTTTTGATGGCTTCGATCAACTTCTCCTCATCTTTCACGTTCGGCACGGTCGAATACAGCCCCGCGCCGTTGAACTTCGGCAAGTCTTCCGCGTTCGTCGAACTGCGCACGAACAAACCCTTGCCCGCATACTCCGCGCGCACGCGCTTCAATATTTCGCCGCGCAACTTCGCGTCGAACGTCGCCGCCTGAATGCGCGCGCGCATTTCCGCGAGGCGTTCGCGCCGGTAGGCCGGGTCGTGAACGAACTTCTGATCCTCCAACATCTCGGCGATGGGTTCTTCGAGCGCGTTCGCTTTGACGAACTCGTCGTAATAATAGATCGGGATCGTGAAACCGTTCGGCACGGTGATGCCGCGCAGACGCGCGTTCGCGACTTCGCCGAGATTCGCAGACTTCGCGCCGTAGGCGTCGGCCATGCGCGCGCGCTGCTGCCGGAGGTCGGCCAGACGCCGCTCCGCGAGGTCGAAGCGCGGCGTCATGATGTCGCGCCGCTCCTTGAGCCGCCGCTGGTATTCGCCGAGCGCGTCGTTGTCGGCGCGCTTGATCTCAAACTTGCCCGCCTTCGTCTCGAACGAAACCCACCAGCCGTCATACTCCTTGAACAACTCGGCGGCGTTCTTCACGTAAGCGTTCGGCACGCCCCACGACTTGGCGAGCAGGTTGATGTGCGAGAGCGGCGTCGAAGGTTGGCTCGTGATGATCCCGGCGACGGGCGGCAGCGTCACCGGCACTTCGTCGAGGACGAGGATTTCGTTGAAGCCGATCTCGACGTGCTCGTCCAGCTTCCTGATGATGTGGATGCGACCAAGACCGCGCGCCACGTTGAGCGGTTGATACTCCTGCTCGCGCGCGATCTCGCTCTGGGAGACGCGTTCGAGTCCGGCGATGTCGGCCGAGGCTTCGTCCTGCTTGATCGAGTTGGGCTTGAAGGCGACGCGCTCGTAGAAGGTGCGGTTGATCGTCTCGCCCGCGAGTTTGATCTGTTCGGCGGGGATCAGGTCGCCTTCCCAGAACTCGAACGTCCAACGCGCGAGCGGCGTCTGGTAGGCGAGCGTGCCGAGGATAAAGCGGCGGTTGGGCTTGAGATAGTTGTTCTCGAAAAACTCGCGCCCGCGTTCGAGCGAGAGGTACGTGCCGTTGACGAAATCTTTGTGGAAGCGGTAACGCTTCGAGTTGACGTAGTAAATTTTGTTCTTGTCTTTACGATCAATGACGTACATGACGTGCGGCAGCGGGTAGCCCGCGTCCGTGTTGATGCGCGCGAGCGCGTCGAACTCCGCGCGCGACTTGATCTCCGGCCGCGAGCGCACGTCTGCGTTCGCCTTTGCCGCCGCTGCTGCCGTCGCTTTCGCCGCACCGCGTCGCGCCTGCGCGCCAACCGCGGGGCACAGGAGAGTGCAGGCCAACGCGCCCAAGGCCAACTTACTTACAAGGCTCAAAGTTTTACCAACTCTCACAACTCTCATAGAGTCTTTCTCGCTTTCAACACTTCTCTGCTTTCGCGGCCGAGCAATTCTAACAGATCATCCATGTGACGCCGCTCCGTCAGGAAGCTGTTGACGTTCACGCGCAGCGCGCGCCGCCCTTCGAGCACCGTGGTCGAAAACCACGCCTCGCCGCTACGTTCGATGCGCCCCTGCAATTCGCGTTGCAAGGCGTCGAGTTCTTCACCTCTCGCATCTCGCATCTCCTTGGGGACGAAGCGCAGGCAACACACCGCCGTCTCGACTTCGCCGACGCACTCGAACTCTTCGAGCGCGCCGACGCGCGCGGCGAAATAGTCCGTGAGTTCGATCTGCCGTTCGATGATCGCCGCGTAACCGCGCGTGCCGAGCGTTTTCAACGCGAACCAGATTTTGAGCGCGTTGAAGCGGCGCGTGCCGAGTTGGCCGTAGCGGAAGAAGTCGAACGGCACGTCTTCGCCGCCGCCGCGCTCCTCGCTCAGGTATTCCGGCGTGATGTCGAACGCGTCGCGCAGCACGCCGCCGCCCTCGCGCACGAGCACCGCGCCCGCCGCAAAGGGCACGAACATCCACTTGTGCGGGTCAATCGTCACCGAATCAGCGCGCTCGATGCCGCGCAAACGGTGTCTGTATTTTTCCGACATCGCGAGCGAGCCGCCGTATGCGCCGTCAACGTGAAACCAGAGTTTGTATTCGCGCGCGAGGTCGGCGAGTTCGTCGAGCGGGTCAATGACGCCGGTCGAGGTTGCGCCCGCCGCGCCCGCGACGCAGACGGGCAAGTTGCCCGCTTCCAAGTCGCGCTCGATCTCGCGGCGCAGCGCGTCCGTGCGAATGTGGAAGCGCGCGTCCGTCTTGACCTTCCGCAAGTTGTCGCGGCCGAGGCCGAGGATGTCCACGCTCTTGACGAACGAGTAGTGGCACTGCTCCGACGCGTAGACGATCATGTTGCCCGCCGTCGCGTGCGCCGCGTTACTATTAATTCGACTATCAACTCGACCGTCAGCCCGGCTCGCATTTAAGGGCGCGGCGCGCAGGCCGCGGTCGCGCACGAAGTCTGCGGCGCGGTCACGTGCACACTTGAGCGCGATCAAGTTCGCTTCCGAGCCGCCGCTCGTGAGCGTGCCGAAACTTCCCGCGCCGTAGCCGACTATCTCGCAGAGCCAGCCGAGCACGCGCGACTCGATGACGCTCGCCGAGGGCGAATTGCGCCACGCCGCGCCGTTCTGGTTGATGGCCGACGCGAGCGCGTCAGCCCACACGGCGACGGGCAGCGGTGTCGGGTTGAACAGGCCGTAGTAGCGCGGGCTGGGGATGTTCATCGCGTGCGGCACGACCTCGCGCTCGAAGCGTCGGAACAGTTCGGGCGCGTCCGTGCCTTCGAGTGGAAGCGGCTCGTCGAACATTTTTTCGAGGTCGCCGGGCGCGGCCTCGGAACAGACGCGCGCCGCGTCGAGTGTGCGCGCATAACGCGCGATGATCTCCGTCGCCAACTTGCCGAGTTGTTCGTGCTCTGCGCTTAAGCGTTCGCTCATTCTGATCTTTGATCCCGGTGCATGAAATTTGAAGTTCCGTTAAGCTAACCCAAGCGGAGGGATTTTATCCACCCGGTACGCGAGATGACGACGCACCTCGAAACATTCACCGAGACACTTGAGACGCACGCCGCGCGCTACGGCGTCGCGCTCGGCGCGCCGGAGCGGGCGCGGCTCGGCGACTATTACGAGCACCTGTCGAAGTGGAACGCGCGGCTGCATCTGGTCGCCCCGTGCTCGCCCGCCGAGTTCGCCACGCGGCATGTGCTCGAATCGCTCACGGCCGTCGAACACATGCCGGACGGCGGGCGCGTGTGCGATGTTGGTTCGGGCGGCGGCCTGCCGATCATCCCCTGCCTCGTCGCGCGCCCCGACGTGAGCGCGACGCTCGTCGAAGCCTCGACGAAGAAGGCCGTCTACCTGCGCGAAGCGATTAGTAAGCTCGGACTTCAAGACAGGGCGCGCGTCGTCGCGCACAGGTTCGAGCAGACGGAAGCGCCCGCGTGTGAAGTCGTCACCTGCCGCGCGCTCGAATGTTTCACGGCGATGTACCCGCGCCTCGTCGAGTGGTCGCCGCCCACGTCGAGACTGTTGTTCTTCGGCGGCCACTCGCTCGAAACTTTGATGGACGAGGATCAACGCTTGCGCGCCTACACGGCCGTCAAGATGCCCGACTCGGAGCAGCGTTTTCTTTTCGTGTGCGAAAAGAAATAAAGCGGGCGGCAGTTTTTAACCTTGCGAAAAGCAAAGAGGCGAGAGTGTCTGACTCTCGCCTCTTTCAACTTACCTTACGCTTCGCCGTCAGCGGATAACGTTGATGGCGATCAATTGTTGGCCTTCGATGACGAACTCTGCGGGCGGGAGTTCCTGCTCGGCCAGAGGCGAGAGGGCGGTGGGCGTGAAGCCGCCGGAGGTGCGGTCGCTGTTGAGCGTGGCGACGACGGAGGGCGGCAAGTTCGGCATCTCGTCCGTACCGATGACCGCGCCCGAAGTGACGCGGAAGAGTTTGACGTAGAGCCGATCGTTCTTCTTGATCTTGTTGATCGCGCCGACGAGTTGGGTCAAGTCGAGCGGCACGAAGTTCTGCGCGGCCGACGCCTGTTGCAGCGCGCCGCCGTCGCCGACGAAGAGGACGAGTTGACCGCGCGGCACGTCCGCCGGAATCTTGACGGGGATGCGCTGCACGAACTGCTTGCCCGAATCGGTGCGGACGTAAGCCTGCACTTCTACCGTCTCGCCGCGTGTGACTTCGGTGCGGTCGAGCGCGATGCGGTCGAGCGTGCCCGACATGCGTTCGTCGGTCGAGGTGATGTCGAGCGTGATCTGGCCGACGTCAACGTTGTCGAAACCGCTGGAGAGCAGAGCCGACATCGGCACGGCGACCGAGGCGGCGGCCTGCGCGCCCGCGTTCATCGAAGAGAAGCGGCGCTCGATCTTGATCGGCTGCTGCCCTGCGACGTTGATCTGGCCGCGCAGCGAGATGGTTGATTCGCCGAGGGCGCGTTCGGTCGAGCCGATGGTGCTGAAGATGGTGATGTTCAAAAGGATCGGCGTCAGGAACTTGTCGTTCGCCACCTCGTAGGTGTAGGTCTCGGAGCGGTTGCGGCTGGTGTGCAAATTGATCTTGACAGGGATCATCTTGGGCGCGCGGCCGAGCATGCCGTAGATGCCCGTCGCGCGATCCTGCGAGATCGAGCCGACCATCTGACCCGCCGAAGAGAGCTTGAAGGAATTGTTGACGCTCGAAATCACCGTCACGACGTTCGACTCGGACATCGGCATGTCGGAGATGCCGAGGCCGAGGAACGGGTGGCCGAAGGCGTAGATGCGCTCACCGTCGCGCCACGTGACCGTGCCGAAGGCCGCGAGCGAATAGTCGCCGCGCACGAGTTGGACGCTGACGGACGAACCGGGCGGGAGCGTCTTGTCGGTCACTTTACCGAGCGGCGTGATCGAGGCCGCGCCGCCGACGCCCGCGACGGGCAAGAGGCCGTTCGCTTGAAGTTGGGGCGCGTAGAGCGAGAGGGCTTCCGAACTGATGCCGCTGAAGACGAGCGGTGTCGCAATCGGCGCGATGGTCTGACCGAGCAGCGCGTTCAGAGGCGACCCGGCCGCGACGGGCGCGGCGAACGTGCCGCCCATGACGGCGGGCTTCGGCCAGTCGGTCTGCCAGTCGGTCGAGGCGAGTTTGGCGAAAGACATCGTGCGCGATGCGCCGCCGTTGCGGGCTGTAGTTCCCTGTTGCCGCTCGAAGATGTCAATCATCTGCTTGATCGGCGTGATGCCGCAGATCGGTTCTTTCGAGAACGGGAAGCTGAATGCGATTGCGCCGACGAGTTTGCCGTCAATGTAGACGGGCGAGCCGGACATGCCTGCGAAGACTCCGGTCTTCTCGGCGTTCGCGCCCGTCAGGCGACCGATGATGGCGGACTGGCGCGGCGCGGGGAAACCCGGCAGCACGCCGATGATGTCCACGCCGAACTCCTGCGCCTCCGTCCCCGCAAAGACCGTCCACGCGCGCGCCTTCATCCCGGCGCGCACGTCTTCCAGAGGAAACAAGCGCGCATCCGGTTGGGCAGCGACACTCGCCGCCGTCGCTTTGGCAGGAGTTTGCGCCGTGACGGCTGAAGCGGCGGACAACATGAGCGCGAAGGCCAGAGCCAGCACGGGGCGGAACAATTTTTTCATGTGAATACCTTTTGGAGCGGGGGGAAGCATGTTGACAAACTTAAAAAGTTTAGTCTCACCGGGGGCGACTTCCGCGACGAACGGCGCACCCGCGAAACAACTACTGCGACTATAGCGTCCGGTTTCTCAGATGGTCAAGGCAGGGGAAAGGTTGTCAAACTCGGCGGTCGCGGCGCGCACTTAGTCGCATTGACGCAAGCATTTATGTTACGACCGCGCAACCAAATGTAATTGTAAGTTGATTCTTACTATCAGCGCGTGAGTGCCATCGGGGCATTAGCCGGGGCAACGCTCAGGGGCACTCCCCGATCTTGTTTTTGTCTAGGAAAAGACTATCATCAGCCAGAACGCAGGAGTAATACCTACCGATACTTCAGCGAAAGAGGATGCTATGACTAACAGCCAGGAAATTCTCACACTGATCGAAAACGCGGCAAAGGAAGATTGGACTAAACTCGACCTCACCAACAATAAACTGACCAGCTTGCCGCCTGAGATCGCCAAGCTCACCGGCCTGATCGACCTCGACCTTAGCGGCAATAAACTGACGAGTTTGCCATCAGAGATTACCAGGCTCACCGGCCTGACGTACCTCTACCTTAGAAATAATCAACTGACCAGCTTGCCGCCTGAGATCACCAAGCTCACCGGCCTAACTAGTCTCGACGTTGGCGACAATAAACTGACGAGCTTGCCGCCGGAAATCACCAAACTCATTAACCTGACCGAGCTTGATCTTTGGAACAATGAACTGACGAGTATAGCGGAGGTCTTGGAGTTGGCTAACCTGACTCACCTCAGCCTCCGCAATAATCAACTGACGAGCTTGCCGCCCAAAATCGCCGAACTAACTAATCTGATTTATCTAGACATGGGGGGTATTGGTACTAATCAACTGACGAGTTTGCCGCCAGAGATCACCAGGCTCACCGGCCTGATGCACCTCGACCTTAGTGGCAATCAACTGACGAGCTTGCCATCGGAGATCACTAGGCTCACCGGCCTGAGGTACCTCGACCTTAGTGGCAATCAACTGACGAGCTTGCCATCGGAGATCACCAGGCTCACCGGCCTGAGGTACCTCGACCTTAGCGGCAATCAACTGCCTATTCCGCCCGAAACGTTAACCAAGCGGACGGACGTAAAAGCGATCTTTGCCGCGTTGGCTGGGTTGGCGAGTGGAGAGCGGTTGAACGAAGCGAAGATGTTAGTGGTCGGAGACGGCAAGGTAGGCAAGAGTTCGGTGGTCGAACGATTACTTTACAGCACATTCGATCCGCATAAAGCGACAACGTTAGGCGTGGAGATCAACGACGAGATGAAGGTCGTCCAGAGTGAAGTCAAGGGTGAGGGCGAGCCGATCAAACTGAACATATGGGATTTTGGCGGGCAGGAGATTCAGCATTCGACGCACCAGTTTTTTCTGACCACGCGCAGCCTCTATCTGTTGGTGGTGGATGCGCGCAAAGGCGACCAGATCAGCAATATCGAATACTGGTTGAAGCTCATCGAAAGTTTCGGGGGCGATTCGCCTATCCTCATCGTCATTAATCAGATTGATCAGTTGAAAGGCCAGCGCGCGCTCAATCTGGATCGCAAGGCTTTACAGGACAAATACAACATTCGGGATTTCATTGAAACCTCGTGCGCGACGGGCGAAGGCATTGAGAGATTAAACACAGCGATTGCGCGCGAAGTCGAGATGAAACATGTGCGCGACATCTGGCCGCGAGAATGGCTCGCCGTCAAACGACGGCTTAAGGATATTCATGAAGATTACATCCCGGTCGAGAAATACCTGGAAATCTGCGGCGAAGAAAACGTGGACGACGAAGACATCCGCAGGTCTCTGCTCGGCCTGCTGCACGACCTGGGGGTCATCATTCGCTTCCCCGGCGACACGCAGGTGCTAAATCCGCGCTGGGTGACACAGGGCGTGTACGGGTTGTTGACTTCGGCGGAACTCGTCAAAACGCAAGGGCAGTTCGATCTGAAGGATGTGAGCAACATTTTGGCTGGCTTGCCGGATGCCAAAAGCCGCTACCCCCCGCACACACATCGCCGTTTGATTGATGTGATGAAGCATTTTGAGTTGTGCTTCGAGTTTACAGACCGTCCGAGCCATTACCTGATCCCGCGTCACCTGCACGACACCGAACTCGACATCCCGTGGGACGATACCGATGCGCTGAAGTTTCATTATCATTACGTCGAGACACTGCCCGACTCCATCATCTCGCGCTTCATCGTGCGCATGAACCAGTACATCACCAAACAGTATTACTGGAAGAACGGCGTCTTCCTGCAAAGCGGCGAGAACCGAGCCAAGATCAAAGCCGATCTTGTGGATCGCAAGATCTTTATTTCGATCAACGGGAAAGAGCAGACCCGCCGCGCCTTCCTCGCGGTCATCCGCGCGGCCTTTGACGAAATCAACAGTAACTTCAAAATCACTATCAAGCAGATGATTCCCGTGCCAGGCGCGCAGCATGCGCTGGTCTCTTATCAAGAACTGCTTGTACACGAAGAGATGAACGAACCCGAGATAGTTATCCCTGAATTACGGAAGAAGTTCTCGGTTGGAGAATTGCTCGACGGTGTTGAAGAATTTAGTGCCCGGATAGAACGCCGCGAACGCGGCTTAATCGGAAGGAAATCCCCTAATCACATGCCTGAAGATATCCAGCCCAAACCTCAACCGCCAGCACCGGTTCAAAAGAACAATCCGTGGCGGTCGGGATCGTTTTATCTGTTCAGTTATGTAGTAATAGTCGCCACAATCTTGGCCGCCATCGTCGTGCTGAATAAATTCGGTGTGTCTTGGACGACTGCAGCGGTTATTCCTCTCGTCATGATTGGTGGATTGTTGAGCATCGGCATCATCGGTGCAAATCAATTGCGAAACGACGGTCAGTTATCGGATGAAAGCTACGTAACGCTGATGATCGAGTCATACAAGCGTTTGCCATTCCTGAGGGGCAAAGGCGAATCCAACAACCTGCTGGAGAAATAGTCGAGCGGGAATGCGGCGACCTACTTTTACTCCATACCCGTAGCGGGACGTTCCTTGCGTGCTGCCTTTGCGCTCGCCCGCGCGGCGTGTTAATTTTCGCGTGCGATGCGTCCGCCATCCTCTCGATTTAACCCGTCTGTTATACACTCGCACGGGTTCGCGTCTCTTCCAACCCGACACGCTGGGACGCCAAGTATCAAACATGTCTGACGCTGAAGGGTTCATCCTCGCCGGCGGCGCGTCGAGTCGCATGGGCACGGACAAAGCGCGCCTCACGCTCGGCGGGCGCACCTTCGCGGCACGCGTCGCCGACGCGCTCGGCGCGTTCGCGTCGAAGGTCAGCGTCGTCAACGCGCGCGAGGATGCGGCCGGATTGAATTTGCCCGTGGTCGAAGACGTTTACCGCGACTCCGGCGCGCTCGGCGGTTTGCACGCCGCGCTCTCGGCGTGTCGCGCGCCGTGGGCGGCCGTCGTCTCGTGCGATCTGCCGTTCGTGACGGGCGAACTGTTCGCGCGCCTCGGCGAATTGCGGACGGCGGAAGCGGACGCCGTTGTCCCGCGACAACCAGACGGCCGCGCGCAACCGTTCTGCGCGCTCTACTCGCCCGCGCGCTGTCTCGAACTCGCCGCGCGACTGCTCGGAGAGGGCGAGCGACGCCCGCGCGTCCTGTTGCAACAGGCGCGCACGCGCTGGGTCGCCCCCGAAGAGTTGGCCGACCTGCGCGACGCCGAACTATTTTTCCTGAACGTCAACACGCCGGAGGATTACGAGCGGGCGCGCGCGGAGGAAGTGAACAGTAAGCAGTAGAGTTGAAGCAGTCAGTTGTGGGTTGCATGTGGCAGTTGGCGGGAGTTGCTAAAGTAAGTATTAAATCAAATGACGATGGGCAACAGACTACTGCTTGCTGCTGACTTCCTACTGACTGCTGACGCCCTTTGATTCCATGTCGCAACGCAGAAGACCGGGACGTAGATTATTGAAGGCGCTGCTGCCGGTGGCGTTGCTTTTGGTGTTGGGCGTCGGCGCGGGGTTGTTGTTCATCGTCCACACGATTGCGCGCCCCGTCACGCACCCCTATCTCGTCACGCCGGAGACTTTCCCAGCCTACAGCGCGCGCGGCTTGCGCGTAAGCGAGGAGCGTTGGGCGAACGCCGACGGGACGGAGGCGCGCGGCTGGTTGCTGCGCGGCGCGGAGGGCGCGCCCGCCGTCGTGCTCCTGCATCGCTACGGCGCGGATCGTTCTTGGCTCTTGAACCTCGGCGTCAAGATCAACGAGGCCACCAACTGCACAGTCCTCTGGCCTGACCTGCGCGGCCACGGCGAGAAGCCCAAAATCACCAGCACCACTTTCGGCGCGCGCGAGACAACGGACGTGGCGGCGGCCGTCGCGTTCCTGCGCCAACTCAAGAGCAGGCAGGGGCAGCGTCCGCTCGTCGGCGCGCGCTTCGGCTTCTACGGCGTCGAACTCGGCGCGTATGCCGCGCTCGCCGCCACCGCCTCGGCGCGCCCTGCGGGGAACGCGGCGGAGTCGGCGTCGGAGGTGCGCGCGCTCGTCCTCGATTCCGTCCCCGCGTCGCCCGACGAACTATTAGGCCACGCCACGCGCGACCGCCTCGGCTTCGACAACGGCCTGCTCAACCTGCTCACGCGCGGCGCGGCGCGGCTCTACTTTCTCGGCCGCTACGAAAACGAAGACTCCTGCACGCTCGCCTCGCGGCTGACGGGTCAGCGCGTGCTGCTCCTGAGCGGTCAGGACGCGGGCAAGCTGCGCGAGTCCACGCGCGCGCTGGCGCAATGCTTTCCCGCGTCGCCGCCCGCCGGACTGCAAGTTGATCTGCCCGTCACAGGTTTCACCGCCTCTTCCGCCACAGGCGAACAGGGCGAAACCTACGACCGCCTCGTTATCGAATTCTTCTCACAGGCTTTCAACGAAGACTCCACACCGCGACGTTAAGACACGACAATTAAGCTGCGACGATATACCACGGCGATTAAGTTGCGGCGATAAGCAGTGACGATTAAGTTGCGCCGGGTAAGTTGCGATGATTAAGTGTGCCGACGCGTCGTCGTCAGTCGCTTTCAGCGCACGCGCGCGGCCATGAGCACGACCGTCCCGTTCTCGCCGATCACTTCAACCTCCAACGGCCGGAAGTCGCGCAACTGCCATGCGTACTCCCCCGGCACGATGACGAGAAGCGTCCCGCCCCTCTGTCGCGCCACTTCGTACACCTCGCCCGCGCCTTCAAACTTCCAAGGCTCGCCCCGCTCCTCGTCGTAGATCAAACGCCCCGCCGCGTAAAACTGCGCCGTGCGCTCAACGGTGTGTAGATTCAAAACCGGCGACGCGCCGTAGCCGCGCGCATCCGCCGCGCGCAACAAATCGCGCACCGACTCGCGCGCCGCCACGCGCTCCAACGCGCAACACACGATCAGCATCGTCGTCAAAAACGACACGCCCACGACGACGAGCACGCTCCGCACGCGTCGCCGCGCCGCGAACAACAAGACGTATGCGCCCGCGACGACGGCCGGGGCTGCGACGAGCGCGATTGAGGCGCGCGGCAGTTCCGCCACTTTCAACTCATAGAACGCCCCTGCGACGGCCAGCACGACCATCAACGCGCCGGTCGCGCGCAGCGCACGCGCGTTTCCTTCACCCCTGAGAAAAGCGGCCAGCCGCTCGCCCGCGAGCAACGCCGCGCCCGGCAGCGCGGGCAAAATGTAGCCCGGCAGTTTCGACCCCGAAGCGGAAAAAAAGAGCAGCGGGAACAAGAGCCACGCGAGCGCGAAGAAGCGCAGTTTGCCGAGCGCGTCCTCTTCGTCTGCGCCGCTGCCGCGCCAGTCCCAACGCCGCGCGTGCGCGACTCCGACAGCGAGAAACGCGCTCCACGGCAACATCAACGCGGGGACGATGGCGAGGTAGAACCAGAACGGCTGCGGGTGGTGATACTTGTTCGAGAGGTAGCGCGCGAAGTGGTGCTTGACGAAGAACTCTTCAACGAAAATCCAACCGTGGCGCGCGATGACCGGCGCGTACCAGAGCGCGGCCACGCCGAGCGTGATCAAAAATCCCCAGAAGACAGACTTCCACGCCTCAGGCCAGTGACGCCGCAACAGGTAATAGACCAAGACCACGCCGGAGGGGAGAACGACGCCGATCAATCCCTTCGCCAAAAGCGACGCGCCCATCCCCGCGTAAAATCCCGCGAGCAGAAGTTGTTTGCGTCGCCCGTTTGGTTCAAGTTCGGACGCGAAGAAAAACGCGAGCGCGCACGCGACCGTCATCGTCACGAAGACGTCGAAGTTCACCCCGCGCGAAAAGACGATCAGCCCCGCGCTCGTTGCCGCCGACGCGCCCGCCGCGAGTTGCAGCCAACCCGCGCTCTCTGCGCCCTCCTTCTCTTCCACGCGTTTCGCGATCCAACCGACGAGGAACACCGTCAGCCAACCGGCCGAGGCCACGCCGAGCCGCGCCGTCCATTCCGAGACGCCGAACAATTTGAAACTGACGATGGCCGCCCAGTAGACGAGCGCGGGCTTCTCGAACCACGTGTGGCCGCCGAGCGTCGGCGTCACCGCGTCGCCGCGCTCGAACATCTCGCGCGCCACCTGCGCGTAACGCGGTTCGTCCGCGCCGAGCAGCGGCGCGCGTCCCAACCCGTAAAAGTAAACGACGGCCGTGATCGCCAACAGCAAAAGCCAGCCGCGCTTGGCAAGCGTCGAAGGTTGCAAGTATAGTCACCCCAAAGTAGTCAAAAGTAGTCAGTCGTCAGTAGTCAGTTGTCCGTAGTTGAAAACAGACGGCGAGTATCGTGGAAGCCGCGGTTTTGTTCAATCTACGAGACACGTCGTTCAACGGACTACAGACTACGAACAGCCAACAAGTAACAAGCAACAGGTAACAGCCGACAACCGACCATGACCTTACGCACCGCCGCCATCGGCACAGGCCACCTCGGACGCCAGCACGCGCGCATCCACGCCGCGCTCGCCGCAGAGGGGCGCGCACGCTTCGTCGCCGTCTGCGACGCGGACGAAGCGACCGCACGCCGCGTCGCCTCGGAACGCGAAATTGAGTGGACGATTGACTGGCGCAGTCTCATCGGCCGCGTTGACGCCGTGAGCCTCGCCGTCCCCACCGAAGCGCACGCGGAGATCGCCTGTCCGCTGCTCGAAGCGGGCATTCACGTGCTCGTCGAAAAACCCATCTCGCACACGCTGGCGGAAGCGGAGCGGATGACGACGGCGGCCGCGCGCGGCGGCGCGACGCTCATGGTCGGCCACGTCGAACGCTTCAACCCCGCGCTCACCGCGCTCTACCCGCACGTCCGCAGCCCGCTCTATTTCGAGATCCACCGCGTCGGCGAGTTTACCGCGCGCTCGCTCGACATTGACGTGGTGCTCGACCTGATGATTCACGATCTCGACGTCGTGCAGTGGCTCGTCGGGAGCGATGTTGAAGTAACGGACGTGCGCGCCGTCGGGATTCCGGTTCTGACCGAGCGCGTGGACGCGGCGAACGCGCGCATCGAATTCGCGTCGGGCGCGGTCGCCAACATCACCGCCTCGCGCGTCGGCATGGAGAAGATTCGCAAGATGCGTTTCTTCCAGCCGCACGATTACGTCGCCGTTGATTACGCCACGCGTCACGCTTCGATCAGCAGCCTCGCGCCGCCGCCCGATCCCGCGAGCGCGCGCCCCGGCGTGCAACTGCGCCGTCTCGACATCGCCGACGTCGAACCCTTGCGCGCCGAGATCGAAGCGTTCCTCCGCGCCGCCGAAGCGAACGAACCGCCGCCCGTCACCGGCGCGGACGGACAGCGCGCGCTCGCGCTCGCCCTGCGCGTGCTCGAACGCATCCACGAACACACGGCCAACGCAGGGCTGCACGCGCTCGCCGCGCGCGACTCTTTCAAACTGCCCGACAATTCTTAAACGCCGAGCCACACGTTGACCTCCAAACGCAACACCCCGGACGAACAGATTGACGCGCTCCTCGCCGCACGCATCACGGCGGGCGACTTCCCTTCCGCCGTCTACCTCGTCGCGGAAGGCGGCCGCGCACGCTTCTCCGGTGCGCAAGGTCTCGCCGTCAGCGAACCCGCGCGCCACGCGGCGACAGTCGAGACGATCTACGATCTCGCGTCGCTCACAAAGCCGCTCGTTACAGGTCTGCTCGCAGCGCGCATGGTCGAACGCGGCGCGTTGGAGTTGGAACAAACCGTCGGCGCGTACCTGCCGGAGTTCGCGCGAAGCGCGCAGACGGCGGCGATCAACGTGCGCCACTTGTTGACGCACACTTCGGGACTCCCCGCGTGGCGACCGCTCCGCATCGTGACGGGCGGCCGTCGCGAGCGCGTCCTCGAAACAATCGTGGCGGCGGGACTGGAATATGAAACGGGTTCGCGCGTCGTCTATAGCGATCTCGGTTTCATCGCGCTCGGCCTGTTGCTCGAAAGAATTTGCAACGCGCCGCTCGACGAGTTAGCCGCGCGCGAAATCTTCCGGCCGCTCAAACTCGAACGGACTTTCTTCCGTCCCGACCGCGCGTTCCTGACCGGGTTGGCCGCGTGCGAGATGGCGGGCAACGCCTACGAGCGCGGGATGTGCGAGGCGGGCGGATACGCGGCGCGCGCGGAAGCAGACGCGAGCGCGGCAGCAGACGTGAGTTCGATAACTGACGCGGACGCAGTAGGCGACATGGACACAATAACTGACGCGTCCGCCGGAACTAATGCAGATGCGAACGTGGATGCTGGCGGCGCGTGGCGCGAGGAATTGATCTGGGGCGAGGTACACGACGGCAACGCATACTTTCTCGGCGGGGCGGCGGGGCACGCGGGTCTCTTCTCGAACGCGCGCGAGACTCTGCGCCTCGCGGAACAGTTCATCGCCGCGCGCAGCGAGTTGCTTGAGCCGGAAACGTGCGCGCTCTTTCGCACTAACCTGACACCCGCTCTCGACGAGGCGCGCTCCTTCGCATGGCAACTCGCCGCGACGCCCAACTCGACGGCGGGCGGCGCGCTCCCGCCCGATAGTTTCGGCCACCTCGGCTTCACCGGCACGAGTTGCTGGATTGACGCCGCGCGCGCACGCGTCCTTATCCTGCTCACCAACCGGACGCACACGCGCACGCTCCCCTTCGTCAACATCAACGGCGTGCGTCGCCAGTTTCACACGCTCGCCGTCGCCGCGCTCGAACGCGAAGGGGGCGGCGACGTAGCCACAACATGACAGGGGGCGGGAATGAAATGTCGCAACCTGCGTCGGGCGTCGCCGCGTCGCGCGTCTCGTTCGGCGAGGCGTTTCGCTTCTGGGTCAAGTTGGGGTTCATCTCGTTCGGCGGCCCGGCGGGGCAGATCGCGATCATGCACCGCGAACTCGTCGAGCGCAGGCGTTGGCTCTCGGAAGAACGTTTCCTCCACGCGCTCAACTACTGCATGCTCCTGCCCGGCCCCGAAGCGACGCAACTCGCCATCTACATCGGCTGGCTCATGCACCGCACCGCGGGCGGCATCGTGGCGGGCGCGTTCTTCGTCATCCCTTCGATCATCATCCTGCTCGCGCTCTCCTACGTCTACGCGCGCTACGGCCAACTCGGCGCGGTCGCCGGGGTACTCGGCGGCTTCAAGCCTGTGGTCGTGGCAATCGTCGTCGAGGCTCTCTTGAAACTCGGCGGTCGCGCGCTCAAACGACGCGCTCATTTCCTCATCGCGGTCGGCGCGTTCGTCGCGATCTTTTTCCTGCACATTCCCTTCCCAGTCATCGTGCTCGCGGCGGGTCTCTGCGGCCTCGCGGGCGCACGCCTCTGGCCGCACATTTTCAACCCGACTCAGGCCACGGCGACGAAACCTGTTTCGCCTTCAAACGCCGACGACTCGCGAGTCGAAACGACGCGCGACGAAGTTTCAAACAACACACCATCCGCGCCCTCTTACGTGATCGAAGACGACGCGCCGCAGCCCGCGCACACGCTGCCCTCGAAAAGCCGCACGCTCAAAATTCTCCTGACGGGATTTCTACTCTGGGCTGTGCCGCTCGCCGCGATCACCGGGTGGGGCGGCCGTGCGAGTTTGCACGCGCACGAGTATCGCTTCTTCACGCAGGCCGCGCTCGTCACTTTCGGCGGGGCTTACGCCGTGCTCGCCTACGTGACGCAGGCCGCCGTCGGCTCTTACCAATGGCTGACCGACGCGCAGGCCGTGGACGGTCTCGCGCTGGCCGAGACCACGCCCGGCCCGCTCATCATGGTGCTGCAATTCGTCGGCTTCATGGCCGGGTGGAATCACCCGCCGGGCGGGATGAGTCAGACCGCGAGCGCAATCGCGGGCGCGCTCATTACCACCTACACCACGTTTCTTCCCTGCTTCCTTTTCATCTTCCTCGGCGCGCCACACATCGAGCGTCTGCGCGGCAACAAGAATTTGACGGGCGCACTCTCCGGCATCACGGCGGCAATCGTCGGCGTCATTCTCAACCTCGCGCTCGTCTTCGGCGCGGCGGTCATCTGGCCGCACGGCTTCGCAGGCGCGACCAACTGGTTCGCCGCGGGCTTGAGCGTCGTCGCCTTCGTCGCCCTGTACCGTCTGAAACTCGACGTGCTCTGGGTCGTGCTGGCGGGCGGCGCGCTCGGTTTCCTGCACGCGTGGTTGATCGCCCGATGATTCCAACGCGCGCGAGTTGTAGTAGTATGAAGGCGCGGCGATTCGGAATGTGAAATCGCCCGTCAGGGAATTGCGTCTGATGTTCACCCGTCATTTCAAACCGGCAAAGTTCATCGCGTTGTGCGTCGCGTTCGCGCTGCTCGCGCAGTCTTTCGCGCTCGGTCAGACGGACGCGACGCAGACCACGCGCCCGCGCCGCGTCGGGACGGACGCGACGACCACGACGACAACGCCGCCCCCCAACGTCCAACCGTCACGCGACACTTTTCCGACGCGCGATTCTTTCCCGGCGCGCGACGAGTTCGCCGTCAAACGGCTCGACGCCGAGCCGGACATCCGCATCGGCCTCTCGACGAGCGCGCGCTCCGTCACCATCTCGACGAGCGGGCAGTCTTTGAGTGTGTTGCAAATGCAGCCGGGCGAGACGCACGTGCCCGCCGCGCTCGCCGTCTCGCGCGTGCGCATCGAACCGCGCATGCTCACGCCGCTCCCCGCGCCCCGCACGGACGAAGGCGGCTTGTTCCGCGTCGAGATCGCGGCGGTGACGAGCGAGGCGCAGGCCGCAGAGATCGCGCGCGAGGTGCGCGAGTTGACGGGCGAGACGCCGGAAGTCGTGCGCGACGCGACGGCCGCGACGTGGCGCGTGCGCGTCGGCCTCCCCGCCCCGCGCGCAGAGGCCGAAGAACTCCGCACGCGGCTCGAAGAGGCGGGCGTCGCCGCCGTCTCACTCGTCGCCATGCAACCGCCCGCAGGCGGCACGCAGGAAACTGCCGCCCGCTCATCATCCAACATCAGACAACCGACTGCGACTCAAACGTCCAATCAAGCGTCGCGCTCTCCGAATCAAACGACGCGCTCTCCGGGTCAAACGACGCGTGCCTCTAATCAAACGACAATCGCGCGCACGGGTGCGAACTCAAACGGCGTGGCAAACGCGCGACAAGCGCCGTCGAGTTCGCCGGTAACTAACGGCAACGGCATCCGGCTCACCTCAAGCTCGTCGTTCTTGGCGACGCGCGGCCTCGTCGTCTATGCGGGCGGCACGTCGCCGCTTCTCGATTCGCGCGCGCCCCTCACGTTCGCGCCGACGGATGCGAGCGCGCCCGTTCGCTTCAACGAGAAGCCCTATCGCGGTCGGCTCGAAGTGTTCACGAATTTGAACGGCTCGCTGACGGTCGTCAACGTGCTCAGTCTCGAAGACTACGTGCGCGGCGTCGTGCCGAACGAACTCTCGCCGGGCGGCTACGGGGCGCTCGAAGCCTTGAAGGCGCAGGCCGTCGCGGCGCGCACCTACGCCGTCAGCAACCGCGGCCAGTTCAACGCCGCCGGTTTTGATCTGCTGCCGACGATCCGCTCGCAAGTTTACGGCGGCCTCTCCACCGAGCACCCGCTCTCCACGCGCGCCGTCGAAGAGACGCGCGGCCTCGTCGCCACCTATCACGGCGAACCGATCAACGCGCTCTACACTTCCACTTGCGGCGGGCGCACCGAGCACGCCGAGAACATCTTCGACGGCGAGGCCGTCCCTTACCTGCGCGGCCGCGAATGCAGCGCGCACCTCGCGCACGCGTCGCTCGCGCAGACGCTCATCCAGACCGCGCGCGAGCCGGGGACGTTGCGCTCTGCCGAACACGCCGCGAGTGCGCGCGAGGCGGCGCTCTTAGCCGTCCACGGCTTCCGTCTCGCGCCGCGACTCTCCGACGAGTGGCTCGCCGCCGCCGTCTCCGCCGAAGAGGTGCGCGCGCTGCTCGAAGTCGCCGCACGTCTCGCGCGTCGCGCGACGCCCGCCGTCGTCAACAACGACGCGACGCGCCCACCCGGCTTCTCGACCGCGCTCATGCTCACGCTCGACGGCGAGAGCCGCGCCGACGTGTTGCTCGCCGCCGACGACATAAACTACCTGCTCGCCTTCCGCGACGCCGAAGACATCCCCGCGCAGAGCCGCGCCGACGTGGCGATGCTCCTGCGCGACGGACACCTCGCGCTCTACCCTGACGCGACGCTCCGACCGCGCCAGCCCATGTCTCGCGCGCGCGCCATGCACACCGTCGTCCGGCTGCTCGAAGCGCGCGGTCTGTTGGCGTTGCAGAAAGCGACGGCGCGGCCTCCCGTCGGCGGCGCGCTCGTCGTGCGCGCGGGCAAAGCGACGGAGCGCGCGCTCGCCCTTGCCTCGGACGCTTATCTCTTCCGCGCCTTCGGCGAGGCGTTGTTCCAATCGCGCACCTTGAACGTTGTGGGCGGCGAACCCGTCACCTATCACACGGACGCGCGCGGCGCGGTTGACTACCTCGAAGTTTACGCCCCGCCGAAGGGCGCATCGGCCGAGCGCGTCTCGCCCTACACGACTTGGACGACCACTCTGAGCGCGAACGAAGTCGCAGGCCGACTCGCGCGCCGCACGGGTCGCATCGGCACGCTCGTTGACCTGCGCGTCGTCGCGCGCGGGGTGTCGCGGCGCGCGCTCGATCTGGAGATCACCGGCACGAACGGCACGGCGCACGTGCGCGGCGGGCGCATCCGCTCCGCCCTCGGCCTGCGCGAGCAACTCTTCGTCATTGACCGCAAGTACGACGAGGCGGGGCGCGTCGCGAGTTTCGTCTTCACGGGGCGCGGCTGGGGTCACGGCGTCGGCATGTGCCAGGTGGGCGCTTACGGGATGGCGCGCGCGGGGCTGAGTTACGAGCAGATACTCAAAAATTATTACACCGGGATTGAACTGACGAAGATGTACAGATGAAGGTGGTAAATAGAGAATGGTGAATAGATGAACTCGTTCTTCTATTCACCATTCACCGTTCACCAACACTATTCACCATTCACCAAACAATATGACGGAGACAACCGCAGCAACCGCCGTCACGCTCTACGTCGTGCCGCAGTGCCCGCTCTGCGACGGCGCGCGGGCATGGCTCGCACGCCACCGGGTAACATACGTCGAACGCGACGTACAGCGAGACTTCGGCGCGTTGCGCGCGATGTACCGGCTCACGAGACAAAACCTCGTGCCCGTCTTCGCCCGCGGCGAACACGCCCTCGTTCGCCCGACCGACGAACAACTGGAAGAGTTTTTAGTAAATGGTGAATCGTAAATAGATGAAAAGCTGTGAATGGTAAATCGTGAATAGACAAAACCTGCTTCGGTTTTTCTATTCACGATTTACGATTCATGATTCACAATTCCCTATGCGTTTCTCTCGCGCACAACTTGTCGGCGCATTTCTGTTGCTCGCGATCATGTGGGTCGTGCTCATCTCCCGTCTCCTCTTCTCCGCTGCGTGAGTTCCGCATCAACAGCACAACCGATCATCGCCGTCGTCGGCCCGACGGCTTCGGGCAAGAGCGACCTCGGCATCGAGTTGGCCTTGCGCTTCGACGGTGAGATTATCAACTGCGACTCCGTGCAGGTCTATCAGGGCATCGAGATCGCTACCGCCAAAGTGCCGCTCGCAGAACGTCGCGGCGTGCCGCACCACCTGCTCGACTTCGTGCCGCCCGCAGTCAACTACACGGCGGGCGCGTGGGCGGCGGCGGCGGCCGAAAAGATCGCGCAGGTAGAAGCGCGCGGCCGTCTCGCGCTCCTCGTCGGCGGCACGGGCTTCTACCTGCGCGCGCTGCGTCAGCCATTCTTTCCGAGTCCGCCGACCGACGAACAGTTGCGCGCGCGCTTGACGAAGATCAGAGAGCGACGCGGCGCGGAACGTCTGCACGCCATCCTGCGTCGCCTCGATCCCACGTCCGCGTCGCGCCTACAGCCGCGCGATTGGTCGCGCGTGCAGCGCGCGCTCGAAGTGCGTTTGCAGACGGGCGCGCCGCTCTCTTTGCAACAGCCCGCGCGACCCGCGCCGCCCGCGTGGGTCGCGCGCCTACGCGTCTTTGCCCTCTCGCCGCCACGCGCCGCGCTTTATGCGCGCATCAACGAACGCGCCGCGCGCCACTTCGACATGGGCTTGATCGAAGAAGTCCGGCGACTGTTGGACGCGGGCGTGCCCGCCAACTCGAACGCGCTCGGCGCGCACGGCTACCGGCGCGTGGTCGAGTTTCTACGCGGCGAACGCACGCGCGAGGGCGCAATTGAGCAGACCAAGCTCGACGTGCGTCATTACGCGAAACGGCAGTTGACTTGGTTTCGCCGCGAGGCGGGCGTCGAGTGGTTTGAGGGCTTCGGCGACTCTTCGGATGTGCAGCAACTCGTCGTCGCGCGCGTCGCGCAGTTGCTCGAAGAAGCGGGCGAGGCATGAAACAAATAACGACGCGTGTGAAGGACGATTATCGTGTCTCAGAGTAATGATAGTTCACAGCCTGTCGGCGGCGCGGCCGGGGCGCGAGTCGCGATCATCGGCAGCGGCTTCGGCGGCCTTGGCGCGGCCATACGTCTCAAGCAGCAGGGCGTCGAGGACTTCGTTATTTTCGAGCGCGCGACCGACGTGGGCGGGACGTGGCGCGATAACACTTATCCGGGCTGCGCCTGCGACGTGGAGTCACATCTCTACTCGTTCTCCTTCGCGCCGAACCCGGATTGGTCGCGCAGTTTCTCGCACCAACCCGAAATCTGGGACTACCTCAAACGTTGCGCGCGCGACTTCGGCCTGCTGCCGCACATACGTTTCCGGCACGAGGTACGCGAAGCCGCGTGGGACGAAGCCGCGCAACACTGGCGCATAGAGACTTCGCAGGGAAGCTACACCGCCTCCATGCTCGTGATGGCGTCGGGCGCGCTCAGCGAACCCGCGATGCCGCAGATTCCGGGGTTAGAAAGCTTTCGTGGCAAGACGTTTCACTCCGCGCGCTGGGATCACGATTACGATCTGAAGGGTCGCCGTGTGGCCGTCATCGGCACGGGCGCGTCGGCCGTCCAGTTCGTCCCTGAGATTCAACCGCTGGTCGCACGGCTGCACCTGTTCCAGCGCACGCCGCCGTGGATTTTGCCGCGACGCGACCGCGCGCTCGGCGCACGCGAGCGACAGTTGTTCCGACGCTTCCCCGCCGCACAGCGCGCCGAACGCGCCGCTATCTATCTGTTCCGCGAACTCTTCCTGCTGCCTTTCCGTCACCTCCGTCTGGCGGGTCTGGTCGAACGGATGGCGCGGCGTCACCTCGAACGTTCAGTGCCCGACCCGTCACTCCGCGCGAAACTCGTGCCCGGCTATGCCATCGGGTGCAAGCGCGTTCTCATCTCGAACGACTACCTGCCATCGCTGACGCGCTCCAACGTCGAAGTGGTGACCGAAGGGATCGCGGAAGTGAGGCCGCATTCGATTCTGGATCGCGCCGGGGTGGAGCGACCCGTGGATGCGATCATCCTCGGCACGGGCTTTCGTGTGACTGATCAGCCGTTCGCCAAACACGTCCGCGGCCGCGACGGGCGGACGCTCTCAGAGGTGTGGGGCGGGAGTCCGCAGGCGTACCTCGGAACGACGGTGGCGGGCTTCCCGAACCTCTTCATCCTGCTCGGCCCCAACACGGGACTCGGACACAACTCGGTCGTCTTTATGATCGAGGCGCAGATCGAACACGTGATGGCCGCGCTCGGCCACGCGTGGCGACACGGCGCGAGTGCCATCGAACCGCGCGCCGAAGCGCAGGCGGCTTTCGTCGCCGCAGTGCAAAGGAGGATGGAAGGGACGGTGTGGACTGCGGGCGGCTGCGCCAGTTGGTATCTCGATCCGACGGGGCGCAACTCCACGCTCTGGCCTGACTTTAGTTGGCGGTTCAGCCGCCGCGCCGCGCGTCTGAATCCTGACGAGTACAGGTTGAGTTTTACGCCCGGCGCGACGCGGCAAGTTTTCAACCGCCACGAACCGACACGTTACCGTGAGGAGACCGTCTAATGAAGCACGGCGTTTCCGATCAGGTGGTGCTCATCACAGGAGCGGCGCGCGGCATCGGCGCGGAGACGGCGCGCATGCTTGCGGCACGCGGCGCGCGGCTGTCGCTGGTCGGCCTTGAGCCGGAACGCCTCGCCGCGCTCGCGGCTGAGTTAGGCGGCGACGGTCGTCACGTCTGGTTCGAGTGCGACGTGACGGATCAAGCGTCGCTTGAGCGCGCTGTCAACGCCACGTTGGAGGCGTCGGGAAGCATTGATGTCGTCGTCGCCAACGCGGGCATCGCGAGCAACTGCATGGTGGCGTCCGGTTCGGTGGACGCGCTCGTGCGAACCATCGAAGTGAATTTGAGCGGCGTGATACGCACCGTCAGCGCGACGCTGCCGCACGTGATCGCCGCACGCGGTTATTACCTGCTCGTCTCTTCGGCGGCGGCGCTCGCTCCGCTGCCCGGCCTCTCGGCCTACGCGGCCGCGAAGAGCGGGGTCGAGCAGTTCGGCAACGTGCTGCGCCTCGAAGTCGCGCACAAGGGAGTCGGCGTTGGGGTCGCTCACCCGTCATGGATTGACACGGACATGGTGCGCGACGCGCGGCACGACCTGAAAAGTTTCGACGAGATACTCGCCGCGCTCCCATGGCCTTTCGGCTCGGTGACGCCGGTGAAGACTTGCGCCGCCGCCTTCGTCAAAGCGATTGCGGGGCGCAGACGCAAGGTGTACGTGCCGGGGTCGCTCGCGCCGTTCTCCGCCCTGCGCTATCTCTTCGCCAGCCCGCTCTCGGAATACGTCATCGGGCGACAAGCGCGCCGCCTCGTCCCACAGGCCGAGCGCGAAGCACAAAGTCTCAAACGGGCTTTCGGTCTCAACAGCGTCGAGACCAAGGGCAAGCCGGACGCCGAAGACGATGCGGACACGTCCGCCTGAACAAGCCACTGCCTGAACAAGCCTCTGGATGAGCAAGCCTCCGCATGAGCAAGATCATTCCGATGCGCGTCGCGGCGACGGGCGGCGGTAGTGATTAAACGTTTCCTTCATTATGACCGCCGTCCAATTCAAACCTGACTGACCCGGTCAATCTGGCGCACAAAAATTTTCCTCGCCCGCGCGTCTTCACTCGAAACTCACAGTATTCTCGAAACTCCCACGCCGCCATTCCACAGGCATACTCCTTGCTAATAGCGTGACGACTCAGTTCGTTTTGAGTTGTTCTTTCAACGATCAATAGTCACCGATAAGAGCCTACTCTTTGTGAAAACGGGAGGTGGCACGCACTTACCAGCCTACATCCCTGCCCCGGCAGGGACACGGCAGTGGGAGTTACCGAAGGACGAAAAAATGAATAGGAAAAACTACCGCCTGCGCCTGCGGCGCGCGGCAGCACTCGCTCTTCTGCTGGCGACGTGCGCGGGACTCGGACTCATCCGACATGTGCCCGGCGGCTTCGCCAAAGAAACCAACATCGAAGCCAAAGCGGGTAAAATCTCACCTGAGATTAAGTCTCTGGACAAGGATTTTAAAGCCGACGCCATCCTCCAACTCAACGGGACGATGAGTCCCGCCTTAAGCGACTTCATCAACAAGAACCTCTCGCTGAAAGAAACCTTCGAGTACTTCGCGACTTACGCCGTTAAAGGCAAGGTCTCGGTGCTCATGGAACTGGCTTCATTCCCCGAAGTCTCCTCTGTGACCATTGACAAAAAGGTCAAGAAGTTAGGACACGTGTCGCTCACGACCGGCGCGCAGGCCGCGCGCGCGCTCGGAGGCAGCCAGCCCTACAGCGGCGCGGGCGTCGGCGTCGCGGTGCTCGACTCCGGCGTTGACACGACCCACCAATCGTTCCTCGATACCAAAGCCCAGAAAATTTCTTTCAGTAAAGATTTCACGGGTGAGGGTCGGACGGACGATCCCTTCGGCCACGGCACACACGTCGCTTCGTCCATCGTGGGCGGCAATCATATCAACCGGGGCGCTTACGGCGGCATCGCCCCCAAGGCCGCTCTCGTCAACCTCCGCGTGCTCGACTCGCAGGGCGTCGGTTCGATCTCGTCCGTACTGCGCGGCCTGATGTGGGTGGCGTCGAACCGCGCGACCTACAAGATTCGCGTCGTCAACATGAGCCTCGGCGGGGTCGCCGTAGACTCGTATAAAAAAGACCCGCTGTGTCGCGCCGTGCGCCGCCTCGTCAACAGCGGCACCGTCGTCATCGCGGCCGCCGGAAACAGCGGCAAGAACTTGGACGGCAACAAGGTGTACGGCGCGGTGCACACGCCGGGCATCGAGCCTTCGGCCATTACGGTCGGCGCGACCAACACCTTCGGCACCGACTCGCGTTCGGACGATGCCGTCACCAGCTACAGTTCGCGCGGGCCGACGCGCAGCTACTGGGTGGACGACGAGCAGACCCGCCACTACGACAACGTGCTCAAGCCTAATCTGGTCGCCCCCGGCAACCGGCTCATCTGGGCGCAGGCGAAGAACAACTACATCGTCACGAACCACCCGGAACTGGCCGTCAACGCGCCGGGAGCTGAGATGATGTATCTGAGCGGCACGTCTATGGCCGCTCCACTCGTCAGCGGCACGGTGGCCTTGATGCTGCAAGCCAACCCGAAGCTGACGCCGAATCTGGTCAGGATGATCTTGGAGTACACAGCCCAACCTCTGCCGGGTCACAACGTCGTCGAGCAGGGCGCGGGTCAGCTCAACGTCGAAGGCGCGGTCAGGCTGGCGCGGTCAGTCCGCACCGACCTTAACCCGGCGACGCCCGTCGGCGACGCGCTGCTGACAAATAACGCGACGCCTGAGCCATACACCACGCTCGACTCCGAAACGTTCGGCTGGTCGCAACGCTTCCTCGCAGACCCGGCCTACATCATTTCGGGCTACAACCTGATCGGCAAGTACCAGCGCATCTATGACGAAGGGGCTTGCGTCTCGGACGGCATCATGGTCTCGGACGGCGCGATTGGCGTTGACGGCATCATGGTCTCGGACGGGATCATGGTTTCAGACGGGATCATGGTCTCCGACGGCATTATGGTCTCCGACGGAGCCGTGATCTCGGACGGGATTATGGTCTCGGACGGCATCATGGTTTCGGACAGCACGGGCGGCGACGCAACCGCCAGCATGCATGTGGAACGCGGCATGAGAAACGTGAAAATGAAAAACGCGGGGGTGACAAAATGAACATCAACAGACTCTCTATGACGCTCGCCCTCGCAGTTCTGATCTTAATGACCGCACCGCCCTACGAGCCTGCCGCAGCCCAATCCGAGCGCGGCAACGGACAGACGCGGCAGCAGGAAAAAGTTTCGCCCGACCTGCGCGAGCGCACCAGACGTAACGCCGACGAGCGCGTCACGGTCATCCTGCAATCGGCGGGGGCGTGGAGCGCCGCGCACGACGGACTCGTGCGCGCCTTCGGAGCGGGCGTCAAGGGCGACTTCCGAAACTTCGACATGCGCGCCGTCGAAGTGCCCGCCCGCGTCGCCGAACTGCTGGCGATGCAGAGCGAGTTCGCCTACGCCTCGCTGGATCGTGAAGTCAAATTCCTCGGACACCTGTCGCTCACCACCGGGGCTGACGCCGCCCGCAAGATGACCGGCACGTCGAGCAACTACGACGGTACGGGCGTCGGCATCGCCGTCATTGATTCCGGCATTTATCAGGATCACAAAGCCTTCACGCAGGCTTCCGGCACGGGCACGCGCATCAACGTCAACATAGACTTCACCGGCTCGGGCGCGACATCCGACCCCTACGGCCACGGCACGCACGTCGCTTCCATCGCCGCCGGTAACGGGTTGATCGCGTCGGGCGCATACTCCGGCATCGCGCCGAACGCCAACATTCTGAACCTGCGCGTGCTCGACGGCGCGGGCAGGGGCAACGCGTCCGCGCTGCTCGCCGCGCTCGACTGGGTTTACACGAACCGCGTCGCGCACAACATCCGCGTCGTCAACTTGAGCCTCGGCACGGTGGCGATTGACTCCTACCGCAACGACCCCATCTGCCTTGCGGCGCGCAAACTCGTTGACGCCGGGATCGTCGTCGTCGCCGCCGCCGGCAACGAAGGTAAAGCCCTGCTCGGCGGCAAGATTTACGGCCAGATTCACTCGCCCGGTAACGAACCCTCGGTCATCACGGTCGGCGCGTCGAACAGCCTCGGCACGGACGCCCGCACGGACGACGTGGTGACGACCTACAGTTCGCGCGGGCCGACCCGCAGCTACTACACAGACCTCGCCGGTCTGCGTCACTACGACAACCTGCTCAAGCCCGATTTGGTCGCGCCCGGCAACCGGATCATTGACGCGCAGTCGGCCGGTAACTACCTCGTCACGACCAACCCGCTGCTCGACGCCAACGTCAGCGGAAGTGCTACGAAAGAGCAGATGTACCTGTCCGGCACTTCGATGGCAGCGCCGGTCGTGTCGGGCGCGGCCGCGCTCCTGCTGCAAGCCAACCCCGGCCTGACGCCCAACCTCGTCAAGGCGATTCTTCAGTACACCGCCCAACCGCTCGCAGGCTTCAACAACTTCGAGCAGGGGATGGGACAACTCAACCTCGAAGGCGCGATGCGTCTCGCCAAACTCGTCCGCACAGACCTTTCGGCCACGACCCCGCTCGGAGCGGCGTTGCTGACCACGACCACGCCCCCCACACAAAACTCGACCATCGCCGGGACGACCTTCAACTGGGGCGGCGCTGTCATCATGAAGCAGACGTTCGTCACGGGCTTGAATCTCATCACCAAGTACCAGAAAGTCTACGCCCTCGGCGTGCTCGTCTCCGACGGCGTGCTCGTCTCGGATGGCGTGCTCGTTTCTGACGGCGTACTCGTCAGCGACGGCGTGCTCGTGAGCGATAGCATCATCACGAGCAGCGGCGTGCTCGTCTCAGACGGCGTCGTCTTTTGCGGCACGGGCGTGCTCGTCAGCGACGGCGTGCTCGTGAGCGATAACATCGTGTTCGGCGACGGCGTGCTCGTCTCCGACGGTGTGCTCGTCGGCGACGGTGTGCTCGTCGGCGACGTTTCCGATACAGCCGACACGGTGCTGATCAACGGCGACCCCACCACTTCGATGGCGGCCATCCCGGACGTTACGGTCGCCGCGCCCGTTGCGCCCACGACGCTTGCGGCGACGGCGGCTTCGACCACGCAGGTTAACCTCTCCTGGAAAGACATGTCCGCGAACGAAGACGGCTTCGTCGTCGAGCGGTGCGTCGGCGCGACCTGCATCAACTTCGCGCCGGTCATTCAGATCAAAGCGAACGGCACTACGTTTGCTGACACGGGTCTGACGAAGGCTACTACCTACCGCTTCCGCGTGAGGGCGGTCAATGCTGGTGGCTATTCTGCTTACACGTCCGTCGTCAACGTAACGACCAAGAGCCGCTAACATTCGGGAAGGAGCAGCTAGCATGTCACTCGTGTTGTTACAGCAACAAGTGATGGCTGAGACGCCGTACCTCCCGGAGGCGGACGTCAAGGTCATGACCGATCAACTCACGGAAGGCGAGCGCGAGGAAGTCCTCGGCTTCCTCTCCGAAAATCCCGTCCACACCGTCGTGATGGCCGGCTTCATCAGGGACAACGGTCTGTGCAGCGAACACAACCGCGGCACGTTCTGGGGCTGTCGCAACTCGGAAGGTCGGCTCGAAGGCGTGGCGTTGATCGGCCACGTCACGCTCGTCGAGGCGCGCACGCGTCGCGCCGCGCGCGAGTTCGCTCTCGCGGCGCAAGCCAGCGCGCGCAAGCACATGATTCTGGGCGAGCGCGGGATGGTGGAAGCCTTCTGGACTTTTTACGCCGACGAGGGACAGCCGATGCGGCGCGCCTGCCGCGAGCGACTCTTCGGCCTGCGCCGCGCGGTCGAGATCACCAGAGAGGTCGGGGGCTTGCGCCCGGCCACCCGCGCCGACATTGATCTCATCGCGCCCGCGCATGCAGCCATGGCCGAGGCGGAGAGCGGCGTCAACCCTCTCAACACAGACCCGGAAGGGTTCATCGCGCGGTGCTTGAGGCGGATCGAGGCGGGGCGCGTCTGGGTCGTCATCGAGAACGGCAGGCTGCTCTTCAAGGCTGACGTGCAGGCAGACACGCCCGACGTGATCTACCTAGAGGGCGTCTGGGTCGCCCCTTCGGAGCGCAACACGGGCTTCGGCCGACGCTGCCTGACGCAGTTGTGCCGCGACCTGCTCGCCCGAACGAAGGCCGTGTGTCTCCTCGCCAACGACGAGAACGAGCGGGCGCACGCCTTCTATCGCATGTGCGGGTTCAAGTGTGAAGGCGTGTTCGACACCATCTTTCTCCGCCGCGACTGAGCTAAGACGGGAAACTACACAATGAAGGCCAGAGACCATGCTTTGCAGTCACGGTCGCTGGCCTTCTTGCGTAGCGCATTTGATAACTGGAAGCGGCCGTTAAAATTTACTAACAAGCGGCCGTTAAAATTCACTGGCGAAGAACGTGTTGGCTGACCGTATTTTCGTCAATCTGACGAAGGCACTACGTCAAACCACCTCAACCGTGCAAATTGAATGTCACATTTTTATATGACCTTCACTGTTTAGCCCGTTTTCACGAACAAACCGGCAATATCACGCCCTGCCCCTTCTGGCACGCGCTTCGCTAAAGGATTCTGTCGGGTAGGTTTTTTCCACCATCCTCTCAAGGTATAAAGAGTCCTGAACAAACCAATTTACAACAAGCCATTTATGCGCGTCGTGATTGCGGCGGGCGTGGCGGCGTGCCTTTATAGTCTCGCGCATCTGCCATTGGCGAAAATTGACTTACAGTTAGTCTTCATTTCGGCCGTCACCATCGTCCTCGGCTCTCGCATCGGCATCGAGTTCTCACGCCTCAAAGTTCAGATCACCGTTTCCGACACCTTCATCTTTCTCTCACTGCTCCTGTACGGCGGCGAGGTCGCCGTCCTGCTCGCCACGGTCGAAGCCCTCTGCTCGTCTTTCCGCTTCACCAAACTCTGGCTCACACGGTTCTTCAACGCCGCGCTGCTCGGTTGCTCGACACTGCTGAGCGCGTTGGTGGTCGAGCGCGTCTTCGGCTCTCTGCCCGAACTCTCGCGCGGCCCGCTCTCCTCAAACTTCATCGCGGCCGTCGGGTTGATGGCCTTCGTCCAGTATGTCGCCAACTCCGGCATCGCCGCCTTCAGGGAGTCTTTAAAGATTGACCGCCCCTTCACGGAGGTCTGGCGTGAGTATTACCTCTGGACTTCGGTCACTTACTTCGCCGGCGGCTCGGCGTCGGCGCTGACCGCGCAGTTAATCACCGGGAGCGGGTTCTACGCCTTTGCCATCACGATCCCGATTATCTGGATCATCTACTTCACCTACCAGTCTTACCGCAAACAACTGGAAGCGACGGCGGCGCAGGCCGCGCAGGCCGGGCTGCACGCAGAGGAGCAGACGCGCATCAGCCGTGCGCTCCGCGAGAGCGAAGAACATTTCCGCAGCGCGTTCGATCACGCCGCCACGGGCATGGCTCTGGTGGCGACGGACGGGCGTTGGCTAAGCGTCAACCGCTCGCTCTGCGGCCTGTTGGGCTACGACGAGGCGGAGTTGCTCCTGACGAATTTCCAGTCGGTCACGCACCCGGACGATCTGGGCGAGAGCCTGACGGACATGTACGGGATGTTGGAGGGGAAAGTAGTCACCTGCACCAAGGAGCGGCGTTACCTGCACAAGCAGGGGCAGGAGGTGTGGGCGACGGTGAGCACCTCCACGGTGGCCGACTCGCAGGGCAAGCCGATGCACTTCATCGTGCAGGCGCAGGACATCACGGAGCGCAAGCGCGCCGAAGATCACCTGCACCACGCAGCCTTTTACGACGGCCTCACGGGCTTGCCGAACCGCGCTCTCTTCACAGACCACCTGCAAGTCGCCGTCAAGCGGGCGCAGCAACACCCGGAACATTTGTATGCTGTCTTGTTCCTCGACGTTGACCGCTTCAAGACCATCAACGACAGTCTCGGACACCTGCTCGGAGATCACTTGCTCCGCGACGTGGCGCGGCGGCTCGAAGCCTGCATCCGCCCCGAAGATGTCGTGGCGCGTTTCGGCGGCGACGAGTTCGCCATTCTGTTGAACGGGCTGGCGCACTCGGCCGACGCCATCGCCGTGGCGGAAAGAATCGGCAGAGAGTTGTTGACCCCGTTCGACCTCGGCGGCCACGAAGTGTTTGCGAGCGCGAGCGTCGGCATCGCGCTCTCGACCATCGGCTACAACAGTTCCGAGGAGATACTGCGCGACGCCGACACGGCCATGTACCGCGCCAAGGCGCAGGGCAACGGCTGCTACGAGGTGTTCGACAAGTTGATGCACGCGCGCGCTCTGTCGCTTCTGAAACTGGAGAACGATCTGCGGCGTGCGGTCGAGCGCGGCGAGTTTGAAGTCTTCTATCAACCGATCATCCGGCTCAAGACCGGAATGATCTCCGGCTTCGAGGCGCTGGTGCGCTGGCGTCACCCCGAACGCGGGATCGTTTCTCCTTTGGAGTTCATCCCCGCGGCGGAAGAGACGGGACTCATCATCCCGATGGGTTCATGGGTGTTGCGCCAGGCGTGCCGCCAGTTGAGCCGTTGGCAGGCCGAGTACCCGGCCGAAGCCCCGCTCACGATGAGCGTCAACTTGTCGGGCAAGCAGTTCAGACAGGCCGATCTGGTGGATCAGGTCAAACGCATCCTGAACGAGACCAAGCTGCCCCCGCAATGCCTCCGACTTGAGATCACCGAGAGCGTGGTGATGGAGGACGCAGAGGTAGCGACGGCGATGCTCCGTCAGTTGCGCTCGCTAAACGTCCAGTTAAGCATTGACGATTTCGGGACGGGCTATTCCAGCTTGAGCTACCTGCACAGGTTTCCCATCAACATCCTGAAGATTGACCGCTCGTTCGTCGGGCGGATGTGCCTTGAGGAAGAGAGCCTCGGCATCGTGGAGACGATTGTCATTCTGGCCTCGAAGCTCAAGATGAACGTGGTCGCCGAAGGCATCGAGACCGAGGAGCAATGCGAAGGCTTGAGAGACTTGGGTTGCGAATACGGGCAGGGCTTTATCTTCGCCGAGCCGGTCACGCAGGAAGCGGCCACGCAGTTGCTCGCGCAAGAGGAGCGCGCGCGGCGACCCACAGCGGCCTTGGTCTCGCGCGAAAATAGCGTCCACGTGGTGGAACTCGTCGGGGGCGCTCTCTCGATGTGAGGTCTCCCCTCCCAAACGCGGCGGACGCCCTCCGCCGTCCCGCCCCGGCGCACCGCGCGGCAGTTAATAACAGGAATCGTCGCCCTCCTTCTACGCAAAGTCCCTTTTGCACACTCGCTCCGCCGCACATAATTTGTAACCGCGCGACGGTCTCGGCCGTTTTAAGTGGCGTTAGACAACATTCGCTTGTCACGCGTGACAGCGTGTTGTAATCTGACCGTACTACTGATTACCAGTTGAAACGGTGTGGAGTGTTGCAGTGGACACGAAGCCTTCTCCCCAAAATATTCAGGACGCGTTCCTGAACACGGTGCGGCGTGAAAAAGATCCCGTCACGATCTACCTGATGAACGGCGCGAAGCTCACGGGTCGCATCAAGAGCTTCGACAAATTCTCGGTGCTGCTGGAAGCAGGCGTGCAGGAACAGTTGATCTTCAAGCACGCGATCTCGACCATCTCACACGCCCGCCGCCAGACGAGCGGCGAACTGCGTGGCGCGCAATCTTTCGACCCGGCCGCGGGCGAGGGCGCGGCGGGCAGCAGTAGCAGCGGCGGCGATGCCCCCGACCGCTCCGACGCGTAAACTCTCCCAAGCCACCTCGACAATCCAACACGGAGTCTCACTTTCTTGACCGGCGCATTCATCACCTTTGAAGGCATTGACGGTTCGGGCAAATCCACGCAGGTGCGGATGCTGGCGAGCGTGCTCCGGCTGCGCGGCATGGACGTGGTGCAGACGCGCGAACCCGGCGGGACGCCGCTCGGCGCGCGCCTGCGCGAAGCGCTGCTCGACGCGCAGGAGCAGGTTGACCCGCTCGCCGAACTGCTGCTCTACGCCGCCGACCGCGCCCAGCACGTCCGCGTGATGCTGCGCCCCGCGCTCGACGCCGGGCGCGTCGTGCTCTCGGATCGCTACGCCGACGCCACCGTCGCCTATCAGGGCGCGGGGCGCGGCTTCGAGCCTTCGCTCGTCGCGGAAGTCGTCGCGCTCGCCACCGGCGGACTCAAGCCCGACCTGACGCTCCTCTTCGATCTCTCCGTCGCACAGAGCGGCGAACGCTCACGCCAGCGCACGACTGCCGCCGACGGAGGCGCGCACGGCCACGACCGGCTCGAACTCGAAGCCGAACATTTTCACGCGCGCGTGCGCGACGCCTATTTGCAGATCGCCGCCGCCGAACCGGAACGCGTGCGGATCGTTGACGCGAGTCTCTCGGTCGAAGAAATCCACGCCCACGTGCTCGAAATCGTCGTCCCGTTTCTTGAGAACAGAGGTCAGTGGTCGCAAGTCAAAACTCAATGACGACCCCGGCTGTTGCTGCTCGCTAACCTCTGACCTCTAATCTCTACCCTTATGTTTGATCGCCTCGTCGGAAACCAGCGCGCCAAAGAGACGCTGCGGCGCATGCTCGCGGGGCGACGCGTCCCCGGCGCGCTCCTCTTCGCAGGCGAGGATGCGATCGGAAAAAAGCTCTTCGCGCTCGAACTCGCCAAAGCCCTCAACTGTCTCGCGCCCGCGGGCGTCGAGGCGTGCGACAAGTGCTCTTCGTGCGTCCGCATCACCCACTTCGCCGACGCCCCGGCCGACGCTAAGGGCGACGACGCCAAGCACATCATCTGGAGCGAGCACAGGGATGTCGGTCTGGTGCGTGCGGAGAAGAACGTCATCAAAGTTGATCAGGCGCGCGAACTCGAACGCGAGACCAACTACCGTCCGCACGAGGGGCGCGCGCGCGTCTTCATCGTCGAAGAGGCCGACCGGCTGAACCCGCAGGCGTCGAACGCGCTGCTCAAGACGCTCGAAGAAGTCGCGCCCACGTCGCACCTGATTCTCTTGAGCGCGCGCCCCGCCAACCTGCTCACGACCATCCGCTCGCGCTGCCAGACGATCCGCTTCGCGCCGCTCGCGGCCGACGAGATCGAAAACTATCTGGTGCGTCACAAGCGGCGCGCGGGCGAAGAGGCGCGTCTGGCCGCACACCTTGCGCGCGGCCGCCTCGGCCTCGCCCTCAGTCTCAACCTCGACGCTTACCGCGAAGCGCGCGAGGCGATGCTCGCCGTCCTCGACGCACTCGCCGGGCAGACGGATCGCGCGCGCCTGCTGCGCGCCGCCGAAGACCTGAGCGATGCGAAGCGCAAGGACGAGTTCGAGCCGCGCCTCGACGTGCTCGAAACGCTCGTCCGCGACGCGTGGCTGCTCTCGCTCGACCCCGCGTCGAAGATCGTCAACGAAGACATCCGCGCACGCCTCGCGCGTCTCGGCGCGGGACTCAAGAGCCGCCACGCCGCCGACTGGATGGCGCGCATCCAAGAACTGCGCGGCCAACTCGCCGTCAACATCAACCGCCGCGTCGCCACCGACGCGCTCTTCCTCTCGATGGCCGCCGCGACGGCGAAATAAGGCGCACGGTCAGGGCTAACTGTCAGGGCGCGAGGCGATTCAATACGGTGTCGGCGATCACGACGCGATAAAACAGATCACGACGCGATAAAACAGGAGAGGCCGACTGAGTTACAGTCGGCCTCTCCTGTTGTTTAGTTAAGCGCGCCTTAGGGCTGGCCGAAACGCAGACGATACTCCGGCGAGTTCATAAAGCCGTCAACCATGAGCCGCGCGTTGTTCGGGTCTCGGTTGATGACTCTGAGCCACGCCTGATAGCCGTCCTCTTCGGGCGTGCGTCGCAGGTAACCGTAGTACTGCATCGCCACGAACGCGCCGTTGTACTCCACCGCCGCCACCTCGTCGCTCTGCACGACGGCGCGCAGCACTTGCGCCCGCGAGAGCGTGCCCGCCGACAGTTGGGCGAACAGTTGCGCGCTTGTGAGCGTCAACTTCCGCCCCGCTTCCGGCGCGGCCGGGTCGTTCGTCGTGATAGCCGTCAGGTTGTAACGGCTCAAGAGCGCGTTGACGAACACCGGATCGGAGAGCGAATCATATCGCTCGCGGAAGGCCGTGCGCCCTGCGAACGCTTCGGCAAACTCGGCGCGCTTGCGGTAAACCTCTCCCTCGGTCTGACCGCTGACGCTGCGCATGTCGGGCGTGATCTCTGCGTACAGCGGCAGACGTCCGAACGCGACCTTGTAGAACAGGTAGGCGAAGTAGCCCTTCAACTGAAACTCCGGCGCGCGGAAGAAACCGGACGAGACCGTGTTGCGATCACAGGTCGGGTCGGCATGCACGTCCGCGCAGTTGTCGAGGACGCGCATCCACGCGGCCATGCCTTCCGCGTCCGGCTCGCGGTTGAGGAAGTCGAGATACTGCATGCGGACGAAAAACTCGTTGCCGTCAACCGGGTTCGGCGCGTTCGGCGCGTCGTTGTCCGTGATCGTCACGCGCGTCGTGGTCTGGCCGCCGAGCGTCACACCCGTCGGGTCTGTGAGCACGACTTCGACCCATTCGTCCGTCTCCGCGTGCGCGTCGTCAATTAGCGGGATCGAGAAACTCACGCTCGTCTCGCCGGGGGCGAAGGTGATGCGGTCAACGCTCGTCGCGTAGTCGCAGCGCGCGAAGGCTGCGCCGGGCAGCGTCGTCGTGTCGTCGCAACGGACGGCCGCCGGGTTGTCGGTCGTGCGGTAGTTGACGGTCGCCGTGCTCGCCGTATTGCCGGTGCGCGTGACGGTCAAACTGATCCGCCCGCCGCCCTCTCCGGCGGTAAAGTTGGCAGCGCCGAATTGCACGGCGTCCGTGTTCGGGACGCCGACGAAATCCAAGACCTGATCAACCAGCGGCCGGACGAAGACCTGCCCGGCGGGGTTGAAGGTGAATCCGGCCTTCGACGCCCTGACCGTATGAATCACTCCCGACTCGACGATCCGCAGCACGTACTGCCCGTTCGCGTCCGTCTCCACCGTCTCTAAATGCTCGCCGCCCTGTATGATGCTCACGCCTTCGATCCCGACGCCGTTCGCGTCGCGCACGCGGCCGCTGATCGTGACGCGCGACGGCGCGCCCACGAAGCTGGCTATCCGGTCGCCGCTCAAATTATTGAAGACGGCCGACGGCGGGTTGAAACTGTAATAGTCCCTGACGGGCGTCACAGTGTAGTTGCCGCCGGGGGCGAGTCCGTCGAAGGTGTACACGCCGTTCAAGTCCGCGTAGATCGTGAGCGACTGCGGCACACCATCGAGTCTCACCCGCACGTTGCTCATGCTCGCGCCGTACCACTCGGTCACCCGGCCGGTAATGGTGTAAGTGACGGGTTCGGTTTGAACCGCGCCGCTACGGTAGCTGCCGCTGTAGCCAACCGCGAGATGGACGGGGAGAGCCAGCGCAAGGGTGGCCGCTAATAGCGAAAAGAACAGAACGAAGCGGCGCGGCCTGTAGGCACACTTCGAGGGGGAAGAAAGACGCGAGGGTGACATGATGATTCTGATCCTAAAATGCTAAGATTGAAATATTAATTGACTTCAAGGAGGGGATACTTGTAGCCGTCTTTTGATGTGTTTGATGGGCGCAAGGTTGCAGCCAACTCCTGCTTTTTCAATTAGCCGGTGGTGCGAATGGGGTACGACGTGCGGACGTGATATACAGACCAAGACCCGGTCAATCAGCCATGTCAACAAAGGGGAGAAACTAAGGATGAGTGTCAAAGAGAAATTCACGCCTGACGAATGGAAGAGTTTAATCAAAGCGCCGCTGCTGGCGGCCTACGCGGTGGCGGGAGCCGCTCCGAGCAAGCAGGACGACTTTATGCGGGAGATGGCCGCCGTCGCCGACGGCATCGTCGAAGGCGAGCAACGCGCGGCGCAAGACTCTCTGCTCGGAACGGTCATCGCAGAGATCGTCGCCAACGCAGGGGACGAGGCGCGCGGTCAGACCGAGAAGCTCTCCCTCGATGAAGTCAAAGTCAGGGCGCTCGACACCTGTCGCGCGGCGGCCGCGGCGCTGGCGTCGAAGATCAGCGCCGAGGAAGCGTACGAGTACAAAAGGTGGGTCTTGGTGGTGACCGAAAAAGTGGCGTCGGCGGCCAAAGAAGGCGGCCTCTTCGGATACGGCGGCGAGCAGATCAGCGGCAGCGAGATCGCCACCATCAACGAGATCGGCGAGGCGATAAGCATCTGAGCGTGCGCGCGTCGAAGCCCGAAACAAGAAAAGGTCGCCCACACGCGGGCGACCTTTTCTTGTTTCGGAAACTTACTCCGGCTTGAAGTTTAAAGCGCGCGTCGCTTACTGTGCGCGCCCGAAACGGAGCCTGTACTCGGTCGAGTTCATGAAACCGTTGACCATGAGACGGACGTTGTTCGGGTCTTGGTTAATGACCCGCAGCCAATTCTGATAGCCTTCCGGCTCCGGCGTCCGCCGCAAGTAACCGTAGTACTGCATCGCCACGAACGCCTGATTGTATTCAAGGGCGGACACCTCGTCGGACTCTGCGATGGCGCGAACGACTTGCGCCCGCGTCAGCCTGCGGCTCAACAAGAGATCGTTTAAGTCCGCGCGGGTGTAGGTCACTTTGGCCGCGCCGTCTGGACTCGCGGCATCGGGCGTGGTGATCCGGCTCAAGGCGTAACGATCCATCAACGTGTCCACGAACCTTGAGATTTCGAGGTGGTCGTATTGGCTCACGAAGGCGGCGCGCTGCACCCACTGGTTGGAGAAGAGCGTGCGCTTGGCGTAGACCTCTTCGGGGGTCGCGCCGGTGATGCCGCGCATGTCTGCGATGATCTCTTGGTAGAGCGGCAACCTGCCGAACGAGAGCTTGTAGAAGCGATAGACGTAGTAGCCTTTGAGTTGAAATTCCTGCGAACGGAAGAAGGCCGCGCTCACCGCGATGCGATCACATTCGGGGTTGTTGTTCACGTCGGAACAACGATTGAGCACCCCCGTCCACGCGTCGAAGCCTGCGGGTTCGGGTTCACGCGAGAGGAAGTCGAGATACTGCTGCCGGACGAAGAACGGCGTGTCGTCAATTGGGTTGGGTTGCCCGGCGACGTCGTTGTCGGTGATGGTCAGGGTGGCGACGCTGCGCTCGCCGAGCGCGCCGCCGAGCGGCTCTGCGAGTTGCAGTTGAACCCGCTCGCTGCTTTCGACGTGTGCGTCGTCAATCAGGGAGACCTCGAACGTCTTTTGCGCTTCGCCCGCGGCGAAGTTCAGCGTGTCAACGGTGGTGGCATAATCGCAGCGGGCGAAGGCCACATCAGGCATCGTCGTCGCGTCGTCGCAGCGCACGGCCGCCTGATTGTCGTTCGTCGAATATTTGACACTGGCCTGACCGGAGATGTCGCCCGAACGAGTCACGGTGATCATCGCGCGGCCGTCGCCTTCGGCCGAGGTGAAATTCGCGACGCTGAACTGGATGGTGTTCGACGTGGGCGGGGCTTGCTCGCTCTGGAAGCCGGAGAACTTGACGACGAAACTGTCGCTCTCGCCGCCGCGGTATGCCCTCTGAAAAGCGCCTTGCGTCGTCGGGAAGTTGATCGAGTTCGTGTAGCCGGTGGCGTAGGCGTTGCCGCCGCCGTCCACGGCGACGCCGGAGAATCGCGTCGCGCCGTCGCTGCCGAAGCGCGTCGAGTGGATGCCCGCGCCGGATGGACTCAACTGCGTTAAGAATGCCCCGCCGTTAGGTGAGACGGCATCATTCGTTAATGGAAAGTTTGTAGAGCCTGTGAGTCCAGCGACGTAGGCGTTGCCCGCCGGGTCGGCCGCGATGGCGAGACCGAGGTCGCCGCCGCTGCCGCCGAGATAAGTTCCGTAGACGAGTCCACTGCCCGCCGGGTTCAACTTCGCGGCGAAGGCGTCGTAGCCGATGCCCGGTTCGCCACCCGTGGCCGGTTGGAAACTGCCGGGCGTTGTGGGGAAGGCTCTGGACGAAGTGTAGCCTGTGACGTAGGCATGACCCGCCGCGTCAATGGCGATGTCCTGCCCGCGATCCTCTTCCGCGCCGCCGAGCAGTGTGGAATAGACGAGGCCGCTCCCCGTCGCATTGAGCTTGGTGACGAAGGCTTCGGTGCTGCCGCCCGTCGTGCGGAACGCGCCCGCCGTCACAGGAAACGTGATGGACTCGGTGTAGCCCGTCACGAACGCGTTGCCGGAAGCGTCAACGGCGATCCCGTAAGGCACGTCGTAATGGTTGCCGCCGAGGAGCGTGGAATAGACCAGACTCGAACCGGACGAATTGAGCTTCGACACGAACGCGTCGGTCGAGAAACGTCCGCCCTCCTGCGTCTGGAACGCGCCGGGGGTTGTGGGGAAGTTTTGGAAGTCCTGACCGGAAGCGTTCGTGCCCGTGTCGCCGGTCACGTATGCGTTGCCCGCGGCGTCCAAGGCGATGGCGCTCGCCCCGTCGTTGTCGCCGCCGCCGATGAAAGTCGAGTAGAGCAAACTGCTGCCGCTCGCGTTCAGCTTCGACACAAACGCGTCGGAGTTGTTCCCCCCCCCACGCGTAGTTTGGAACGCGCCCGGCGTCGTCGGGAAGTTGTCCGACGAAGTTTGACCCGCGATGTGAACCTGTCCCGACGCATCCACGGCGAGACTAAAACTCAACTCGGTGCTGCTGCCGCCGAGATACGTCGCGTAGACGAGCGCCGTGCCCGCCGGGTTCAGCTTCACGACAAATGCGTCGTAGTTGCCTCGATTGATCGTGACATACGCGCCCGCCGTCGTGGGAAAGTTGACGGAGGTGGTGTAGCCGGAGACGTATGCGCTGCCGTTGGCGTCAACGACGACGGCCTCGCTGTAGTCGCTGCCGCCGCCGCCGATGTAGGTCGAATAACTGAGCACCGGATCAATAATCAAGGGACGTGTGTGATCGTAACTTCCCACGCGGAAGCCGACGCGGTTGCGGCCTTTCAAGACGTAGCCGCCCGCCACCTCTCGCCTGCTCCCGTCAATCTCCTGATAGATGATCGGCCGGTGCTGCCGGACTTCGCCATCGCCCACGCGCATGATGAGATCGCCGTTCGCGTCAATGCGTAAGCCGCGACCGCCGCTCAACGCGAAGTTGATCCGCGCGGGGTTCGCGTGCGGCGCGACGATGAAGTCGTATTCGAGTTGGCGTTGATTGCCGTAATAGACCACGTCAACGCCGGGATAGACTTCCTTGTAATGAACCTTCGCGTAAGTGGAAACATTCGTGCGCCACTTCTCAGGGTCGTCGCCGACGAGATAGTTCGCCTTGCCCGTCTGCTCGTCCTGTCCAGTGATGCGAGGGCGCGGGTTAGCCCCTTCGAGTTTCATCCGCAACACCGCGACGTTGCGCGCGGGGTTGCCTTCAAGTTCGAGGGCTTTGACGCCGGGACGCGTGTGACGGTCGGCGCTCGCGTGCGACTGACGATCCAGAGCGATGACCGCCTCGTTCCCGGTCAGAAACAGAGTGTAGCCGCTGCCGCGCGAGATGAATTTGACGGGCGGTGCGACCTGTCCGACGTTGGCCTCGAAACTCAGAGGCAGCGTGCCGTATGCCTCGCGCACGAAGGCAGCAGTAGCAACGGGGGCGGCGGGTTGAGCCGGTCGAGTTGCCGACGCGGCCTTCTCGCCGCGGAGGCCGACAGCCGCGGCGATGAACAGCATGAGCAAGCAAAATAGACTCGCCCTCATGCGCCGCGCCGGGGCGAGTAAAATCGCGTGAATATTAAAAACTGAAAAGCGAGCGAGGGCTGGCATTCGGTTCTTTCCCCTTAATTCGGATGTCTTTGAGAATAATGATAACACTCAAAGAGTTTTTTACTGACCGTCTATAAAATGACTGACCCCGGATGGGCGGTTAGAAAAGCAGTTTCCAAGCACGAGCGGCTTTGATGTCGGCGCGGGCGCAGAGGTTGGTCGCGGGAAGCATATTTGAAGGCGGGCACGCGCGTTTATTTTCCTCTCACATCAACTGAAATCGTCTCGCATTGCTGGACGCGAAGCACGCAGACGCGCGCAGGGAGTCGCTTCCTCAGAAGCGACTCCCTGCGCGGCAAAGTTGAGTTGAAGTTTAGAACTCGAAGCGCACCGCGAACTGCATGATGCGCGGCGCATAGGTGCTTGTGATCTGCCCGAAGGTCGGGCTGTTGATGTCGAAGATGTTGCTGTCTTCGCCGAAGTTGAGCGCGTTCAGCCCGCTCGGCGGGTAGAAGTTGGCGCGGTTGAGAAGGTTGAAAACTTCCATGCGGAGTTGCACCCTCGCCCGCTCGCCAAGCGGGATGTTCTTCATCAGACCGGCGTCCCAGTTGAAATAGATGGGGCCGTTGATGAAGGTGCGCGGCAGGTTGCCGGTCTGCCCCGGCTGCGTGCGGAAGAAGACCTGACCGGGGAACGCCGCCCCCGGCGTCGTGCCCAGATTGCCGCCCGTCGCCGTGCCGTCCGGCGCGATCACGGCGGGGTTGATGAAGTAGACCCGGCCGTTCTGGTGGAAGATGCCGACGAGGTCTTTGATCTGATCTGTGTTCAGGGACGAGTTGGCCGTCTGGCGCTGCGAACGTCCCGCGCGGTTGAGCGTCGGGCTTAAATCCCTGATCGAGATCGGCGCGCCCGACCCCAGATTGATGATCGAACTGAATTGCAAACCGCCGAGCAAGTGACCCGCGAAGCCGCCGTCGCTCAGGAAACGCTTGTTGCGCCCGAAAGGCAGTTCGTAGATCGCGTTGAAGTTGACGGTGTGCGTGCGGTCGTAGTCGGTGCGCGCGTAGTCGAGTTGCGGGTTGGCGTTATCGAGGAACGGATCGAAGCGCGCCTGTCCGTCGGTCTCGATGTCGGAGAGAATCTTCTGGAAGGTATAGTTGGCCTGCAAGGAGAGGCCGTCGGTGAAGCGGCGGCGAATTTCCGCTTGCAGTGCGTTGTAGCGATAACGGCCGCCGTTCGTCAGCAGATCGACCGGCCCGGCGTTGCGGTTGCGGCGGAAGTTGATCCCGACGCCTTCGTCCTGATCCAGACCGTTGATGATGTAGGTCTGGACGAGACCGGCGACCTGCCCGTTGATGATCGGGCCGGTGATGGCCGGGTTGTTGAGGAACGCGCCGAACGGGAGCAGCGCGAAGACGGGCAGAGGCTGGCTTCCGGCAATGGCGGGGTTGAAACGCGCGTCGGTGCATCTTTGCAGCGGGTCGCCCGTGCCGGGAAGCGTCGCGCCCTGCAAGCGGCAGTTCTCACGGGCGCGCAGGAAGTCTTGCAGGAAGCCGCTGGCGTTGATGTCGAACTGGTTGAGGTCGAAGCCGCGCACGAGACTGTTGCTGCGCCCGCCGACGTAGCGCACTTCGACGACGGAGTCGAAACCGATCTCGCGCTGGATGCCGAAGTTGTACTCCATGTTCCGCTGGAGTTGAATGTTCGGATCGATCAGGAAAGCGGTGTTGAAGAGGTTCGGGTCGGCCTCGCGCCCCTGCGCGAAGGTGAAGGGCGGGCGGTTGAAGGCCGGGAGCGCAATCGGCGGCAGCGCGCTGAACCGCGCGTTCAAGGTATTAACCCCGCCCGTCAGATCGAGACCGGCGTTGCCGCGCGCGGCGTTGTCGGCCGCCTTGAGATATTCGTCGTTGATGTAGCTGACGCGGAAGCCGCCGCGGATGACCGTCCGCCCGTCGCCGGGGAACAGCCCGCCGAGGAAACTGTTTTTGAACTGCGGCGAGTAGGCGAAGCTGACGATGGGGCCGAAGTTGTTCTTGTCGGCGTTGAACAACTTGCCCGGCTCGCCCGCGTTAGTTCCGGCGAGGCCGTAGCGACCGGCCGGGTTGAGAATCGCCTGCTCGATGGTCTGCCCCGCAGGGATGATCGGTTCGAGCAAAACCTGATTGGGATTTCTCAGCCCCGTGTAGAGGTCGTAACGCAGTCCGAGATTCAAGGTGAGTCGCGGCGAGACGCGCCACTGATCGCTGACGTAGAGGCCGTAAGACTCGTAAGCGTAATCCTGCACGGACGGCGCGCCGAGTTGCGGCCCCACTTCGGGACTCACGAAGTTTGCCGCGACCGTGCTGCCGCCGACGATCCCGCCGAGGAGAAAGCGGAGTGCGTCGGCGCGTGCGCGCTGGGTGGCGTTGATGCCGCCGGGGAAGAGACTCGCCGCGAGACCGGGCGTGTTCGGGTTGGCGGTGGTGGTGATGGTGTAGATCGGCGTCCGGTTGAAGTTGCTGAGCGACTGGATGCGCTGCCCTTCGATCTGCCCGCCGAACCTGAACGCGTGGTTGCCGAAGGCGTATGAGGCGTTGTCCTGAAACGTGTACTGCCGCGTGTTGCGACCCTGCGCCTGGAAACTGGCTTCGGGGCTGCTCAATCCGAGCGGCAGGCCGCCGATGATGAAGTCTGTCGGGATGGAGTTGTTGTTGAAGAACGGCTCGCTCGACGAATAGCCGCCGCGCACCTCGTTAACGAAACTCGCGCCGAGGGTCGTGCGATAAGTGGCGACGTAAAACTTCGTCGGGCCGCCCTGAAAGACGAAGGGGTTCGCGCCGAAGCCGCCCAGATCGGATTGCCGCTGGTCGGCGTTGTCGTTGTACTTGTAGACGAAGTTGAGACTGTTGCGGCTGTTGACGTCAACGTCGAAGCGTCCGGTGAAGCCGTTGCGCGTGTCGTTGTCCGACTGGTTGAACAGCAACAACTGTGTCAGGTCGTTGTTCGAGATGGTGGAGTTGCCGACGCCGGGCATGAGTTGGAGCACGCGCCTCTGGACGGTCGGATCAACGCCGAGCACGCCACCTGCGGCGGCGGGGATTGATGCGTTCAGCCCCGCCCCGTTGAGGACGTTGACGGTGCGCGTCACGCCGCTGTTGTCCGTGTAGGTGAAGTTGCCGGTGCGCGCCACGTCGCGCAGCACACGGCGCTGGACTGAGGCTTGCTGGCGCAACTCGAAGCGTTCGTACTGCGCGAAGAAGAACGCTTTGCCGCGGATGACACCCGCGCCGCCTTCGCCGAAGTGCGGCAGAGCGACCGGGCCGCCGATCTTCGCGCCGAACTGGTTGCGGTTCAGGAACGGGCGCGGGATGCCCGCCGAGTTGTTGAAGAATTCGTTGGCCGCGAATTTCGAGTTGCGATTGTACTCCCACAACCCGCCGTGAAAGTCCGCGCCGCCGCGCGGCGTAAAGAGTTGCACCTGCGTCGAACCGCCGCCGCCCTGATCCGCGCTGGCGTTCTGCGTGACCACCGTGAACTCGCCCGTGTCGTCAACCGTGGGGCGATCTTGGACGAAGCCGCCGGTGCGGATGAAGTTGTCCTGAATGTTGATGCCGTCGCGCGTGTAGTTGGCTGACGAAGAACGTTGCCCGTTGATCGAACTGCTCGTCGCGTTGACGCCGGGTTGCAGGTTGAGCAAGCCGAGCGGGTTGCGGCCGTTGATCGGAAGTTCGAGAATCTGGCGGGGGCCGACGGTGCTGCTGAGTTCGCCGTTTGACGAATTAACGATGTCCGTCCCGGCCGTGACCTCGACCGTCTCGCTGATGTCGCCGACTTCGAGCGTCGGGTTCAACGAGTACTCGCGCCCGATGTCAATCTTCACATCGGCGGCGGAGAAGGTCTTGTGGCCTGCCGCCGTGATCGTGACGGTGTAAGTGCCGGGGTCGAGTTGCTCGACGCTGAAACTTCCATCGTCGCTCGACACGATGGTCTTCTCCCGGCCGCTCTGGTTATCCTTGACCACGACGGACGCGCCGGGCACGACGCCCGACGCGTCAGAGACCGTCCCGACCAGACGCCCCGTGTTTGACTGCGCCGCCGCCGGCACGACTAACGAACAAAACGCGAGCACCGCCAAAATCGCTTTTCTCATCTTCAAAACTCCTTCAGGTGAATAGCTCCAGACCAACTCCGTCACAGTTAAGTCGCCGAATATTTCCAACGCTCATGGGGCAACGGGCGTGCCAACTGCGGCGCGCTTCAGGGAAGCTGCATATTCACTGGAAGTCTCGCGCGGGCGGCGAAGCGTGCACTTCGGGGCGGGATAAAATTGGATGGAGAAACGATATTATCTACGATTCAATCATTAAAAATATGTTATCCGTGAACCTCTCGAACTCTTGAGAGTCGCATGACGGGCGCGAGTCATTAATAAGTTGACGCGAGGCTTTATAAGTTGACGCGGCGCAAGAGGGCGACGAAGCGCGGGTCTGCGCGCAAGAGGTCGAAACGCGGATCGCACTTGAGCCAGACGAGCCACACGTCGGAGTTGACGGCGGCCTGTTCAAGTTGATCGAGAGCCGCGTCCGATTCGCCGAGTCCGGCGTAGACGGCGGCAATGTTGTAGGCGGAAACGTAGCGATTCGTGGCGAGACGTTGCAAATCGCTCACGATGCGGCGCGCCTCGTGGTGCTGCCCGGCGAGCGCGCGTGCATGCCCCAAACCTGAGATGGCGAGCGGGTTTGCAGGTGACAGCTTCACCGCCTTGCCGGACGTTTCAATCGCCTCCATGTGTCGCCCCTGCCGCTCGTAAACCGCGCCGAGGACGATGAGCGCGCGCGGGAATCTGTCGTCCATTTCGAGCGTCTTCTCCAACTGACGCGCGGCGTCTTCGTAGCGGCGCGCGAAATAGAGCGACTGTCCGAGATCTGTGTTGATGGGCAGCGAGAGTGGGTCGAGTTCCTGCGCCCTTCCGAGTTCGGCGAGCGAATCGTCGAAGCGACCCGCGGCCGCGAGCGACTCGCCGTACCAGTGATGCGCGGTGGCGTATGCCGGATTCATTGCCATCGCCTGTTTGAAATAACGCTCGGAGTCCTTCCAGTTCCAGTCGAAGCGATACGAGACGAAGGCGAGCGAGGCGTAGGCTTCCGCGAGCGAATCGTCGAGTTCGAGGGCGCGTTCGGCCGCTGTCTTGGCCTGCGGGAAAGTGTCTTGCGGGTGGAGGCCACCGTGCCCGGCCAGCAGATTGTGCGCGTCGGCCAAACCGACGAAGGCGAGCGCATAGGACGGGTCGAGGGCGATGGCCTGCCCGAAGTATTCGATTGCCTTGTGCAACCCTTCGGCGGTTCGCTTGTTCCAGAAATAGCGGCCGCGTATGTAGGCTTGAAACGCCTCGGCGTTTCGCGTGTGGCGTGTCGTGTGCGAAGGGAGTTCTGCGTGGATGATGCTTGCGGCGTGCTCATCCGGCCGACGCCTGTCGCCGGTTGATTGCGACGCTGTTGCGGCGTCCATCTCCACTAGTTCCCTCACCTGCGCGACGAAGCGATAGCCTTGTCCCGGCACGGTCACGATGTAGCGATGATCGTTCGCCCCTTCACCGAGAGCTTTGCGGAGCGTGAAGATGTGCTGCGTCAAATTTCTCTCTTCGACGTAACAGTCCGGCCAGATGCGCGCGATGAACTCCTCTTTTCGCAGCACGCGCCCGGCCTCGCGGACGAGCAGCAGCAACGTCTCGAAGGTCTTCGGCGTGAGCGGCACCGGTTCGCCGTCGCGCCACAGGAGCGACCTCGACGCGTCGAGACGGAACGAGTCGAATTCGTAGCAACAAATCGGGAGAGTGCTCGACATAAGTATGACGGGCGATCTGAAATTTCACGACGGCGCGTTTCGGCCGCCGCGAGACGGCGCGTGCTTGCGGATAGGTTGTAAGCGGAATTACTGACCCGCAACGCGTGCGAGAGTTTACCAATCGCTCCTCTTGATAGTTGTTGATGGCGGCAGTCGAGCAAAAAGATGTTTGCCCCGCTTCATTTATTTGCAGCCGCGCGCGCGGGCTGTGACGGATCAAGCGTCGCCACGTCCGCTTCGTCACGCGTACGCTCCGCTTCGTCACTTGATCCGGCCGTTTCGTCCCACAGTTCTTCACATCCGCGCGCGCCGGGATTATAGTTGTGCGTCGCCCATACGTTTCCTCGCCCGTCCCGAACTCAGTTAGGGCAACCGCGTTCTCGCTCCCCGTCTCGACACCCGCGGCTCGGAAGTGAAGAAGTGTGAAAGCCGGGCGCACGTTAAACTTGAAACACACATTTTCAGAACCACTGGCTCGCCCCACCGCCGCTGCCGCTGTTGACGGAGGTGTGTGGAAGCGTCGCCTCATCTATCTGGCCGCCGTGGCGCTCGTCTGGACGGCCATTGGCCTCTTCTTCACGTTCCAGATTTACTTCGCGATGATCCGCAGCGACCGCCCCATCCCGTTCGCCGAGTCGGTCGCCATCCAGTTCAGCTACGCTTACATCTGGGCACTCGTTACGCCAGTCGTGCTCTGGCTCGCCGGTCGTTACCGCCTCGAACAGGAACACTGGCGGCGCAATCTACTGCTCCACGTTCTTTTCAGCACCGCCTGCGTCGTCCTCGTCGGGTGCTTGCTCTACACCTTCAACACTCTCTACTGGGACAAGCCGAAGGGCACGTCGGGCGCGCTCTGGCTCATCTATCGCAACATCATTCTCAACGCCAGCGAGAACTACGGCATCTACTGCTTGATCCTGCTCGCCCGCCACGCGCTCGACTATTACCGCCGCTACACCGCAGGCGAACGCCGCGCCGCAGAACTCCAAGCCCAACTCGCGCAGGCGCAGTTGCAAGCCCTCAAGATGCAACTGCAACCGCACTTCCTCTTCAACACGCTCCACTCCATCTCCGCGCTCGTCTACATAGACGTCGAGGCCGCCGACAAAATGATCGCGCGTCTCGGCGACTTCCTCCGGCTCACACTCGAAAACTCCGGCACGCAGGAGGTCACGCTCCAACAGGAACTCGAATTCCTCAAGTGCTATCTGGAGATCGAACGCATCCGCTTCCAAGACCGCCTGACCACCACCCTCCACGTAGACGCACAGGCTCTCGATACGCAAGTCCCCAACCTCATCCTCCAACCGATTGTCGAGAACGCCATCCGCCACGGCATCGCTCCGCGCTCCACTCCCGGCCGGATTGATATTCAGGCGGAACGAAAAAACGGCACACTTCGTATTCGCATCAAAGACAACGGGCCGGGGCTGACCCTGAATCGAAGTCTTGAGCGCAATTTCAAGGAAGGTGTCGGGCTAGCCAACACGCGGGCGCGCCTCGAACAACTCTACGGCGCGGCGCACCGCTTCGAGCTAGCCAACGATCCACGCGGCGGGCTGATCGTAACTTTGGAAATTCCATCCGAGACGCCCGACTCCTTCCGTCATCAAGCAGTCATCTGAACATTCGGATACTTCCGTCGCACCAATCGGCAACAGTGTTCACTACTACTGCGGCCGCCGGTCGTGCCTTAACTTGAACGGACGGGAGTTCAATTCGCGCCCGCGAGACGAAGCATCCGGCGCGCGCCGAAGATTTGTGCAGGGGAAGATGCGTATACGCCTTTTGACCGTTGACGACGAACCGCTGGCGCGCGAGAAGATTCGCACGATGGCGGCGGCCGACCCTGAGATCGAGATCGTCGGCGAATGCGCGAACGGGGCGGAGGCGGTCGCGGCGGTGCAAACGTTGCGCCCCGAACTAATGCTGCTCGACGTGCAGATGCCGCAGGTTGACGGCTTCGCCGTCCTCGACGCGCTCAAGTCCGACTACCTGCCGCTCGTCATCTTCGTCACGGCCTTCGACCATTACGCCATTCAGGCATTTGAAGTCCACGCCCTCGACTACCTGCTCAAGCCTTTCGACCGCGAACGTTTCATCGCGGCCATCGAGCACGCCAAGATGCACATCCGCGGCACGCGCAACGGCCAACTCGACCAGCGCATCCTCTCGCTCCTCAAACAACTCGAAGCCGACTCGAAGTATCTCGAACGGCTCGTCGTCAAGACCGGCGGGCGCGTCTTCTTCCTGCTCACCACAGAGATTGATTGGATCGAGGCCGAGGGCAATTACGTCAACGTCCACACTAACGCACGCAAGTCGCACCTCCTGCGCGAGTCAATCAGCAGTCTCGAAACGCAACTCGACCCGAAAGAATTCATCCGCATCCACCGCTCGACCATCGTCAACCTCCGCCGCATACGCGAACTGCAACCTTGGAGTCACGGCGAGTATCATGTGATCCTGCACGACGGCACGGAACTCACGCTCAGCCGCAACTACCGCGACAACTTGCAGAACGTCCTCGGCAACAACCTCTAGCTCGCGTCCGAAGCAACAACTCATAGCGCGCGTCCGAAACTACGGATTCCCTCGCTGCCGCCTCATGCCCCGAATCGTCCTCTTCGTCACAAATTTGTTCTCACTTCCGCTCATCCGTCTCACAATCTTCGCGCGCGGCCGTATTCCCCCTTGCGGAACCACGACGTGCTTTTAGCTCGACCGCCCCGCGTCGCGCGCTGAGCGGAGAACTTTCAAAACGTCTCGCATAAATTTGAGATTTCTTGATTGCTCTCCCTGCATCTATCAAACAGTTGCCACGGGCACGACTCTTTCGCATCGCCGTCCCCGCCGACATCAGTCGCCGGATGAAGCAGGCGGAAGAGAGAAGCTCGAAGGGCGACGACAAAGACGCGACGAGGTTGTGAGCCGACTTCCAGGGGGATGCCCACGTGGGAGGCAAGCCATGAAACTGCGTCAGATGTTCGTCGCGCTCATTTTAGTTTTAGTGATCCAGATGTCTACTCCGGCACAAAAAATTTTTAGCGAGGGAGATGACGCGGGCGGCGCGCAGCCCGGGGCGCGTCACGTCGAGACCGCGAACGCGAGCGCGCCCGAAGCCGACCCTGCGACGGCGACGGAGCGCGCGAAGGCTTCCGAGGCGCGCTCGGCATCCCTGCCCGCGCCCGTCCCGACGCCGCTCCGGCGCGTCGCGTTCAGGAACGAGTTGCACGCGGAGTCATATCTGGACGCCTACCGGATTCTCGGCGAGGAGAATACTTGCAGCCGCTTCTTCGGCGGCTCGGCGAAGGCGACCGGGGTGCTGAACAGTCTCGCGGAGCAGTTTCGTAACGAGCGCTTCGAGAGTCCCAACGTCGCCATTCAGATGTCGGGCGCGACCGTCATCGTCCACGATAACCGGACGGGCGCGTCGTACCGCCTCTTCGAGCGCGTACTCGTCAACAGCATCGGGCCGCTCTTCGTCGCGCCCACGCTGGCGAAAGCGCAACGCCGCGCCATCGGCCGCTTCTCCTCGGACACGCGTGCGGCGCGCGCGCTGATCCTGTTGCACGAACTCGGCCATCTGGTGCAGGGCGCGGACGGCCGCTGGCTGTTGCCGAACGACGGGCACGACGCACAACTCAGCGTGCAGAACACGAGCACCGTCGAGAGTCATTGTCTCAAGCAACTGACCGCGCTCAAATATTAAACGAGGTCAGCCCGTCGCGCGGGTGCGCCGGGGCGTGGGTAAGGGGTTAAGAGTTCGACTGATCCGTGCGGGAGGTTTACGTAGATGGAAGCGATGAGCGTTTTGAATGAACGGCCGAAACACTACCACGATTCGCACGCGGAGGCGCGCCGCCTGTTGGAAGAGCACGCCACGTCTCTCAGCCGGATCGAGATGCTTGAGGAACTGACGCTGACGCTCCTCAGAGAGATCGCGCTGCTCAAGGACGTGCAGAAACTACAAGCGCAGGACGACGTGCGCGGCATGAGTTTGCCCGACGAAGTGCGCCGCTTCGAGATCGAGATCATCCGGCGGACGCTCCTGCGCACCGGAGGGCATCAGGCGCGCGCCGCGCACCTGCTCGGCGTCAACGCCACGACGCTCAACTCCAAACTCAAACGCTACCACATTGACCCCAACCCGCCCTTCAAGGCCGAGGCGGCCGCCGACTCATTCGACGAACCGGGCGGGGGCAACTCGTAAAACGATCAACTGATCCGTCGTCGTCGCAGTTGAACACGGCACGGACGAAACTCGCGGGAGGTTAGTTTCATTATGTCAGTTTTAATCGCGTCGCTCTCGGAGATGGAAGACGACGGCCTTGTTGCCGGGGAGTACGAATCCGAAGGGGGGCTTCCAACTTCTTCCGCCGAGCGTGAGGCGGAGCGTTCGCACGCGCTCCGGCTTCTCTACACTTCGTCGGAGGACGCGCCCGACGAGGAACTGTCAGCGTCGCTGCCGATTCTGGCGACCGCCGGAGACGTGCGCGAGGTCGTGCAGTATCTCAAGAAGAAGCCCGCAGGCGTCTCCGTCGTCGAGGCGATGGACGACGTGAAGCGGCGCGTCTTCGAGCCGCGCAAAGTCGCCGCCTATGAATTCTGGGGCATCGTCACACGGCAGGGCGGCGACCGCTTGCGTCTCAGCCAACTCGGTTGGGAGTTTGCGCGCAAGCTCGCTCCCGAAGCCGAAGCCTACCGCGCCGTGCTCGCCAACACCGCGCCCTATCGCGCCGCGCTTCGATGGATGCACGACGAGGGTCAAGACCTCGTGACGCACACGCAGGTCGCGGCCTACTGGCAGAAGTTTTATCCTTCGGCCACGGGGCTGAATCAGAAGGCGACCGAAAGCAGCGTGGTCTGCTTCTTCCACCTCTGCCAGGCCGCCGAGATCGGCACGATGACCATCGGCAAGCGCGGACAACCCGCGCGCCTGCGCGTCGAGCGCGAGGAACTGACCGGGTTCATCGAAGGCCGCGCGGATGAGTTGACGACCGGGACGCCCCCCGCCGTTCACGAAGAAGAAACTCACCCCGGCCTCGCCGTCTCATACCGCGCCGAAGTCGCGCCGCCGCGAGAGGCTGCGGAACGCAACCGGGATTTTCTGATTTTGTGTCGTCGCGCCGCGCCGCTGGTCGGCCAGCTACAGGCCGCGCTTGAGTTGTTGGACGTTAAGAGCCGTGCGCTCGTCGGCGGCGAACGCGACGCGCTCCCGGTGTCAGGCGAGATGTTTCAAGCGATGCGGCAATGCGGCGCAGCCCTCGTCGTCGTCACCGCCGACGACTGCCGCGCGGACGGCGCGGGCAATCACACGCTCGACCAGAACATCTTGATCGAACTCAATTCCGCCTTCGTCTTATACGACCGCCGCGTCGCGGTGCTGTGGAACTGCGACGTGCCCGTGCCCGCCGCGCTGTCGTCGCTGCGCCACTTCACGCTTGAGGGCGACGCGTTGACGTGGGATGTCGGGATGCATCTGATGCAGGTCGTCAAAGAGTTTCAGGCGGGAGCGCGGGCGGAGCGGCAACGGCCGCCGGAAGCATGTCGAGCCTGAACTTTCGACCATACGCTTCTGCGCCACACATGCGACGCTTCATCGCACTCGCCCTGCTTCTCTGCGCGCTGGCCGCGCCCCCCTCACGCTCTCGCACCCGACAAGTCCGGGGCGCAGAGAAGAACAGTTCAGCCGTCGCGTCGCCATCTTCGACAACGTCTGCAAACACGTCTGCCCAAACTTTCCCGAAAGGCCGTCTCATCGAGAAAGTCGTCACCCTCGACGACGCGACGCAAAGCTACGCGCTTTATCTCCCTTCCGCGTACACGCCCGGCAAGCGTTGGCCGATTCTCTACTGCCTCGATCCGCTCGCGCGCGGCGAAGTGCCGGTCGCGCGTTTTCAAGAGGCGGCGGAGCGTTACGGCTGGATCGTCGCCGGTTCGCACAACTCGCGCAACGGCGCGGTGCAGCCTTCGCTCGACGCCGTCGTCGCGATGTGGAGAGACACGCATGCGCGTCTCTCAGTTGACGAGCGGCGCGTCTACGCGGCGGGCTTCTCCGGCGGCGCGCGCATGGCCGTCCGCTTCGGTCATCTCTGCCGGAGTTGTCTGGCCGGGGTCGTCGTCTGCGGCGCGGGTTTTCCCGCGGACATCAGGCCGTCAAACGCCGTCCCCTTCCACGTCTACTCCATCGCCGGAACTGACGATTTCAATTTCCCCGAACTGAAAAAACTCGAAGAGTTGTTGGATAACTTTTCCGTCGCGCATCGTCTCGCCGTCTTCGACGGGGCGCACGTGTGGCCGCCCGCCGACGCGTGCGCCGCGGCCGTCGAATGGATGGAACTTCAGGCGTTGAAGTCCGGGCGACTGCCGAAGGACGACGCGCTGATCGAACAACTCTGGCAGGAGCAGACGCGCAAGGCGCGCGACGCCGAAGCCGCGCGCGATTTTTACGTCGCGTATCAAACTTACCGTGCGGCGTCTGAGGACTTCCGGGGGTTGCGCGACGTGAGCCAACTTGAGCAACACGCGGCGCGGCTCGGTGAGACACGCGAAGTCAAAAGAGCATCTGACGATGAGAACGCGCAAATAAAGAGCCAGCACAAACTCGCGGGCGAACTCGTCGCGCTGCTCGAACAGCGTCGCGATCCGGCGCAGGGCGCGGTCGCGGGCGTCAGTTTCAGAAAGGCCGTGGACGATTTGAGAAAGGCCGCGCGCGCCGACGCCGACACGGGCGAACGACGTGTCGCGCGCCGCACGCTCAACGGAGTCTTCGCGCAGTTTTACGAAGGCGCACAGAACTTGATCGTGCGACGCGAAAACTACGCGCTCGCTGCCGCCTCGCTCGCTGCGGCCTCCGTACTCGCGCCCGACAACGCGCAGGTGCTCTACGAACTCGCACGCGCGCACGCGCTCAACCGCGACAAGCGCAGGGCGTTCGACGCGCTGCGGCGTGCCATCGAGAAGGGCTTCAAGGACGCGAGACAGCTGGCCGCCGACGAAGCGTTCGACGCCCTGCGCGGCGAGGCCGAATACCGTAAGCTCGTCGAAGCCGTCAGCCAAAAGCAGTAGGCCGCAGCAATGTAATTAATTTGCCAATCATGCAGAGAGAAGATTAGGCTGATTGCAGTTGTAGTCGGCTGTGTGTGGAGCGATCACTTTTGCGGTCTCCCTGTCTGCGCCCGCAGTTGTTTGATGATGCCGCGAATCGCGTCGGCTTCGGCGGCCTTCGGGTCGAGGCGCAGGTAAGTCTCCAAGGCTTCGACGGCGCGCGCGTTCTCGCCGCGCTCGATGTGGATCGCGCCGAGATACCTGTGCGCCATGCGCGCCTCGTCGCCGCCGAGCGCGAGGGCGCGACGCAACTCGCGCTCCGCTTCTTCGTAGCGAACGAGACCGATCAGAGCGCGCCCGCGGTAAAGGTGCGCGGCGAAAGAAGCATCGCTCAACTTGAGCGCGCGGCTCAGTTCCGCTTCGGCGTCGGCGAAACGCTTGCGTTGCAAGAGCACGATGCCGTAGTTGAGCCGGAGCACGAAGGCGTCCGGTTCGAGCGCGAGCGCGGCGCGCAAGGCTTCCGCTGCCTTCTCCGTCTCGCCGAGGCCGAGATACTGCACACCGAGTTCGTTGAAGGCCAGCGTAAACTTCGGGTAGACGGCGACGGCCTGTTTCAACTGTTCCACCGCGCGCTTGCGCTCCCCGGCCTTCGCCGAACGAAGCGCCTCCTCGTAAAGTTCGCGCGCCTCTTTCGGGATCGCGGCGAGCGCGGCGTTGACGACGCCGGGCTTCCCCGCCCCCTCCTCGCGTTTCAAACGCAACTGAATCTGGACGGAGACGACTTGCCCCGCGCGCCGGTTGCGAAGCGGCGAGTCAATGATGTCAACGGTCTCTGCGGCCGTCTCAAACTCCGCGCCCGCTTCGACGGTCAGACGATACGTGCCACCGTTCAGACGGCGAAAGGTGAACGCGCCGTTGTCGTCGCTCAACACGGATGCTTCGCCGCGCACGCCGCCCAGCCGGACGCGGACGCGCCTGCCGAGTTGTCGCCCCGAAGGCGCGAAGATGCGCCCCTGAATCGTGTGCGCCCCGCCGAAGCCGGGGTCGTTCGATTCGGAATCAATCCCTGTGTCGGTTTGTGCGTAGAGATTGTTGGCGGCAAGTAGCAGCGCGAAGGCGAAGGCGCAGGTCAAGGCGCGGACACAGTTGAAGGCGCGGGCGCGGCGGGCGTTGAGAGAGATCATCACGGCGTGTGAAATGAGAAAGGCGGGGGAGAGTCTTTCGTTCAAGACTCTCCCGCCGCGTGGAAAACTTTCGGTCGCCCGAAAGTCAGAAGATGAACTTCGCCGCGAGTTGCACGTTGCGACGTTCGAGATTGCCGCTGGTGAAGACGCCGCGGTTCGCCGTGATGAACGAAGCCGTCGGGTTGCCGTCGGCGTCGGTGAAGCCGCTGATGTCGAGCGAGCCGGGCGCGATGAACAGGTTCGAGTGGTTGAAGACGTTGAAGGCTTCAAGCCTGAGTTGCACGCTGTACTTCTCGTTGAACCTGATGCGCTTGTACAGACCCATGTCCATGTTCCAGAAGCCGGGGCCACGGAAGGCGTTGCGCTTCGTCATGTCTTCGGGGAAAGGTCCGACCACACCCGTGTTGCTGACGGGGTTGACGAACGGGTTCGACGCCGGCAGTTGCAGGTAGCTGAACGCGTTCGCTCCGACCGACGCGGGATTGCCCGTGCCGTCGAAGTTGACCGACGCGCCGCCGGCCGGGCGGTAGCGCGGGCACGCGCCGCTGTTGGCCGTCGTGCAGTCGAAGACCGTGAACGGGTTGCCGGTGCGCGCCGTAAATATCCCGGTCAGCGCGAAGCCGCCGAGCAGGTGGCGGACGAACTTGCTGTCCACCGTGTCGAAGTAGGGCACTTCGTAGTTGAAGCTGCTGACGAAGCGATGGCGCGCGTCGAAGTCGGCGTAGCCGTAATCCAACTTCGGATCGAACGGGTCGAGCAGGCCGAGGCTGGCGTTGGCGTTCGAGTCGCTGAAGGTCGAACTCAAATTGTCCTTCGCCCGCGAGAGCGTGTAGCGCGCGGTGAACTGCAAGCCGCGGTTGCGGAAGTTGTTGCTCTCGATGCCGAAGACGAGCGCGTTGTAGTTCGAGTAGCCGTTGTTGGCGCGCGTGTTGATGTTGGTGTACTGGCCGTTGAGGCGGTTCGACGCGCCGCCGGTGGGTGTGGGCGTGGTGCTGTTGAGATAGACGAGACCCGTGCCGGTGCGGTTGATGTTCTCCAAAGAGTAGAGGTCGCGCCCGGCCGAGCCGGAATACTCGATGGAGGCCACCGTGCCGCGGCCGAGTTCGCGCTCAAAAGCCCCGCTCCAGAAATGCGCGTAGGCGTTCGTGATGTCCTCGCGGACGTGGCGCAGGCTCGCGCCGGGCAGGCGGATGGTCGTGCCGCTCCCGGCTAGCGGCCCTGAGTTGTTGCGCGAGATCGAGAGCGAAGGGACTTCGACGCCTGCCGTCAGCGCGACGACCGTCTGCGCGGGCGGATTCTGGATCACGTTGTAGGTGACGTTGCCGAAGTTGCGCTCGTAGGACATGCCGTAGCCGCCGCGCAAAGAGGTCTTGCCGTCGCCGAACACGTCCCACGCGAAGCCGAGGCGCGGGGCGAAGTTGTTGAGGTCTTTCTTCCACAGGCCGCCAATCTTGCTGTTCGGGGCGACCTGCACGCTGCCGTTGCGGATGCGCTCCTGCAAGGTGCTGCCCTCGCCGAAGTAGAAGTTGGAATCGAGTTCCGGGTTCTTGTTGTGCTGCACGCCGTAGTACTCGTAGCGGAGGCCGAGGTTGAGCGTCAGGGTCGGGCGCACGCGCCACGAGTCGTTGAAGTAAGCAGCCCACTCGTTGTAGACGTTGCTGCGGCTGAAACTGGGCGGCGCGAGCGGCGTCGTCACGAAGTTGCCGGGGAAGCCGCCCTGCGGATCGACCGCGCCTTGGAACTTCACGAGTTGACCGGCGACGAGATTGTTGAGCGCCTGCTGCGTGTTGTTGCCGAGCGTCTGCACCGAGTTGAGAAACGCGCCGAAGGTGCGGTTCTGCTGGATGTTGAAATACTGCCCGCCGAAGCGGAGCTGGTGGTTGCTGCCGAGTTGGTAGTTGAAATCCTGATACAACTGAATCTGGTTGGTCGGGCCGTTGGCCGGGATCGCGCTGCCGGGATTGAACGGCAGGTAGCCGGGGAACGCGATGTTGACCGGCGTGTTCTGATCTATGTTGACGGCGAACGTCTCGTTGACGTAGAGCGTCGGCCCCGCCGGTTGCTCGCCCAAGGGGTTGCCGGTGTTGACGCGGTTGAAGGCCAGCTTCGACGCCGACACGAGATTCGGCGAGAGCGTGCGCGTCAGCGAGACGAGGAAGTTCTGGTTATAGGCCGTCGTGCCCGTGTTGAAGCCCTGATAGGGGCTGTTAGCTCCCGTGCCTTCGAGCGTCAGGTTATCTTGCAACGCGTAGCGACCGTAGATTTGCGTCTTGTCGTTGACGTTCCAGTCAATGCGCGTGACGGTCGAGAGATCGTTCTGGGGGAAGCCGCCGCCGAGGTCTGTCGGCACGGAGTAGGCGACTTCTTGAAACGCGGGCGTGCCGGCCGGAACACCCGTGATGCCGAGTTCGCCCGCGCTGCGGATGCGACCCGTGGGGCGCGCGGCGAGCGTGTAACCGCTGAAGAAATCCCGCGTCGCCGGAGCGGACAGCGCGATCAACTGCGACGTAGGGACGAAGGCGAGCAGTTCACCCTGACTGCGCACGCGCGTCCACTCGGTGCTGTTGAAGAAGAACAATTTATCTTTGACGATGCGCCCGCCCGCCGAATAGCCGAACTGGTTGCGCGTGAAGACGCCGCGCGGCACGCCCGTCGCGTTGTTGGCGAAGCCGTTCGAGGCGAGTTTCGAGAGTCGGTTGAAGGCGTAGGCTGTGCCGTGAAATTCGTTGCTGCCCGCGCGCGTTGCCACGTTGACGATGCCGCCCGAAGCGCGCCCGTACTCGGCCGAGAAGTTGCTCGTGATGACACGAAACTCCTGCACCGAATCGAGCGGGATGAGTTGGCCGACGGTCGCCGTGTAAGAGTTGTTGTTGTCCGTGCCGTCGAGCAGGATGTTGGTGCTGGCGGCGCGCTGGCCGTTCAGTGACGCGCCCGTGCCGCGATAAGTGGACGTGCCCGCCGTGTCGTTCTGCGACGTGCTCGGATCGTCGGTCGAAGCGTTGCCGGATAGCTGGACGAGGTTATAAGGGTTGCGCGTGATGGTCGGGAGTTCGCGAATCTGCGTCCCCGAAACGACGTTGGATAACTCCTGCGTCTGCGTGTTGACCTCGACGCCGCCGCCCGCGACGACGTTGATCGTCTCGCCGCCCACGCCGCCGACGGCGAGTGCCGTCTCGACCGAGGTGCGTGAGCCGACCGTCACTTGCACGCGCTGCGTGTTGGGCGCGAAGCCCGGCGCGCTCGTGGTCACGTCGTAGAGTCCCGGTTGCAGATTCGTGAACGTGTACGTCCCCTCCTCGTTCGACGTGGCGCTCAACTCGCGTCCCGTGTTGACCGACTTGATGGTGACGGCCGCCCCGGCGACGAGCGCGCCGTTCGGGTCTGAAATTTTTCCGATCACCTGCCCCGTCTCCGTCTGCCCTAAGGCCGCGACGCTCAAAGCGAACAGCATCACGGCTGCGGCCATTAGTTTGAATTTACTTCTCGTCATGACATCTCCTTTAACCAAAAACTTGATTGAGACTTGCCGTTGTGAATTTCGTTTTGCTGCCGCCGGTGAGGGCTGAGCACCGGGCGACTGCCGAAAGTTGGCTCTTGCTCTGAGACACACAGGGGCAACGAACGTGCCGCACACACACGGCGCGACTCAACTGTTGGCAGTCTTGCTTTTAGTTAACAGGCGGGAGACTTGGCGAGCTTAGCTGCGGCGACTTTCCGAGCGAGACTTCTTATTTATTAACATTTGACCAATAAACAAATCTTATTCGCGTGAGCGTTCCGGCGTTCTATGCCGCACGCGCACGAACCCACGCGCGATGTTGACCGCGCGTGGGTTCGTCCCGCGACCTGCCTTAGTTAATGTTTCTTGTCGTTAATGTTTTTCGTCGAGGGCGTGGCGGAAGCGAGGGGCGATCTCGTCGAGCGTGCGGTCGAGTTCGGCTTGCGTGAACCAGCGGCCTTTGAGCATCACGCCCGCGCGCCGTTCGGTGTTCACGATATGAGCGAGCGGGTCGGCTTCGAGCAACACTAAGTCGGCGCGCTTGCCGCGTTCGATAGTGCCGGTGGTTTTGATCGTCCCGAAGAACTCCGCCGGGTTGCGCGTGGCGGCGGCGAGCGCGGCGTAAGTTGAGAGTCCGGCTTCGTTCAAAGCGCGCAGTTCGCGGTGCAGCGTGTAGCCGTAGAGCAAGAGCCATTCGGGCGTGTCCGAACCGGCGAGAATTTTGCCGCCCGCGTCGTGGATGGCTTTGATGAGCTTGTTCCTGAGGGCGACGTACCTTGCGCGCCGTTCGGGCGACGCCGCCTGCGCCAGATACCTCTTGCTGTAGCCGACCCACAGGTCAACCGTCTGCGGCGGGTAGAAGCGTATGTCGGGTTGCGCCCTGATTGACTCTTCGGTTCTCCCGATCCCGAATGTTGACTTAAAGAAGTACTGCGTCGGCACGGTGAACGGGTTCGCGCGAACGCTCGCGCGCGCGATCTCAGGAATTTTATTTTCGTCCAGCACGTCGAGGCTCTCCCAGTTCTTCGGCTGGTAGATGTAGAGGTCGGAGACCGAACCTTTGACGGGCGAATTTTCCGGCAGCAACGCTTCGAGGTACGAGTCGAGATGCTCGATCTGCTGTCCGGCTTTGAGCGCGCGCTCTAAGCCGACCGAGCGACTGTCGGCGTGGCCGACGACGCGTATCTTCTGCCGCGCGGCCTCCGCGACGATGGCCTCGTAGACTTCCGGCTTGAGGAACGTGGTCATCTTCAAATAGTCGTAGCCGTCGCGCTTGGCCTTCTGCACCGACTCGCGCGCCTCCGCCTCGTTCGTCACGACGTAGGCGTTCGTTGCCTTCCGCCCGGTGAACTGCGGACTCGCCGCGTAGATCGTCGGCGCGACGATCTCGCCGCGCGCCGCCTTCGCACGCAGCACGAGTTGCTCCGGCGTCCCCGTCATCAAGCGGATCGTCGTCACGCCGTGTGCGATCATGATCTTCAACTCGTCTTCGGCCAGCGCGTCGGGGAACTCGTCGTCGGTGAACAGGTGGACGTGCATGTCCGTCAGTCCCGGAATCAAAAACTTTCCCCGCCCGTCAATCTTGCGCGCATCGCGCGGCACGCGCACCTTCTTCGCGTCGCCCACTTCGGCGATCACGCCGTCGCGGATGATCACGGTCTGGTCTGTCAACACGCGCTCCCTGTCCATCGGGATCACGTTCACGCCGACGAAGGCCGTCGTGTTCGGCTCAGGCGGATTACCATGCGCGACGGCCGCCGCCAGCAGGAGCATCAACAACACGGACATCGCGTATATCTTTTTCATCTTCCGTCCCTCGCTATCAACGACTGTGAATCTCGAACACTCGCCACTCACTGCCCAATGCGCGTCGCTTATCTTCGCGCCTACGGTTTAACTTTCCGCGCCGCGTATAGACCCAGCGACAGGTGCTCGACTTCGCCGCGCTCGTTCGACAGAAAGATCAACTCACCCTGTTCGTAAGTGAATTTGTCCTTCCCCGTCTTCGTGAGCGCCAACTTTTTCCCGTCTTCCCTGACGTGCAACTTGTTGTCTTTGACGAAGACCTCCTACACCTGCGGCTCGTGCGAGAACTTGCCGACGTAACGACGCATCTCTTCCGCGCTCAAGGCGAGCGGCCTCGGCTGCGCGTTCGTCTCCGGCTTGAGCGTCAGCAAAAGTTCCAAAGCCTTCTGCCGCGACTTCGGGAGCGTCTCGCCGTTGCGGTTGGCGAGCGGGCGGACGGCCGAGCGCGTCATGCCGGGCGGGTTGAAGAGGAGTTCGCGCAAGGCGTCGGCGTAGGGCTTGCCGTGCAATTCTTCGACGACGAAGCCAGCCAGCCAGTAGCCCGCACTCGAATAGGAATAGACACGATTCGGCCCGGTGAAGAACACGTCGTCCTTCCACGCGCGGACGTTCCGGCTCAAGCCCGCGTCGTCGTTGGTCACGATTGCCGGGGCGAAGTCGCGCAACCCTGCCGATTGACTGAGGAGTTGGTGCGCCGTCAGCGCGGCGATCTTCGGCGAGAGGTTCTTCACATAGTTGCCGATGGGCGCGTCGAGTTTGATGCGCCCTGCGTCGGCCAGCGTCAGGAGCGCGACGGCCGTGAACATCTTCGTCGTCGAACCCATCCGAAAAAGCGTGTCGGGCGTGACCGACGCCCCGCCCTCCGTGCTCGTCGCGCCGAAGCCCTTCACGAACAGCACGCGTTCGCCGCTGACGACGGCGACGGCCGCGCCCGGCGTCTTATTCTCCTTGAGTTCGGCGACGATGGTCTTTTCCAGTTCCGCAAAATCCACGGGCGCGCTTTGCGCCGCCGCCGCGCCCGCCGCAAGCAGCAACAACAAGCAGAAGGCGAAAAACGCCCGCGTCAATTTCACCAACGGCATTACACTTCCCTCCACATGTCGCGCGCCGGAGCGACTAATGACCGAATCCGTATTTCAGTCAGCTATAAACGTGTGATGGTCGCTCTTAGTTTCAACCGGCGACTTGGGAAATTATGGATGACGGGGAGGCTCAAGTGCCTGTGCAAATTTGCCGGGCGTTGATGGTGCGGACAGAGATTGAGGCAGACGTGTGGGGAGTGAATGTCGGCGCGCGTGTGAAGGGGTGTCGGCGCATGAGACAAGGCACGGTTGCACGCGTGTGCGCGCCGTGCCTCGATTATATCCGCGACAGTTGAAGACTCTTATTTGATCGTGACGAGTTCGGGCGACTCCGCGGCTTTGGCGGCCGCGCCCTCGGCGATGAGTTTCTCGGTCTCGGCGACGAAAGCTTCAACGATGTCCGCGCCCGCCACTTTGCGCATCGGCTTGCCGTCCTTGTAGATCATGCCGACGCCGCGGCCGAAGGTGACGCCGAGTTGCGAATCGTGCGCCTCGCCCGGCCCGTTGACGGCGCAGCCCATGATGGAGAGGTGCAGCGGCTCTTCGATGTGCGCGAGGCGGCGTTCGATCTCTGTGACGATGCCGACGAAATCGTCCACGTCGAGTCGGCCGCAGGTCGGGCACGCGACGACAGTCACGCCGCGCTTGCGTAGTTCGAGCGACTTCAAGATCTCCCACGCCACGCGCACCTCTTCGTGCGGCTCGGCGGCGAGCGACACGCGGATGGTGTCGCCGATGCCTTCGTGCAGCAGGATGCCGAGTCCGATGCTTGATTTGATCGAACCGCTAAAGGCCGTGCCCGCCTCCGTCACGCCGAGGTGCAGCGGGTAGTCAACCTGCTGCGCGAGCAGTCGGTAGGCGGCGACCGTGCGGTGCACATCCGAGGCTTTGAGCGAGACGATGATGTCCTGAAAGTTTAAGTCTTCGAGGATGCGTATGTGGCGCAAGGCCGACTCGACCATCGCCTCCGGCGTGGCCGTGCCGTACTTGGCGAGCAAGTCCTTTTCGAGCGAGCCGCCGTTGACGCCGATGCGGATGGGGACGTGCTGCGACTGCGCGGCGCGCGTCACCTCGCGCACGCGTTCGTGCGCGCCGATGTTGCCGGGGTTGAGGCGCAGCTTGTCAACGCCCGCGTCGAGCGCCATCAAGGCCAGCTTGTAGTGGAAGTGGATGTCTGCGACAAGCGGCACGCCCGGCACGCGCCGCCTGATCTCTTTAAGCGCGAGGGCGGCGTCCTTGTCGGGCACGGCGAGGCGCACGATCTCGCAGCCCGCCGTCATCATCTCTTCGATCTGTTTGACCGTGCCGTCAACGTCGGCCGTGTCCGTCTTCGTCATGGATTGCACGGCGACGGGTGCGCCCCCGCCGACCTGCACCCGCCCGATCTTAACCGCTCGCGTCTCTCTCATAAGGTTTCAAGTTTCAAGTTTCAAGTTTCAGGTCTGAAAGTTTCCCGTTCGGTAACTTGAAACCTGCAACCTGCAACTTGAAACCTATTTTGCAGGTTGCGTGGCCGCGGGTTTGGCGTCGTCGCTGCCGCGCCAGCGCGTGGCGACTTTCACGAGGTCGTTGGTGATGACGAAGCCCATCAAGAGGAGCAGCATCACCATGCCGACCTGTTGGATGCGCTCGCGGATGGTCATTGACATGCGGACGCCGATCCAGCCGAGCACGGCTTCAATGCCGAGCAGGAAGATCGCGCCGCCGTCGAGCACGGGGATCGGCAGCAGGTTGACGATGCCGAGGTTCAAACTCAGGAAGCCGAGCATCGCGAAGACGCCCGCCCAGCCGAATTTCGCCGCCGCGTTAGACGAAGCCTGCGCGATGCCAATGGGGCCTGACAGAGACTCGCGCGCAGAACGTTGCCCGCGGAAAATTTGCGCGAAGGCCGCGCCCGTCATCCGCAGCACTTCGAGGTTGCGCTGCACGGCGTAGCCCATCGCTGCGACGGGACCGATGCGCTGCTGCGGTAAAATTGATTCGGGCGCAAAGCCGATCTTGCCTTCCGCGCTCGTCTTCGCGCTGAACTCCTGCCGCTGCCCGTCGCGCTCGATTGTCAGACGCACGCCATCGTTCGGGTGCGCCTGAATCATGGCGCGCACGTCGAACTCGTCGCGCACAGGCTCGCCGTTCACCGCAATCACGCGGTCGTTAACTTTTAGTCCCGCAGCTTCGGCGGGCGACCCGGCGACGACCTGCGTGATCATCACGGGCAGTTCGCCGTAGTCGGGACGGAAATCAATGTCGCCGATGCTCTCGCCTTCCTCCGTGTACTTCGTCGGCTTGATCGCCAGATCGAGACGCTGCCCGCTGCGCTCCACCGCTATCGGCAAAGACTGATCCGGCGAGAGTCGCACGTCGTTCAGGATGCGTTCCCAAGAAGGGTTCTCTTTGCCGTTGAAGGCGAGCACGCGGTCGCCCGCGCGCAAGCCCGCCGCCTCGGCCACGCCCTGCGGTTTCACGTAACGGATGGTGGGCGAGGCCGGAGACATCGGCACGCCCGCGATCATCGCGCCCGTCCAGACAACCGTGAGCGCGGTCAAAATGTTCATCGTCGGCCCGGCCACCATCACGAGAAACTTCTGCCAGCGCGGGCGCAGGTCGAAACGCTCGTTCGCGGGGATGTCGCTCTCGCCCGCGCCTTCGACCGCCGCGTTCGACTCGTCGCCGCCGAGCTTAACGTAGCCGCCGAGCGGGATCAGGCTGACGCGGTAGTCGGTCGTGCCCCAGCGCGTGCCGAACAGGCGCGGCCCGAAGCCGACCGAAAACGTCTCCACGCGCATTTTGAGAAGTTTCGCCACGATGAAGTGGCCGAACTCGTGCAGCACGACGGCCGCGCCGAGAATGAAGATGAATGCGAGCAAACCGATGAAACTCATATTTTAAGCGTCTTTCTCCGAACCAACTCACGGGCGAACCACGTTAGAAGCGACAACCACGCCGACAGTTGCACCAAAGAGTTTACGGGCTTGAACTTACCGCGTCAAACTAGCCGATCACGGAAACCAGCGCGTTGATCTCTTCCGACGCGCTCAGGCGTGCCGCCCGGTCGGTTTCGAGCACGGCGTCGAGGTCTGTCACAGGGCGCGACTCGTGGCCGTCGAGGACGTGCTCGATGACGCGCGGGATGTCGGTCAGGCGGATGCGTTCTTCGAGAAACGCGGCGACGGCCGTCTCGTTCGCGGCGTTCAAAGCGGCGGGCATCGTGCCGCCCGCGCGCAGGGCGCGGTAGGCGAGCGCGAGGCAGGGGAAACGTTCCGTGTCGGGCGCGTCGAAGTGGAGCGCGGACATCTGCGTCAGGTCGAGCGCGGGCAGTTGGCACGGGTGGCGTTCAGGGTAGGTCAGCGCATACTGGATGGCGTGGCGCATGTCCGTCACGCCCAACTGCGCGATGACCGAGCCGTCCACGAGTTCGATCATCGAATGGACGATTGATTCGGGATGGACGAGCACGTCTATCTGATCGGCCTCGAAGCCGAACAGCCAGCGCGCCTCCACCACTTCCAAGCCCTTGTTCATCAGCGTCGCCGAATCAATCGTGATCTTCGCGCCCATCTCCCAAGTCGGGTGGCGCATCGCCTCGGCCACCGTCGCACGCTCCATCTCGCCGTGCGTCTTCGTGCGGAAGGGGCCGCCGGAAGCGGTCAGGACGAGGCGGCGCACCTCCGCGCGTCGCTCGCCGCGCAGGCATTGATGCAGCGCGTTGTGTTCGGAGTCAACGGGCAGGAGTTCCGCGCCCGACGCCTCGGCCGCACGCGTCATCAACTCGCCCGCCATGACGAGCGTCTCCTTGTTGGCGAGCGCGACGCGCTTCCCCGCTTCGAGCGCGCGCAGCGTCGGCACGAACCCGACTGCGCCCACCGTCGCGCTGACGACGCAACTCGCGCCCGCGTGCGTTGCCACTTCGACCAACCCGGCCTCGCCGTGGAGCAGGCGCGGCGGCGCGGCGACGTTCGCGCGTGCGAGTTCGGCGCGCAACTCCGCCGCGCACTCCTCCGTTTCGACGGAGACGAGTTCCGGTCGGTAACGCGCGCACTGTTCCGCGAGTTTGCGGACGTTGCGCCCGGCGGCGAGCGCGACCACGGCGAAATCGTCGCGGAAGGCGTCAACGACGCGTAACGTGTTGACGCCGATCGAGCCGGTCGAACCTAAAATCGCGATGCCCCGTTTGTTCATTCATCTCCCAGATACTTGTCGAGCAGGGCGGCCAGTTGTTGCCGCGAGATCGCCCCCGTGCGCCGCTCCCGCTCCTTGCCGTCCTGATAGATCGAGACGACCGGAACTTTCCCGATGTTGAACCGACGGTAGAGGGCGGGCTGCTCGTCGAGGTTGTAGCGGACGAGGTTCACGCGCTCCGAGTAGTCTTCCGACAACTCATCGAGAGTTTTTTCGAGAGCTTTGCTGTCGAGACTGGACTGCGTGAGGAAGACGACCATCGTCGTTCCCTCGGCTTGCAACACGTTTGCGTTGAAGTTCTCTTCGTCGAAGCCGTCGCCCGCGCTGGGCGGCTCAATCGTCACGCCCTCACGCCCCGCGACGCCGCGGGCTTCCGCGTCGCGCTCGTAGGGGTTGAGCAGGTTGACGGTCTGCCCCGCGTCGTTCGTGTAGCTGGCCGCGACAACCACCCAATCGCGCCCGTTGCGGTAAGACAAATTGACGCTCGCGGGCACGGTCTTCTTCGCGCCGATGGTCTTTAGGTTGAGCGTCGCCTCGCCGTCGGAGTTGTGCGAGTTGATGTTGCCCGTCACCCAGAAGCCGAAGTCGCGCACTTCGCCGATGTCGCTTTTGAGTTTCTCGTTCTTCTGCAAAAAAATCTTGGCGGTCTGGGCGGCCTCGCTCTTGCCGATGGTGGAGAAGGCGACCCACACGATGCCGCCGACGAAGAGTGCGACGACGAGCGCGAGCACGGCGACGACCCCGCCGATGATGAGCAGAATCTTTTTAGTTGTCATGTGGCGTTTATCGTCCCGCCGGAAAACTCACGGCGCGGTTCAGGGAAGTTGCGGTGCGTGCCGAATCACGTCGGCGAAATAGAAGACGGCGAAATAGTAGATGAGGGGCGCATTGAAGAGCAAGCTATCGAGCCGGTCGAGGAGGCCGCCGTGGCCGGGCAGAATCTTGGCCGCGTCCTTCGCGCCCGACCCGCGTTTGAGCGCGCTCTCCGTCAAATCTCCGACCACGCCGAGCACGTTCATCGCCGCCGCCAGCGGCAAGGCCGCGCGCAAACCCAGTTCGGGGAAGAACCAGTAGTGCGCCAAGACAGCGAAACCTAAACTCGCCAAGAGGCCGCCGACCGCGCCCTCCCAAGTCTTCCCCGGACTGACGTTGGGCGCGAGTTTATGACGACCGAAGGCGCGCCCGGTGTAATAGGCCGCCGTGTCCGAGCCCATCAGCACGAGGAAGAAGAACGAGAGCAGGTCGGCCGCGAGTCCATCGGGGAAGCCCGTGCGGAGCGCGATCAGATGACCGCCGAGCAGTACGACGTAGCAGACGCCGAGCACGGTTGCGCCCGTCGCCGGGATCATGCGCTCGAAGGGCGCGCCCTTGAGCATCGCGCCCGCGAGCGACGCGATGATGAGGGCGACTAAGATCATCAGCAACAGCGCAGCCCACTCGGAGGGCGCGTTGAAGTAGAAGGCCGTCAGCAGCGCGACGGCGAAGATCGTGCCGAGTTCGCGTTGCGCCTTCGCGTCGCGCTTGCTCGACAGCATCCAGAACTCGTAGAGGCCGACCATCATGGCCGCCGCCGCCAGCCCGACGAAGAGAAGTTCAAGACGGCCGATCAAAATTGAAGCGATGAGGATGGGCAGGGCGATGATGGCTGTGATGACGCGCGACATTAGTTTTCAGTGTTTGACGGGCGAGAGCGTGCGCCCCTTTGCAGGTTTAGTTTGAAGTTGGAAGAACATAAGGAGAGTTCAAGCGCGCCTTCGATTCAATCGGACGAACCCCCGTCGCCGCCACCGCCCGAATCACCACCGCCGGAGTCGCCGCCGCCGCTATCGCCACCGAAGTCACCGCCGCTCCCGCCGCCGCTGAAGTCGCCACCCCCGCTGAAGTCGCCGCCCGCGGAGTGGCCGCCGAAGTCGCTGCTGCTGTAACTGTCGCCGCTCGTGTAATCGCTGCCGTGCGACGCGACGTTGGAAAAGCCGCCGCTGTCGCCCGTGCCGCCGGAGTGCCACGTGTCGTGGTGAGGCAGGATGCTGTAATTGTCGGTCGCACTATTCGTGCTTCCATCTTTGAGCCGACGGCGAAAAATCACGCCGATGGCTACGACGAACAGCACGATTACGATCACGACGAAGGTAGCGGAAGTATCGTCCATAGTTGCTTACCGGCGAGACGCGACCGCCGGATTTAGTGAAACTCACTTCGCGTTCGCCACGAGTTGCAGCCCGCCGAAGCGTCGGTCGCGGCGTTGATACTCGACGATGGCTTCGAGCAGGTGGACGCGGCGGAAGTCCGGCCACAAAGTTTCGGTCACGTAAATCTCGCTGTAGGCGGCCTGCCAGAGAAGGAAATTCGAGATGCGCATCTCGCCGCTCGTGCGGACGAGAAGGTCGAGTTCGGGCAACCCGCGCGTGTAGAGTTCGCGCTCGATCTGTTCTTCCGTGATCTCGACGGCGGGGTCGCGGCCTTCGCGTCCGAGGCGCGCGATGGCGGCGCGGCAGGCGTCAACGATCTCCGCCCGCCCGCCGTAGTTGAGCGCGACGCTCAAGACGAGTCCGTCGTTCGAGGCCGTGCGCTCGACGGCCTTTTGAATTTCGCGCTGGACGCTGCCGGGCAGCGCGGCAGTGCGGCCGATGGTCTGGAAGCGTATGTTTTGGCGGTCAATCTCTTCGAGTTCGAGCCGGAGGTAGCGTTTGAGCATCCGCATCAGCGCGTCAACTTCGAGACGCGGGCGTTTCCAGTTCTCGGTCGAGAAGGCGTAGAGCGTGAGCGCGCCGAGGCCGAGCCGCGCGCTCGTATCCACGGCGGCGCGCACCGCCTCGACGCCCGCGCGATGCCCGGCGATGCGCGGCTGCCCGCGCCCCTTCGCCCAGCGCCCGTTGCCGTCCATGATGATGCCGACGTGGCGCGGGAGGCGTTCCCACGCGACGCGCTTCAACAACGCCTCGTCGCGCGTCCCCGCCTCGATGTCCTTCGCGAAATCCGCGAGCATTCACGCTCCCCCAAAACCGCCCCTACGAATCAAACGTCCCCGCACAAGACGCCGCATCTTAATCGCCGCACACGCCTCCGTGCAACAGCAAACAGTGACAAGTGACAAGTGACGAGTGACAAGTTGAAGACAAGCTCTGTGTTTTAACTTGTCACTCGTCACTTGTCACTCGTCACTTCCGTAATGCACTTCCACCAGCGTCAAGCCCTTCGCCGGGGCGGTCGCGCCCGCGAGAGAGCGTTCGCGCGTGTCGAGCGCGCGGGCGACCTGCGCCGCGTCCATCTGCCCGCGCCCGACTTCGAGCAGCGTGCCCGCGATGGAGCGCACCATGTAACGCAGGAAGCCTTCGGCCGACGCCGTGATTTCGACGAGACGGCCGCGTCCCTCTTCGCTCCAACGCTCACACACTTCGAGCCGTGTGACGTGGCGCACGCGCGTCTCCACGTCGGCCTGTGCGGCGGAGAAGGCCGTCCAGTCATGCGTGCCGACGAAGAGGCGCGCGCACTCCTGCATCCGCGCGACATCGAGCGGGCGCGCGTCCGTGTGCGCGTAGCGCGACACAAACGGCGACGCGTAACGCGCGTTGAAGACGCGATAGCGGTAAGTTTTCCCCTGCGCCGAATAGCGCGCGTGAAAATCTTCCCTGACCGTTTCAGCCTCAATGACGCGCACGTCCGGCGCGAGGTTGCCGTTGACGGCCGCGCGCAGTTTGTCGCCCGACAGTTCGCGCCGCAACTCGACGCTCGCCACCTGCCCCAACGCGTGGACGCCCGCGTCCGTCCGCCCCGCGCCATTGACGACGACCGCGCGCCCGTCAATCAACGACAGCGCGCGCGCCAACTCGCCCTGCACCGTGCGCGCGCCCGTGCCCTGCACCTGCCAGCCGTGAAAGTCCGTGCCGTCGTATTGAATGATCAAACGGTAGTTCATAAGACAGTGACGAGTGACGAGTGACAAGTGACGAGACAAGAGAAGCAAGTGAGTCGTCAATCGTGAATAGAGAAAACTGACTTCGTCTATTTACGATTGACGATTCACTTGCTTCTCTTGTCATCTGTCACCTGTCACTTGTCACTGTTTTCCTGCTTCCCGGTTTTGTCGCCGCTTCGCCGCGTTGGCAGGCGGGGCAGGCGGTGGGGGCGAGGGCGGGCACGTCGAGCGTGGCGAGAGCGGTGCGCGGGACTCCTACGTCGGCGCGCCCGCCGGAACGATCTATGATCGAGGCCGCGCCGACGACGCTTGCGCCCGCCGCACGCATGGCCGCGATGGTCTCGCGCGTCGAACCGCCCGTCGTGATCACGTCTTCAACGACGAGGACGCTCTCGCCTGCGCGCACGCCGAAGCCGCGCCGGAGCGTCATCTCGTTCGACGTGTCGCGCTCCGTCCAGATTGATTTCGCGCCGAGCGCGCGCGCCACTTCGTAGCCGATCACGATGCCGCCGATGGCGGGCGCGACGACCGTCTCGATGCCGCGACCCGCGAACCCTTCGGCGACGGCGCGCCCGAAGGCTTCGGCTTCCGGCGGGTGCTGGAGCACGAGCGCGCATTGCAGGTAGACGGAACTGTGCAGGCCGCTCGTCAGGATGAAATGGCCTTCGAGCAGAGCGCCCGTGCGCCGGAATCTCTCAATCACCTCTTCGTGTCGCATGTGCCTTGGTCGCTCCTTCGCGTCCGCCACTTCGCGTCTCCTACTTCAATGCGGCGCGGGTCGTGTTACAATGCCGCGCGGATGACGCACCTTTCTAACCTCGTCTTGGATTGTACGTTCGTGCAGGAGATGGTTGACCTGCTGCGCCTGTCGGGCGGCACGCGCGCGCCCGTCGAGAGCGTCGCCCGCACCGTCCTCCAACTGCCCGGCCTCGACGCGCCCTCGGCCGCGCTCCTCGTCTCCGACCTCATCAAAGACGACTGGCGTCTGCGCATCACGGACGACTACGAACTCGAACTCTTGTGCGAAGACGCCGATTGCCGCGCGCTCGACGAGACGGATTACGTCGTGGTTGACGTGGAGACGACGGGCGCGAAAACTCCCCCGGCGCGCATCACCGAGATCGGGGCGTACCGCGTCCGCGGCGGTCGTATCGTCGCCGAGTTTCAAACGCTGGTCAACCCGCAGATGCCGATCCCCTCCTTCATCGTCATGCTCACGGGGATCACGGACGCGATGGTCAAAAACGCGCCGCTCTTTTCCGAAGTCGCGCAAGACCTCTTGACGTTCATTGACCGCGCCGTGCTCGTCGCGCACAACGCGCCGTTCGACGTGCGTTTCCTCAATCACGAAATCTCGCGCGTCTTTCCGGGCAAGCGCATGTTCAACGCGCAACTCTGCACCGTCTCGCTCTCGCGCCGCGTCGTGCCGCAACTCGTCAACCACCGCCTGCACACCGTCGCCGAACACTTCGCCGTGCCCATCGTCAACCGACACCGCGCCGCTGGCGACGCCGCCGCCACCGCCGAAGTCTTCCTCCGCCTGCTCGAACTCCTGCAACAGAACGGCGTCCGCGATCTGGCCGCCGCGCGCAAGTTCAAACACGCCGACCACGATCAATACCGCCGCACGACCGCCGGAAGTTCAAGACAATTCTGACTCGGATTCCCCCGCGAGAGTCGCATCGCTGTCGTCGCCGCGGTTTCTCCTCTTCAACAGATTGCGCCCGACGAAGAAGGCGACGAGCAACACGGCCACGCCAAGCCCGATGTAAGGGTAGTAGCGCGCCAGCAAATCCTTCGCGTGTTCGCCGTAGTAGGCCGCGAGATAGCCGACGAGCGCGTAGCGGAAGCCGCGGCCGACGGCGACCGCGAGCGCAAAGCGCGTGACGCTGAAACGAAAGACCCCGGCCGTCGCGATGAAAATTTTGAACGGAAACGGCGGCGGCAAGACCGACGCGACGAGCACCGAGAGCACGTCGTAACGGTCAATCAACTCTTTCACGCGCGCCTGCTTGCGTGGCGAAAAGCGTTTCAGCGCGCCTTTCCCCGCGCGGCGCGAGATGTAATAAAAAATGAGACAGCCGATGACCGAACCGAGCGTCGCCGAGAGCACGTAGAGTGCGACCCACGCGGGGTGCGCCGTCGAGAGCACGATCAACACGGCGTCGGGGCCGCCGGGCAGAGGGATCAGCGCGGAGTCGAGCAGCGCGATGCCGAAGAGGCCGAACGCCCCGTAGGCGAGCAGATATTGCTTGACGAATGTCAGCCCGTTAGTAAACTTGCGAAACAACCATTTCAAAATTAACTATTCCCTTCCTCAACCACTGCCGTTTATTTATAGCAACCTGCGAGATCATTTCCGCCCCGACGTTTATTCCGCGCCGCCGGACTCGACGACGTTTTCGGTCTCGTCAATATCAGCCCGCTTCGCCCCGGTCAGGCGATTCTTGATGAAATAAATTGCCAGCCCGACGGCGCACAGGGCGGCGACCGAGCCGAGCATCTTCAACCCGTAGCGCTCGATGAATTCAAGCACGTGGCGGCCGTAGTAAACGGCGAGGATGCCTTCGACGTAGTAGCGGATGCTGCGCGCGATCATGATCGTGATCATGAAACGCCAGCGCGGGTATTCGAGCGCGCCCGCCGTGGCGACGAAAATCTTGAAGGGCATGGGCGGCGGCAAGAGCGCGGGGATGGCGAGCGTCAGGAAGCCGAAGCGCGCGTAGGCGCGTTCGACGCGTTCGATGTGTTCGGCGCGGAAACGACGCCGCAAGACCGCCTGGCCGCCGCGCCGCATCAGGACGTAGAGCAGCAGGCAGCCGATGACCGAGCCGAGCGCGGCGAAGAGGGGAAAATAAAACGCCGCCTTCGGGTCGCTGTAGCAACGCATGACGACGAGGTAGTCGTTGATTTCGGGGAGCGAGAGGAGCGAAGAGTCGAGCGCGCCGATGATGATCATGGCGGGCGCGGCCACGTAGATGGGGGTTTCGACGATGAACTTTTGCAGCCCCTCCGCCACCCCGCGCAGCCATTGCCCCAGCCCGTTGATCAAAAGAAGCATAAACTAAAGTGACGAGTGACAAGTGACAAGTGACGAGATAAGAAAAAAGAGTTTATCTCGTCAACTGCCGCTTGTCACTTATAGCTCACGACTGCCGCTTGTCGCTTATGGCTCGCGACTCGTTACACGTGGCTCGTGGCCGGGCACGGTTGTGTGCTCGTCACTTGTCACTTGTCACTCGTCACTGTTTTATTTGACGGGGGTGAAGATCGAGGGGGTGTCGTAGGTGACGCCGAAGGTGACGCCGGAGCGCGGGCTGAACTCGGTCAGACCGGCGATGCCCGCGAAGTCGAAGCGCAGGCCGGAGGCTTTGATCTGCAAGCCGAGGCGGGCTTCCGACTGCGACTCCGTGCCGAGCGGCGCCCGCCCGCCGCGCGTGTTGGCGCGGCCGTTGATCTCGCCCGCGACGTTGATCTGCCGGTTGACGCGGACGATCCCGGCGACGCCGTAGAGCAGCATGTCGTTCTGCGTGAACGACTGGGTGGGAGCGGTGAAGATGCCGAGGCCGAGGTTGCCGAAGAGGTTGACGCGATCCTCGCGCCCGAACTTCTTGCCGAAGAGGATCGTGCCGAAGGCGTTCGTCTGGTTGATGCCGATGCCCCGCCCCTCGCTGGAGTTGGGCAGTTCGACGCCGAAGCGGAAGCCGAGCGAAGGGGCACGGCGCGTTTCGTTGCGCAGTTTGATCTTGGTGGAGAGACGGAAGTCACCCGTGTCGTTGGTCGAATCGGTGCGCGCGGTGGTGAGCGGGACGGCCGGGTTGGGCGAGGCCGAGTTGATGCTCAGGAAGTTTTGCAGCACGCCGTCGATCTGGAATTCGACGTTCGGCGACAGGCCGATGTTGATGCCGACGACGCCGACGCGCGTCAGATCGCCGCGCAGACCCGACACGGGAAACCGCGCGTCCTGAAAAAACTCGATGCCCGCCTCGATGCGCGCCGAACCGGGCGGGATGATGTCCACGTCCTCGGTGATGAGCGGGCGTTGCTGCGCAGCAGCGGCGAGCGCGCACGCGAAGGTGCAGACGATGGCGGCCGAAAAGCGTATAAAGTGAGAGCGGAGAAGCGGCATCATAAGTTAAGCGTCGGAAGTCGGGCGTAGTGGACGTCGTTTCAAAGTCGAATCGCGCCGGGCGTCTCGACGCACGCGCGCTGTTTCAATTGAACTCAAGGCGGATTGTAGAGGCAACGTTTGCGGAGCGTCAATGTTTCAGCCTCGCCGTAACAAAAATTTGGAAGAAACGACGGGGCTGCTTCGTCTAACGAGACGTGAGTTTGATTGCGAATGCAGCGTTGGGGATGGAGCTAACGGTGGCGGTGACTGATGAACGTCCGGTTGACACGCGCGTCGTCGCGTCCTGCCAGCAGGGCGACCGCGAAGCCTTCCGCCTGCTCTTCGAGACGCACAAAGATAAAGTCTATTCCATCGCGCTCTACTTCTTCGGCGGCGACGCCGCGCTCGCCTCAGACATCACCCAACAGGTCTTTCTCAAACTCTTCACGCGCATCGGACAGTTTCGCCACCAGTCGGAATTTACGACGTGGCTTTACCGTCTGACGACCAACACCTGCATTGACGAGCAACGCAGGCGACGCCGTTTCAGCCCGCTGCCCGACGCGCTCGGAGAGACACCGCGCGGGCACGGCGGCGCGAGTGCGACGCCCGCCGCCGAGGCGCGCTTCATGCGCCTTGAGATCGCGGATTCGGTGCGCGACGCCATCGGGTCGCTCAAGCCGAAGCTGCGTATCGCGATCCTGCTCAAGTATTTCGAGGAGCTTTCCTACGAAGAGATCGCGGCCGTCCTCAACTGTTCCAAAGGCACGGTGGCCTCGCGTCTCAATCGCGGCCATCGCATACTCGCGCAGCGGCTCGGCCACCTGCGCGCTAATGTTTTAAGCGGAGACTAAGAAGTAAAGATGTTCGGCCAACGGCACGTCAAAGATCAACTCACGGCCTACGCGCACGGCGAACTTCCGGCGGACGAGTCGGCGCGCGTCGCCGCGCATCTCGGCGCGTGCGCGCGCTGCCGCGCGGAGTTTGAAGAGATCAGTTACGGCATCCGCCTCGTCGAAAGTTTGACCACACAGGCCGCGCCCGCGAACCTCTGGGAAGGCATCGAGGCCGCACTGGCTCAAGAGTCGTTTCGAGACAATCAACGGGAGCATGCGGCGCGTTCAGACTCGCCGGAGAAAACTGCTCGCCGCAGTCGGCGTCTCGGCAGTTGGCGTCTTGGCAGTTTACTTCCCGGCAATTTACTCAACGGCCGTCTCGCCGGTTGGCGACCCGCGCTGGCGGCGGGTCTCGTCCTGCTGTTCGTGCTCGGCGCGGGCGGCGCGTCTTGGTTCTACCTGCGCTCGACGCGCGCGAGTTGGGAAGTGGCGCGCTTGCAGGGCGCGCCCTCGATTGACGCGGATCGGATGGGTTCGACCGGGCGGCTCGGCATCGGCGAATGGCTCGAAACCGATGCCGACTCGCGCGCGCAGATCAAGGTGGCCGACATCGGGCAGGTGGAAGTTGATCCCGGCACGCGCATCCGTCTCGTCGAGACGCGACTGACCGAGCATCGTCTGGAACTCGCGCGCGGCCGCATGCACGCGACCATCTACGCGCCGCCGCGCCTCTTCTTCGTGGACACGCCTTCGGCCGTCGCCGCCGACCTCGGCTGCGCCTACACGCTCGAAGTTGACGACGCGGGGCGCAGCACCCTGCACGTCACGGCGGGCTGGGTGGCGTTCGAGACGAAGGATCGCGAGTCTATGGTTCCGGCCGGTGCGGCATGCCTGACGCGGCCGGGCATCGGGCCGGGCACGCCCTTCTTTGAAGACGCCTCCGAACTGTTTCTCGACTCGCTCGCGAAATTCGACTTCGCGGGCGGCGGCACGGACGCCCTGCAAGCCATCGTCGCCGAAGCCCGCCCGCGCGACACGCTCACGCTCTGGCATCTGCTCGCACGCACGGAAGGCGACGAACGCTCGCGCGTCTACGAACGCCTCGCCGCGCTCGCGCCCACGCCCGCGGGCGTGACGCGCGAAGGCATCATGCGCCTCGACCCCGCAATGCTCTACGAATGGAAGGCGCAGATGGAGCCGACGTGGATGGCCGACAGCATGCCCGACATGCACGGCACGTGGGGCAACCTCCGGGCTGACAGTCCCACGCCACGCGTCATCAGAAAAGCCCGAAACTATCTCAAGTAAACATCCGCCGCCGCACCAAGCGAGAACGTTTAGCGAGTCGCCATTGCGTATGACTCAAGTTATCTCCGCGCTACTCGAACATCCCTATCAAGCAGCGAGAGTAAATGAAAGTTATTGACTGACACGGCCGTCTAATAGACATCAAGACGCGCTATGGAAGTTGTAGCGGAAGTTGCGGCGAGGGCGACGGGCGGAGGTGAAAGTTGATGCGAAAGTTTCTCAAGTTGACGGCGTTGGCTCTGGGCGTGATCTTCATCTCGGTGCAGTTCGTGCGACCGAACAAAACGAACTTGCCAATCGAGCCGACCCACACCATCGAATCGCACGCGCGCGTCACGCCGGAGGTCGCCGGTATCTTCGAGCGCGCCTGCAAGGATTGTCATTCCAACCAAACCGAGTGGCCTTGGTATGCACGGGTCGCGCCGGTCTCTTGGTACGTCACGGATCACGTCAACCACGGGCGCAAGAACCTTAACTTTTCCGAGTGGTCAAACTACGACCGCGAGCGCGCCGACTGGCTGCTCGGCGCGATGTGCATGACCGCCGAGCGCGGCCGGATGCCGCTCCCCTCCTACACGCGCATGCACCACGCCGCCAAACTCTCGCCCGCCGACGTGCAAACTCTCTGCGCGTGGTCGCGCACGGAACAACAACGTCTCGCGAGGCGGTAACAGAGGGGAAAAGAGAAAGGGGGAAGGGGTAAAAACTCACGACTCTGTGAATTTATTTCTTACCCTTTGCCCCTTTCCCTTTTCCCCTTCCCCTCGTCTCTATTACCACTCGCCCGCGCCCTCTGTGCTACCATCCCGCCGCAAGTTTGCGATCCCGCGCATGACGCTAGACGCGTCCGCCACACTCCTGTTAATGGATGCCGACTGATCACATGAAAAAACAAAGGCTCGCCTGTTCCCTGCTGCTCTCGCTTCTGCTCACGCACGCTCCGTCGCCGTCTTTCAAACTCCACGCGCAAACTCCGGCCGCGTCGCCACCGCCCGTCTCGAAGACGTTGACGCTGGCGGGGCTGCGCGCGCCCGTGACGATCCGCCGCGACGAACGCGGCATCCCGCACATCGAGGCCGCCAACGAGGCCGACCTCTATTTCGCGCAAGGTTACGCGACGGCGAGCGACCGCCTGTGGCAGATGGACTTGTTGCGGCGCACGGCGCGCGGCGAACTGGCGGAAATTTTCGGCCGCCCCGTGCTCGAAGAGGACAAGCGGCGGCGCATCTACGGCTTCGCCGCGCTCTCGGAAACGCTCGTCGCGCGCACCTCTGCCGTGACGCGCGCTGCGCTAGAAGCATACGCGCGCGGCGTCAACGCCTACATCGAATCGCGCGGCACGGCTGACGCGCCCCTGCCCGCGGAGTTTCAACTCATCGGCTACAAGCCGCGCCCCTGGCGTCCGGCCGACTCGCTCGTCATCGGCAAGATTTTCGCCGAGACGCTCTCGACCACTTGGCCGACCGATCTCTCGCGCGCCCTGCTCGCAGACCTCCCGCCCGCGCGCCGCGCGCAACTGCTGCCCGACAGTTCCCCGCTCGACGTGCTCGTCGTCGGCAGCGACGACGTGAAGTCGCAGACGCCGAACGGAAACGACAAGAAGCCCGCCCCGAAAAGTCGTGCAGCTAAAACCCGCGCGGCGACGACTCGTGCTGTTACAACTCGTGCGGCAACGACTCACGCAGCAATGACTCACGCGGCGACAACCGGCGCAGCAAGTCTCCCTTCGTTTGACGAGCGCGTGCGTGATGAACTGCTGGCGGAGGTCGAGCGCGTCACGGACTTGTCGAGAAGTTCGCTCGAACGCGTCGGCCTCTACATGGAGGGGCGCGCTGTGAGCAACAACTGGGTGGCGAGCGGCAAGCGCACCGCGTCGGGCAAGCCCCTGCTCGCCAACGATCCGCACCTGCCCGCCTCCGCGCCGTCCATCTGGCACATGGCGCACCTCAGCGCGCCCGGCCTGCACGTCGCGGGCGTCACCGCGCCCGGTGCGCCCGGCATCATCATCGGCCACAACGAACACATAGCGTGGGGCATGACCAACCTCGACCCCGACGTGCAGGACTTGTATCTCGAACGTTTCAGCGCCGACAAAAAGAATTTCTACGAGACGCCTTCCGGCCTGCGCGAGGCAGAAGTGCGGCGCGAAGAGATCAAGGTGCGTAAAGGTCTGACCGACGCCTCGACCGAGACCATCAACTTCGATGTGACGGTGACACGCCACGGCCCCATCATCCTCGAACGCGAGGGCAAGCGTTACGCCCTCCGCTGGACTGCGTTCGACGCGGAGCGGACGGAGTTTGACGCCTTCTACAAGATCAACCGCGCGCGCAACTGGAACGAGTTTCGCGACGCGCTCGGCGGCTACAGCGGCCCGACGCAGAATTTCGTCTACGCGGACACCGCCGGGCACATCGGCTACTACGGCGCGGGGCGCATCCCCGTCAGGCGCGGCGGCGAGGGCGACGGCAGCGTCCCATTCGACGGCGCGACCGACGCGGGCGAGTGGGCAAGTTTCATCCCGTTCGACGAACTGCCGCACTCGTATGATCCGCCGTCGGGCTTGATCGTCACGGCCAACAGCCGCGTCGCCGGGCGCAGCTACCCGCACCACCTCACGCACGAGTGGGCTGCGCCTTATCGCTCGCGCCGCATCTACGATCTGCTGTCGGCGAAGCGAAAGCTGACCGCGGACGATTACCGCGCCGTGCAGGGCGACGTGTATTCAATCGGCGGGACGAGTTTCGCACGCGCCGCCTCGGCAGTCTTGCGCGCGCTCCCGCCGCTCGGCGACATCGCCGGTCAACCGACCTTCAACGACGCCAAACTGCGCGAGACGGTCGCGGCTCTCGAAGGCTGGGACGGGCGCGTGACGATGGACTCGCGCGTCGCGCCGCTCGTGGCGGAGTTGAGCGCGTCCTTCCGTCGGCGCATCCTCAAAGACGCGCTTGGCGAGGCGCGCGCGCGTTCGTACCGTTGGGCGAGCGGCGATCTGTTCTTTAACCGCGTCGCGGCGGAGCGTCCGGCGGAGTGGTTGCCGAAGGAGTTCCCGAACTACGGCGAGTTGATGCGCGCCTGTCTGTTGGACGCCCGCGCGGCTCTGACGAAACGCATCGGCGCGGACGAGTCGGCGTGGACGTGGGGACGTTACTCGCCCGCGCGTTTCCCGCACCCGCTCGCGGCCGTGCCCTTCGTCGGCGCGCGTTACGCGCTTGAGCCGCTTCCGGTGAACGGTACGGGGTGGGCTGTCGCGGGCGCGACCGTCAACGTCGGCGCGAACGTCTCGATGCGGCTCATCGCGGACTTGAGCGACTGGGACAAGACGCAGCAAGGCATCGCGCTCGGCGAGTCGGGCGACCCGGCCAGCCCGCACTGGTCGGATCAACTCGCGGACTGGCACGCCGCCGCCCCGCGCGTCCTCCCGTTCGGCGCGCGCGCCGTCGTCGCCAACACGCGCGAGACGCTCACGCTCGCGCCCAAGTGAGTTCTACCAATTCTTATGCAAAGAAAAAAGCCCGCGCCTTTTCAGACGCGGGCTTTTTCAGCCAAGGTTTCGAGACTTCGCTTAGAAGCGGAAGTTGAGGCCGATGCCGAGGCGGATGTTGTTGCTGGTCTCGCCTTCGAGACGGACGGGATTGTACTCGACCTTGATCGCGCGGAAGTCAATGTTCCGGTTGATGCGGATGTCGAGGCCGCCGCCGACGGCCGCCGCGAAGCCCGTCTCGCTCTCGCTGAAGTTGGCGTTCGGCAAGCCGGTGGTGAGTCCGGTCACGTCAACCGAAGCATGCCCGAGGCCGAACAGCGCCTGCGCGAAGGGGCGCACGCGCGTCGCGGTCGCGTTGTCCTGAATCTTGATGCCGCCCATGAACTGCGTCAGTTTGCCATCAACATTCACGTTCTCGCCGCCGGGGACGAGGGGGCCGAAGTCGCGCGACTTCTTGTGGTATGAAAAATCGGCCTTCGCGCCGACGTAGCGGGTGAAGTTGTAACCGGCGTCAATGTTCACGCCGTTGAAGCCCTCGCGGCCGGTGTCGTTGGGGTCGGGGCTGAACGCGCCGTCCGAGTCCACGCGGTTCTGCGAGAACATGACGCCGAATTCGCCGCGCTTGAAATCACCGTCCTGCGCGAACGCCAGCGGCGCGCAAAAGACGAAGAACAAAGCCATAAAAAGTGCTTTACGCATCTGAGTTAAATTTCCTTTCGAGGTAATCGTGTGAAATGTGGTGAAGGTTTGTATCAATCATCCTTCAACCGGTTCGACGACAATCGCGTCCCTGTGTATTGCTTATCGTCAACGCCGTCCCGCGGGCGGAGTGGGCGCGACAAGTCAGGGAAAACGACAAGTCGAGAGATTTAGTTTCACATTCACGCCCGCGCGTTGCATGAAACTATCTAATCGCGCTCATTACGTTTTTTATTCGCCCGCCGCGCCGTTTGATCCGAATTTTCGGACGCCCGGCACGTTGATTTACGTCACTCTCTCACGCACAATACTAGGCGCAAGACGGCGTGAGAGTCCTTTAGCGATTCTTAAAATTTTCTTAAAGAGTTCTTAAACGAAGTTGGGCGCGCGTATCCTCCGCGAGTCCTTCACTCTTCTCTCCGCGTTCGAGTCAGACTCTCCTCAAGTTCACTCCGGGGCAAGTTTATGAGCGACCTTGAATCAAAGCGGCGGCTGCGGATTTTCTGCGCGTTGGAACTGCCGGAGGACGTGCGCGCGCGTGTCGCCGCGCACGTCGCGCATCTACGCGCGGCGGCCGAGGCGTCACTCAAAATCAGTTGGGAGCGGCCGGAGAAGTTGCACCTCACGTTGAAGTTTCTGGGCGAGGTCGAAGCGGGGCGGGTGGAGTCGCTGGCTCGTGCGGCGAAGCGCGCGGCCGAAGGTGCGTGTAAGTTTGAAGTGAGCTTGGGGGAGTCCGGGGCGTTCCCGGCGCGCGGCAACCCGCGCGTGCTGTGGCTCGGACTACAAGATGCGACCGGCCTGCTCGCCCGACTTCAAGAGCGGCTCGAAGCGGAATGCGAGCGCGAGAATTTTCCGCGCGACGCGCGCCCCTTTCGCCCGCACATCACCATCGCGCGCATCCGCGCGGCCAACGCCGCCGCGCGCCACATCGCCGCGCTTCACCGCGAGACGGAGTTTGCGCCCGCGACTTTCGACGTGGGAGAGTTCGTCATCATGCAGAGCCAACTCGGCACGCACGGTTCGCGCTACACAACTCTGTCGCGTCACGAGTTGAAAGCCGGGACAGACGGTTAGGCCGTCGAGGTTCAAATTTTCAACCCCGGTAAAGTGCGCCGCGCGTCCGGTCTAAAAGCGGAAGCCGACGCCCGCGGTGAACTGGAAATTGTGCCGTGTCTCGTCCGGCTGAATGATGAGCGACTGGCGGAGACCATAGCTATTCTGAACGCGTCCCCGGTAACGGATGACGGTGTCGCCGATGTCGAAGCGCGTGACGACGCGGCGTGAGGGGTAGAACTCGACGACGCCGCCCAAGTCCATCTCGAAGTAAGTCTTGTTCTTAAAACCGAACACGCTGACAACGACGGTCTCTCCCGGAAAGAACTGCGTCTCCAACCGCGTGCCCACCACTTGCAGCACGTCCGTATTGTGCAGGAAGCCGGGGCGCGCCTTCCCGAAGATGCCGAAACGCTCGAAGCGGCGACCCGCCTTGACGCCGAACTGTCCCTGTGTGATCTGCTTACCGAAGGTGACGCGGGAGCCGAGGTTTTCCTTGAGCAGGAAGTCGAGCGCGCCTTCGAGGGCGACGTGGTCGTTGAGATTGAAGGTGAGGCGACCGCCGAGCGCGGGTTGGGATGTCTTCCCAGAGCAGCCGCAGCCAAAGAAGTTGCCTATTTCCGTCGGCAGGCTGAGGACGAGCGTCGTGTACTGGATGCCCGCCTCGAAGCGCGGCGTGCCGCGCGTGGGCGCGGGCGGCTCCGCTTCGTCCGCGCCTGTGGGGTTCAGGAAGCGGTAGGCGACGCCGGTCGTGATCTGGAAATTATGCGTGACGTGGTTCGGGAAGTCGCGGAAGATCGTGCCGTTGTGCAGACGTGTTTCCTTCGCGCGGTAGCGAGTGATCGTGTCGCCCGCGTCCACGCGCACGAGCAGTTTGCGCGCCGGGTAGAACTCCACGACGACGCCCACGTCCGTCGAGAACAGCGTCCGCCGCCGAGTCCCGTAGACATCGTAGACGAACACCGACCCGTTCTGTGCGGTGAATGTTTCAGTGCCGACGGGCGTAGTCACCTGATCGAAGCTGACGAAGCCGGGGCGCACCTTGGCGAACACCCCGAACTTCCGCCAACGCTTGCCCGCTTTGACGCCGAACTGCCCTTGCTTCATACCTCCCGTGGAGATGCGTTGCGGGAAAAGATTCAGTTCGGCTTCGACGCCGAAGAAATCCGTCACGTTGTAGCCGATGCGACCACCGACGCCCGGCTCGGTTGAACCAAACAGGCCGTACTCGGTCGGAACCCTGACTTCCAAAGAAGTGAACTGCCCGCCGATCTCCACTTTGGGCGCGTCGCGTTCCTGAGCGTTCGCCCGAACGCCGACGGCCAGACAGGCCAACGCTACGGTCGCCAACACTACTGCGTTTCTGAACAATGCGTTTCTGAACAAGTTTCACCTCCGTCGAAGATGCGGCCAATTTCCGGTACGGGAAAACAGCCCGAACGCGACGGGGGTTTCGCGCTCTCGCCCCCGTCACGTCAGGCCACCCGTTCGTGGCGTTCATTAGCGGCCTTTAAGTGTGTTCAGCGAATGCCGGGCTAGGCCGTGAGGAACCCGGCGGCGATAGGGGCGCGTCGAAAAAACATGCTCTCACTCTCCGGCGCGGGCGCGTGAGAGAAAGATGCGGACGCCCCGAATTCGAGATTTGAAATCCGCGCTGTAGAGATTTGAACTTCGCGCTTAACTGCGCGCGTCTCTTTTCTGCAATTCGACCCGGCGGGGTTACGTCGGCAGTTGGCGCGGCGGGGGCGGGTTGTTGCCTTCGTTTTTGCGCTGGTTGCGCTCGCCCGTCTCCGCGAACATCTCTTTGATCGCGCCGACGCTGGAGAGCATCGCCGAAGTTTCCATCGGCATGAAGATGACTTTCGTGTTGTTGCCGCGCGCCATCTCTTTGAAACTCTCGATGTAGCGTTGCGTGATGAGATACTGCGCCGACTCGCTTTGGTTCAACATTGCCTGACCGATGCGCTCGATAGCTGCGGCCTCGGCTTCAGCCGCCTTCAGACGCGCCTGCGCCGCGCCCTCGGCCGACAGGATGGCAGACTCTTTCTCGCCCTCCGAGCGCGTCACCGAAGCCTGCTTCTCGCCCTCGGCGCGCGTGATGGCGGCCTGCTTGTCGCCCTCTGCTTGCAGCACGAGCGCGCGGCGGTTGCGTTCCGCCGTCATCTGCTTCTCCATCGTCAGGCGCACGTCCTCCGGCGGGTTGATGTTCTTCACATCCACGCGCGTCACCTTCACGCCCCACTTGTCCGTCGCTTCGTCGAGAATGATGCGCAGCTTGGCGTTGATCTGGTCGCGCGACGAGAGCGTGTGATCCAAGTCCATCTCGCCCATCACCGAGCGCATGCCCGTAATGGTCAACTGCACGAGTCCGCCGACGAGATCGGTCACTTCATAGACGGCCTTGATCGGATCCATCACCTGCCAGTAGACGACCGAGTCAACGTGGATGGTCACGTTGTCGCGCGTGATGACGGGCTGCGGCGGCAGGTCTATGTACTGCTCGCGCAGGTCAATCGAGGTGAGGCCGGGGCGCACGTTCGTCCAGTAGACGGCGCGCGGCTTGTCGAGGAACGGGATGATGATGTTGAGGCCGTTACCGGCGAGGCGGTTGAAACTGCCGAGCCGTTCGATGAGCAGCACCGTCGCCTGCGGGACGATCTTGATCGTCTTGGCGGCGACGACCAGCAGGAAGATGGCGATGATGAAAAAGAAGGTCAGAAAAATGAAGTCCATGTGTGTGCCTCCGAAGTTGAGCTAGATGCTTAAAGGGTGACAGCGGCGGGTCGCCGGTAGATTGTGCGCGCAGACTATAGCGGATTGTCGCCGCCGGATGGAAGAGCCGCGGGAGGTGGTTGCCACCCGCCGAGCGCCGCCTCGACGATGCGCGCCGCGGCCAGTACGAGTTGTTCATCAAATGGCCGCCCGATGATCTGCACGCCGACGGGCAGCCCCGCGCGCGTGCGACCGGCGGGGACGCACGCGGCGGGTAGACCGAACACGTTGCACGCCTGCGCGTAGCCGAAGGCGCGAAACGTGTTGACGAATTCGCCGCGGACTTCGACTTGACGCGCGCCGTGCGCGAAGGCCGCGACCGCCCCGACGGGCGCAAGCAACAGTGGCGTCTCGCGCATCCGTTCCAGCAGCGACGCGCGCAGGCGTCTGCGCTCCGCCCACGCGTCGAAGTCGTCTCCGCGCGCGGCGTCGGATGCCGTCTCAACACGCCGCAGGATCGCGCGCGCCGCCGCGCCCGCCAACTCTTCGCGCCCCGCGTACTCCGCGCGCACGACCTCCGCGACGGCGCGCGGAAAGAGCGCGAGCCACAGGTCGGACGCTCCTTCGATCTCGGGCGGTAGCGCGTCAATCGTCTCTAGCCCCGCCGCCGCCAACGCGCGCGCGGCCGACCGGACGGCGCGCTCCGTCTCTTCCGTCACACGCACCGCTGCGTCGTCCGCGTAACAGGCGACGCGTAGCCCGCGCAGTTGAATTTCGGAGACGGGCTGTTTGAGTTCGTCGGCGTGTGAGACGGCGCGCGCCCCGTCTTCGCGTGTGAGGGCGTCGAAGAGGAGCGCGAGATCGTCAACGGTGCGCGCGAGCGGGCCGAGGCTCGCGCCTGTGGCGAGCGTGCCTTCGGTCGGCGGGTAGTGGCCGCCGCGCGGGACGCGCCCCGGCGTGGGGAACAGACCCGCGACGCCGCAGAAGTGCGCCGGGATGCGAATCGAACCCACGAGGTCGCTCCCCAGACTCGCGGGCGACAGACACGCGCCGACCGCCGCCGCGCACCCGCCGCTCGAACCGCCCGGCGTCAGCGCGTGATCGTGCGGGTTGTTGGTGCGCCCGAACACGGGGTTGTCCGCGTTGTACTCGATGGCTAACTCGGACGTGTTCGTTTTGCCGTAGACGATTGCGCCCGCCGCGCGCAGACGCGCGACCGCCGGTGCGTCTTCGGCGGGCACGTAGTCGGCGCGCACGCGCGAGCCGCTCGTCGAACGCAAGTTCGCCGTGGCGATGGTGTCTTTGATCGTCACGGGCAGTCCGTGAAGCGGCGGCAGACTGTCGCCCTTCATCGCCGCACGCTCCGCCGCGCGCGCCTGCGCGATTGCGTCCGGCGCGAATGTGACAATCGCGTTCAAGGCGGGGTTCGACGTTTCGGCGCGGCGCAGGTGCGCTTCCAAAATTTCGACGGGCGAGAGCGCGCGTCGCCGCACGAGCGCGCACAGTTTCGCGGCCGGCATCGAAGTGATCTCGTCGTCGCGGCTCGTTGTCACTTCTTTTCCTTGAGCAGTTGAATAAACTTTTTCGCCGCCGTGCCGAGCGTGCGGTCGCTGCGGTAGATGACGCCGACCGAGCGCGTCCACTCTGCTTCGGCCAGCGCGACGACTGCCAGACTCCCGACCCGCGCCTCGTCAATCACGCTCGGACTCGGCACGATAGCCACGCCGATGCCGACCTCCACCGCGCGCTTGATCGTCTCGATGTTGTCGAACTCCGCCACGCGCCGCAACGTCACGCCGTGCGCGCGCATGATTTTGTCGGTCGCGCGCCGCGTCGGGATGTCGCGCTCGAACAGCACGAAGTCCTGATTGTTGAGATCGCGCGCGCGCACCTTTTTGTGTTTGGCGAGCGGGTGGCCGGGCGGGCAGATGAGGACGAGGCGGTCGCCGCCCAAAGGGATGATCGAGAGGCCGCGCTTCTTCTCCGGGTAAGCGACGACGCCGAGTTCGACCGTGCCCGCGAGCACGTCGCGGACGATGCGCGTCGTGCGGCTGTATTCGAGATCAATCTTCGCCTCCGGGTGCTCGCCCATGAAACGGCGGATGACGGCGGGCAGTTCGTGCAACCCGATGCTGTAGACGGTGGCGACGTGCACTGTGCCGCTGACAGTTCCGGTCAGCGTCCGCATGCGCTCTTCGAGTTGCGCGTAGGCGTTGACGATCTGGCGGCTCTCCTGATAGAAGACCTCGCCCTCCTCCGTCAGCCCCACCTCGCGGCCGCCGCGCATGCGTTCGAGCAGACGCCGCTTGAACTTCTCCTCCAGCCCGCGCACTTGCTGGCTCACGGCCGACTGCGTGACGAAATTCCGCTCGGCCGCCCGCGACAAACTTTTCGTCTCCACCAGATCGCAAAAGATTTTCAAAGTTTCCAACTGCATGACCCGTATTATAAGAATAACTCATTTGTAAGCGCAACTTTTTTCATTTTACCTTATATGAACATCCGCCTATACTGACTCGTTTTTAATAGTGACGGCGGCGGGGCAGCGGGGCGGCGCGAAGCCGGGAGCATGAAGCGTCCGGCGTAGTCTCAAACCGTGTGCCGGGCGGGCGCAAAGCGGCGGCGGGGCGTGCGGAGCGCGGGCGATTGCATTTCTGGCCGCGCCCTTTATAATCATGTGCGTTCCAACTATTTTTGAGCGTCCGGCGCGACCCACGCGCTCCTGCTCCGCCCGCCTCCGAACGGCGACACGCGCTTCCCGCGCGTCAACCAGCGACGAAAGGGGTCACTCCTAAGTTATGGCTGTTCGTCTGAGTAGAACTTTTGTGCTGCGCAAGCTGCACCAGTTGTCGGGCATCGTCCCGCTCGGCGCGTTTCTGTTGGAACATCTCTACACCAACTCGAAGGCGGCGCACCCCGAGCGCGGCGCGGCGGATTTCAATCAGGCCGTCGCCGACTTGCAGGCGATCCCCTACGTCCTCTTCATCGAGATCGCGTTCATCTTCATCCCGCTGCTGTACCACGCCGTCTACGGGCTGTTCATCACGTGGGAGACGCGGCCGAACAATTTGAGTTACCCCTACCCGCGCAACTGGTTCTACACGATCCAGCGCGTGACGGGGATCATCCTCTTCTTCTTCATCCTGTTTCACCTGCTCAACTTCCGCTTCGGCCTGATCCCCGGCCTCAACGACAAGTCGGTCGCGCATCATCCGGGCGAGGCGTACGACATCGTCAAGCGCGAGTTTGAGATGCTGCCGATCCTGATCATCTACATCATCGGCATCGCTGCGACCGTCTGGCACTTCGCCAACGGCATCTGGCTCTTTTTGGTTGACTGGGGCATCGTCATCGGCGAGCGCGCGCAACGCGCCACTGGCTACGCCTGCATCGCCTTCGGCGTGTTGCTCTACATCCTGTGGCTTAACGTGACCTTCGCTTTCTTAAACCGCGGCGGGCTGCTGGGAGGACTACTTTACTAATGGCGGCGACTTCTAAAAGCACCAAGATTGCGATTGTCGGTGGCGGCCTCGCCGGACTCGCGGCGGCGATGAAGATCGCGGAGGCGGGTCACGAAGTTGATCTCTTCTCGGTCGTGCCCGTCAAGCGTTCCCACTCCGTCTGCGCGCAGGGCGGCATCAACGGCGCGGTCAACACCAAGGGCGAAGGCGACTCGACGTGGGAGCACTTCGACGACACGGTCTACGGCGGCGACTTCCTCGCCAACCAGTCGCCCGCCAAGGCCATGTGCGAGATGGCTCCGGCGATCATCTACCTCTTCGACCGCATGGGCGTCCCCTTCTCGCGCACCAAAGAGGGCTTGCTCGACTTCCGACGCTTCGGCGGCACGAAGCACCACCGCACGGCCTTTGCCGGGGCGTCCACCGGCCAACAACTTCTCTACGCGCTCGACGAGCAGGTGCGCCGCTTCGAAGTCGCGGGCACGGTGCGGAAGTTCGAGGGCTGGGAGATGCTCTCGCTCGTCTTAGACGATCATCAAGTTTGCCGCGGCCTCATCGCGATGAACCGCCACACGCTCGAACTCAAAGCCTTCCCCGCCGACGCCGTGATCATGGCGACGGGCGGCCCCGGATTGATCTTCGGCAAGTCAACGAACTCGATGGTCTGCACGGGCAGCGCCGTCTCGGCCTGTTACCAGCAGGGCGCGAAGTATGCGAACGGCGAGTTTATCCAAGTCCACCCGACTTCGATCCCCGGCGAAGACAAGCTGCGTTTGATGTCCGAGTCGGCGCGCGGCGAGGGCGGGCGCGTGTGGGTTCCGCGCCAGAAGAACGACCGGCGCGCGCCCGCGTCCATTCCCGAAAAAGAGCGCCTCTATTTTCTCGAAGAGAAATATCCGGCCTACGGCAACCTCGTCCCGCGCGACATCGCGACGCGTGAGATCTTCCAAATCTGTCTGGACGGCATGGGCGTCGGCGGCGAGAATCAGGTCTATCTCGACCTCACGCACATTGACGCCGCGACGCTCGACCGCAAGCTCGGCGCGATCCTCGAAATCTACGAGATGTTCGTCGGCGACGACCCGCGCCATGTGCCGATGCGGATTTTTCCGGGCGTTCATTATTCGATGGGCGGCCTCTGGGTTGATGCCAACCAGCGCACGAACATCCCCGGCTTGCTCGCGGCCGGAGAGTGCGACTATTCGATTCACGGCGCGAACCGTCTCGGCGCGAACTCGCTCGTCAGTTGCGTCTACGGCGGCTTCATCGCCGCGCCCGCCGCGCTTGAATACGCCGAGAACGTCGAGCGCAACGGCGCGGACGGCTCGAAGATTTACGACGACGAGTTGAAACTGCAACAGGGCTTCAACGACGACCTGCTCAAGCAGTCGGGCGGCGAGAACCAGCACATCATTCACGAAGAGATGGGCAAGTGGATGACCGACAACGTGACGGTCGTGCGCTACAACGACCGCTTGAAAGCGACCGACAACAAGTTGCTCGAACTCATCGAACGCTACAAGCGCATATCGATCAGCGACTCGAACATGTGGGCGACGATGGCCGTGCCGCACGCGCGCCAACTCTGGAACATGCTGCAACTGGCGCGCGTCATCACGCTCGGCGCGCTCGCCCGCGACGAGTCGCGCGGCGCGCACTACAAGCCCGACTTCCCCAACCGCGACGACGAGCGTTTCCTCAAGACCACCATCGCCGAGTATTCCGGCGAAGGGCCGGTGCTCTCTTACGAAGAGGTTGACGTGTCTTTGATCGTCCCGCGCAAACGCGACTACAGCAAGGGCAAGCAGGATCAAAAGACTGCGACGGGCGCAGTCGCCGCTCAGGCTGCGGCTTCCGGTCTGCCGACGAAGGACGGCGCGGAGCAAGTTCCCGTCGAAGGCTGGGAGCAGAAGCCGAAGGACTTGAGTGCGCCGGTCGTGTGGACGCAGGACAAAGAGCAGGTCGTTGACGTGAATCACGGCGAGGCCGAGACGCGCGGCGAACGCGGTAAATCAATCGAAGACGCGGGGGGTAAATCAGACGAGCTATGAGCGCACACACCAATCACACACACAGCACGGGGACGACGGGCGACAAGTCGTACACGCCCGCGCCGGACGAGCAGCGGGCGCAGAAGTTCGTCGAGATTCGCATCAAGCGGCGCGACCGCCCCGACGCCCCGCAGCGTTGGGAAGAGTTTCGCGTCCCCTATCGCCCCAATCTCAACATCATCTCGTGCCTGATGGACATCCAGAAGAACCCCGTCACCAAAGACGGCACGCGAACGACCCCTGTCGTCTGGGACATGAACTGTCTGGAACAGGTCTGCGGCATCTGCACGATGATCATCAACGGCAAGGTCAGGCAGTCGTGCTCCGCGCTCGTGGATCAGTTGGAGCAGCCGATCACCTTAGAGCCGATGACGAAGTTTCCGAACGTGCGCGACCTCGCCGTTGATCGCTCGCGCATGTTCGAGCACTTGAAGCAGGTCAAGGCGTGGATCGAGATTGACGGCACGCACGACCTCGGCCCCGGCCCCAAGATGACGCAGGACGAGGTGGCCGAGCGTTACGCCTACTCGCGTTGCATGACGTGCGGCTGCTGTCTCGAAGCCTGCCCGCAGTACGACGAAGACCAGTACATCGGCCCGCAGGCCATCGCGCAGGTGCGCTACCAGAACATGCACCCGTCGGGGCGGATGACGCGCGACGAGCGACTCGAAGGCATCATGGGCGACGACGGCATCACCAATTGCGGTAACGCGCAAAACTGCATCAAGGCTTGTCCCATGGGCATTCCGCTGACCCGCGCAATTTACGAAGAGAACCGCGAAACGATTGTCCACGGATTGTTCGGCTGGCTGAAGAAGTAGCTGCGCAAAATCTATTGCGCAGTAAGGCGACAAAATTCAGAACCGGTAGCCGGTCCTGCACTCGAACTAAGCTGGGAGCGCGGGCATCCTGCCCGCAATTCCTCGTTACTCCGA